>NZ_JAJJOZ010000005.1:0-306249 GCF_021653995.1 Paracandidimonas lactea
AGGGGAAAACTTGTTGTTCTTGCTCATGACTCCATTCTCTCAAGAATTGAAGCCTCCTCAAAACCCGGTTCGATTCAGAGCCTTGGGTGATGGGTCAGTAGACACCATCTATGTGGCAATGCCACAGAACAACCGGAATGCCGGTACTGTTCAGAATGAACACCTAAGAACTACAGAACAGCCAATACAACTTCAGATCGGTTCGATCACCCGGCGCCAACCGGGTTTTCGTTGCCGTAACCCCTCCTCGCAAAGTTAATGCCCCGGCCAAGGGGCGGTTTCACAAAACACGCTATCAAGTCACCAGTTACCGCTTGGCTCTTTCGCCGATAGGAACATCCAGCAAGTCTGCCCCCATGGTCTGCCCACCGCTCGCGCGGCGGCACTACTCAAGCCATCTCCCAGTCTTGGCAGATAATTTCGCAGGGTGCCACCCCCACGATCTGCCGAGACCTTCCCTACTTAGACAGTCAGTACTACGGCATCGAACGACAGCCAGCTCGGCCACATCGGATTTATCTAGGTCTCTGACCCTACCCCCGTTTCCAGGGTTTCTCGCTCCCAAGGTTCCATAACGGATGCGGTACTGCCGATGCGCTTCAACGCTGCTTGCTTACCGCGACTGCGGCCCTGCCTTCCTATGCCTCAACACAGCACCTGAACGGTGCCTTTACCTGATTGAGCTATCCAGCGGCCCCATCTTTCGATAGGTGCCAGCATGCCTAGATTTCTCCCGCATGCCTGACGCCATCACTGACGCCCTCAGCCTCCAGGTGTTGCACTCGTCGCCCACTTTCGCTAGGCCCCGAGGGTCGGGCTTTCACCGACTTTCCCAAACTGTCAGGGTCACTGGGTCATTTCCTACCCAGGCCCGTTTCGTAGTCGCCCCTCCTTGTCGTGGAGACTGCTGGCCTGCACGTTGCGGCGCAGGCCATGGATTGGGTCGAAGGAGGTGGTTCCCACCCCCAGCGCCCTTCGTAGCCGCGCCAGCCCTGTTAGAGGCACGCGGCTTCAGCGGTTCCGCAGCAGGTGGCGCCTGCTGCGTCGGTGACTTTGCGCATTTTGTCCAGGTGGCGAGCCCGGACAAGACGCGCCGATGGCTGGCGTGTGTGTCCAGGTTGGCGACCTGGTTTTGCGATTCGTCGTGGCTAGAATGCAGCGATTTCTGCGCGGTAGCAAGAGTGAGTCTTTGTGAGATCTCACAAAGTCGCAAGGTTGTGGAACCTTTATTTATTGCATTGAATGTATGTGTTTTTTCGAATCGGCTAAGACGGACAAATAGCCCTATAAAACCAGTAAGGATGCTTTATGAGATTGAATCGCAAAGCGTATTTGATGCAGAGAATCCAGCTTGCTGCAGCCCGTGGAACGGTCACTCGATACGTGTCGGGAGAGCTTGATGATGAGACAACAGCCGAGCGATTTATGCGCAAGATGCAAGATCGGTACGAGACCGATCTAAAGCCAGGTACCAAGAGCAAGCGACGCCGTGCAGGCGTCGCTACGGTTGATTTCTGGGTATACGAACGGCCGACTGCAATCGAAGGCAAGGCTCCATTTTGGTGGGTGCTGCTGGTGTCTGAGGGCAAAGGTCGTGTCGTGGAGGCGGAACGGCTCATCCCATTGCAGCCAGAAGGCGCCGCTCGGTCAAAACGCCTGGAGTTGGATGGCTATGAGCTTGTGCACGATGGGGTAGGGTGGTCATGGCAGATGACCCGCGCCACGGTGTCACGATGGCATGAGCAGATCCGCCGTATTTGTTCAGCCGCGCCGGGTAGGTGCGATCGAGCCAGAGCTGAGAAGCTGATCTCTGACATGAGCCGTGCACCGGGCTTTCGTCTTGTGCGTCGTCAGGTAGGCCATTTGTTGGCTAGGTTTCGCGGTGAATGGACAAGGCTCAGAGCGAAGTCCGAGCCCATGCCTCAGATGCCGACGTTTCTTCCTTACGTCCGCATGCTGCCTAAGAGCAAGAGGTCGGAGCGTTGAGTCTAGGAGCCGTATGCGTATGGGTGCGATTGTTCCCATGGGTGTCTCAATAGGCCGAAGTAATAGGTCGGGGCCGGTATCAGCTGGCAGCGCTGTACTTTGAATTGAGTTAGTCGTCTTAGCGGAGAATTCCTATATTTTAGAAATATCGCATCACGTTTTGACGGCACTACATAGAGATTTAGGGACTTGTTTTTTTAACTGTTGAGGATGGATTAATGGGTACGAGCGATTTGACTTTACTAGTGGAGCGCATGCCTGCTTTTGAAGAAAAAACAGGGGTTTCGCTAACGGGTATCTCAGCCTTTTTGGACCGAGATGATGATTTCGAATATATGACTCTCAGCGTGCGGGGGGAGCTTCAAGCTGTCAAAGAAGGCAGCGTAAAGGACGACTTTTCCATAAAGATTGTTGTGTATGATAAAAATGATCGCGTTATTGGGAATTCGAATATAAGTTTCGATTTAGAGGATTTTTTTGGCTTTGATGTTTTTAGTGAATGGATAGATATTCCATCTGCTGAAATAGGAAATATTCGTATTTTCCCTAAAAATGGTTATTAGATAATTTGAAATACCTAATGGATAAATTTTATTAACAGAGGCTTGATCTGACATACGCTGTCTGTTCAAGCCTCAACTGAACTCATAATAGCCGCTTTCGGCCATAACCAGTCATTCAAAGTTGTCCCAATTGCGGACATTCGAGCCGCCTTGCTTGCCCCACTGAAGATTCTGGCGGCAGAATGACGACATCGGTATCAATTCATATGCAGACACAGCAAGTCCGTTTAATAACTGTTAGGATTTCATGGAGTTTATCCACGCCATTGACCTCGGGAATTGGTTCCCTTGCCATAACTTGGCATTGAGTGGCCACCTTATGTCTCCGAATGCCTTGGCAGCTTTAGATAGCGGCGTTGGAGAAGCTCACCGATTCATCGACGATGTCCCCATCGAAGATCTCGCGGCGGGATTACACCCGCCAAGCGCTGTGACCCCCAGAGCTGCAGGTGAGATTGTGCGAGCTGGTATCTTGCGCCAAGGGATGGAGCTTGCAAACGGCTCCAACGAAGTCGAGCTCATGTCAGATATAACGAAGCAAGATGCCCTCCGAAGCTCCGACGTTGAACTCGTCTTTGAGAAAGTCAGGCGTGAGGTGATGCCTAGCGCCGTAAGCCGGCTCTCGTGCTTGTACTTGGCCGAGCGGTCGGAGGAAGGAGAAGCGATGCTCCGAACCATGCTTGGACGGAATGTCTACATACTCCGCGTGCGTCCCATGGTCACGTTGAGAATCACGAAGGTGGATGCGGCATGGTTTGACGGTTTCCACGATTCGAACGACATTGAAGACGGCCGTCGGTACTGGCGAGGCATCGAGAGAATACCTGGAAACGGTAAATGGGAGTATCTGTTCGACGGTGTTCTGGCGGTTGAGGATCCTGCACAAATTGAGTATGTGCGAAAACACGGCGCATCCATGGCGTCCGCAGCGCGACGGCCGGCTTAACACAGTAGGGGCAACACAGTGGTTAACTTAACCGCCGTGTTATATATCCCCTGGCCTAACTGGTCAGTCAAGGGGACGCCAACAAGAGTCATACCAGCGGCTCGCCCATGTCGGCGGCTTGCACTCGCTGCGCACTTTCCGGCGCAGCTTACCTTGGGTGTTTCATAAAGGTCTGCCTTCCTAATCAGCTACCTACCGCTTGGGGTCGGAAGTCGCCTGCCGCACGTCGGAGGGCGGCGACCGGCCAAAAGCAGGCGGTGGCGTCCACCAGAAGCGGACGCTCAACGAATGAAACTCAGCGGCGGCTAAGCCGTCTGCCTTGAATAATCGGTGAGACCTGCATCGGATGCGAAGTAAGGCGCCGGGAAATCAACTTTACATACTCTGGCATTCCGTCGGTAAGACTCTTTCCTGCTTTGGCTCGGGAGTGCAGTTCACGTAAAAGTATAGCATTGCGCTGTGCTCGTATGCCTCTAAGATTTACTTCGTCGAGGTCGGGAATGACGCTTCCATAGTGGCCGACTCGCGCAATTATTTCACGCCAGCGCTTTGCTTGCTCGTCTTTCGCGCCTGAAAACACATAGACAGCTGCTGCCGCCACTGCGTCAGCAATCTGAATTCCATGAGTTTTCTTTGAGTCGGCGAATTGAATTGGGCCGGAGAGATTAAACGTAATCGGATGATTTTCTCCAAATGCATCGCTGAATACCCGATCCTTACGACCAATCATTGTCGTAAAAAGTTCTTGATCATGTTGTAGGGGTTTTGAAGGATCACAAACAGCAGTGATCTCGTCATGCTCTGTTCCCCAGTTCGCGAGAAGCGTGAATAACGCTGTGTTCGTCAGATCAAGAATCCACTTCCCTACACCCGCATTGCCGATGGACTCCAATTCATCTCGAACGTCATTGGCACGAAATTGAGCAAATTCTCGAATTTGTGTGATGAACGGAGAATTTTCGGGGTGCACAGAAGACGAGAAAAGGCTGGAAAGTTTTTTCCCGTCTTTTGATCTCATAAGATCCTCGAACTCACTGAAGATTTCATCAGCACCTGCGCCACGTGCAACGAACTCGGCATAGAGAACGTTTGCTATAAACCGATGAAACCCTACTCCGTAGAACAATGAATTAATGTCCGAAAAGCAAGGTTCAAAGATGTACTCGTGAAACTTACAGGCCAACGCGAACTTTTTATCCGAAACGGACAGCTTCAGGCGACTTCCGAAATGGCTAAGAATTTCATCGATTGCTTTCCGGCCACGATTGAAACGTAGAAGTTTGCTACCTTTGAGTTCACCGGCTTGGATACCATGCCTTGCAATGAGACTTTCAACAAAGTCCTTTGCCTCTTGATCGTCGGTGGCGACAGAGGCATATGCAAAGAAGCTCTGGTCAGGATGAAGAAGATTGTTGCCTGTAAATCCAGACTCATCAAAGTAAATCTTTTGCGGCACAAGTCCTCCATTTTATTTCTTGCAAGCTTAACGTGATGTGCCCGCCGAATTTGCGGGAAACACTGGACCATGCGGGATAAACAGCACAATGCTTCAGCCTCAAAGCGGCTTGCAGCGTGGGTTTGTTGTCGCAGGACTGTTGAAACACTCAGGCATAAAACTCCACCTCCCTCCCGCAGGTTTCCTCTGGGAAAATTAGAGCCTGCGAACTTGCACAGGCTGAGCTCTCGATAGCCACTTTTTTGGGCCGCAAACCCCTGGGTACGAGGCAATTATCGTTTTAGGGAGTGGTAACCACCGTCCGCTTTGGGTCGATAGCGGACGCTCACTGTCCCAGCCTATCCAGTTTCCCAACAAGATCCTCGGCTCTCAGGTGCGTATACCGCTTCAGCATCTGCATAGATTTATGTCCGCTTATCGCAGCCACTTCCTGATCTGATAGCCCAGCTTCCACTAGCCGGCTGACCGCCTCATGCCTTAGGTCATGGAACCGGAAGTCCGTCAGCCCAGCTGCTTTCTTGGCGTCCGTCCAGGCTTTATCGAACAGATAAGGCCGTCTCACACCATCCCGGCCTGGTTCACCGAAGAACACCAAATCCGTCTCTGGGGGTCGAGTCGGATTATAAATGGCGGCCTGGAGCGCGGCGGTAGCAGCCTTCGTAAGCGGTACGGTCCGTGGAGAGGAATTCTTCGTGATATCCAGCCGTACAACGCGCTTCTGCAAATCAACCTGGCTAAGCCTCAGCCCAGCTATCTCCGACAGCCGCATGCCCGTTTCTAGCGCAATCCGAACAATCCAGCTGAACATCGGATTCGAATAAGCATCCACGGCGGCCAGCAGGCATTTGTTTTCCGCTGGAGTCAACCGACGATTCCGTCCAGCGCCAGGGGCGGGCCGGCGAATTTGAGAAACGGGATTGAAAGGCAACCCCATACCCCATTCCTTGATAGCGACAGTGAACAGGTGGCTGAGCAGTGCCAGCTCCAGCCGAACAGTGTTGTTGCTGCGCGGAACCAGCTTGCCATTCTCATCCGGGTTGCCAGCCAACCGAGTGTCACGGTACTGCGCTACGATATCGGCGCTCAAAGCAGCCAGCGAATACTTCCCCAAATGTCGCAGCAGCGGCTGCGCTTTCTTGTGCTCCGAGATGCGCGTAGATTCCCGCTTAGTCGGCGTCACTTCCCGGAGGTAACGCTTCAGCGCCGCCTCTACCGTCATCCGCTCCCCTGGCGCTCGCTGTATGTACACTCCGCGCACCATCTCATCTTCGGTACGCCGCGCCCAGTCCTCAGCATCACGCTTGGTGCGAAATGTCTTGGACGCAGTCGGCCAGCCCGTCTTTCGAATGACGGCTTTCCAGGTGCCAGATGGGGTCTTAACGATGGTTGCCATGCGAGTCAAAGTTCCGAAATGTACACTCGGCGCTTCACCACTGTACCGAAACTGTACCTGGCTCGCAAACTTGGAAAATCCCCCAGTCTTGGGGTTGGAACTGAAACCGCTCTAAAGTCTTGTATTTATCAGTGTTTTCAGAGTGGTGCCCGGGGCCGGAATCGAACCGGCACGCCTTGCGGCGGGGGATTTTGAGTCCCCTGCGTCTACCAATTTCACCACCCGGGCAGGCAGGTCTCGCGAGCGCGAGACTGGCAGGAAGGAAGCAATTATACACACACCAGCCGCCGCATCCACTCCAGCAGGACACGAGGCAGTTCGTGCGGTGCCCCAAGCAGTGCATATTGCCCGGGTCCGAACAGGTGCGGCAGGTAGCGGGCGGCCTGCCGGTCTATCGTCAAGCAGAACGGAAAGATCCCCTGCGCCCGGGCTTCTTCGACGGCGCGTCGCGTGTCGGCAATGCCGTAGCGCCCTTCGTAGTGGTCGGCGTCGTTGGGTTTGCCGTCGGACAGCAGGATGAGCAGGCGGTGCTGCGCGGGCTGGCGCATGAGCAGGGCGGTGGCGTGGCGCAGGGCGGCGCCGGTGCGGGTGTAGTGCTGGGGTTCGATGCCGGCGATGCGCAGGCCGACCTGGGGGCTGTAGGGTTCGTTGAAATGCTTGAGGGCGCTGGCGGTGACGCCCTGGGGGCCTTCGCCCGAGAAGGTGTGGATGGCGTAGGGGTCGCCCAGGTGTTGCAGGGCGATGGCGACGAGCAGCAGGGCTTCGCGCTCGATGTCGATGATGCGTTGCCGGCCGCTCAGCCATGCATCAGTGGATCCGCTGTTGTCGACGAGCAGCATGATGGTGAGGTCGCGGGCCTGGCGGCGCTGGACGCGGTAGAGGCCTTGGGGTATGGGCAGGCCGGCGTGGGCGTCGGCGCGGCCTTCGATGTAGGCGTCCAGGTCAATCTCGTCGCCGTCGCTCTGGCGGCGCAGCCATTGCCGCTGGCCGCGCAGCATATCGAAGCGACCGCGTATGGCGTGAAGCAGGCTGTGGTGGCGGGCCAGGGTGGCGTCCAGCCACGATTGGGCGCCTTCGGGGGCGTCGATCAGATGCACGGTGGCGCCGGGGTGGCGGTACCCTTCGATGCGGTAGTCCCACTCGGGATAGGTCAGGGTGGCGGCCTGGGGGGCGGGCGTTGTCAGGCGGGCGAGGCTCTGGCGGTTGGGCGGGTCGTCGGACAGAAGTACTTCTTTGGCTTGTCGGGCATCCGCCACCAGGCGGGCTTCGGCGAGTTCGGACAGGGCGTCGGCGTATTCGTCGGCGCTGGTGTCTTGGTCGCGGTCGATGGGGCGCTGCATGCCGAAGGGGTCTTCGGCTTTTTCCAGGGGCTCGCCGGTCTGTATCATCCAAGCGCCCTGTTTTTGCTGGTCTTCGTCTTCGCGGGCTTGGCGCTCGCGGGGGCGGCGCGGCAGGCGGGCGCTGCGGGGTGTATGGCCGCGGGCATGTTCGGCTGCTGCGGCCTCGAGGGCGGCGATATCGCCTGTCGCGGGGGGCTGCAGCAAATCGCCGGTCCAGGCGTCAAGAAACAGGGCGTGGATGTGGGGGCCGGGCGTGGTCGCCCGTTGTGTTGCGATGTGCCGCGCGGCACTGAGGCTATCGCGTGGCGTCGCGTACCCGCGCCGGGTGGCTGGCCATGGACCAGAACGCCGATCTGTCGACGTCACTGCCTCGCCACCTCCGCCCGGTACCGTAGACCGCAGTATCTCCTGCGCCAGTTCCTCAATACAACGTACCGCTGTCGGCAACGCAGCGACGGCCGGCCGCCTGGCCAAGGCTTCCCGTCGCAGATCGCCCACCGCATCACATAACCCAGGCAATGTGTTGACGAGTTCGTGATCGCAAGCCTCGGCCTCGAATAGCAGATATAGCGCGCGCGTAATCGGGCAGTCGATCTGCGCAGCAACAACAGCGCTGCCGCGTCGAGCGCGGGTGGCTTGAAGCAAGGCCAGCAGTCGATACCGCGCGAACCCGGTAGCGGGCGCGTCGGGCTGATCCTCCAGCGTAATCTCGGCGGGCAACCAGATTGAGTGCCCGTCCGTCGCAGGGACGGGGCGCGGAATCTGCCGCACATCATGACGACGAAACAAGCGACTCAGCGCGGTGGGCAGGGCGGGCGGCTGGGCGATCCGCATGGGCATGGCTTGTCCATACATGGCGGTCATCAGCAAATCGAGCCGGGGCGCCACATCGGCCAGAGCCAGTACCGGCGGTCCTTTCCGCGGCCCGCGATGGCGCTGCCACGCAGAGCGCGCGTAAACCGTGGCGTGCCGGGCAAGGTCATGGAGTACGTCTTCAGCTTCAGCCATGGCGCATGGTTGCGGATCAAGGGATGGTCAACTCACCGGAACGTCAAATCAATCAGATCGTTCATCGCATCCAGCAGCGTGGGGTCGTCCGACAGCGGTGACACCAGTGCCGTCTGGCAGGCACGCTTGATGGGGATGCCATGCAAAATCAATTGCGCGGTGGCAACCAGCAAGCGCGTGCTGGGCGCTTCGGCCAGGCCGCGGTCTTGCAGGCCGCGCAGCTTGCCGGCCAGCGCTACCAGCCCGCGCGCGTCGGCGGCGGGCAGGCCGGTCTCGCGAACAAGGATGTCGGCCTCGCGCTCGGGCGTAGGGAAGCCGAAGTCCAGCGCCACAAAGCGTTGACGCGTGCTGGGCTTTAGGTCTTTCAGCATGCGCTGGTAGCCGGGGTTGTACGAGATCACCATCTGGAAGCCGGGGGCGGCCTCGATGGTTTCGCCGGTCTTGTCGATGGTGAGTGTGCGGCGGTAATCGGTAAGCGGGTGCAGCACGACGATGGTGTCTTGCCGCGCCTCCACCACTTCATCCAGGTAGCAGATGGCGCCCATGCGCACGGCGGTGGTCAGCGGGCCATCCTGCCATAAGGTGCCGTCGTGGCGGATGAGGTAGCGGCCGATCAGGTCGCTGGCGCTCAGGTCGTCGTGGCAGGCTATCGTGATCAGCGGGCGGCCCAGTTTCCAGGCCATGTGCTCCACGAAGCGCGTCTTGCCGCAGCCGGTTGGGCCCTTGAGCATCACGGCCAGGCGGTTGCGATGGCACTGCTCGAACAGTTCCACTTCGTCGCCGCCTGGCAGATAGAAGGGCGCCGGGCGGGTTGCGGTGTTGATCACGGCATTCAATGCGTCGGCCATGCCTTATCCCGGCTGCTGGTTTGCAAGCCGCGCCTTGCGGGCGGAAGCGGCTGCCGCGCGATCGTTCGCATCGATTTCATCGTCAGTCAGCGGGACCACGCGTGGCGGGTAGCGGAAGAAGTCGAAGATGAACAGCAGCACCCCGATGGCAAACAGTGAGGCCGTGGCGACCAGCATCAGGAAGTGCACTTGTATCTTCAGTTGCACGTCCAGGTAACCGATGCCCAGCACGCGCTCCAGGTATACCTGCCCGATGCCGGCGGTGGCGAACGACAGCGTCATGCCGAACATGCCTGCGATCTGCAGCCAGAAGGACCACAGGCCCAGTGCTGTGCCCTGCTCGCGCCGCCCGGTGGTGATGCTGGGCAGGGCGTAGGTGATGACGGCCAGCACAATCATGGCATAGGCGCCGTAAAAGGCGGCATGCCCGTGCATGGCGGTGATCAGCGTGCCGTGCGTCCATTTGTTGATGTCGGGGAAGGTGTGGGCCAGGCCCAGCAGGCCGGCGCCGAACAGGGTGAACAGGGCGCTGCCTATGGTCCAGTGCAGGGCCAGCAGGTTGGGGTGCTGCACACCAGCACGGCGCATGGCAAAGTAGGCGTACATGGCCATGCCGACCAGCGCCACCGGTTCCAGCGCGCTGAAGAAGCCGCCAATGGGCAGCCAGTACGCGGGCACGCCCACCCAGTAATAATGGTGTGCGGTGCCCAGGATGCCGGCGATGAACACCAGCCCCACGATCACGTACAGCCACTTCTCCAGCACTTCGCGGTCTGCGCCCGAGAGGCGGATGAGCAGGTAGGCCAGGAAGGAGCCCTGGATCATTTCCCAAACACCTTCCACCCACAGGTGCACTGTCCACCACCGGTAATAAATGGACACGACGTAGTTTTCATAATGCAGCAGGGCCGGCACATACAGTACGGCGGAGCTGGCCAGGCCCAGCAGCAACACACCTTCGGTGGTGGTGAAGCGTCCCGATCGTTTGATCGTCATGCCTATGTTGTAGAGAAAAATAAGCATACAGACGACGATGAGCAGTTTATTGGGCAGGGGTTGCTCCAGCAGTTTGTTGCCGGTGCCCAGGCCCAGGAAGTAGCTGCCGACGGCGGTCACGCCCATGATGGCCCATAGAATCAGCTGGATATAGGCCAGCCGGACGCTGTACAGCTCGGTGCGCGACTCGTCGGCCACGATCCAGTAGGTGGCGCCCATGAAGCCGGTCAGCACCCAGACGATCAGCAGGTTGGTGTGCACGGTCTTGGTGACGTCGAACGGCATCAGGTTGAGCAGAGGGTCGGGCCCCAGGTACTTGGCTGCCGACAGCAGGCCGAAGACGAGTTGCAGGCCGAACAGGATCAGGGCTAGGGCAAAATACCAGTAGGTGACTGACTGAGATTTGTATCGCATGGCGGTTCCCTGTGTGGCGGATAGCTGCTTGTGCAGCGTGATGTATCTGCCTGGCCGGGCGGCATGGTCGCTCGGGCCGGCCCTGGTTTATTTGAACGAGTGCAGGTAGGCGACCAAGTCGTCGATCTGTTCGGGCTTCAAGTCCTTGCCGTACGAAGGCGGCATGAACGAGATGCCGTTGGCCGAGTACATGGCGCCTGGATGCAGGTAGGCGCTTGGTTCGACGATAGATTCGTGGATGAACGCCTCGACCGTTTTGGCCTTGCCTTTGTAGTCAGGCGACGCAATGATTTGCTCGGCCCGCTGGCGCAGGCCGGCCAGCGATGGGCCGGCCAGGTTGACGCCAGGCGCCATCGAGTGACAGGCCGAACAGGTCGGTACGGCGGTCTTGAACAGTGCCTCGCCGCGCGCGATGGGTGCGTTCTCTGCAGTGACTGGCCGCGCGCCGGGAGGCAGGGCGCCTGGCTGCGTTGCTTCGCCTTCTTGCTTTTGCTGGGCCAGCGTCAGGTCGGTGCCGGGGATGGAACCGCCCGTTACCAGAATGGGCCGCGGCGGCCAGCCCTGGTTGTCGATTTTGCTGACCCAGTCCATGAAGGCGATAACGTCGCTGATCTCGCCATCGGTCATACCCAGGGTGGGCATCAGTCGGCGGTGCTTTTGCTCGTCGTAGAACTGGGAGGGGTCTTTCAGGAAAGCAGTGAGGTAGGGCACGCCGCGATGCTGGGTGATTTTGGTGAGGTCGGGCGCGAAATAGGCGCCTTCGCCCAAGATGGTATGGCAGTTGATGCAGTTGTACTGGTGCCACACGTTTTGGCCGCGGGCAACCTCGGCGGTGATGGCCTCGGTGTTGGTCAGTTTGGGAAACTGGCGGTGGCTGTCTACCGTCAGGCCCAGAAACACGACCGTGGCAATTGCAGTGGAAATAATGGCGAAACTGCGGGTCTGGCGTTTGTTCATGGCCGTTCTCCCTAAACGCCGATACCAGACCAGTAGCTGATGCCTATGATGGCTGCATAACCAATGGCGATAACCATCAGCAACAGTACCACCCCCCCGACAGCTTTCAACACCTTATACAGCGATTCTGCCTGCATGGCGTGCTCCTTTGCACTCAATAAATGATTACAAGGAAATGCGTTCTTATTCATGTGCCGCGTTATGTGCCGCATTATGTGCCGCAGCTTGTCTCTGTGGACATTTACTGTTTTTTCTTAACTGTTATCTGTTGATTGTGATTTCTCAACTGTTTTGCATACCGTATCGTATTTCGCAACAATTTATGGTTACTTGATGTATCGACGGCCTGTTTTTGCGGCAGGTTTGACTGCTGAAAACCGTCACTTTGCCGCCCAATTGTTACTGTTTATGTGCCGGGGTTTTTTCTGGCCTTGAAAACCGGCTGGGCGCACCCCATATAAGTGGACAATCCCGTCGGGTCCTGCTGCCGCGACGGCGTTCGGCCTGTTAGCAACCAGGCCGCTGCATTTTCTTTGTATCGCACAGAACGGATTTCCACATGACTCAAACAGATACCCATGCCACGTCGCAAACACTCGGTTTCCAGGCCGAGGTAAAGCAACTGCTGCACCTGATGATCCACTCGCTTTACAGCAATAAAGAGATTTTCTTGCGCGAGTTGGTGTCGAATGCGTCAGATGCCTGCGACAAGCTGCGTTTTGAAGCCATTGACAAGCCCGAGCTGTATCAGGGCGACGGTGAGCTGCGTATTCGTGTCGAATATGACAAGGCTTTGCGCACAGTGACGGTGTCGGATAACGGCATCGGTATGTCGCGCGAAGAGGCGATTACCAATCTGGGCACGATTGCGCGCTCGGGGACGAAGGAGTTTTTCGCTCAACTGACGGGCGATAAGCAGAAGGATGCGCAGTTGATCGGCCAGTTTGGTGTCGGCTTCTATTCGTCTTTTATCGTGGCCGGCAAGGTGTCGGTGCTCAGCCGTCGCGCAGGTGCGAACGACAATGAGGCGATTCTGTGGGAATCAGACGGCGAGGGCGAGTTTTCGATTACAACGGTAGAAAAAGCCGATCGCGGGACATCGGTGACGCTGTACCTGCGGGAAGGCGAGGATGATTTCCTGAATGGCTGGCGCTTGCGCGAGATTCTGCGCCGCTATTCCGACCACATTTCGCTGCCTATCCAGATGCAGAAGGAAGAGTGGGACAGCGAAAAGTCGGAGCAGGTGAAAACGAACGAGTGGGAAACAGTAAACCAGGCCAATGCGCTATGGACGCGCACCAAGGCGGATATTGATGACGAGCAATATCAGGAGTTCTACAAGCATATTGCCCACGATTATGACAATCCGCTGGCCTGGACGCACAACCGGGTAGAAGGCCGCAGCGAATATACGCAGCTGTTGTTCATCCCCCGCCATGCGCCGATGGATTTGTGGGACCGCGAAGGCCGCCGCGGGGTGAAGCTGTATGTGAAGCGCGTGTTTATTATGGAAGACGCTGAACAGCTTTTGCCTATGTATTTGCGTTTTGTACGTGGGGTGATTGATTCGGCCGATCTGCCGCTGAACGTGTCGCGTGAAATCCTGCAAGAAAGCCGTGATGTGCGGGTAATCCGCGAGGGTTCCGCCAAGCGCATCCTGGGCCTGCTGGAAGATCTGGCCGAAAACAAGCCCGAAGATTATGCGCTGTTTTGGACGCAGTTTGGCCAAGTGTTGAAAGAAGGTGTGGGCGAGGATTCGGTCAATAAAGAGCGTATTGCCAAGCTGCTGCGTTTTGCCTCTACGTCTGGCGAGGGCGCTGCACAAAATGTGTCGCTGGCCGATTATGTGGCGCGTATGAAGGAGGGGCAGGACAAGATTTATTACGTCAGCGCCGATACATACGAGGCGGCGGCCAACAGTCCACATCTGGAGATTTTCCGCAAAAAAGGCATCGAGGTGTTGCTGCTGTCGGATCGGGTGGATGAGTGGATGCTGTCCTACCTGCGCGATTTCGAGGACAAGGCGCTGGCGTCGATCGCCAAGGGCGGCCTGGACTTGGACAAGCTGGCGGACGAGGAAGAGAAGAAGCATCAGGCTGAGGTAGCCGAGAACTTCAAGCCGCTGGTCGAGCGTCTGAAGACGTCGTTGGGTGATAAGGTGAAAGACGTGCGTACGACGTCGCGGCTGGTGGATTCGCCAGCTTGTGTGGTGGTGGATGAAAACGAACTCAGCCCTCATCTGATGCGCATGCTGCAGGCGGCCGGCCAGCAGGCGCCCGACGTCAAGCCCATCCTGGAAATCAACCCCGAGCACGCGCTGGTTGAACGTGTGCTCGCCCAGACGAATGGCGACTTCGATATCTGGGCGCAGCTGCTGCTAGACCAAGCGATGCTGGCCGAGGGCGCGCACTTGGCGGACCCGGCCGGGTTTGTAAAGCGGATGAACAGTCTGCTGCTGAAGCTGGCGTAACCGCCCCAAGCCGGTATTAGTCCATCGGCTTGGCGCAGCAGCGCACTCCGGGCCATAAAGGCGACAAAAATGCCGCTCCTTTTTGGGAGCGGCATTTTTTCGTTTCTACGAGGCTTAATGATGGGCGGTGCGTGGGCTATGGGCGCTTGCGGGCCTGGCCCGGTGATAGGCGGGCGCTTTCGCGCCAAGGCGTTTGATTATGCAGGTTGGATGTTTTGATTGGTACGAAACAGGTTACCCGGGTCGTACCGCTGCTTGATGCTGGCCAGCCGTGGGTAATTTGCGCCGTATGCGGCGTTGATGCGGCCGCTTTCTTCCGCGGTCAAGAAGTTTACATAGACGCCGCCGCTGGCGAAGGGTGCGCTTGCCTTGAAGTAATCCCGCGCCCAGGTAACGACTTCTTCATCGTCGCCAGGGTTGTCCCATCGGCCGTGTACGTTCATGACGTACCGGGCGTCACGGTGCGGATAGGCTGTTGCGTCGGAGGTGGGCCGGGTGGTGGCTCCGCCGATGGCGCCGAAGAAGATCTCGCATTGCGGCGTGGGCAGCGTGCGGATTGCGGCGATGGCCTCATCGAGCAAGGCATCGGGCAGATCCGTGAAGTTGTGCGATTTCCAGTAATTGCGAGCGCCAGGCGTCAGCAGCGGGTCGAACGCTTTTTGCCACGCGGTATAGGGCTGTACACCGATATGTTCGCCTAGCGGGGTGCCGAGCTTGCGCAGGGGTTCTACCATGGCAATACCGTCTTCGGGCTTGCCGACATAGATGAGCGCCAGGATGACGACTTCGGTGCCGTGCACGGATTCAGGCAAGAACGGCAGCGGAGGTGCTTTGCGTAGTACCGTCCAGACAACCATTTCGTCCGGTGCGGTGGCGTTGTAGTCACGGTAGCTGCGCAGCAGCGCTTTTGCGTCGTCGAAGGGAAACACGATCACGCCGCTCACCAGGTCTGGCCCGACCGGATGCAGTTGAAACTCGAACCGGTGGACAACGCCGAAGTTGCCCCCGCCGCCGCGTATGGCCCAGAACAGATCGGGGTGGCTGTTGTCGTCGACATGCAGGGTTTCGCCGCCGGCGGTGACGATGTCCGCCGAGAGTAGGTTATCCACCGTCATACCCAGTTTTCTGCTGAGCCATCCGAAGCCGCCGCCCAGTGTCAGGCCCGCTACACCGGTCGTGGAGTTGATCCCAAGCGGGGTTGCAAGGCCATGGGCTTGGGTGGCCGCGTCCATGTCCGCAAGTGTTGCGCCGCCCTCGACCGTGGCGCGGCGTGCGGCGCGATCAACAACAACGGCTCTCATGCCGGACAGGTCGATGACGATTCCATCGTCGCACAAGGCGCTGCCCGCAATATTGTGGCCGCCTCCCCGCACGGCGACAACGAGTTGATTGTCTGTGGCAAAGCGGATGGCTTGGACGATATCGTCGCTATTGGCGCAACGCGCAATGATGGCGGGGCGCTTGTCGATCATTGCGTTCCAGATCGCTCGGGCGCTGTCGTATCCGGCGTCCCCCGGAAGGAAGATGGTTCCTTGAAAACGTGATTTGAGGGCGTTGACGTGATTCGCTTGTGCGGTTGACATGATGTGCCTCCGATGATGTGCACTGTCATAGCGAACCTGGCACCTGAGGATGGGGGCGTTCAGGCGGAAGGATATTGCGCCGGCGGACCCGCGTGGGGCTACCGCTTTAGCGCACGACGTAATGCAAGCTTTACTTTTAGCGCCGCTGGCGCGCCTTTACAATGAAAACTTATGTTCGAGCTGAAACAGGCCGTCTCAGCGCCCCGGCATCAGCCGTAATGACCACCCTGTTTCATTGCCAAACCGTCGCCAGTCAAAGCTCGGGCCTGGGTCTGTTTTGCGCCCGGGTGCGATGTGTTCGTGGCCGCGCACGGCTCGCAGGGGGTGACGCGCCCGTAGCGTATTGTTCAGGGTGGCCAGTGTGCTGTACTGGGCATCGGCGTAGGGCACGCTGCCCGTGCCTTCAAGCTCGATGCCGATGGAAAAGTCATTGCAGCGCTCGCGCCCTTCGAAGGACGATACGCCCGCGTGCCAGGCACGCAGCAGGGTGGGCACGAACTGGATCACGCTGCCGTCGCGGCGGATGAAGAAATGGGCCGATACGTGCAGCCCCCGCACTAGCGCCAGCCAGGGGTGGCGGGTGGTGTCGAGCCGGTTCATGAATAGGTCGGCCACTTCGGGGCCGCCGAACTGATCGGGGGGCAGGCTGATGTGGTGGATCACCAGCAGGTAAGGCGCTTCGTCGCCGGGGCGGGCATCGTGATTGGGCGAGCGCTCTAGTGTGACGCCCGCCTGGGGTTTGAGCCAACCGTGCCGGTCTAGCGCCAGGGGGCTCATTGTGGCGCCCCGCGGGCGGATAGGATGCAGGCCTTGCTGTATATGCCTGCGCCGCGTGCCGCAGTTGTTGCCGGCAGGCGTTGGGTATCGATGAGGGGCTGGTTTTGCACCGCCGTCACTTGCGTGCGCCCAGCCGGGCGTGTTCCTGGCTGCACCATGTGTGCCCGCCAATCAGTACCGCTTCGGAACGCGGTAGGTGGATGCCGCAATGCTCGCAGCGCACCATGGTTTCGCTGGGGCCTGCCTTGGGGGCGGGGCGAGGCGCGGCATTGGCGGCGCTGCGGGCTTTGTTATGGGCAATGATGCGGACGAGCAGCATGATGCCAATGATAAGGACAACCCAGAAAAGTACTTTACCCATGTGTATCAGCTGCGATGTAGGATGACGTCGATCACGAAGCGGCTGCCGGTATAGGACAGCAGCAGAAAGGCAAAGCCGGCCAGTGTCCAGCGCAGCGCAATACGGCCGCGCCAGCCGCGCAGGTGGCGGCCCGCCAGCAGGCCCGCGAAGGTGAGCCACGACAGCAGCGTGAACACCGTTTTATGATCCATGGGCAGGAACACGCCCGAAATGCGCATCGACACTGCAGTGCCGGTGACGATGGTGAGCGTGAGGATCGCGAAGCCGATCCAGATCAGCCGGAATAGCAGCACCTCTTGCAGCAGCAGCGGCGGCATGGAATCCAGCGCGCGGTCTATGATGCTGCGGGATTCGTCTGGCAGTACGGGGCGGTGTAGCTGGCGGTCGAGGGCGGCCATGAGCATGGACTGCAGCGCGGCCACGGTAATGAGGCCATAGGCGATCAGTGCGATCAGCAGATGCATGCGCAGCAGCTCGTTATTGGCATGGTCGACCGCGTGCCCGCCCGGGAAGAGGCCGGCGATGATCGCGGCAAAGGTGGCGGCGGGGAGTAGAATGAGCAGCAGGCCGTCGATGCGCATGACCAGGCTTTCTAGCCAGAAAACCAGCAGCCCCAGCCAGACGGCTGCCGACAGCGCCAGCGCCCAGCCCAGAAACAGGCCGTGGTTGGGGGTAACCGACTGTATAACGCCGATGCCATGCAGCACGATGGCGCCGCCCAGGCATACCCGCCTTATCGTGCCCGCCCTGACTTCGCCGCCGGTTTGCGAGCGGGCCAGCGGGCGCCACAGGGCGACTGCGAGGATGGCGTATGCCAGCGCGGCCAGCAAGTGAAATACAATGCCTGCAGACATAGTCCTTTGGGTTCTGGTTGCGTGGCCGGGGGCGTGGCCCCGGGCCGGGGTATTTTAGTCCGGATTCCAGACGACAGACATCAGTGTAAGCGAAACAACTTCTATGCTCGACAATCTCACTCAGCGCCTGTCGCGTGTCGTCAAGACCATGCGCGGCCAGGCCCGCCTCACCGAGGCCAATACGCAAGACATGCTGCGCGAAGTGCGCATGGCCCTGCTCGAGGCCGACGTCGCCCTGCCTGTGGTGCGCGAATTCGTCGCCCGCGTCAAAGAGCGCGCGCTGGGCCAGGACGTCGTGGGCAGCCTCAACCCCGGCCAGGCGCTGGTGGGGGTGGTGCACAAAGAGCTCACCGGCCTCATGGGCGGCGATCTGGGCACCGAGGCGTCCGAACTGTCGCTGGCCTCGCAGCCGCCGGCGGTTATTCTTATGGCAGGCCTGCAGGGCGCGGGCAAAACCACCACCACGGCCAAGCTGGCCAAGTGGCTCATCGAGGGCCACCATACGCATAACGGCCGCAAAACGGGCCGCAAGAAGGTGCTGGTGGTCAGCGCCGACGTCTACCGCCCGGCCGCGATCGAGCAGTTGAAGACGGTGGCCGAGCAGGTGAAGGCGGATTTCCTGCCCTCCGACCCTTCGCAAAAGCCTGAAGATATCGCCCGCCGTGCCTACGAGCACGCCCGCATCCAGCATTACGATGTGCTGATTGTTGATACTGCCGGCCGCTTGGGTATCGACGAGGCCATGATGCGCGAAATCCGCGCACTGTACGATTTGCTCAACCCGGTCGAAACGCTGTTTGTCGTGGATGCCATGCAGGGGCAAGACGCCGTCAACGTCGCGCGCGCTTTTGCCGACGCGCTGCCGCTGACGGGGGTGGTGCTTACCAAGCTCGATGGCGATGCACGCGGCGGTGCGGCGCTGTCTGTGCGCCATGTTACGGGTAAGCCACTCAAGTTTGTGGGCGTATCCGAAAAAATGGACGGCCTTGAGCCCTTCCACCCCGAGCGCATGGCGCAGCGCGTGCTGGGCATGGGCGACATCGTGTCGCTGGTGGAGCAGGCACAAAAGAATATCGACATTGCCGAAGCCGAAAAGCTTGCAGCCAAGATCAAATCCGGCAACAAGTTCGATCTCAACGATTTTCGCGATCAGTTGGCGCAGGTGCGCAAAATGGGCGATATGGGGTCGCTGCTCGAAAAGCTGCCGGCCCAGTTTGCCGCTGCGGCGGGCCAGCTGCAAAGTGGCCAGGCCGAAAAGCAGCTGCGCCGCCAAGAAGGCATCCTGAATTCCATGACGCCCACCGAGCGCGCCAAGCCTGAGTTGCTCAAGGCTTCGCGCAAGCGCCGCATCGCAGCCGGTGCGGGCGTGCCCGTGCAAGAAGTCAACCGCCTGCTGTCGCAGTTTGACCAGATGCAGGGCATGATGAAGCAGATGAAAAAGGGCGGCATGGCCAAGATGATGCGGGCCATGGGCGGCATGAAAGGCCTGGGCAAGCTGGGCGGTTTTGGTGGCATGAAGCGGTAGAGTCAAGGCGTCGGCAACAGGTATGTCGCCAAGAGATATCCGCCACGCGATATTTGCCACGAAACATCTGCCAAGCCTTGATGTGCCACGCATTTTTAATGCCAGCGTACATTCGCGGGCGCGAGCTTCCCCCGGTGGCTTTTTTGTAGTCGGGGCAAAAGTGTTTCAGCGCCCATAGCGTGTCGCCTTTTGCCCGGCTTGTCGGCTCAGGCAGTGTATACGAGCACGGCGCTATCCCAAGCTGCACAATAAAGGGGCCTGCTCTCCAGGCCCCTTCATCATGACGGTTGCATCATTCAACCGGCCATAGGCGGAATGCGCAGCACCTGGCCCGGGTAGATCTTGTCTGGATCGGACAGCATGGGTTTGTTGGCTTCAAAGATCCGGTTGTATTTGCCGCCATTGCCCTTGCCGTATTGCTCTTCGGCAATCTTCCATAAGGTATCGCCTTTCTGCACCGTGTACATTTTGGCTTCCGGCGCCGGTTGGGCCACATTGAGCTGGTTGTCGACGCTAGCCACGCCTACCGTATTGCCCAGCGCCAGCGAGATTTTCTCTGCGTCTTCCGTGGACTTGGCCTGGCCGGAAACCGTCACCTTGTCGCCGTCCACCTTGATGTCCAGCCCATCGGCATTGAGCTTGTGCTTGTCCAGTTCCTTGCGCAGTTCTTCAGCACTTGCAGCCTTGGCTTCGTCGCCGCCGAAGAGTTTCTCGCCTGCTTCCTTGATAAAGCTGAGTAGACCCATGGTTCTTCCTTGTTCGTGCGTTTATCGGAGGGCGGGCCGCCCTGCCTGGCGCCGTCGGCGCCGGGCGTTGACCATTATGGCGACAAACGATTACCGATTAGGGTGGGCAACCGTGAACAATTGTTGGAAGACGTATCAGGACGCGCACGCCGGCAAGGCAGCGAACTTGTCGGTAGCGGCCAGCAGCTGGCGCAGGATGCCCGGTTCGTCGAAAGCATGGCCAGCGTCCGCGACGAGATGGAATTCAGCCTGCGGCCATGCCCGGTGCAGGTCCCACGCCGTGCGCGCGGGCGTGCAGGCATCATAGCGGCCCTGCACGATTACCCCCGGGATGCCGTGCAGCTTGTAGGCATTGCGCAGCAGCTGGCCTTCTTCCATGAAGCCGTGGTTGATGAAATAGTGGTTCTCGATGCGGGCGAACGCCAATGCCGCAGCGTCCGCCGCGTGCGCATCTTCGTGCTCGGGGCTGGGGCGCAGCGTAATCGTACGGCCCTCCCATTGCGTCCAGGCGTGTGCCGCCCGAAGCTGGGCGACCGGGTCGTTGCCGGTGAGGCGACGATGATAGGCCGCGATCAGGTCGCCGTGCTCGCCGACGGGAATCGGCGCGAGGTAATCTTCCCAGTAATCCGGGAAAAGCCACGAGGCGCCTTCTTGGTAAAACCAATGTAGTTCGGCGCGCCGTATCGTGAAAATGCCGCGCAGAATCAGTTCGCTGACCCGGTCGGGATGGGTCTGCGCGTAGGCCAGGCCCAGCGTGGAACCCCAGGAGCCCCCGAAAACCAGCATCTGCTCAGCGTTTAGCACCTGCTCGCGCAGCCGTTCAATGTCTGCCACCAGATGCCATGTGGTGTTGTTGTCGAGGCTGGCATGCGGGGTAGACCGGCCGCAGCCGCGCTGGTCGAACAGCAGCACGCTGTACTTTTCGGGATCGAACAGCCGGCGATGCTGGCTGGAGCAGCCGCTGCCCGGGCCGCCATGCAGGAAGACCGCAGGCTTTCCCTGCGGATTGCCGCATAGTTCCCAGTACACCTGGTGGCCGTCGCCGGTGTCCAGATAGCCGTGTGCGTAAGGCTGGATCTCGGGGTACACGTAAAGCTCCTTATAAGGCATGACGCGGCACGTGCCGCAGGTATGGCCTTATTTGTGCCTTATTTGCGTTTGAAGATCAAGTCCCAGACGCCATGGCCCAGACGCAGCCCGCGTGTTTCAAACTTGGTTTGGGGGCGGAAATCCGGCCGAGGCGCATAGCCCTGCACCGTGTTTTCCAGCAGCGGCTCATTGTTCAGCACTTCCATCATCTGCTCGGCGTAGTTTTCCCAGTCTGTGGCGCAGTGGATATAGCCCCCGGGCGTCAGGCGGCTGGCCAGTAGTGCGATGAAGTCGGGCTGCACGAGGCGCCGCTTGTGGTGCCGCTTCTTGGGCCAGGGATCGGGAAAGTAAATGTGCACGCCGGCCAGCGTGTCGGGTGCGATCATGTCGCGCACCACCTCGACCGCGTCGTGCTGGATAATGCGCACGTTCTGGATGCCGGTTTCGTCGATGCGCTTGAGCAAGGCCCCCACGCCCGCGTTGAACACCTCTACTCCCAGGAAATTGTCGCCCAGCCGCGCCTGTGCAATCTTTTGGGTGGTTTCGCCCATGCCGAAGCCGATCTCCAGCACCGTGGGGGCTGTGCGGCCGAATGTACGCGCCAGGTCAAGGACAGCGGGGCGGTAGGGGAGCGACCACAGCGGCAGCAGGCGATCGATGGCCTCTTTCTGGCTGGGGGTGATGTGCGCGCGCCGGTGTACGAAGCTGCGGATATGGGTGGTGCCCGACGGCTCGGAGGCCGTGCGTACGAAGGGCGTGCCGCCGCCAGCGGCTTCGGCGCTCGGCAATGCCGATGCGCCAGCCGGACGGCCGGCACCCTGCCCGTCGCCCGTTGTGGAATCAAGTGTGTTTTTCATAGCATTCATAGCCAGAATTGTAATGCCGCCGCCACGCTCCGCTGAAAATCTGGCCTGCTGACCTGACGCCACACGGATCAGGCGTTATAATGCGGCCTCGCCTCTGCACAGGCTGGCCCCTTAAGGCCATTGTCGCAGCAGGCGTGCGCCTCTGCTATAGGGCTCAAGGCGGGTGTAGTTCAATGGTAGAACGGCAGCTTCCCAAGCTGCATACGAGGGTTCGATTCCCTTCACCCGCTCCAGCGCCGCGCCAGCCCCGGGCAACTCACGTAAACATCGCAGCCAGGTCCAGCGTCGAGTCCACGCCGATTTGGTCAAAATGTGTCTCCAGCCACGCATCGGCGGCCCTGCGTCCACCGTCGTGCAGCGTCTGCAGAAACTTCCACTCTGTATTGAGCTTGCTTGATGCGTCCATTGCCTTGAGCTCTTCTTCGCCAGCGATGCGATGCATCAGCATCCGCTTGTACTGCGCGGGATCAAGATGGCCGGCTTCGAGCTGGCGCGCCACAAACCGGATGGCGCGCAATTCTGCCAATAGGCTGCTGTTGAAGGTGATCTCGTTGACGCGATCCTGTATCTCCCGCGAGGTTCTTGGTAATTCTGGTGAATCGATCGGGTTGATCTGCACAATCACGATGTCTCGCGCGTCGCACTGATAGATAAGTGGGTGCAAGGCGGGGTTGCCGGTGTAGCCGCCATCCCAATAGGCCTCGCCATCAATCTCGACGGCCGGAAACAATTGCGGCAGGCAGGCCGACGCCATGACGGCTTCGGGCGAAAGCTCTTGATTGGTAAAAACGCGCACGCGTCCGGTACGCACGTTGGTGGCGGGTATGAAGAGCTTGATGCCCGCGCAGCACTGGACGGCGTCAAAGTCGATGTGGGCTCGCAGGAAGTCTAGTATGGGATTGATATTAAAAGGGTTAAGCTCGTAGGGCGAGGCGAATCGGCTTACCAGGTCGAGCATCATGTAGCCAGGTGAGGCGTTCAGGCTCCAGTTGCCGGTGAAGCGGTCCCAAGGGGTTCGTTGAAGCAGGCTGATCCCGGCGGTGCGGCTCGCTGCTTTCCAGAAGGCACGCAATGCTGTTCTGCCGCCCTCGCGCCCGCTTTTGTGCAGGCCGTCCGCCAGTACTACTGCATTCATTGCGCCCGCGCTGGTGCCGCTGATCCCTTCAATGGTGATGCGCTCGTCTTCCAGCAGACGGTCCAGCACGCCCCAGGTAAATGCGCCATGCGAGCCGCCCCCCTGCAGCGCGAGGTTGATAGACTTGGTTTTGGCTTGCTTGGGCGCCTTGCGCGGTGGGTGTGGGTGCTGCTGTGTATCGCTGGTCATCTATCTGTCCGTCAGTGCTGATGCTGAATGGTGCCGCGGCCTGGGTGCGCTGCCGCTGGGGGCGCGGCAACGGCACCCGGCAGATGTTGGTTGTACAACAAATCGCCCTGACAGAGTAACGAACTGCCTTAAACTCCAGAATCCAACTACCGATCCTGACGCAGTATGTCCCATTCGCACACATCCCACGATCATGATCACCACCACGGCCATTCGCATGCCGCTACCGTGACGCGCGCCAACGAGCGCAAGGTGTTGATTTCGTTTTATCTGATCTTCGTCTTCATGCTCGTTGAGGCCGTTGGCGGGTGGCTGTCCGGCTCGCTTGCACTGCTGGCCGATGCAGGGCACATGCTGACGGATGCCGCAGCCCTGGCCCTGGCCTATGCGGCGTTCAGGCTGGGCCGGCGCGGCGCGGACAGCAAACGCACCTTTGGCTATCTGCGGTTCGAAGTGATCGCGGGGTTTGTCAACGCGGTGACGCTGTTCGCTATCGTTGGCTGGATTTTGTACGAAGCGTGGCTGCGCCTGGCGGCGCCTCAGCCGATCCTGGCCGGGCCCATGCTGCTAGTCGCCGCGGCGGGTTTGTTGGTCAATATCCTCGTGCTGTGGATCATGACGCGCGGCGAGACTGATCACGTCAATGTCAGGGGCGCCATTCTCCATGTGATAGGCGATTTGCTGGGATCGGTGGGCGCCATCATTGCGGCCGTGGTCGTGTATTACACGGGCTGGACACCGATTGATCCTATTCTTTCGGTTGTGGTGTCGGTGTTGATTGTGCGCAGCGCATGGGCGCTGCTGGCCAAATCGATGCACATCCTCCTGGAGGGCGCGCCCGATGGCGCTTCGCCGGAGGAGGTGGTGAGCGGCCTGATGAACAGCGTTGCTGGCTTGGCGGCGGTCAGCCATGTGCATGTGTGGCAGCTTACATCGGGGCGCGTGATGGCAACGCTGCATGTGCGCCCCGACGACGACAACGAGGCGCGCACCGTGGCCAGGCGCGCGCAGCGGGTGCTCAAGGAGCAGTTCAATATCGAACACGCCACCATCGCCATCGACTGGAACATCGAGGATGACGCTATTGCGTGCAGCCTGCAGCCTTCAGGTAAAGGCGGGCGGCGGGGCCGCGATCACGGCCACAGCCACAGCCACAGCCAAAGCCACGACCACAGCCACGACCACAGCCACGACCTCGATCATGGCCATCACCGTAAGGACAAAAGCTAGGGGGATTGAGCCGTGCCGGCTATTTGCGTCCATGAACCGTGTATATACTTCCAATGCAGACGCAGGTATGCGTATGCGTTTGCCGGCGGCGAGCCTTCGGGCGTGCGCCCGATTTCAATAACATACAGGAGACACGCGCGGGTAACCGGGGCGGGCGGCTTTTGCCCTGTATTTCGGCGAACCGGTGCGGCAAGGTAGATATCATGGCTGATCAACACTCACTGATCCACACCAAACGGCGACAGTTGTTGCTCGCTTCCGGAGCATTGTCTTGCCTGGGCGTACTTGGCGCAGGCCCGGCGCGTGCGGCGGGCAAAGAAGTTTCCTACGGCCAGGGCAGCATCGACCCAATTTTCACAGCGGGTTATGTGGCGCTGAAGAAAGGCTATTTCGCCGCCGAGGGGCTGGATGTGAAATACATCAACAGCCAGAGCGGCCCGCGCACCAACCAGTTGCTCGCGGCGCGGCAGATTCTGGTAGGCGCCACGGCGGCCACAGCCGCGCCGGCGCTGACCATCGCGGGCAAGCCTGCCGCCCTGATTTTCGGCTTTGACCGCCGCATGACGTACGCCAATGTGTTGGTGCGCAAGGCCGACTACGACAGCGGCAAGTTCCGCACCCTGAAAGACCTGGCCAACCAGAAGATAGGCGCTACGCAGCCCGGCTCGGTGACGGCGTTGATGGCTATTTACCTGACGCAGCAGGCCGGTATTGCGGACAAGGTCGATATCCGACCGCTGGGTGATCTGGCCACCATGCTGGCGGCACTCAAGACTGGTTCGGTGGCGGCAACTATGGCTACGGCGTCCATGATGGAGCAGGCGATTTCAGAAGGGTGGGGCATCCCCATCTTCAATGGCATCGACAGCGAAGTATGGAACAACTACATGAAGGGAGATGTGCCGGGTATTGCCGCCTATGCGCTGCGCGACGACATCGAGAAACGCCCACAAGATATACAGGCGTTTGTTAACGGCTTGGTCAAGGCGCAAGACTTCATCAATCAGCACACGCCGGAAGAAATCACGGACGCGATTTACCAGGATTACCTGAGCGCGCTGGCTCGTCCATCTGTGCTCAAGGCGATCAGCGACTACAAGGCCAACGTCTGGCTTCAGGACAACATCATCACCCCGGACGCATACAACCGCATGGCCGCCATCATGGGCGACGGGCGGCAGTTCTCCAATGAGCAAATGAAAACCGTGCCCTACGACCGCTGCGTCGACATGAGTTTTGTGCGCAAGGCGCGGGGCATCAAGCCGTGATTGAACTGCGCGAGGTCTCCAAGGCTTACCAGACGGACAACGGCCACACCTGGGCGGTGGGCAACGTATCGCTCAATGTCGCGCACGGCGAGTTCGTGTCCATCGTGGGCCCGTCGGGCTGCGGCAAGTCAACCTTGCTCAACATGATCGCGGGCTTTCTCGAGCCCACGGCGGGCAGCATCCGTGTTGCCGGCCAACCGGTGCAGGGCAAGCTGCCCGAATCGCTCGGCTATATTTTCCAGAAAGACACGCTGCTGCCCTGGTTTACCGTCTATCGCAATGTGGCGCTTGGCCTGAAGTTTCAAGGCATCCCTGAGGCTCAGATCAAACCTCGGGTCAAGCAGTTGCTCGAGCTAGGCCACCTCGAGGGCTTTGAGCATGCCTATCCTCATCAGCTCTCGGGCGGGATGCGCCGCCGCGTCGCGCTGTTGATGAGCCTGGCGGTCGAGCCCAAACTACTGATGCTCGATGAGCCTTTTGGCGCCCTGGATACCCATACCAAAACCCACTTGCATCGGGAACTGATGGAGATCTGGAGCAAGCTGGGCCAAACGGTGGTGATGGTGACACACGACCTGGACGAGGCCATCACCCTGTCTGACCGCGTGGTCGTGCTGTCGTCGCCGCCTAGCCGTGTGCTGCTGGACGAACGCATTGATATCCCGCGCCCGCGCGATGTGTTTACCGTGCGCGAGAGCCCGGCCTTTGTCAGGCACTTCCAGAGCATCTGGAGTGTATTGGGCGAGCAGTTTCGCAGCGCGGCATGAGTCAAGACACGGAAAAAACGTCAGAGCACAGCGTAGCAGCCGCGCCGCAGTCGCATGCCGCCACGTTGGCGCAATTGCGACGCCGGGCGGTGCGCCGGCGCTTTCATATCACGCTTTGGCAGGTAGGTATCCTGGTGGTGATATTCGGGCTCTGGGAGGGCCTGACCCGTATCCCCTGGTTTGTGGCCAACACGATCTTCGATCCGTTTTTCATCAGCCAACCTTCACGTGTGGCCGTGCGATTGTGGGAGTGGCTGCAGCCGGGCCCGAACGCCGTCTGGCCTCATCTTTGGCTGACGCTGCGGGCAACGTTTCTGGGGCTTGCCGTTGGTGTCGGCAGTGGTTTTGTCGTGGGGATGGCGCTCAGCAGAAACCGCTTTGTCGCAGACGTGCTAAACCCTTTCATCGTAGCTTTCAACTCTATGCCGCGCATCGCCTTCGTTCCGCTCATTACCATGTTTTTCGGGCTGGGCGTGGCATCCAAGGTCGTTACGTCATGGTTTGTGGTGTTCTTTCTGGTGTTCTTTAATACCTACAAAGGTGGCCGCAGCGTGGAGCGCGAACTGTTGCAGTTTTGCCAAACGCTCGGCGGCTCGCCCCGCCAGATACTCTGGCGCGTGCGTGTTCCTACCGCGGCAGCATGGACTTTCGCCGCACTGCCCAATGCAATCAGCTTCGCGCTGATCGGGGTTGTCCTGGCCGAGTTCGTGGGTTCTACGACTGGCATGGGTTATTTGATGATTACAGCCCTGGCCACGCTCAATGCGACCGATATGTTTGCTGCCGTGCTGCTGTTGTCCGTTGTCGGCATCCTGCTTGTGTATGGCGTCACGCTCATCGAGCGCCGTGTGCTGCACTGGGCACCTGAGTTCAGAGACAACAATTGAAGGCTGGTTGTTCGGGCCCGGCGCCTACGCTTCGATATGCATAATGGTTTCCGACTCGCGATTGTAGTAATCAAGGGCATAGGCCAGCTCGCCTTCGGATTGGGCATGTAGCATCATCAAAGGCTGGCCGGTTGCGATTTCGTCACCGAGGCGAGCCTGCACATACACCCCTGCGGCGGGGCTTCCGGGGGCGCCGGCCAGCTTGGCGAGCCGGGCCAGCTTGCGATTGTCGATGAATACGATACGGCCAGGATGCGCGGCGGCCAGCGGCTGTATATGCGCTGCGCGCGGTGGCTCGCGCAGGCCGCCTTGTGCGGCGCAGATGCGCTGGAACTTGTGCCATGCTTCGCCGCTGTCCAGGGTTTCCAGGGCTCGCCGCTTGCCGTCGTTATGCGCGGCTGCACCGCCCAGCTCAAGCACTGCGCCTGCCACGACAGCGGCCCGGTCGCGCAGATCCTGGGGCGCGTCGGCATCGTTGCGAAGAACGGCCAATACATCGCGCGCTTCAAGCGCTGGGCCTATGCCCCGGCCTACTGGCTGGCTGCCGTCTGTGAAAAGGCAACGTAGTGCCAGCCCGAAATGTGCCGCGGTGGTGGTCAGCTGCTCGGCGAGATGGTGAGCCACCCCGTCGCTGCGAACCTTGGCGGTAGGGCCGACCGGGATGTCGATCACCGCATGTGTGGCACCCGCCGCGATCTTCTTTGACAGGACTGACGCAATCATCTGGCCTTCGGTATCGATGTCCAGCTCGCGCTCGACGCGCACGAAGATATCGTCCGCCGGGCTCAGATGCATGGAGCCGCCCCACGCCAGGCAAGCGCCTTCGGCTTCCACCACGCGTTGCAGCGTCTCCAGGTCGAGATCCACAGGCGCAAGCATTTCCATGGTGTCGGCCGTGCCCGCCGGCGACGTAATGGCGCGCGACGATGTTTTGGGCATGACCAGGCCATTGGCAGCGGCGATAGCGGTGACAATGGGCGTCGTGCGGTTACCTGGCAAGCCCCCCACGCAGTGCTTGTCCACTACGATTGGAGAAGGCCATTGCAGGCGCTTGCCGACATCCACCATGGCCCGCGTCAGGTCGATGATTTCCTGCTCGTCCAGCGGCAGCGCGGCGGTGGCAGTCAGGAAGGCCGCCAAGTGCACATCGGTGTAGCGGCCGGCGACAACGTCGCGCACCACGGCGGCCAACGCTTGAGCATCCATGCGGCGGCCGTGTATGCGTTGACGCACGCCGGCCAGTGATTCGACCACTGGCGGGTGACGAACCTGCACCGTATCGCCATCATGGATGCCCAGCGCCTCCCAGGCGGCCTCCGAAAGCAGCACGGTGTCGAGCGCGAACTGTGCGTTGTCTGTCTGGTACAGCAAAGCCTGTACTTCCCGGGAGCCAGCCACAACCAGCACTTGTGAGCGGGATGACAAGCCTTCGGATACGCATACGTGGCACCCGGTGCGCATGATCGCGATCGCCTGATGGTGCGTATGCAGCCCCATCCGCGCAGCCTTCAGTGTGAGCGCGCCCGCTGTGGGGAGGGTGTCGGTCATAGCGGCAGTCATAGCGTGAATACCTGGCCTTGCAGCGGAACCGTGGTGGGCCAGCCCAGTTCGCGCCCGATGCGTTCGCGCAGCGCCTCTGAGGCGGATGGCTCGCCATGAACGATGAATACGCGTTTTGGCGGCTGCTGAAACCCGCTCAGCCAGCGCATCAGCTCATCGCTGTCGGCGTGGGCCGAGAGCATAGGCAGCTCGGCGACTTCGGCGTTCACTTCGATCCACTGGCCGAAGATCTTTACTTCGCCGGCACCGTCCAGCAGCTTGCGGCCGCGGGTGCCCGCGGCCTGGAAACCCGAAAAAAGCAGTGTGTTGCGATGATCGTGGGCGAATGCCGCGATATGGTGCAGTACGCGGCCGCCCGTAGCCATGCCACTGGCCGAGACGATGATCTTGGGATAACGATTGGCCGACAGCGCCTTGGATGCCTCTACGTCGCGCACATAGGTGACAGAGTCGCAGGCGGCCTGACAGTCGTGGGCGGACAGCCGGTGCTCGCCCGGATGATTGTGCAGGAGTTCGCTGGCGCTGGTGGCCATAGGGCTGTCGAGGTAGACGGGGACGTTGTCCAGCCGCCCGGCGCGGCGCAACTGCCACAGATGGTAAATCAGGGTTTGTGCCCGGCCCACTGCGAAAGCGGGGATGACGACTGTGCCGCCGCGCGCTACAGTGCGCTCGATGACGGCGCCCAATGCTTCCAATGGATCGGTGCGGTCGTGGCGACGGTCGCCGTACGTGGATTCGATGACGATGTAGTCGGCCTTTGGAACTGGTTCCGGATCCTGCATGACCGGATCGTTGTAGCGCCCCAGATCACCGGAGAAAACGATGCGTTGGCCGGCGATGTCGAGCTGTACGGTTGTGGCACCCAGGATGTGGCCCGCGCGCCGCAGCAGCATCCTGGCCCCGCCGGGTAGCGGGCTTTCACGGTGCAGAGGCACTGTGCGAAAGGACTTGAGTGCCCGCTCGGCGTCGGCCACTGTGTATAGCGGCAGGGCGGGGCTGTGTTTGGAAAACCCTTTGCGATTGGCAAATTCCGCATCTTTTTCCTGGAGGTACCCGCTGTCGCGCAGAATCAGCTCGGCCACGTCGCGGGTGGCTGCCGTGGCGTAAACCTGGCCCGAATACCCGTCTCGCCTTACGCGCGGCAGGGCGCCGCAATGGTCCAGATGTGCATGCGTCAATACGATGGCATCGATGCTGTGTGGATCCACCGGCAGCGGCTCCCAGTTCAGCTCGCGCAGGTTCTTCAGGCCTTGGAACAGGCCGCAGTCCACAAGGATACGTGTGTCGTCGTGTGTGATCAGGTGCTTGGAGCCGGTGACCGTGCCGGCACCGCCGAGGCTGGTGAATGAAAGCATGATGCGTCTTCCGTGTTGTTCTGGTTGGTGTGTGTTCCGGCTGCTCAGCCTTGCAGAGCGGCCACTGTTCCGTTGCCCGCCAATGCTTGTTGCTGCGCCAAGCTCCAGAGCGTATCGCGACGCCATCCTGCCAGCGTTGCCGCCGCGTCGGCCGCGTGTGCCCAGGTACAGCGGTTGGCGAACAGCATGCCCGCCACATCCAGCGTACCGCTGCGGCTTATATACCCCAGCGCCCGGGTTGCGGATGGGCCGTCGTCCAGTCGGCGCAGCACGCCGATCATCGGCTCGGGCCGAGTGTGGCAGAGCAACACGCGGGGCATACCGGGCGGAAAAAGTGTCTGCAGTCCGTTATCGTCCAGCGTGAACCGGGCCTCCAGGTCGTCGCGCGGTATGCGCAGCCGGCCGGGCTCGATGATGGCCGTGACACAGGCGTCATGGCCATGGCGCGCGAGATGCTCCCGCGCCCGCAAGGCTTCCTGCACTTGATAGGCGCCGATCGCAACAAATTGCGCCTCGGCTGTTGTGGGGTCGCCGGCAATATGCACGGCGCCCAGCGTCATGGCTTGCCGTGCCGCATCCCGACTGACGAACGTGTCCGTCTCACGCTTTGAAACCACGATGCAGGCAATTTCTCCGCGGCTACTGTATACCGACTGCAGCGCAGCCACAGCAGTATTGCCGTCCACCGGGAACAGCACGCGCGCGGTATCGGACATCTCGCCGAGCAATGCTTCGCCTATGGTCGGATCCTGGTGCGACTGCTCGTTTTTTGCGTTTTCCCACGTGTGCGAAGTAACCACCAAGGGCACTGACAGCCAGCCTGGCGCCTGCCCCAGCGCTTTCTGGTGCCGTGCAAAAATGATCTCTTGGCGCAGGATGCCTAGCATTTTCATGGCAAAGGCCTCATAGCTGACGATCAAGTTCAGCCCGCCCTTGTTGCCGAGTGCGGCTGCCGCCACAGCTTCTTCGTTCAGGGCAGTGATCACCGCGCCATGCAAGGACTCGGCCACACCAGGCTCGGGTGCATTGACGCGATGCTTCAGCAAGGCCAGCGTCTCGCCCATTTTGTTGCTGGCCAGCTCGTCGGGATTGCCGACGCGTACACGCAGATGCGGATTGGCCTGTACAAGCTCGACGAACCAGCGGTCTAGCGACGCCATCGCGCTCCCTTTCGTGCCGGGTGCCTCCCATTGTGGCGACGGCTGCCGTACGGCGGTTGGGTGGCGGGTTGCCAGTGCGTGCTGGCTCTCCAGCGGCCGCCCCTGACGCGCATGGGTACGTAGGAGGTCGATGGCTGCATCCAGCTCAGGCGGGGCTACCCGCAGCGTGCGCGTACTATCGTTGAACAGCTTGCGCGCGGCGTTGTCGAGATGGGGGTTGGCAGGCAAGGGAAGGTTGTGTGCGGCATTGGTGCCCGCACCAGGGAAGCCAAATCCCTTTTCGGTTTCGGCGATGATATATGGAAGCCGGGCGGGGTAGCGGGGGCTGCTGCCCGCTGCGAAGGCGCGCAACATATCCTCGGCCTCGATGATGGCCCAGGCGAAGGCCGCAGGATCGCGGCCGTCGATAATGATGGGTGCAAAGCCGTTGTGGCTCGCGTCGTCGGCCAACCAGCGCGCGCCGCCTTCCTGCAGGATTTGCGTGCGTTGTTCGATCCGGCGGCCATTGAGAATCATCACGGGGATCGCAAAGCCGCAATCGTCTGCGCGCCACCATCGGGTGGCCCAGTCCGCGCCGCGCTGTTCTTCGAACGCGCCGTCGCTGAGAAAGGCGACCAGGCTTTCGCCGGGCAAGGGCATATGCACATATTGCAGTTCGGCAAAACCGAGGTAGCCGCCTTCGGATACGGCCCCGGCAGTGTTTGGGCCGGCATGGCTGCCTAGCGGTGCAGCCGGCCGCCCCTTGCTGTCGATGGCAAAAGAATAGTAATCGGCAATTAGCCGCGACAAACCGGCTTCGGTGCGGTTGTAGCGCCCGCGCTGCGCGTCGGACACGTCACCCGTGAGAGCATTGACGGCTTCAATGGCGGCAACGCAATGGCCCTGGCCCATCAGCCACGCCCGGGTGGTGCCGGTAAGGGCATTGGCAAGCAGGTAGCCGACAAAGGCTGGCACCATATTCAACGCGCCGCCCGTATGCCCTTCGGGCGAGACCTTGAAGTCTTGCGCCGTCAGCGGCTGGCCGGCAAGATCGATGCGGCGAGCATACGTCATGTGCACCACTACGTTCATCGCCATACACGCAAGCCGGTCTGCGGCGGCGAGCTGTTCCTGTGCTTGCTCGGCGCTGGCTTGTGCATCGTGCCCCGCCAGCTTTGCGAGCATTGCATTGATACGGGACACAGTTTCGGGCCGGTGCACAATCGGGCCATAGCCAGCCAGCCATTTTGCGGCGGCAGATGACGAGTTCATGATCGTCTCCCATTGTAAGGGCCGGGCTCAGGTTCGGCAGTCGCCTTCGGCAGGCCCGCCCGATAGAGCATAGCTGTCGGCGGCCAGCGGGCAGGCATGCGTGGCGGCGATCCATTCTTCGTTGGTGGGCTCGACGCCCACCACGACCTGGCTACCTGCCGCCGAGATACAAGGCGCGTTCGCCAGGTTGGCCTGCGGATCGAGGCGCAGGCCCAGAAAACCAAGGGCATCGCACACACGGCGCCGGATTTCGGCACTGTGCTCACCGACACCGGCCGTGAAAACCAATAGCTCCAGCCCACCCAGCACAGCAACCAGGGCGCCGATCTCCCGGACGATCCGGCGCACATAAAGCGCCAGCGCATCCCGTGCGCGCTCGGCCTGGGCATCATTGCCCGCCTCGAGTTTCAGCAATGCGCGCGGCTCGGACGAGACACCCGAAACACCGAGCAGACCGGATTCGTTGTACAGGAGGTGCGCGACCTGCTCCAGGCTCAGTTTTTCGATTTCCATCAGGTAGATGACCGCGCCTGGGTCTAGCGTGCCTGGCCGCGTACCCATCATGAGCCCGTCCAGCGCCGAAAACCCCATTGTGGTGGCGACGCTGCGCAGGCCCTGCATGGCACATAGGCTGGCGCCGCTGCCAAGGTGGGCAACAATAGTGCGGCCATGTGCCAGGCTGCCATAGCGCTCGTCGAGCGCAACGGCCATGTATTCGTACGACAGCCCATGAAAGCCATAGCGGCGCAGGCCCCGCTCCCAGGCCGTATGGGGCAGGGGCAGCAATTGCTCGATCCTGGGCTGCGTGTGATGGAAGGCGGTGTCGAAGCACGCCACCTGGATCACCTCGGGCTGCTCGCGCAGCAGGATATCCATGGCCTCCAGTGCAAAAGGCTGGTGCAAGGGCGCAAGCGGTATATACGAGCGCAGATCAGCGATCACCCCGTCATCCAGGCGCACGGGCGCGAAGTATTTGCAGCCGCCATGCACCACGCGGTGCGCAACTACTGTGATGCGTCGGCCGTCAAGGCGATCGGTAATGCGTTGGCGTATCAGCGCCAGGGCTGAGCGATAGGGCTGTGCGGCATCGAGCGGCACGGCGAACGGCTGTACGCCTGTTTCTTCAAAACCGGGCGTAGGGCCGCCGATGCCCTGTACCTTGCCCCGCCAGAGAGGTTCGCGCGGCAGTGGTTCGTCGCATGCGTCGAACAACGCGAACTTGATGCTCGACGAACCGCAATTGAGCACGAGGATGACATCGCCCCGTGTGTTGTTTCGCGCGTGCGCCGTATTTATGTCGCTGCTCCCTGTGCTCGTGCCGGCAGCATGCCCAGCGCTAGTTCTTTGAACCATCCGAGTGTCCTTACTATGCCTTGCAAGCAATGATACATCGCGGCTATGGCTTTAAAACTACTACTTCATCTTGCAAAAACGGTGGTGAATATCATTAGCATTGGAGACATGCCTTTTTTATCCTCTCGGGCACCCCATTGACGTAGCGGCGCGCAGGCGGCGCGTCGGTGTTGCCCGGAGGCCTGTTTTTACATGTGGGATTTGCATATTTTGTTTCAGCGGCATGCGCGGGAAATCAACCATTACCTGCGCAAATGCGGTCACGGCGATGACGACGCAGCCGACCTGACGCAGGATGTCTTCGTCAAAGTCTTGCATGCTGCACCGCCGGCATGCGTGTGCAACCCTAGGGCCTACCTGTATGCGGTCGCCCGCAACCTGTCCACCGATGTCCATCGCCGCCGGCGCATCGTTCAAATCGCCCCGGTGGCCCACGACTCGCTGGGCGATATCCCAGACCCTACCCCTGATCCCGAGCGCGTCGCGGCCGGCCGACAGCAGCTTGCAGCCATGCGCAAAGCGCTCCTCAGCCTACCCGAGCAAACACGCCGCGCGTTCGAGCTTTACAGCTTTCGCGACATGACCATCGCCGAGGTCGCAGGAGAACTCGGCTTGTCCGTCACGCGCACTTGGGTGCTTATTCAGCGGGCCTGCACGCATTTGCGTTCCGTGCGTCACCGCGCTATCTCACCCATTACGCAAAATCAATAGCGCGGTGTGAGAAAAACATCACATCCCAATCGTTCTACCTCCAGGGCCCGCAGGCGGCGTATGCCGCAAGGCGGGGTCATCACGGTTCTGTAAATCGTTATTGGGGGTTAGATGAACGCTGCACGCAGTAAACCGCGGCACGCCGGGGCCCGGCTGCCCGTCATGTTTGGTACCGTTTTTGTTTTCACCGCGTTGTTATCCACGGCGCACGGGCGGCCCTCGCCCCCCAATTCTCCCGGCAAAACCACAGCCGCGCCCGCTGGCGCGGCGGCTGGCGCCAGCGCTGGCGACGAACCCACAACCATGCTCGGCAGCGTTCGCGTCATCGGGCAACGCGTTACCGATCCCGCCGATGTTCCCTACAGCACACCGGGTTCCAGCGCATACATCTCCGGCGAACAAATCGAACGCTTCCGCGGCACATCCGTGGGCGACTTCCTATCCGGCATCCCGGGCGTCATGAATGCCGATAGCCGCAATTCTGGTGCCGTCGATGTCAATATCCGAGGCATGCAAGGCCAGGGCCGCGTCCCCGTCATTGTCGACGGCGCTACCCAGGAAACCACCATCTGGCAAGGCTACAACGGCGCTTCGCCGCGCACATATATCGATCCAGATTTCATCAGCAGCGTTTCGATTGAAAAGGGGATCAGTTCTGGGGCTGATGCTACAGGTGCAACTGGCGGGATCGTTCGAGCACGAACCCTCATCCCAAAAGATATCTTGGTCCCAGGCAAACAGTTCGGCATACGCCTCAAGGGAGGATTCAATACCAACAGCTCGTCCGCGCCCGCTGCGGGCACCGATGGGGGATGGAATACGCGCAGAGCAGCTTATTACCACAAACTCCCATCTGCCGATTCACAATTTGCTACGACTGGCATGAACAGGCCATCGTTACTCGACCCCACTGGTGCGTCAAGCAGTATGGCGATCGCGGGTACTTATGACTACATAGACTTCGTTGCGGCCTACGCACAGCGCCATAACGGCAACTACCATGCGGGTACGCACGGTCGAGGAGGGGCGCGGTTGATCGCCGACCGAGATCCCGAGGGCACGCGGGTGGCATTTGACAATACGGGTTTGACTCCATATCGCGAGGGAGAGGAGATTCTCAACACGTCTTACGACAACAAGTCATGGATGTTAAAGGCAATAATAAAACCAGGGGTAGGGCAAACTCTCACCTTAGGCTACACCAAGTATATAAGTGATTATGGCCACCTCATGTCTTCGCGGCTCGTGTCCATGCCTTATCAAAGTTGGCTCAGCAGCATCGACCTCGATACGTACACTGCCCAATACAGACTAAGACCAGAGGGCAATGATCTCATTGATCTTAAGATTAATGCGTATGTCAGTGCCGTTGATAATCGTATCAACGTTCTGGACCTCGTGCGGCGGCGCAGTATGCTGACACCCGATGCGCCGCCCACGAAGCGTTACTTCCCGATATTGAGTTGGATAGGGAGCACTAGGACAGGGGTGACGGCATCCAATACGTCGGTATTGCCCACAAGCCATGGCAATGTAACGCTTGAATATGGCGGTGGCTTTGTTCGAGAGGACGTGGGACTACCCAGCGGTGTTGATTTCGATTGGTATACCAATGGCCAGGACTATCCTCGAGAGGGGCGCCGCGATGAATATAGTGCTTTCACAGCCTTCAAGTGGAAACCATACGATTGGCTTTCTGTGGACGGCAGTGCGCGCTATTCCCGCTTTATGACCATTGACCGGCATCGGTCATTGGCTGCGCCGTTTGAACGCAGTGATTCTGGATGGTCCCCACAAGCCGGCTTGACATTCGAGCCTGTGACTGGATTACAGGTGTATGGAAAAATTGGCCGTGCGGTACGTGCAGCCAGCACGTTCGAATCGGTGACTGGGCCTTCTTTTTATTATCCTGTCGAGTCGAATCCGGTGAAACTGGAGCGAGCCCGCAACATAGAAGTCGGCGTCAACTACTTGAAGAACGGAGTATTCAACCTCGCTGATAAGATCAGGTTCCATGCAGCGTACTTTGATAATCATATCGATGACTTTCTGACCAGGGCCGGTGTATGGCGAGAGATCCCCGTGGGTTCGGGTTGGTATGTCGAAACACTCGGCCGCATCAACCTCGATTACGCAAAAATGCGTGGTGTCGAAGTATCTGCTGAATACGATGCTGGTCGGTACTTTGGCAGCATCGCCGTGAATCACTATACGCATGTGATGTTCTGCGCGCCGGCTCATTTGATCTCGCCAGCGGGGCCGGATTGCAGCCCGGGAGGTCTGCCGCATAGCTATACCTTACAGCAAGTTCCTCCCAAGCATACCGTTACTGTCAATCTCGGTGCCCGGTTCCTTGAAAAGAAGCTGTTACTAGGGTCTCGGATTCGTTATATCGGCAGTCGGTACTCGCCTGGGGTGCGGGTGAACATCGGCGCTGGAGGTATGGAACCATCGGCGTGGAGGCCATACACGCTCGTTGATGTTCACGCCACTTATAAGCACAGCGACCATGTCAGCTTCAACGTGGCAGTAGACAACATTACCGATCGCTTTTACGCCGATGCGCTTAATGCCGCATCGATGCCAGCGCCAGGGCGCACTATACATGGCAGCATGACTATTAAGTTCTGATACCTAATAGCACGGTAACGGGCGCCGTTTCACTGCCAGGGGGCGGTTCGTTACCAGCCAGTTTCTCGATAGGACAAAGTCATCTCAGCGCTGATCCGCTGAATCCTCGTGTCGATATCATAACGATCAACGTCACCAAGGCGACGTAACGGGGCGGTGGTTATCTAGTCAATCGCCACCAACACGCACTGTGTTTAGTCTGGAGAGTTGACCTCATGAAGAGCTTGGCCTGTTTTCTTGGTTGTTTTTACTCTTAGGAGGTACGTTATGACTGCGTTCAAGAAAGTACTTTTGACCATGGTGCTGACAGGGCTCGGCGGAGCCGTCCATGCAGACATAGTCGGTGGCCAAGCTCATGTCGATTCTGGAGCAGTTCGGGTCGGGCCATCCGATTTTCGAGAGCAGAATATGGCTGGTATCGGCGTAGATGGACTGCTTCGCGGACGGTTTGCTCCAGCGTCTCATTTTGCACGTGATCGATATAAGAACAGCGCTGGTGTTTACCAAACAAGTGGGCGGCGAGCCGTCCAGGACGGCGCTCCAGGTCGAGGACCCGCTGACCACAGCAAGATCGGCGTATGGTCGTTCGCCAAAGTCGGCAGCCAGGATGTTTGGTTCGGTGAGTGGGACGCTGAATCAGCAACCGGCGCAATCGGTACGAAGACGGCGGGCACTCATACCACGTGGTACGTCGGCGAGAACGGCGATGTGGCACGCACGTTGCCTACGGCACCCGTCAGCTATACGGTGCGGTCTATCAACAACTACACGGGTGCCGCGTTGCCCACCAGCACGTTGACGGCGAATTTCACGACCGGTACCGCGGGTTCGGTGGGTGACATCGCATTCTCTGAAGGCACCATCCGGACGGTGGGCAGCGATGTGCAACTGGCCGCTTTAGGCGTCAATGTTGCAAGTAGCGGCGGCATGGCTGGCACGCTGGATGGCAAGTTTTTCGGAACAGGCGCATCGGCGGTGGCGGGTTTGGTGAAGTTCGCCGATCGCACTCGAGACACGGCGTTCGGCGGAAGCAAGAATCCCTAATGCGTGGATGATCAGGTGCGCGGCAAACCTCCCCCTTCAGGGCGGGGAAAGATAGCGCGGACGCCGTAGGCGTCCTGCACGCAGCTAATGCGGTGTCCGCTGCTGTTCGATGTGCTGGCGGATGACGTCGATGGGCGCACCCCCACAGCTACCGGCAAAATAGGACGGCGGCCATAACGCGCCGCCCCACAGCTTCTGGCGAATGCTGGGGTCGTTTTTCTTGCGGATCATTCGGCTGGATACGCACTTCAAGCTGTTGAGCAGCGCCGAAACAGAAACCTTGGTGCCGTGCCGCCGCACAACACCAGCCGGACATGCCCAGCCTGCGGCCATGTCCACGCGGACAACCGCAAGACGCAGGCGCGGTTTGCGTGCGTGCAATGCGGCTACGAGGAAAACGCCGATGTGGTCGGCGCGATGAATATTTTGGCGCGGGGACACCGCGTTGCAGCCTGTGGAGAGGACGTCAGCCGTGCAAGGCCCGCAAGGGCCACACACGCAGCCTCTGCGAAGAGGGAACCCATCGAAGCGACGCACAGCAGCCTTGCGCCGCTGTGAGCGCCGTAGGAATCCCTTTTCTTTAAGGAGGGGAGGATGTCAAGCTCCAAAGGTTGGGTGACAGCGAGCGTATCTATGCTGGGCCATGTAATGCGTGTGTGTATGTTCCTTTTCGTGATGGCTGGTGCAGTTGCTGGGTTGCCGGCTATTGCGCAATTAAATGATGATGTGCAGCGACGTGCCGAGCAGGGCGTGCTGCGGTTGGAGGCAGGCCAGATTGACGCGTTGATGGGCAAGGGCTTGGCCAATCATTCTGATGAACATGGTATCGCAGCCGAAGGCCAGCCTTACATGCTTGCGCATACTGCGGCGGCCCTCGGCCGGGCGCTTTATCTCGCACTTCAGCACCGTCAATGGCCTGTCGCCACCCGGCTGCTCTCGGCGTATCAGGGCTTGGCGGATTACGACCCGATGCTGTTGCATTATGCGCGGGGCATGCTTGCACGTGCAGAAGGAAACTCTCGCGAGGCGCAGGCTGAATTTCGCGCGGTGCTGGTACAAGCGCCCGATTTCCTGCCCGCCCGGTTGGAGCTTGCGCGAGCATTGTTCGATGATGCGCAGGATATCGAAGCGGCGCGGGCGTTCGCAGGCGTGCTTGCTTTGATCGGCGGCACGGACGCCCGGACGGCGGGCGTCCGCCGGTCTGTCGATGCTTATCTTGCCGCCATCGGGCAGCGTCGGGCTTGGGGTGGGGCGCTATCCATGGGCGCAAGATGGTCGGACAATGTGAATCGTACGTCGGCCAGCCGCACGTGCCTGGTTCCGGGCGGTGGTGGCCTGTGCATGATAGAACGCACGCTGCCTGGGCCGGTAAAGGCAGTAGGCGGTGACTACGAGGTCAATGTACGTCGACGCATGCCGCTTTATGGGCATCACGGGGTGTATGTGCGCGCGGGCGCGCTTGGTACACGCTTCCGGGCTTATCGCAGCCATGATGACGCAAGCCTTGCCGTGTTGGCCGGTTACAGCTACCGCGACGCTCGTTTTCAACTGATTCTGGCGCCGACATTCGAACAGTATCGCTGGGGCGGGCGCCTGCTTTACAACGCCTGGGGTGTGCATGCCGAAGGCAATTACTTGCTGGGCCCGCGCGCATCGCTAAAGTTCGATGTCGGCTACAAAAGCATGCACTACCATAGCCGCGATTATGCGGGTGCGCTGGATGGGCCGGCCCGTACGATTCAGTTGAGCTACGTCAGGCATGTGGAACGGGGGTGGTCGCTCTTCGGGGGTGTCGACGGTTCGGATAGTCGCAGCATAAGTGCTGTGCATGGCTACAAGCAGGTTGGCGGGCACGTCGGCGCTGCGGTGCAGTACAACGGGTTCTCTGGGGCGCTGGCAACATCCTTTCGGCTCCGACGCCACAACGCTTACAGTGCTTTGCTTCAGGCACGGCGCCGCGATGCGGAACAAGCTTTCAGCCTGGTGCTCGCTGCGAAGCGCTGGGCGGTTTTCGGCTTTATCCCGAGTTTGACGCTGCGCCATACCCGCGTCGACAGCAACGTGGGTTGGCTACATGCCTATGTGCGCAATGACTGCAGCCTGAAGTTCGAATATTTGCTTTGAGTGTTGGCCGTTCCATCTCTGCCTTGCGCCCTGTACAACCGCAAAACGCAGGCGCGGTTTGCGTGCGTGCAATGCGGCTTCGAGGAAAACGCCGATGTGGTCGGCGCACTGAAAGGGAGGGGAGGATGTCAATGCGCCTGGAGATCAATAAATCTCATGGGGCTGAAAGGGCGTGCCTGACGGGGGGCGCCCGATAAGGGGTATATCGTACAAGGGAGTCGTCGTGGTGAAAGCAGCGCATGACCGATGAGGTGTCTGCCTGAAGCAGGCGTGCGAGTTGGAGCACTGTTGCGCGACCGCTGCATCGATATACTGAGGTGGCCGGTTGGCCGGCTGGTTCGTGTATTATGCTTACCGCTGTTTTTATATGGTAAAGCGAACAAGGCGCGCATATTGCGCGCAGGCTTTTGCTTACCGGGCAAACACTCATCATGACTGTCAAGCGCATCTTCCCTGCGCATTCCTCCGCATTTGGTATATCGGATCTCCGTGCAAGCCTGCGCGAGAACATCACGCTCATTCCGCCGCATCGCAGCTCGGCGCCTTCCTCGCGTCGGCCCTCGGTGCGTGCTCGCAAACAGGCTGCCAACGATGTCACGATCGACAATCCTTGCCTAAGCTGTGGCGCATGCTGTGCGCATTTCAGGGTGTCGTTTTATTGTGGCGAGGTGGCGGGAGAGAACGGCGGGACGGTGCCGCCGGAGCTTGTCACTGAGGTTGCGCCGCTGCGGGCCTGCATGAAGGGCACTGAATACGGCGGCCAGCGCTGCATTGCGTTGCGTGGTGAGCTGGGCCAGCCGGGTATTCATTGCGCCATTTACGAACAACGGCCATCGCCGTGCCGTGAGTTCCCGGCCTGGATGGACGATGGTACGCCGAATCCTGATTGCCAGCGTATGCGTAAAGCAATTGGCTTGCCGCCCCTGCCAGCGCGGGATCCGGGCGACGACGATCTGGTACCGCCCAATACGCCGCCGCAGGCGCCGCCGAGCCGGCGAGAAAAAGCGGCCTGAACCCATATCCAGAGACGGCGCGCTGCCTGACCTGTAAAGGTAGGCGTCGGCTGGCTGGAGGACCGCGCTGTTATACGAAAGCTGCCTCAAGCATGAAGGCGGGCGTTGGCCGGTTGCAAGATTGAGCCGTTTATACAAACGGCGCACTGTGCGAACGTTTGAGCGATCGGCACGCGCCGGGCCGCAAGGGCTTTGGGGTGCGGCGGATCAAGCTAGCCAGTGAAATAGGGGCGGCAACATGAGGCTGGCCCCCATCAGTACAAGTACCAGGCAACTGATGCGCCGCATGGCGGTGGGGGAAAGTCGGGGCGGATGCCGCTTGCCTGCGATGGTCGCCAGTGCCACGACGGGCAGGCAGATCAAGGTCAGTACCCATACGTCGGCGGTCATCTGGCCTTGGGCGCCCACGAAAAGGGTGCGCGCAAGCCCCAGTACGGCGTTGGCCAGGATGAGCTGGTCGCGGATCTCCGCCATGGGCATTGGCTGCCGATAGAGGTGAAAAATAAGCGGCGGCCCTGGTATGGCAAACATGCCGCCCAACAGCCCCCCGATTGCACCATATGTAACAAAACTGGCTTTGCTCGACACGCGAGGCAATGGTTCAGGTCGCCAGGCGAAGCTGATGCCGCCGTAGGCGATTACGGCGCCCAGTAAAAATTCGATCAGATCGGCTGCGGATTCGCTGAGGAATTCGAGGAGAAGAACGCCAAGTATGCTGGCGGGGATCATGCCGGCTAGCAACCGGCCGGTCAGGGCATAATCCAGCTTGCGGGTGCCGCGCAAGGCGATGCCGCTGCTTACAAACCCGACCAGGCTGACGACCGAGGCGATGGTTGCAATCGACGCGACGCCCAGGCCGCCCGACAAGCCCATGACGATCATGGACAGGCCAAAACCCGTTACCGTCTGGAAGTAGACGGAGACGATCATGATCAGGGTAAACAGAAGCAGGACGGGGATATCGGGAATCATGCGAGCCTGGTTGGCACAATCGGCGCAAGGGCCATTGTTGCATGAAAATGGAATAAAACGTACCGATATATAAAACTCAAGATGCGTTTGTGCTAAGGAGTCGCGATGGCGCCGTTATGGCGCCGCTAAGGCGCGCGGGGCTGGGTGCCCCGCGTCACGGTGCTTAGTGGATGCGCATGCCGGGCTGGGCGCCGGGCCAGGGTTCGAGTACGTAGATGCCGGGGTTGGATTTTTCGTCTGCGTGGCTGGCCGCCAGTACCATGCCTTCGGAAATGCCAAACCGCATCTTGCGTGGCGCCAGGTTGGCGACCAGTACCGTGAGCTTGCCTTTCAGGTCGCCAGGCTGATAGCTGGACTTGATGCCGGAAAACACTTGGCGATGGCGGCCTTCGCCGACGTCCAGGGTGAGTTTGAGGAGCTTGTCGGAGCCGTCCACTGGTTCGCATTCGACGATGCGGGCGATGCGCAAGTCGACCTTGGCAAAGTCTTTGATGTCGATTGTGTCGGCGATGGCCTCGCCACCAGGGGCGGGCAAGGCTGCTGCGGGCGGCTCGAACAGGTCGTCGAGCATGGTGGGTTCGACGCGCTGCATCAGGTGCTTGAAGGGCCCGATGTGGGAGGGCAGGACGCCCGCGTCGGACCACTGATATGTGCGCGATTCGCCAAAAAGCTCGGTGGCAACGCGTGCCGACAGCGCCGGCAGCACGGGCGCCAGCATGACTGTGAGTGCCCGGAAGCCAGCCAGAGCGCGCGAACAGATATTCTGCAAGCCGGCCTTTTGCTCGTCGCTGGCGCTGGAAATGCCTTTGGCCAGTATCCAGGGTTGGGCGGCGTCAAAGGCCTGGTTGATCTGGTCGGCGTGGGCCATCAGACGCCGGATGGCGCGGCCGTACTCGCGGCTCTCGAAGTCGTTGCGTACGTCATCGGTGACTTGCTGGAGCTCGGCGCTCAGGGCCTGTGTGTCGCCCACGTAGGCGAGCTCGCCGTTGAAGTGCTTGCTGATAAAACCCGCTGCTCGGCTGGCGATATTGACATATTTGCCGATCAGGTCGCTGTTGACGCGGGCAATGAAGTCGTCGGGGTTGAAGTCGACGTCTTCGACGTGAGCATTGAGCTTGGCGGCGATGTAATAGCGCAGCCATTCAGCGTTCATGCCGATTTCGAGATAGCGCAGCGGCGAGATGCCGGTGCCGCGGCTCTTGGACATTTTTTCGCCGCTGACAGTGATAAAGCCGTGCACGTGCAGGCCGTCCGGTGTTTTGCGGCCGGAGAACTTCAGCGTGGCGGGCCAGAACAGGGCGTGGAAGTAAACGATGTCTTTACCGATGAAGTGAATCTGCTCGGTGTCGCTTTCGGGGCTGAGCAGGGCGTCGAAATCGAGGCCTTGCTTGGCGCAGTACGCTTTGAGTGACGCCAGGTAGCCCACAGGCGCGTCGAGCCAGACATAGAAGTACTTGCCCGGCGCGTCGGGGATAGGAATGCCGAAGTATGGCTCGTCGCGCGAGATGTCCCAGTCGGCCAGATTGGCTTCGCCGTCTTCGCCGGCGCCCAGCCATTCTCGCGTTTTGGCCAGCACCTCAGGCTGCAAGTGCTTGTTGCCGCGGCGATTGGTGCCGGTGGTCCAGTTTTGCAGGAACTCGACGCAGCGTGGATCCGACAGCCGGAAGAAGAAATGCTCGGATGACTTCAGAACCGGGGTGGCACGGGTGAGCGTGGAGTAGGGTTCGATCAGATCTGTGGGGGTATACACTGCGCCGCAGACTTCGCAAGAATCGCCATATTGGTCTTTGGCGTGGCACCGCGGGCATTCGCCCTTGATGTAGCGATCGGGCAGGAACATGCCCTTGACCGGGTCGTAGAACTGCTCGATCGTGCGGCTGTAGATGAAGTCGGCGGCCTTGAGCTTGCGGTAGATATCTTGCGAAAGCTCGACGTTTTCGGGCGAATCGGTGCTGTGCCAATGGTCGAAGGCAATATGAAAGCCGTTGAGGTACTGAGGACGCTCGGCGGCATAGCGGGCCACCAGCGCCTGCGGCGTAATGTTCTCGCTTTCGGCCTTGAGCATGATGGGGGCGCCATGGGCGTCGTCGGCCCCCACGAAATGGACGGTGTGGCCCGACATTCGCATCGCGCGCACCCAGATATCGGCCTGGATGTATTCCATGATATGGCCGATGTGGAAAGAACCGTTGGCGTAGGGGAGTGCGGTGGTGACGAAAATCGTGCGCGACATGGTCGGAAGCGTGTCTCAGAAACGAGGGTTGGCGCAGAAGCGCAAAACATCGATTTTAGGGCTTTCACCAGGAAGGTGCTTGGCCAGCCAGGCTGGCGCTTCGCCGAGGCGTGGATAGCGGCCGCTTCATGCAAGTTTCGGACAAGAAGGAGGCAGCTCAACAGGCATGGCATGAAGAGGGACTGAAGAGGGACTGAAGAGGGACTGAAGAGGGACTGAAGAGGGACTGAAGAGGCTGCTGTCAGCCTCGGGCGGGCCGCAGCGGCGCGGCGCTGCCATGGCTACGCCATTGCGGAAAAAATCGTAAGCGATTGTAGACAGGGACGTATTATGACGGGCCTGAGTGCAATTGGGATGCGGCCGGGCAGCCGGGCCGCAAAGACCTGTTTTAGCGGATTTCGCGCATTTCGACGTCGGTGACGTCTTTGGGGTTGAACATATGCCCCGCCCGGCGTGGTGCCGCCTGGCGGCGTTGCTCCCAATAGGCGCGCGCGCCGAATGGCCGCCCTTTAATACGGGCGACCAAATACAGGATGCCCACGGCGATGGCCGTGGACACCATGAAAACGAAAGCCGCAACCATACTGAAAATGGCGAGCACGAAAAACAGGATGCCGCGGATAATCTGGTTAAATGTATTCATCGTACGTGATAGACCTTGCCGGCCGAAAATAATTCCCGGCGATCCGCTATTCTTGAGTCTTCAGTGTATTCTTCCTGAGAACTGCTGTCGACTTGGGGTTTAATGCCGGACGCGGATGCGTTGCGGAAGTGCATAATCTCAATGTACCCGCGCCGTACGCGCCGCACAACCGCGCAATGTCTTATGCGAAACGTATTGAAACCGCTTTGGCGCCGCGTCACGGCGCCCCGAAGGACCGAACCTACCATGCAGATCGTCAGCCACGCCGTCCAGCCGGGCCTGCGGCCCATGCCCAATATTCGCAATATTATTGCCGTCGCCTCGGGCAAAGGGGGCGTGGGCAAGAGTACAACGGCTGTCAACCTGGCGCTGGCGCTGTCGCGCCTGGGCGCGCGCACCGGCCTGCTCGACGCCGATATCTACGGGCCCAGCGTGCCTATTATGCTGGGCCTGTCCGGCAAGCCAGCCAGCAATGACGGTAAAACCATGGAGCCGCTGCAGGGCCACGGCCTGCAGGCCAATTCCATTGGTTTTCTCATCGACGAAGACGCGCCGGCCATCTGGCGCGGCCCCATGGTCACGCAGGCGCTGCAGCAGTTGCTGGGCCAGACCAACTGGAACGACCTGGATTTCCTGATTGTCGACATGCCGCCGGGTACGGGTGATATTGCACTCACTATGGCGCAGAAGGTGCCGCTCACCGGTGCGGTCATCGTTACCACGCCGCAGGATCTCGCTCTGGCGGACGCGCGCAAAGGGTTGCGCATGTTCCAGAAGGTGAATGTGCCAGTGTTGGGCGTGGTCGAGAACATGTCCGTGCACATCTGTAGCAATTGCGGGCACGCCGAGCCAATTTTCGGCGAACACGGTGGGCGTGACATGGCGGCTCAGTATGAGATCCCTTGGCTGGGTTCACTGCCGCTGCAGATGAGCATACGCGAACAGACGGATTCAGGCCGGCCGACGGTGGTGGCCGAGCCCGATGGCGAGGTGGCGCGCATCTATCTTGACGTGGCGGGCAAGCTGCTCGACATCGTGGCCAAACTGCCGCCCGATACCGCAGCCATGCGGCCCATGGTCGTGGCGCGCAAGACCTGACGGGCCAATGCGCAGGGGGGCCGCAACTGTTTTCTGGTTTCTGGCCGGGCTGAGCCTGTCGGCGGCCGCTGCCGAGCGCCCGGAAGTCATCATTGACCCTGGCGGGGTGCCGCCGCAGGCGCTTACGGCCATCAACGGCGCAGTCGAAGCCATTACCCGACTGGCCGAAGACCAAGACGGCGGCGAGGTGACGCGCCTGCGCCGTCGGGCGCATGATGCGACCGTATCGGCGCTTGAAACCCAAGGGTATTTTTCTCCGGTGGTTACGCTAGAGGTCGGCGAGGATATCGGCGGTGAAACCTGGGACATCACGATCGAGCCGGGGTTGCGCACCGAGGTCGAGTCCGTGCAACTGGACTTCAAGGGTCAGATCACGCAGCCGCGTTTTGAAGCCCGGCTCATCGGGCTGCGTCGCGACTGGCCCCTGCGCGAGGGCATGCCGTTCATCAACAAATCCTGGGGCACCGCCAAAGAGAATCTGCTGGACGGCGTCAGCCGCAAGGATTTCTACTTTGCCCGTTATGTGTCGACGCAGGCTACCGTGGATGCCGATCGGGCCAAGGCCAGGCTGCATGCCGAGGTCGATAGCGGCCCCCGAGCCGTGCTGGGGCCCATGACTATTACCGGGCTCAAGCGTGTGCCGCCGCGTTTGATTCGGCGTTATGTGGTGTACGAGCCAGGCGACGCATACGACCAGGACAAGCTCGACGACTGGCAGCAATCCTTGCAGACGACGTCGTTTTTTCGTGGCGCGTTTGTGACGCTGAATGCGGATCAGTCGGCGCAGCGGGTGCTGGAGGATGGCTCTGTTGAGCTGCCGGTGCGCGTGGATGTGACCGAAGCGCCGGCACGGCGTTTCACGACTTCGATCGGTGCGGACAGCGACCACGGCATCCGCGTGGAGGGCTTATATCGGCAGAACGTGGTGTTCGGCCAGCCCGTGTGGATTGAAACCGGTGCCGGCGTCGACAAAGACAGGCAGCGCGTGTTTTTTGACGTGCACCTGCCGCCTAGCCGGCGCGGCCATCAGGACAGTGTTGGCGTGTTGTACGAACACTCCGATATCGAAGGTTTGGACAACAGCCGCGTGGGCTTGGGTTTCAAGCGCAGTACGCAATGGGCGGCAGGCGGCGGCAGCAGGGTGGATTACGAGTCCGAATGGGGCGCTGTCGCGGCCTACGACAAGACGCGCATCAGCGGCGCCTCGGAGTTTGAAGTGCCCTCTCTGACGGGGACGTACCGAATCCTGCGCCGCGATGTTGACAAGAAATATGATCCCCGCGAAGGCAATCTCATTGAGCTGGGTGTGGGTCTGGGCGTTACGCTGGACCGCGGCGAGCGGTTTTCCCGTGCGGGGCTGCGGGCACAGAAATGGTGGCCGGTGGGGCGCCGCGACGTGGTCACGCTGCGTGGCGAGGTGGGCAAGGTCTGGACACAGACCGATCGGCTGCCGCAGGATTTCGGTTACCGCACCGGTGGCGCGCGTACGATACGCGGTTATCGCTACCTCAGCATTGGCGAGCAACGCGGCGATGCTGTGATCGGGGCCAATGCGCTGGCCGTGGCCAGCGTCGAGTACACCCACTATTTCACTGATACGCTGGGTATGAATCTGTTTATCGACGCGGGTGATGCCGCGGCGTCTTTTGGCGCTATGGATTGGCATGTGGGCGTGGGTACGGGGCTGGCGGTGCGCACGCCGGCAGGCCCGTTTTTTGTCGATCTGGCCTATGGGCAGCGCGATAAGAAACTGCGCCTGCATTTTTCTCTGGGTATTGCGTTTTGATCCGATTCCGTCGCTGGCTGCGTTCCATCCTGCGCTCAGTTCTGATCTGGGCGGGCCCCGTCCTTGTTATTCTGCTGGCCGTGGTGCTGGGGTTTCTCTACTGGACGCTGGCAACACCGGCTGGTACGCGCTGGGCGTTGGTGACGGCGGCCCGCGAGCTGAATGTCGAGATCCAAGGCATATCGGGGTCGGTATGGCATGGGCTGCAGGTCGGCCAGCTTGACGTGCCGCTGCCAGATCAGGGGCATGTGCATCTGGAAAGTGTTCAACTGCGTGGCGTGTGGCGGGAACTGCTCGACCATCGCGTGCATGTGTCGGCGCTGTCGGCGGCGGTGTTGCGGATCAACCTCCCAGCGGCGGGCGATGAGCCTGTGGACAGGCAGCCATTTGCCGTGCCGAAGTTGCCGCTGGGCATTGCGGTTGATCGGCTGGCGGCTGACAAGGTTGAGATTTGGCGCGACGGCGCCCGCCTGCCCATCGACCTGGATAATTTGGTGACGTCGGTTTATTTGGACGAGCAGGGCGGCCGTCTTGGCATCCAGAGCGCCGAGGTCGGCAATGCCGACATGCACGCGCAGTTCGAGGGCGAGGCGCGGCTGACACAACTGAGCGAACCATGGCCGTTTTCGATTTCGCTGACGACGCAGGCGAGGGGGCTTACTCCTGCATCACCGTTGTGCGCACGCAATTATTTGTCGACGCTGCCCGGCGATACGCAAAACTGCGACGTGACGATCGATGTGCAGGCTGCTGGAAACCTGGATGCGGCGGATGTGGCGCTGACCGGCGTTGGCCAGGGGGTGTCGCTGGATGCCAAGGCGGCCTTGACGCCGCGCGGGGTATTTCCACTCAGGGATGCGTCTGTTTCGCTGGCGTTGGCGGATGGATCGTCGCTGAATGCAAAGGCGAGCTGGCGCGCCGAGGGCGGCGAGGGTGCGCAGGCGCGCGACCGGCTGGTTGGCGAGCTTCGGGCCAATAAGCTCAATGTGGGGCGGCTGGCAGGCGGGAAGATTCCGGATGCGGTGCTCAGTATGGCCAGCGAGTTCGATATCCAACTGACGGGACGCCGGGACGTGGCGCAGGCCGCGCTCAAAATGGCGTTCGAGAAAGGTTCATCATGGAATGGTCAGCCACTGGCTGGGCATTTCAACGCCGAGATCGTCAACCGAACCGGCGCGGGCCAACAGTCGGCTGCTCAACCGAGCACGGCCGGGCAGCAAGCAGGGGCGAAGCAGCAGGCAGAGGCGACGCAGCAGGCAGAGGCGAAGCAGCAAGCAGACGTGAAGCAGCAGGCAGAGGCGAAGCAGCAGGCAGAGGCGAAGCAGCAGGCAGGGGCGACGCAGCAGGCAGGGGCGACGCAGCAGGCAGGGGCGACGCAGCAGGCAGGGGCGACGCAGCAGGCAGGCATGAAGCAGCAAGGCGAGGCCGCCGGGCAACTCGCGCAGGCGGGGCCTGACACGGTGCCGTCCCCGCCCTGGCGCTGGCAGAATCTGGCGCTGGCGGCGATCGATATGGATGTGACGCTGGGCAGCAACCGGCTGCTCGCCAAAGGCGCGCTGGGTGATGCTGACAGCAAGGTAACGCTGGACCTGAAGGCGCCCCGGCTGGCTGATTTCTGGAAGGGTCTGGGCGGCGGCGCGTCGCTGGGGGGTGAATTGGCCGGCACACTGGCAGATCATCGTGCCGACCTCAACGCCCGCTACACACCGTCCAAGGCCGACCCCAAGCGGCTGGGTGCGGCGCCCATGGAGGTACACGTTGTTTTGAATGGGGGCTGGGGTAAAGGCCCTGACGGCCAGCAGCCCGAGGGTTGGCGCGGCACGGTGCGCACGTTGGACGCATCGCATGCCGGGTTGTCGATCCGCAGCGAGGCGCCAGCGGCGATCACTCTGCTTCCGGGAGCCGTGGCGCCTGCCTGGCAATGGCTGGTCGGCACAACGAAGTTGGCGCTGTCCATGGACGGCCGGCCGTTGGTGACGTTGTCGCATGCCGAATCGCGCGGCGGTGCCGGCCGTTGGGAAACCCGCGGCAAGGTAGACCGCCTGCTGGTATCGGCTGGCCGCATCGATCTCATCCGCCGCAAGCTGGGGATGCCTGTGCCCGAGGAGACAGCGAAGGGGGGCGTGAAAGTGCGCGGCGAAGCCAGCCGCGAAGATACTGACCTGGCTCTGGCCATGGACTGGAACCTGCGTTTCACCGGTGTGTTGGAAGGCGAGGTCCATATCGAGCGTATCAGCGGCGATGTGATCGTGCCCGCCGAACCCGCATTTCCGCTCGGCCTGCAGACCCTCGGGCTGGATCTGCGCATTCGCCGCGCGGGCACGACGACCAGCACTGTTTCCGCAGACCTTCGTCTGGCGACGCGCGAGCGCGGCCAACTGACTGCCCAGGCCTCCACGCCGCTGCATGCTGATGGCATGCGCCTGTACTTGAACCCCAAAGACCGCAAGAACGTCAAGCTCGCCGCCAGTATTGATGACTTGGGCTGGTTGAGCCTGTTCACCGGTGACGCCATGTCTTTTGGCGGCCGGATGCGGGCCAATCTGGAGCTCAACAGCCGCCCCGACGAGACCTGGTCGAGCGCCGGCACAATCGAAGGCCGCGAACTGCGCATTGTCCGCATAGACGACGGCGTGCGCCTGCTTGACGGCACCTTGTCCGCCCATGTCCGCGACAACCGCCTGATCCTGGACAAGCTGACCTTCCCCGCTCGTCTGCGTGCCAAGCCCAAGGAATGGCGTACGGCCGAATGGATTACCGCCAATCCCGATGCGCAGGGCGGCTACCTGACGTTGAGCGGCGAGTGGGATATTTTTGCTTCGACGGGCGTGATCGACGCTGAGTTGTACCGCTATCCCATCCTGCAGCGTGCCGACCGCTACGCCATGGTGACGGGAAAGCTGCGTATGGCGGCCGAACTGCCAAAGCTGGCCATCACAGGCTCGGTGGTGGCGGATGCCGGTTGGGTGGATCTCGATATTCTGGGTGGGGTTCCGACGATCGATGGCGATGTGGTCGTGCTGCGCGGCGGTGAAAAGCCGCATGCGCCTGCTTCGCCCGTCGATATATCGCTGGATCTCGACATCGATCTGGGCCCGCGGTTTTACCTGACGGGCTATGGGGTGAACTCCGGCCTGGTGGGCAAGATGCACATCACGATGGCTGGTGGCAAGTTGACAGGCATTGGCCAGTTGCGCACCCGGGGGGGCTCTATCGATACCTATGGCCAGCATTTGCAGCTGCGCCGGGGAACGGTAACCTTCCAGGGCGATATCACCAGCCCGGTGCTGGATATCGAGGCATTGCGCACGGGCCTGGCCGTGGAGGCGGGGGTGCGGGTGGCGGGAACGGCCAAGCGGCCGCGCATCGACCTCATTTCCTACCCGGCCGTCAGCGAGATCGAAAAGCTTTCTTGGCTGCTGCTGGGCCATGGGCCGGATGATTCGGGCGGCGGCGACGTGGCACTGCTGTTTTCGGTGGGCACGTCCTTCCTGGGCGACGGCGAACCGTTCTACCGAAAATTCGGTGTCGATGAGGTTTCTATGCGGTCGGGCGAGCTGGGCGGCGCGGGCAGCATTTTACCGGCGGAAAGCGTCGTGCGCGGGACGGACAATGTCAGCAATATCGAGCGCCGGTTCGTGCAGGTCAGCAAAGGGTTGACCGAAAAGGTAACGCTCAGCCTGCGCCAGGCGCTGTCGGACACCGGCACGGTGGCGCACCTGAGCTATAGCCTGTCGCGGCGCCTGACTGCAGAACTGAGTGTGGGTACCGTGAGCGGCCTGGCGCTGGTGTACCGATGGTTCTCGCGGGAGTAAGCGGCGGAGTCGGCCGGCGGTGGCGCCGGGGATGTGCGGGACGGTTGCGCGACGGCCTGCAGCGTGGTTTTTGCGCAACCCCCGGCAACCGGACGCGCAGCGGGTGACACCCTGTCGCACCCCGCTTGTCCGCAGGGGCTAAAATACGCGCCAACATTATTTTGGGTAGTGCTATGACCATCAAAAACGACCGTTGGATCCGGCAGGCAGCAGAGCAGGGTATGATAGAACCGTTCGCGGCCGATCAGGTGAGGACGGTTGACGGCAAACGTATCGTCAGCTACGGCACCAGCAGTTATGGCTATGATGTGCGCTGCGCCGACGAATTCAAGATATTCACGAATATCAATTCCACGATTGTCGACCCCAAGGCCTTTGACGAGAAATCATTTGTCGATTTCAAGGGCGATGTTTGCATCATTCCGCCCAATTCATTCGCGCTCGCCCGCACGGTCGAGTATTTCCGCATTCCGCGCAGTGTGCTCACCATTTGCCTGGGCAAGAGCACCTATGCGCGCTGCGGCATTATCGTCAACGTCACGCCGCTCGAACCCGAATGGGAGGGCCACGTTACGCTCGAATTCTCCAACACGACGCCCTTGCCCGCCAAGATCTATGCGGGTGAAGGCTGCGCACAAATGCTGTTTCTGGAAAGCGACGAGGTCTGCGAAACCTCGTATCGTGATCGGGGCGGCAAGTACCAGGGGCAAACCGGCGTGACCCTGCCTCGCACCTAGCAGGGACATTGTTTAAACCGCACGCCGCGCGTGTTCGCGCGGCACGGAGCTATTGATGAAATTCCGTTTCCCCATCGTCATCATCGACGAAGACTACCGCTCGGAAAATGCCTCGGGCCTGGGCATCCGGGCGCTGGCCGCCGCCATCGAGGCCGAAGGGGTCGAGGTGCTGGGCGTCACCAGCTATGGCGACCTGAGTTCGTTTGCCCAGCAGCAAAGCCGCGCCAGCGCGTTCATTCTATCGATCGACGATGAGGAGTTCGTGGTGGCCTCGCCGGAAGACGTGGCCAATGCCATCAAGAACCTGCGTGCGTTCATCGGCGAGCTGCGCTTTCGCAACGCCGAGATACCTATTTATTTGTACGGCGAAACCCGCACCTCGCAGCATATCCCCAACGATATCCTGCGCGAGCTGCATGGCTTCATTCACATGTTCGAGGATACGCCCGAGTTCGTGGCGCGCCACATCATCCGCGAGGCGCGCGCCTATCTGGACGGGCTGGCGCCGCCGTTCTTCCGCGAGCTGGTCAAGTACGCGTCCGATGGCTCGTATTCCTGGCACTGTCCGGGGCACTCAGGGGGCGTGGCGTTCCTGAAGAGCCCGGTGGGGCAGATGTTTCACCAGTTCTTTGGCGAGAACATGCTGCGCGCCGACGTCTGTAACGCGGTGGACGAGCTGGGCCAACTGCTGGACCATACCGGCCCCGTGGCCGAATCCGAGCGCAACGCGGCGCGTATTTTCCACGCCGATCATTGCTTCTTTGTCACCAACGGTACGTCCACGTCCAACAAAATCGTGTGGCACGCCCACGTGGCTTCGGATGACGTGGTTGTGGTTGACCGCAACTGCCATAAGTCGATTCTCCATGCCATTACGATGACGGGCGCGGTGCCGGTGTTTCTGCGCCCCACGCGCAATCACCTGGGCATCATCGGGCCCATTCCGCTGGAAGAGTTCGAGCCCGAGAACATCAAGAAGAAAATCGAGGCGAACCCCTTTGCCCGCAACATCAAGGACAAGCGCCCGCGCATTCTTACGCTTACGCAGAGCACGTACGACGGGGTGATCTACAACGTCGAGATGATCAAGGAAAAATTGGGCTCGTCCATCGATACGCTGCACTTCGACGAGGCCTGGCTGCCGCATGCTTCGTTCCACGAGTTCTACCACGACATGCATGCCATCGGCGAGAACCGGCCGCGCCCCAAAGATGCAATGATCTTTGCCACGCACTCCACGCACAAGTTGCTGGCGGGGCTGTCGCAGGCGTCGCAGATCACGGTGCAAGACTCCGAAACGCGCCAGCTCGACCAAAACGTGTTCAACGAAGCCTACTTGATGCACACGTCCACGTCGCCCCAGTACGCCATTATTGCGTCTTGCGACGTGGCTGCGGCGATGATGGAGCCGCCGGGCGGCACGGCGCTGGTAGAAGAAAGCATCAGCGAAGCCATGGATTTCCGCCGCGCGATGCGCAAGGTGGAATCCGAGTTTGGCAAGAACGACTGGTGGTTCAAGGTGTGGGGCCCCAACCGCCTGGTGTCCGATGGCATCGGCGAGCGCGACGACTGGTTGCTGCGCTCGGGCGACAAGTGGCACGGCTTCGGCGACCTGGCTGAGGGCTTCAATATGCTTGATCCCATCAAGGCCACGATTGTGACGCCGGGGCTCGATATTGAAGGTACGTTTGCAGACACGGGCATCCCCGCCGCGCTGGTTTCAAAGTACTTGGCCGAACATGGTGTGGTCATCGAGAAAACAGGGCTGTATTCGTTTTTCATCCTGTTCACGATCGGCATTACCAAGGGCCGCTGGAACACGCTGCTGACGGCGCTGCAGCAATTCAAGGACGATTACGACCGCAACCAGCCTATGTGGCGCATTCTGCCGGACTTCTGCAAAGAGCACCGCCAGTACGAGCGAATGGGCCTGCGCGACCTGTGCCAGCAGATCCACGAGGCCTACCGCAAGTACGACCTGGCGCGCCTGACGACCGAGGTCTATCTGAGCGACATGGTGCCTGCCATGAAGCCGTCCGATGCCTACGCCAAGATGGCGCACCGCGACGCCGAGCGCGTCAGCATTGACGACCTGGAAGGGCGCGTGACGGGCGTGCTGCTCACGCCTTACCCGCCGGGCATCCCGCTGCTGATCCCGGGCGAGCGCTTCAACCAGCGCATCGTTCACTACCTGCAGTTCGCGCGCGAGTTCAACGCCAAGTTTCCGGGTTTCGAGACCTATGTGCATGGCCTGGCGCAAGACGTGGGGCCTGACGGCGAAGAACGCTACTACGTTGACTGCATCAAGGAATAGGGCGGGGCGCCAGGCGCCCGGCGTTTTCGCGTGAAGTCCGGTGTCTTTGATGTTGCGGTGATCGGAGCGGGAGCGGCCGGAATGATGGCCGCCGCCGCTGCCGGGCAGCGCGGGCTGCGCGTGGTGCTGGTTGACCATGCAGAGCGACTGGCCGAGAAGATCCGCATATCGGGCGGCGGGCGCTGCAACTTCACCAATATCGGCGCAGGTCCCGCCAATTTCATTTCCCGGAACCCCAATTTCTGCCGTTCGGCGCTGGCCGGCTATACGCCGCGCGACTTCCTCGATCTGGTCGAACGCCACGGTATAGCCTGGCACGAAAAGCACAAGGGCCAGTTATTCTGCGATGAATCCAGCGAAGACATCATCGCCATGCTGCGCGCGGAGTGCGGCGATGGGCGCGTGCAATGGCGCATGCCCTGCACAGTGCGCGCCATCTATCGCCAGACAAGCGGCGGCGCGGGCATTCCTGAGGACGACCTGTTCGCCCTGGAAACCAGTACCGGCGAGATCGTCGCGCATCAGCTTGTGCTGGCCACGGGCGGCATGGCCATCCCGCAACTGGGGGCGACTGATTTCGCCCTGGGCATCGCCCGCCAATTCGGCTTGAAGGTCATCGAGCCGCGGCCGGCGCTGGTACCGCTTACCTTTGATGCCGAAAGCTGGAAGCCTTTCGCCGCGCTAAGCGGCGTTGCACTCGAAGCACAGGTCGCCACGCCGTCCGACGTGGGTCGCAAAGGCACCATGGCTTTCCTGGAAGACCTGCTGTTCACCCACCGAGGCCTGTCGGGCCCGGCCATCCTGCAGATATCGAGCTATTGGGATCCGTCCCGGCCGCTGACCCTGAATCTGGCCCCCGGCCAGGACCTGGAGCAGGCGCTGCTCGCCGCCAAGCCCGGCAACCGCCAGCACCTCGCTACCGTACTTGCCGGTCTAATGCCCAAGCGTCTCGCCGACGCTTGGCTGGAAAATGCTGCGACGCTCGTCTCATCTGGGCCGGCCGGCACCACATCCCCTTCCACCTCCTCAAGTACCCATGCCGTATCAGCGCGTGCTGCGGCCCAGCCATTGGCCACCCTGGCCGAGATGCGCTTGGCCGACGTGCCCGACAAGATACTGCGCCGCCTCGCGCACGACATCCACGGCTGGACCCTGGTGCCCTCGGGTACCGCGGGTTACAAGAAGGCCGAAGTCATGCGCGGCGGGGTAGACACCCGATGCCTGAACCAGAAGACCATGGAAGCGCGCGACATCCCTGGCCTCTACTTCATCGGCGAAGCTGTCGACGTCACCGGCTGGCTGGGTGGCTACAACTTCCAGTGGGCCTGGGCCTCCGGCACCGCCTGCGGCCGGGCGTTGAAACCGTATTGACGCACATCGCGTGCTTCGCCAGATAAGACGCGGCATCGACTCGGCCTTGAAATGCTTACTGGCGCGAATGCGCCGGCGCTTCTTGTGCTTTCTGATCCAGAAAAACAACGATTGATTGCTGGCGCAAGGCTGGAAAATCTCGGCAAGGGATCGTCCGGCGCGGTAATGGTAAATCTGGAAATCATGGCTGGCGTTGTGTAAAGCCGGCGTAGGGGCGGGCCAGCGGCAAATTCCGTTTGTGGGCGGTATTCTTTCGGGTTATGCTTTCGCTTTGCTGTTTATGCACAGGGTGGGAGAGCGTCATCCTCCGACCGCCGAAGGCGCAATTCGCCCAGAATCGCTCAGGCACCCCGTACCGCCCCCGTGCCCGCTGCCGCGTGCTTCAGCCGCATAGCAGACAGCATTCTGGAGAGACCCTCCCGCATGCTTGCGGAACCGGGCGCCGAAGGGGAACCCCGCAAAAAGGGCCAACTCTCAGGCAAAAGGACAGAAGGGCGAAGCCAGCCGGCCGCAAGCCGGCATGCATCGTTTTTCGCACAACGCCAGAGGCCCTATGTCCGCATCCGCCAAGCACACTCCCTTGCATTCCCTGCACCTGAACGCCAATGCCAAAATGGTTGATTTCGGCGGCTGGGACATGCCGCTCTCCTACGGTTCGCAGATCGAAGAACACCACGCGGTGCGCCGTGAAGCCGGCATGTTCGATGTGTCTCATATGCTCAATGTCGATATCAAGGGCCCCGGTGCGCGTGCTTATCTGTCGCGCCTGCTGGCCAACGACGTCGCTAAGCTCACGGTGCCCGGCAAGGCCTTGTACAGCTGCATGCTGAACCCCGCTGGCGGGGTGATCGACGATCTGATCGTCTATTTTTTTGACGACAACACCTGGCGCGCCGTGGTCAACGCGGGCACGGCCGACAAGGACGTAGCCTGGATGCAGAAGATCGCACAAGACGAAGGTTTTGATGTGGCCATCACGCCGCGCCGCGATCTGGCCATGGTTGCCGTGCAGGGCCCGCAGGCCCGTGCCCGCGTCTGGGCCGCCCGGCCCGCTTGGCAGGCTGCGTCCGAGCCGCTCAAGCCGTTCAACGGTGCATCGGTGGGTGGCGACACGCTGGTGGCCCGTACGGGCTATACGGGCGAAGATGGCTTCGAGATTGTGCTGCCGGCTGCTGAGGTCGAGGCGCTCTGGCAGGATCTGGCCGCGCAGGGCGTGAAGCCTTGCGGCCTGGGTGCGCGCGATACGCTGCGCCTGGAAGCTGGCATGAATCTGTATGGCCAGGAAATGCACGAAGACATCGATCCGCTGGTTTCGGGCCTGTCGTGGACCGTGTCGTTCAAGGACGAGGGGCGCCGGTTCATCGGCCGCGACGCCCTGGAGGCTGTCAAGGCAGACCGCAACCTGGTGGGCCTGAAGCTTAAGGAGCGCGGCGTGATGCGCGGCCACATGAAAGTGCGCACCGCCCACGGCGAAGGCGAAGTAACCAGCGGCACGATGTCGCCCACCATGGGCGTTTCCATCGGCATGGCGCGCGTGCCCGCCGCCGTGCAGCCGGGCGATGCGGTCGATATCGAGATTCGCGGCAAATGGATCCCCGCCGAAGTGGTAAAAATGCCTTTCGTGCGCAATGGCGCCGTCGTTGCCTGATGCGCGCGCACCCGTGTCGTAGGGTGTCGCGTAATCTTTCATCAATCACACAATCGTTCGTCAAGAACACACTTTTCACTATCCGGGGTTAAAACATGAATCTTCCCAATGATCGCAAATACACGGCCTCGCACGAGTGGGTGAAGGCCGAGGGCGACCTGTTTGCCGTGGGCATCACCGACAACGCGCAGGATCAACTGGGCGATCTGGTCTACGTGGGCGACTTTAACGTTGGCGCCAAGCTGGCAGCCGGCGATACGGCCGGCGTCGTCGAGTCCGTCAAAGCGGCCTCCGACATCTATGCCCCGGTGGCCGGTGAAATCGTTGCCTTCAACGAGGCCCTGAATGACGCGCCCAATCTGATCAACGAGGCGGCCTACGACAACTGGATCTTCAAGATCAGGCCCGCCAACCCCGCCGATATGGACGGCCTGCTCGACGCAGCCGGCTATCAGGCTTCGGTCGACGCTGGCTGATTGCGGTGTGGCGGCGCCAAGACCATTGGCCGGGCGCCGCACCACGTGGCCTTGCCATTCGCCTGCCGTGTATGTGTCCAACTGGCGCCCGTTTGTGCGAGCGATCGCCGCAGTGTCAGCCTTTGCCAGCCCGGCTTTTACGGCCTGGGGCCGTGCTTCCCAAGTCTTTTTTCTTCGAATAGACGATCATGCTGCGTGACGTAGATACTCATTCCGATTTCATCCCCCGCCATATCGGCCCGGGGGCCGAAGACCGCGCCGCCATGCTGGCGGCGATCGGCGCGGCTGACCTGCACAGCCTGGTGGCCGAGGTTGTGCCCGCCAGTATTCTGGAGCGTGGCGCCCTCAAGCTCCCCGCCGCGCGCAGCGAGTTCGAGGCACTGGCCGGGCTGCGCGAGATCGCTGGCCGCAACAAGGTGTTCCGCAGCTATATCGGGCAGGGCTACTACGGCACGCATGTACCTAACGTCATTTTGCGCAATATTCTCGAGAATCCTGCCTGGTACACGGCTTATACGCCTTACCAGCCCGAGATATCACAGGGGCGCCTGGAGGCGCTGCTGAATTTCCAGACCATGGTCGCCGACCTGACCGGGCTGGACATTGCCAACGCGTCGTTGCTGGATGAAGGCACGGCGGCGGCCGAAGCCATGGCGCTGGCGCGCCGCGGTGCACGCGCCAAGAGCAATGTGTTTTTTGTGTCGCTGCACGTCCACCCCCAGACCCTGGAAGTAGTGCGCACGCGCGCCGAAGGCCTGGACATCGAGGTGCATGTGGGCGACGAGGCGCTGGGCTTGCCCGAGTGCTTTGGCGTGCTGCTGCAGTACCCGCACAGCCTGGGCGGTGTGTCCGACTACCGCGCGCTGGTCGAGAAGGCGCATGCGCAGGGCGCTGTGGTGGCGGTTGCCACCGATCTGCTGGCGCTTGCACTACTGACGCCGCCGGGCGAGTGGGGGGCGGATATTGCGGTGGGCTCGGCCCAGCGCTTTGGCGTACCCTTCGGCTTCGGCGGCCCGCACGCAGGCTTCATGGCCTGCCGTGACGCCTATAAGCGCAACCTGCCAGGCCGCCTGGTGGGCGTGTCGCGCGACAGCCAGGGTTCACCCGCGCTGCGTTTGGCGCTGCAGACGCGCGAGCAGCACATCCGCCGCGAGAAGGCAACGTCCAACATCTGCACCGCGCAGGTGCTGCTGGCCGTGATGGCTGCTATGTATGCGGTGTGGCACGGCCCTGAAGGCATACGCCGCATTGCCAACCGTGTTGCGCTGCTTACGGGCGTCTTGCGCCGCGGCCTGCAAAGCCTGGGCGTGAAGGTAGCCAACAGCACGTATTTCGACACGCTGCTGCTGGATACCGGCGCGGCCACCGCTGGTATCGTCGCCGGTGCGCAAGCTGCGCACATCAACTTGCGCCGCGTGGATGGCGCGCGCCTGGCCGTTTCGCTTGATGAAACCGTGAGCGTGGCCGATCTGGACGCGTTGCTGGACGTGTTTGCCCGCGCGCTGGGCAAGGCCTGGGCTGGTGCCGAGGCAAACGGCCTGTTCGAGAGCGACGCAGCCGAGCAGGCGGTGGGCATCCCGGCCGATTTGCGCCGTGATTCGGCGATTCTGTCGCATCCTACCTTCTCGCGCATCCAGTCCGAAACCGATATGCTGCGCTATCTGCGCAGCCTGGCCGATAAAGACCTGGCGCTGGATCGCACCATGATCCCGTTGGGTTCGTGCACCATGAAGCTGAATGCCACGGCCGAGATGATCCCCATCACGTGGCCCGAGTTCAGCAATATTCACCCCTTTGCACCGGCCGAGCAGGTGCAGGGTTATGGCGAGCTGATTGGCCGTCTGTCCGACGCGCTGTGCGAGATCACGGGCTACGACCGCATCAGCCTGCAGCCCAACTCGGGCGCGCAGGGTGAGTATGCTGGCCTGCTGGCGATACGCGGCTATCACCGCGCCAATGGCCAGGGCCAGCGCAATGTCTGCCTGATCCCATCCTCGGCCCACGGCACCAACCCGGCGTCGGCGCAACTGGCCGGCATGGAGGTCGTAGTGGTGGCGTCGGATAATAACGGCAACGTTGACGTGGCGGATCTCAAGGCCAAGATCGGCAAGGTGGGCGACCGCCTGGCAGCGCTGATGATTACATATCCCTCCACACATGGTGTGTTCGAAACCGCTGTGAAGGAAATCTGCGCCCTGGTGCATGAGGCGGGCGGGCAGGTTTACATGGACGGCGCCAACATGAACGCCATGGTAGGGCTGGCCAAGCCGGGCAAATTCGGCGGCGACGTGTCGCATCTGAACCTGCACAAGACCTTCTGCATCCCGCACGGTGGCGGCGGGCCGGGCGTGGGCCCGGTGGCGGTGCGCGAGCACCTGGCGCCCTATCTGCCGGGCGTGGTCGGCGAAAGCGGCACGCTGCCGGCTGATGCCAAGGTGGGGCCAGTGTCGGCCGCGCCTTTCGGCTCTGCCAGCATTCTGCCGATTTCTTACATGTATATTGCGATGATGGGCAGCGAGGGGCTGCTTGCAGCAACCGAAACTGCAATCCTCAACGCCAACTACATCGCGGCGCGTCTGGCAAAGCATTATCCGATTCTCTACGCAGGCAAGAATGGCCGTGTGGCGCACGAGTGCATTCTGGATATCCGGCCCATCAAGGATGCCTGCGGTATCTCGGCTGAAGACATTGCCAAGCGCCTGATGGACTATGGCTTCCACGCGCCTACCATGAGCTTCCCAGTGCCGGGCACGCTGATGGTGGAGCCGACCGAGTCCGAAGGCAAGGCCGAGCTCGATCGCTTTATCGACGCTATGATCGCCATCCGCGGTGAAATTGCCGAGGTCGAACGTGGCGAGCAGGGTGCTGACGACAACGTGCTCACGAATGCGCCGCATACAGCGCAGATGCTGCTGGTGGCCGAGTGGAAGCACGGCTACAGCCGCGAACAGGCGGCATATCCGATGGCATCGCTGCGGGACGGCAAGTATTGGCCGCCGGTTTCGCGCGTCGATAATGCCTGGGGCGACCGCAACCTCGTCTGCGCCTGCCCGCCGATCGAGGCCTACGCGGAGATGGAAGCAGTCTGAGACCCGACGGGCGAGGCCAAAAAACGAAAGCCGGCAGTCCATTTTTATGGTCTACCGGCTTTTTTGCGCACGATGTGCTTACTGTTCACCGCTTGGCGCTTACACGCCGTGTGCATTTACTTGACGGTGGCGAGCACTTCTTTCAGTGTGCCGAAGATCTGCTCGATGTGCGCCTGTTCGATGATGAGCGGTGGGGAGATGGCGATGATGTCGCCGGTATAGCGCACCATGAGGCCACGGTCGAAGCACTTGCCGAACACTTCGGCTGCACGTGCCCCCGGGGCGCCCTCGCGCGGGGCTAGCTCGATGCCGGCGACTAGGCCCAGGTTGCGCACATCCAGCACGTGCGGCGCGTCTTCCAGCTTGTGGGCGGCGTCTTCAAATGCCTGTGACATGCCGCGGGCGCGCGCGAACAGGTTCTCGCTTTCGTAAATACCCAGTGTGGCCAGGATGGCCGCCGTGGCCAGTGGGTGCGCCGAATAGGTATAACCGTGGAAGAACTCAATGCCTGTTGCGCTTGCATTCACGATGGCGTCGTGCACGTTGCGCCGCACCGCCACGGCGCCCGCAGGCACCGCTGCATTGCTGATACCTTTGGCCATGGTGATGATGTCGGGTTTCACCCCGAAGAATTCGCTGGCTGTGGGTGCGCCAAGGCGGCCGTAACCGGTGATGACTTCGTCGAAAATCAGCAAGATGCCGTACTTCTCCGTGATGGCGCGCAGGCGTTCCAGATAGCCTTTGGGCGGCACCAGTACGCCGGTGGAGCCCGCCAGGGGCTCGACGATCACCGCGGCGATGGTGGAGGCGTCGTGCAGGGCCACGATCCGCTCCAACTCATCCGCAAAATGGGCCCCCCATTCTGGCTGGCCGCGCGAGTTGGCATTCTTGGACAAGTCATGCGTGTGAGGCAAGTGATCGACATGCGGCAGCAAGGCACCGGAGAAGGTCTTGCGGTTGGGCGAGATACCGCCCACCGAGATGCCGCCGAAGCCTACACCATGGTAGCCGCGCTCGCGACCGATGAGGCGAGTGCGCTGCCCTTCGCCTCGTGCGCGGTGATAGGCGAGCGCGATCTTGAGTGCGGTGTCCACTGATTCGGAACCAGAGTTGGTGAAGAAGATGCGGTCCATGCCCTCGGGCATCAGTTTCGCCACCGCCGACGCGGCGCGAAAGGAGTCGGTATGGCCGATCTGGAAGCTGGGCGCGTAGTCCAGCTCTTGCGTTTGGCGGGTGATGGCATCGGAGATCTCCTGCCGGCCATGCCCTGCGTTGACGCACCACAGGCCGGATGTGCCGTCCAGAACCTGCCGCCCGTCCGTAGCGGTGTAGTACATGCCTTTGGCCTTGGCAAGCAGGCGTGGATGTTCCTTGAACTGTCTGTTGGCAGTGAAGGGCATCCACAAATTGGACATGTCCGGGATATTTGCTTGACTGGTCATGCTTGCCTCGAAATAAGAGAACGGGAACGGCAATAAGAGAAAAAGATGAAAAAGAGAAAAATAGAAGATGAAAAAAGAGAAGCGCGAAGGGCGGTGTCTTGAAAAAGAACAGCCCTGAATGATGGATATTCTCGGATGGGCTTCCGCACAAATACATATACAGTGATACTGATTTTCCTCAACTGTACTGTTAATATTATTAAAACTGTATTGTTATGGTGAAATGCTTCGTATTCCAGGCTCCAGGGTCATGGCTTATGGTTTTGTATATCGCTTGCGGCGCCTCGCCAGGGGGCTGCTAGAGAGGCTTGACAACAGCATGGGGCCGCCGCTGCCAGCCTCAGCGGTTTAGCCATGGCAGCACATTTGGGAGCATCGATGCGCATTTTCGAACCGTCGCGAGACCGCCAGGGCGCGGGGCCGCTGGTGGATCAGATTGTTGGCGCGGTGTCCCGCGCGATCTGCGAGCAGGCACTGCGCGCGGGCATGATGCTGCCGTCAGTGCGCGCGTTTGCCCGTGCACATGGGCTGAGCCCTTACACCGTCTCCGTGGCATATAGCAGGCTTGTTGCCCAAAATTGGCTGGTCGTTCGGCCTGGCTCGGGTTACCGTGTGGCACCGCAGTCTGTTTGGCGACAGGCAGCGGCAGAGGCAGGTATCGTGGTGCCGGCTGTCAACCCGAACGGCCTGGGGTTGGAGAGCGAGATGCGCACGGTTGGCAAAGCGTCGGCGGTGCGAACGACGGCGGTCTCCGACTGGACGCCGCCGAGCCTGAGCAACGCTTGGCTGCTGGCGGATGTGTTTGCCGACCATTCAATCCCGATCAAGTCCGGCTGCGGCTGGCTGCCCACAGAGTGGTTGGATGAGCCCGGCCTGCGCCAGGCGCTGCGGCAGGTGGCGCGCACGCCCATCAACCAGCTTGCGGGCTACGGCCACCCTTATGGCTACTTTCCGTTGCGCGAATACGTGCGCCAGTCGTTGACCGAACACGGCCTGGCTGCTGACGTGGAGCAAATACTGTTGACCCAGGGGGCAACGCAAGGGCTGGACATTGTGCTGCGCACGCTGCTGCGCCCTGGCGACGCCGTGGCGGTCGAACTGCCGTGCTATGCCAACCTGCTGCCCACCTTGCGGTTGGCCGGCCTGACGGTGCACGGCGTGCGCCGCGATGCGCAGGGCCTGGATATTGCCGGGCTGGAGGCCATGGCGCAGGCATCGGGCATCAAGGCGCTGTTTGTGACTACAGTGCTGCACAACCCCACTGGCACTAGCCTGAGCATGCACAACGCATTCAGAGTGCTGCAACTGGCAGAGCATTACGATTTTCGCATCATCGAAGACGACGTTTCGCGCGAACTGCTGCCGGGGCTGGGCCCTATGCTGGCCGCCATGGCGGAGGGCAGGCGGGTGATCCAGGTGTCGGGGTTCTCGAAACGTATTGTGCCTTCGATGCGGGTAGGCTATATCGTGGCCGATGCCGCGCTGATTCGGGATTTCGCCACCACCAAGATGGCATTGGGCCTGACCACGCCCGAAATGATGGAGCGCACCGTGCACCATGTGCTGCGCCAGGGCCGTCACTGCACTCATTTGCAGCGTATCCAGGCACGGCTGAGCCAGGCGCATGATGCCGTATGTGCGCTGATGGATGAACATGGTGTGGAGACGTTCGCCCGCCCCGGTGCGGGTTTGTTCCTGTGGGCCAGGCTGCCTGGCGCGTGGCATGATGCCGGCGCGTTGCGGCTGACCGCTATGGCGCTTCGCGATGGCATCTGGCTTGCTCCTGGCGCTTATTTTGACCCCACCCAGGCCGACACCGGCTGGCTGCGCTTTAATGTTGCGTACTCCACCCACCCGGGCTTGTGGACTTTCATACGCAAAGCGAAAGCGCTGTAAGGCTCTCTTGCGCGATCAGGCGCGGGGCATCGCGCGGTTATAGACCACGAAATCGAATGCCAGGCCGTTTTCGACGGGCTGGGGCAGGCGCTCGGCCTCGCGCCATTCGCCCGCAGGCAGCGGGGGAAACCAGGTATCGCCCGCAATGTCGGCGTGGATTTCGGTAGCGATGATGCGGTCGGTAAGCGGCAGGGCGTGGCGGAAAATCTGCTCGCCGCCGATGATGCTGATTTTTTCGGCGCCGGTGGCAGCACAGGCCGCCAGGGCGTCTTCAACCGAGCTGCAGACTGTGGCGCCGGCGGCCTTGTAGGCGGCATTGCGGCTAATGACTACATTCAGGCGGCCAGGCAGCGGCCGACCGAGAGATTCCCACGTGTTGCGGCCCATGACGATGGGGTTGCCCAGCGTGCTGCGCTTGAAATGCGCGAGATCTGAAGGCAGGCGCCAAGGCAGCGTGTTGTCGCGCCCGATGACACGGTTATCGGCATAAGCGACGACGATTTGGACGAGCGGTGTAAGCATGTGCGGTCAGAGTTGGCTGGATGCCCGTAGCCGGGCAAGTTGGCAATGGAACAGCGGACCCCAAGGTGGCGCGTTGCCCAACCTGGCTGTTCCGGACGCATGAGGCCGCCTGTTCGGCAAGGGCACGGCTGTTGTGCCGGTGGTTTAGACGGCCATGGGCGCCGTAAGCGGCGGGTGATGCTGATAGCCTTCGAGTTGAAAGTCGCCAGGCTCTACCTGTTCCAGCCACTCAGGTGCGTAGACGCCGGTTTTTGCGTAGGCCGGGATGCGATCCGAGAGCAGTAGGCGTGGCGCGGGATAGGGGACGCGTTCAAGCTGCTCGCGCAGCATATCGACGTGGTTTTCGTAGATGTGGGCATCGCCGATGAAGTAGGTAAACCAGCGCGGCGTGTAGCCGGTGAGGCGGCCCACGAGGTGCAGCAGGGCGGCGCCCTCGGTGAGGTTGAAGGGCGTGCCCAGCCCCACATCGTTGCTGCGTATATACAGGCACAGCGAGATTTCGCCGGCGGCCTTGTTGACCAGGAACTGATACAACAGATGGCAGGGCGGCAGGGCCATTTCTTCGAGCTGGGCCCAGTTCCAGCCATGGAACAGAATGCGCCGGCTGCCAGGGTCGTTCATGATGGTGTCCAGGCACATGCGCAGTTGGTCAACGGCCTTGTATAGCAGCACGTGCGCGCCCCCGGCCTGGTCGACAGTGCCGATCTCGGTATAGCCCCGTGCCAGCGCATCGCGGATCTGCGACTGGCCCTGCTGCGTGGTTGGGTCCAGCAGTTTGTAGGCCGGCCAGTCGCGCCATTGCACCCCGTACACCGGGCCCAAGTCGTCTTCCTGCAAGCGATAGGGGTTGGCCAGCCACTGCGCGTTTTCGTTGGCGTTCTGGTCCCACACCTTGCAGCCCAGTGCCCGGAATTGCGCCGCGCTGCGCGTGGCTCGCAGAAAGCCCACCATCTCGCCAATGGCCGATTTGAAGGCCAGCTTCTTGGTGGTTACAGCGGGGAAGCCCTGCTGCAGATCGAAGCGCATCATGGCGCCCGGGATGCTGAGTGTGCGGATGCCGGTGCGGTTTTCCTGCCACGCGCCGTTATCGAAGATGTTCTGGACCAGGTCGAGATACTGTTTCATGGATGACCTTGCCGGCGCGAGGGCCGGCTGCCGTCGAGGAGGATCGAGGCCACGCGCGGCGCGCGCAGGCCCAGTCGATCAGCCCTCGACAATGGTGATGGTGTGGGTGATTTCAGCCGTTTTGCCCAGCATGACGGAGGCCGAGCAGTACTTGTCGTGCGACATCTTGACGGCGCGCTCGACGGCGGACTCAGGCAGGTTTTTGCCGGTGACGGTGAAGGCGAAGTTGATCTTTGTGAACACCTTGGGGTCGGTGTCGGCGCGCTCGGCCTCGAGCTTGACCTGGCAGTGCCGCACATCGTGGCGGCCTCGCTTAAGGATGAGCACGACATCGTAGGCCGAGCAGCCGCCGGCGCCGGCCAGCAGCATTTCCATGGGGCGCGGCGCCAGGTTGTTGCCGCCGCCGTCGGGCGCGCCATCCATGGCCGCGACGTGGCCGCTGCCTGTGCGCGCCACAAAAAGCATGCCGTCGGGGCCATGCCAATCGATCGTGCATTCCATGTTCAGATTCCTGCAGCAGAAGAAAAGATAATCATACCCATAGTCCGGCGGGTTCGTCTGCCCGTTGGCAACCGCGGCGCCTTGCCGCCAAGGCATATCATCTTTCGTCGTGCGGGTATTCCCGGGAAATGGCGGGCAACTCCTTATCATGTCAAACGTTTCGGTCTGAAACGGTGGTGCTTCAACAATGTGGTGCGACGCGTTTCGGCATATCGTTCCCTTGGAAAGCCCCCCATGAATACCACTGTCATTCTGCTGTTGGCCTTCGTGCTATCGGTGACTGGGCTGTTTATCTTCATCTGGTCGCTCCGGCACCACCTGTTCGACGACAACCCCGCCGCCGCCAACGTCATTTTTTCCGAAGGCGAGATCGGCAAGGTTGAAGAGCCTTCGGCCACCCCGGCCCAGCAGCGGGCGCTGCAGCAGGCAGTGGACGCCCGTCAACACGGCGCCGCCGCATCTGTGGACCCTGTCGCGGCCAGCACCGAGCTTGCCAGCCGGATCCGGGCGGACAGGTCTTCGGCGGGCGTCGTATTCGTCTTTTTGGCATGTGCGGTGGGCTGGCTGGTGCTGGCTTCGCTGGCGGGCCTGATCAGCTCTTATAAACTGCACGAGCCGGATTTTCTGACGCAATATGCCTGGCTGACATTCGGCCGCATCCGTACCCTGCACTTGAACGCGGTTGCCTACGGCTGGGCGCCGATGGCAGCTTTCGGCATTGCTCTGTGGACGCTGCCGCGCCTGCTCAAGACCGAGCTGATGGGCGGACGTTTTGCGCTGCTGGGCTGTATGCTCTGGAACGCGGCGCTGATCGCGGGCCTGGGCAGTATTGCGGCAGGCATTAACGACGGCCTGGAGTGGCTGGAGATCCCTTGGCAGATCGATATTCTGTTCGTGATCGGCGGCGCGCTGATTGGCCTGCCGCTAGTCTTCACGCTGCAGAACCGCAAGGTCAAGCACTTGTATGTGTCCATCTGGTATATGGGTGCGGCGCTGTTCTGGTTTCCTGTGCTGTTTCTGGTTGGCAACCTGCCCGGTGTGCACCTTGGGGTGGAGCAGGCCACGATGAACTGGTGGTTTGGTCATAACGTGCTGGGGCTGTTCTACACCCCCATCGGGCTAGCGTGCGTCTATTATTTTTTGCCCAAAATTATTGGCCGGCCGATACAGTCGTACAACTTGTCGCTGCTGGGCTTTTGGGCGCTGGCGTTTTTTTACGGACAGGTCGGCGGCCACCACCTGGTGGGCGGGCCGGTGCCCAGCTGGCTGATCACGTTGTCTATTGTGCAGAGCATGATGATGATCGTGCCGGTGCTGGCATTCTCGGTCAACCAGCACCTCACGATGCGGCATCATTTCCGTACGCTGATCTATTCGCCTACCCTGCGTTTCATTGTGCTGGGCGCGATGATGTACACGCTCAGCTCGGTGCAGGGTTCGTTCGAGGCGCTGCGCAGCATCAACACTGTTACCCATTTCACGCATTTCACTGTTGCGCATGCCCATCTCGGGCTCTATGGCTTCTTTTCCCTGGTGATGTTCGGTTCCGTGTATTTCGTCATGCCGCGCGTCATGTCCTGGGAATGGCCCTACCCGCGCCTGATCGCGCTGCATTTCTGGCTGGTGGTGGCGGGTTTCAGCGTGTATTTCGTGGGCCTGAGCATAGGCGGTTGGCTGCAAGGTATGGCCATGCTGGACGCGGCCCGTCCCTTCATGGACTCCGTGCATGTCACGCTGCCTTATCTTGAGGCGCGCACCGTGGGTGGCAGCCTCATGACGCTGGGCCATCTGGTGTTTGCCTTGCACTTCGGCACCATGGCGCTGCGCTACGGCCGCAAGCGCGTCGGCCCGGCGCTGTTTCATCAATCCGGCCGGGTGCCGCAGGCCATCGCTCCTCAGGAAGTCTGATTTATGGAAAGCGAATACAAACTGTTGAGCGGCGCCATGGTCACGTTGGCGCTGGCCACCGCCACGCTGGTCGTGCTGCCGTATATGCAGTTGTCGGATGTGCAGCCGTCGCCAAGCCTCAAGCCTTATACCTCGCAACAATTGCGCGGGCGGCAGCAATACATCGATAACGGCTGCGTGTACTGCCATACCCAGCAGCCCCGCGCGCAGCAGCAGGCCCCCGATTTTGCACGCGGCTGGGGGCGCGCACCCGTGGCGGGCGATTATTACTATGATCATCCGCACTTGCTGGGCACCATGCGTACGGGGCCCGATCTGCTGAACATCGGTGCGCGCCAGCCCAGTGTGGACTGGAACCTCGGGCACCTTTATCAACCGCGTGCTTATACACCCGGCAGCATCATGCCTTCTTACCCCTTTCTTTTCGAGATCAAGGACAAGGCCGAGGCCGGCGACAAGGTAGTGAACCTTCCGCCGGGCTACGAACCACCGGGCAAAGTGGTGGTGGCGCGCCAGGAAGCGTTGGATTTGGTGCAGTACCTGCTGGCGCTGGACCGCACGTATCCCGTTGCGCCGCCGCCCGAACAGGCTCGGTGAGGCTCGGAGAAGAGTATGTCGGATCAATCGAAACAGACCCAGGCACAGCGGCGCGAGATGCCCGAGCCCTATGAAGGCGGCCGGCCGGTGCCCAAGCTGGTGCTTGCCATTGTGGCGGGGCTTTTTGCCTGGGCCATCGGGTATCTGTACCTGAGCTACCAGCCCAACCCGCCGTCGTATGGCGACAGGCGCACTGCGGCGGATTTCAAGGTGGCAGGGCCAGCGGAGGGCGGCAAGGTCGATGGCGCACAGTTGTATACGGCCCATTGCGCCGCCTGCCACCAGGCGACGGGTGTGGGGTTGGCCGGGGTATTTCCGCCGTTGGCCAAGTCTGAGTGGGTGACGGGCAAGCCGGAAACCACCATCCAGATTGTGCTGCATGGCATCAGCGGGGCGCTGACGGTACAGGGCGCCACTTATAACGGCATGATGCCCATGTTCAAAGACAAGCTAAGTGACGCCGAGCTCGCCGCTGTGGTGAGCCATATCCGCACCAGTTTCGGCAATGCAGCCGGCGCGGTGGACGAAGCGCTGGTGAAGGCGCAGCGCGCGGCCACGGCGAGCCACGATGCGCCCTGGAACGGAGATGCTGAACTGAGCGCGATGAAGTAGGTGAGCCTGCGTGCCGCCGAGTGATCCACATGCCGATGCGATGCATCCCAATGCGATGCAGGCCGGTGCTATGCATGTCGGTGGGGCGCATGGCGGCGAGCCGGGATCTGGTGTGAAAAGTGTGGTGGCGGCGCTCCTTGTATGTTTGGCTGGCTTCTTCGCGTTCTATGGGCAGACCGAGGGATTCATGGTGCTGACGACCGAGGCTGCGCGACGCGTCGATATAGCGCGTGTGCCACGCATGCTGCCTGATGCGCCGCTGGTGGGCCAGGACGGCGCGCAGACAGCGTTGCGGCGGGTACTGGGCGATGATGGCCGGATTGCGGTCGTCAATTTCATGTACACGCGCTGCGTTTCTATCTGCCTGGCGATGGGGGCGGAGTTCCAGCAACTGCAGCAGGCCATCGCCGAACGCGGTTGGGGCGATCGGGTAAGGCTGCTGAGCCTGAGCTTCGACCCAGCCGACACGCCCGAGTATCTGCGCCGCTATGCCCAGACGCGCCATGCAGATCCTGCGCTATGGCGTACGGCAACGCTGGCGCCAGGCGTGCGGCGGCAGGCGCTGCTGGACGCCTTCGGCATTATCGTCGTGCCGGCGTCCTACGGGCAGTACGAGCACAATGCCGCCTATCATGTCGTCCACCCGGACGGCCACCTGGTCCGTGTCATGGACATCGGCGATCCGGATGGGCTGATCGCATACCTGAATAGTGCGATTCGCGTCACGCGCGACGGCGGCTCGGCCATCGGCGGCCCCGTGCCGGACAGAAAGCGTTTTGCTGGCGACGGTGAGAGCACAGAAAGCGCGGTCGGCAACACCATGATCAAGACCGAGATAGCACCAACGGAGACAGCCAAGGCCGAGACGCCGGGTTGGCGGATACGCGCCGCAGGAGGAGACCGATGAGGCCAGGTTTTCATTTTTCGGCATTCCGCGCGGCCGGCCCCGCGCCTGCATGGCTGGGGCCGGCATTGCTCCTGGCGGCGGTGGCGTTCGACAGACTGCTGACGGGCGCGATGTGGCTGCACATGCTGGTGCACATACCGCTTATCCTGGCTGCTGGCGTGTGTCTAGCCGCTGCCGCGCGTGCTGACAGCGATGGGGCCGGCAAGCCCGCCGACGAAAGGCACACGGAGCGTACTGACGACAGATACGTGGGGCGGGCTGACGAACACAACACAGAACGGGTCGGAGAAAGGAGCAGACAGGTGGCCGAAGCGTGCACGAGACGCGGCGTTGGCGACCGGCTGCCAGGAAAAGGTGTGCACGGGCGGTGGCGCCGGCATGTGGGGCGATTCAATGCCTATGGCATCCCTGGCTTGTTGTTTTTCAGCCTGGTGGGCGCCTACTGGATGATTCCGCGCGCGCTGGATGGCGCCGCACTCGCGTGGCCGCTTGCTGTGGCCAAGTACGTCAGCCTGCTGGCAGCGGGCTATATCCTGCATGACAGCCTGCGGCGGGCCAATATGGTGATTCAGCTGTTTTTCCTGGGAAACTTTTGCTGGATGCTCGCCGTTGTGGGCATGCTTTACCGCGATAACCCGCAGCGACTGTGCAATGTCTACCTGCTGGGGGATCAAGTCATTGCTGGGACGGGCTTGCTGCTGCTGGCGCTGGGCCTGCCGCTTGCTTGGGCTTGGGCCTGGCGGCGCCGGATCGCGGGCTTTTTGCGATAATTGCAATAAGGTAATACGAGCGCGTTTTTTGGCGCAGGGTTGTAAATGGCAATAAGGGTGTGTATGGCACTCGGGCAAGCACAGAAAGGAATCAACATGGAAGCCTCTTCCGGTACGCCCTCGGGCACCGTCAATATTCGGCCCCTGGAGCGGCGTATGGGCATTTTCGACCGCGCCCTGGCAGAATTCGGCCGTGCCGCGCAGATATTAGGCGGTTCGGTCCAGGCTGCGCGGCCCAATCCGGCGGGCCGGCCTGGGCCGTCGGGCGAAGAGGGGGGCGAGGCGCTGCCCCCTGACGCTCAACGCCACGCCGCCGGCCTTATGCGGGTTAACCATGTAGGCGAGATTTGTGCGCAAGCCTTGTATCGCGGCCAAGCGTTTTTTTGCCGCGATGCATCAATTCGCAAAGTGTTCTATCAGGCCGCGTCCGAAGAAGTGGATCATCTGGCGTGGTGCCACGATCGCATTGCCGAGTTGCGCAGTCGCCCGAGCCTTCTGAACCCTTTTTGGTATGCTGGGTCGTTTACGCTGGGTGTCGTGGCGGGGCGGGCTGGCGTGGGCGCCAACCTGGGTTTTATGGCCGAAACCGAGCGCCAGGTTGAGCAGCATCTGGATCGCCATCTTGACGATTTACCCAGCAATGACGCGCGTTCTCGCCGTATTGTCACCCAGATGCGGGATGACGAGATCAAGCACCGCAATACTGCAGAGCAGCATGGCGGCCACCGTTTGCCGGCTCCGGTGCGTTTGGCCATGCGGGCTATGTCCAAGGTCATGACGACCACCGCCTACCGCATCTGATCGCAGAGTGGTCCTGGCCAGGGTAAGGCTTGCAATCCGTACTAACACTTAATTACCTCTCAGGGTATAGCCCTATGGCATAGTATCGAAAACGCCACACTTTTTTGGTTGTTACAGTTTTTCAGGCTAATGATCTTGCAACGCACAAAAGAAATCTATACAATTCAGTTATTGGATGTCGCAACGTGATTGCAGCGGGTAAACCCTCAGTCACAGGTCTCAAGCTAGTACGCACAGCGTAAGGCTTTCGTAGCGGCGACATGCCCCGGTTGTCTCCTCCACCCTCCTCCTTTGGTGGATTTAGCCCGAGATCTTACGATCTCGGGCTTTTTTTTTGTTTTTTCGGCGATGTTTTAGGTATTGTTACGTTAATTACCCGATGCATGCCGGATTTACGCAACTGTCAACCGGTAATATCGTCAATCCATACATATTGACTCGAACAGGATTTGCATTGTCTCCTCAGTCTTGGGACTCCTTCACCTGGCTCTATATCTGTATTGTCGCGTTCATGGTCGGCGGCCTTATCGTTGTTTCCGAACGATGGCACGGCAAGTTAACCGGCGATACAGACCTGAACAAGCCGCAGGCCAGCCATACCCGTTCCACCCCTCGCGTGGGGGGCCTGGCGGTGGTGGCGGGCAGCTTGGCGGGCCTGCTGGTGCTTGGGCCCAGCAACATGACCCTCACCTGGCTCTGGCCCGTGCTTTTCATTGCTGCCATGCCTGTTTTCGTTGCGGGCCTGGTTGAAGATATTACGAAAGATGTGGGCTCGGGCAAGCGCTTGCTGGCGGCGTTTATCTCGGCCGCAATTGCGTGGTGGCTGCTTGGCGGCGTGTCGCGGGTCGGGCTGTCCTGGGCGGACTGGGTGCTGTCATTTTGGCCGGTATCCCTGCTCTTCACGATGGTGGCAGTGGGGGGCTGTACGCATGCGCTCAATATCGTCGACGGCATGAATGGCCTGGCAGGCATGATTGCCACGCTGATGGCCGTTTCACTGGCGCTGGTTGCGCTGCAGGTGGGTGACACCCCCATTTTCCTGATTTCCACTTCTTTGGCATCGGCCACACTGGGATTCCTGGTGTGGAACTTCCCATTCGGGCGTGTATTCCTGGGAGACGGCGGCGCGTACTTCCTGGGCTTCATGCTGGCTGAACTGGCAGTGCAACTGGTGGTGCGTAACCCCAGTGTGTCGCCGTTCTACGCGCTGGCTGTGCTTTTTTACCCAGTGTTTGAAACCATGTTTTCGATCTGGCGCCGCCGTTTCAAGCGCGGCACGCCGGTGGATCAGCCCGATGCTTTGCATCTGCATCAACTGGTGTTTCGTCGTCTGGTGCGGGTGACGTTCAGCCGCGACCGGCGTCATGCGGTGCCGGCGCTGTGCAATGCAATGACGTCGCCTTACCTGTGGGTGTTGGCGCTCATCGGCCTCGTGCCTGCCACGATCTGGTGGGACAACGCCTGGATTCTATGTGGCAGCATTGCGCTGTTTGCCGCGGCCTATCTGTGGCTGTATTCGCGCCTGGTGTCATGGCGCCGGCCCTCGTGGCTGTTGCTGCCATCCCTGGGGCGCGGCCGCCGTAAATAGCGGGGCGCGCGGCCATCTATTTTTCTGTTTTTTTAGCGTGGGAGAATCAAGTTGCAGATTCAAGATGTGAAACTCGCAGTAGTCGGTCTGGGCTACGTTGGCTTGCCGTTGGCAGTCGAATTTGGCAAGAAGCGTACAGTGCTTGGCTTCGACATCAACCCTCGCCGCATTGCGGAACTCAAAGAAGGCAGGGATCACACGCTGGAAGTGAGCAGCGAGGAACTGGCCGAGGCGAAGAACCTGTCATTCAGCAACGAGCCGGAGCAACTGGCCAACGCGAATGTGTTCATCGTCACGGTGCCTACCCCGATCGACGAGTACAAGCAGCCTGATCTCACCCCGTTGATCCGGGCCAGCGAAACGCTGGGCAAAGTGCTCAAGCGCGGCGACATTGTGATCTACGAATCCACGGTTTACCCCGGCGCCACCGAGGAAGACTGCGTGCCGGTTCTGGAGCGCGTCTCCGGCCTGAAGTTCAACGAGGACTTCTTTGCCGGTTATAGCCCTGAGCGCATCAACCCGGGTGACAAGGAGCACCGCGTGTCCACCATTAAAAAGGTGACGGCCGGTTCCACGCCCGAAGTGGCCGACCTGGTGAACGAGTTGTACGGCCAGATCATTACCGCAGGCACGCACAAGGCGTCATCGATCAAGGTGGCTGAGGCGGCGAAGGTAATCGAAAACACCCAGCGCGACGTGAACATCGCATTGATCAACGAACTGGCGCTGATCTTCAACCGCATGGGCATCGATACCGAAGCCGTTCTGCAGGCCGCCGGAACCAAGTGGAACTTCCTGCCGTTTCGCCCGGGCCTGGTGGGTGGGCACTGCATTGGCGTCGACCCGTACTATCTGACGCACAAGGCGCAGTCCATCGGCTACCACCCCGAAATTATCCTGGCCGGCCGGCGGCTCAATGATTCCATGGGCGGCTATGTGGTGTCGCAACTGATCAAGGCCATGACCAAGCGCCGCATCCAGGTGCAGAATTCTCGCGTGCTGGTGATGGGCCTGACCTTCAAGGAAAACTGCCCCGACCTGCGCAACACGCGCGTTGTGGATATTGTGCGCGAGTTGGGCGAATACAGCATCGATGTCGATGTGTACGATCCATGGGTCGACCCCGCCGAAGCGGTGCACGAATATGGGATCACACCGGTTGCGGAACCCGCCAAAGGTTCGTACGACGGGATTATCCTGGCCGTATCGCACCATCAGTTCGTCGAGATGGGGGCGGCTGCAATACGCGCATTCGGCAAAGCGGATCATGTGCTGTACGATCTTAAGTACGCATTGGCACAGTCTGAATCTGACCTGCGTTTGTAAAGAGGTACTGCAATGACAACCCGCTATGAAAAGGTAACCACCGGCCTCCAGGAGTCCCCCAAAGTCTGGCTGGTGACCGGCTGCGCCGGCTTCATCGGCTCCAACCTGCTCGAGGCCCTGCTGCTGCTCGGCCAGAAGGTGGTCGGCCTGGACGACTTCTCCACTGGCCACCAGTACAACCTGGATGAGGTCGAAAAAAACGTGGGTCCTGAGCGCTGGGCCCGGTTCACATTCCACAAGGGCGACATCCGCAACCTGGACACCTGCCGCAAGGTGACGGCGGGCGTCGATTATGTGCTGCACCAGGCGGCGCTGGGCTCGGTGCCGCGGTCGCTCAAGGATCCGCTTACATCCAACAGCGTCAATGTGGACGGCTTCCTGAACATGCTGGTGGCGGCGCGCGATGCCGAGGTCAAGTCGTTCGTCTACGCGGCGTCCAGTTCCACCTACGGCGACCACGAGGCACTGCCTAAGGTCGAAGACCAGATCGGCAAACCGCTGTCGCCCTATGCGGTTACCAAATACGTGAATGAGCTGTACGCTGATGTGTTCGCGCGGGCCTATGGTTTCGGCAGCATCGGGCTGCGCTACTTCAATGTGTTCGGCAAGCGCCAGGATCCCAACGGCGCCTATGCTGCCGTCATTCCCAAGTGGATAGCGGCCATGATCAAGGGCGAAGACGTGGTCGTGAATGGCGACGGCGAAACCAGCCGCGACTTCTGCTTCATCGACAACGTGGTGCAGGCCAATATACTGGCCGCGCTGGCACAACCCGATGGCGTCAACCAGGTCTATAACGTGGCCTACAACGCCCGCACCAGCCTGAATCAGCTCTTCGACTACCTGACGGCTGCGCTGGGCAAGACTGGTATTGTGTACGACAAGCCACCGGTGCACGCAGAATTCCGCGCGGGCGATGTGCGGCACTCGCAGGCCGATATTTCCAAGGCGCGTGAACTGCTGGGCTATGAGCCCATGCACAATATCGTGCAGGGCCTGGAAGTCTCCATGCCCTGGTATACGCAGTTCCTGCGCTAAACGTGCCGAGCCGCTGATTTGGCCTCACTGAAGCAACGGCTCGCCGGGCTGCATTCGGATCATAGGCGCATCGCGCAGGGCGCCTTGCGCGTTGCGTTTTTCCTGCTGCTGGGCAAAGTCGCCGGTGCGCTCAAGGAAATGGCGGTTGCCTATCGCTACGGTGTGAGCGACATTGTCGACGCCTACCAGTTCACCATGGTGATGGGGAGCTGGATCCCCGCCACGATCGTGGGTGCGCTCTCGGTGGTGCTCATCCCCGTGCTGGTGCGCATGCGCTACGACAGGCGTGCCGACAGGGCCAGGTTTCTTGGGGAATTACACGGCTGGCTTGTTATGCTCGGCGTGGTGCTGGGGGTAGGCATGTATGTCGCCTGGCCGCTGGTGCTGCAGCTAGCGGGCCAAGGCTTGCCCGACCCCGCGCGCCGCATGAGTGGCGAACTCATGCTGGCCTTCGCGCCCGCCGCACTGCTTACCCTCTTGACTGGCCTGAGTGCCGCCCGCCTTCGCGCCCGCGAACGCCATATCAATACGCTGCTTGACAGCGTGCCGGCTGTTGTCATCCTGGTATGGGTGATGCTGGCCACTACAGTGGACAGCACGGGGCCTCTGTTATGGGGCACGCTGGTCGGGTATCTGCTGCAGTCGATATGGCTGCTCAAATTGGCTCAGCGCGCTGATGGCATGTGGGGCAGGCCTCGGCTGGGCCTTGCGTCGGCCCACTGGCCCGAACTGGTCAAGGCCAGCGGCATCATGTTGCTGGGGCAGATTGCCATGAGTTTTGTCGGGCCCATCGACCAATACACCGCAGCCAGCCTGGGGGCCAACGCGAATGCGACGCTCGGCTACGCCAGCCGCCTGCTGTCGCTGCTGCTAGGGGTGGGCGCCGCCTCCGTAGGGCGTGCGGCGCTGCCTGTGCTGGCGGATATCCAAGGGCGTGGCGATGTGGCGCACGCACGCACGACGGCGTTGAAATGGTCGGTGTTGATGCTTGCGGCGGGCGCCGCTGTCACGGCGGCGGGCTGGCTGCTCGCGCCCTGGGGCGTGGCCTTGCTGTTCGAGCGGGGTGCGTTTACGGCCCAAGACACTGTGGTAGTGGCTGGTGTGTTGCGGTGGGGGATGCTGCAGCTGCCGTTCTACTTCGGGGTGCTGATACTAGTTCAGTTGCTGGCGAGCCAAAACCGTTATGGCATCATGGCAGCCATTGCTGTCGCCAATTTTGCCGTCAAGGCTCTCATGAATGATCTGCTTGCGCCTCAGATGGGGCCGCAAGGCATTATGCTCGCCACCAGCATCATGTACGCCGCGTCCTACTGCTGCTATGTGCTGGTTGCCATGCGCCCGCCGCCGCCGGCGCGGGCGGCGTCCTGAACCATGCGGCGCGGCCGGAAACCGTCTGGCCGTCGCGATCGCTCAACAAGAATTCACAGGTATTGCATTGAGTCATTCCCCTATTCAGCCTCATTTGCTGATTGTTATTCATTCGCTGGCCGGTGGCGGAGCCGAGCGGGTGGCTGCCGACCTGAGCGCCTACTGGCTGCGACAGGGCTATAAAGTCTCCGTCGCCACCCAGGAAGGGCCCGAGTCAGATGCCTACCCGCTGGCGCAGGGCGTGGAGCGGCACGTGCTGGGCATGGCTGGCGCCAGCCAGGGTGGCCTGGGCGGTATATGGGCCAATGTGCGCCGCGTCTGGCGCCTGCGGCGGCTGATTCGCCGCGTACGGCCCACCATCGTGCTGGGCATGATGACAACGTCGTCGATCCTGGCAGTGATCGCCGCGCGCGGCCACGCCTGTCGGGTGGTTGCCACTGAGCACACCCATCCGCCTTCGCAGAATCTGTCCGGCGCCTGGGAGCGCCTGCGCCGCTGGGCTTATCCGCAGGCGCAGATGGTGGTGGCGCTCACGGCCGGCACTGCGCAGTGGCTGGAACAGCATGTGCCGGGCACCCGGCTCGCCATCATTCCTAATGCTGTGCGCTGGCCGCTGGCACGCGTCGAGCCTATTGTCGAGCCGCCGCCGCGGCGCGGACGCTTTCGCCTGCTGGCCGTAGGGCGCCTGCATCCGCAAAAGGGTTTTGATGTGTTGATCAGCGCGTTTGCGCTGGTGGCGCGGTACTTTCCGGACTGGGATCTGGTTATCCTTGGGGAAGGCGAGTTGCGCGAGCCGTTGCAGGCGCAGATCGATGCCGCGGGTGTGGCCGACAGGGTGATGCTGGCGGGCCGGGTGGGCAATGTGGGTGACTGGTATGTGCAGTCTGACCTTTACGTGCTGAGCTCCGAGGTCGAGGGCTTGTCCAACACACTGCTTGAGGCCATGGCCAGCGGTCTGCCTTCAGTTGCGTTCGACTGCGATACGGGGCCGCGCGAAATCGTGCGTAACGGCATAGATGGCGTGCTGGTGCGGCCAGTATCCGATCATGAGGCGCTGGCGGCCCATTTATCCGACATGATGGCGCATCCTGAAAAGCGCGACGCCTATGCGCGGCGCGCGGTGGATGTGCGGGATCGCTTTTCCACGGCCCGGGTCATGGCGCTGTGGGGGCATGTGTTCGAAGGACGTTGATGGCAGAGCAGGCTCGATTGCCGCGGAGGCGAACATAATGTGTGGAATTGCAGGGATCTGGGGCGCCTTGCCCGACAAACGCGCCGCATTGACAGAAGGATGCCGCCGCATGCGGCATCGCGGGCCCGACAGTGAGGGCTATTGGGAAGATGCGCGGGCCGGCCTGGCGCTGGGCCATGTGCGCCTGGCCATTCTCGACCTGACGCCGGCGGGCCACCAACCCATGGTATCGGCCTGTGGGCGCTATGCGCTGGTGCTCAATGGCGAGCTCTACAACCACCTCGATCTGCGCGCGCAATTGGAACAGCAGGGCGAAGCGCCCGACTGGCGCGGCCATTCGGATACCGAGACCATACTGGCCTGCATGGCCGCCTGGGGCGCGCCGGCTACCTTGAAGGCGGCAGTGGGCATGTTTGCCATGGCGCTGTGGGACAGGCAGGACCGCACGCTTACGCTGATGCGCGACCGCCTTGGCGAAAAGCCTCTGTATTGGGGGTATGCGCAGGGCAACCTGGTGTTCGCCTCTGAGCTGAACGCGCTGCGCGGCATCCCTGGTTTCGGCCCGCCACTGGACCAGCGTGCGCTGGCGCTGCTGCTGCGGCACAATTACATCCCTGCGCCTTACAGTATCTTTGAGGGCATAGGCAAGTTGGCGCCGGGCCATTGGGTGTGCATATCAGCCGCTCAGTGCGCGCGCGGTGAAAGCCCGTCGCCGGTGCCATACTGGACCGCAGTGCCGGCCGAACCGGAAACGCCCTTGTCTTTTGGGTCTGATACAGAAGCGGTGGACGCGCTGGAACATGCGCTGACGAGATCCGTGAAAGGGCAGATGCTGTCCGATGTGCCGCTGGGCGCTTTTCTCTCAGGGGGTATTGATTCTTCTGTGGTGGTGGCGTTGATGCAGAAGAACAACCCGCAGCCTGTGCGCACCTTCTCGATCGGCTTTGAAGATCCAGCCTACAACGAGGCGCAGCATGCGCGCATGGTGGCGTCGCATCTGGGCACTGCCCACACCGAATTGTATGTGGGGGCCGACGACGCGCTGGCGGTAGTCCCTACGCTGGCCGGCCTGTATGACGAACCTTTTGGGGACTCTTCCCAAGTGCCTACCGTGCTGGTGACGCGCATGGCGCGCCGCGAGGTGACAGTGGCATTATCGGGTGATGGCGGCGATGAGCTGTTTGGCGGCTATTCGCGCTACTTTCGCGCCGCGGGTTGGTGGGCAAAACGCCAGGCCGTGCCCGAAGCAATGCGGCGACCTTTTGCGGCTGCCGCGCGGGCAGGCGCCGCCATCATGCCAGGCGGGCGTGTGCGCGACCGCGTTGGCAAATTGGCCGATGTGCTGGCGGCCCCGCACGCCGGCGCTTTTTATCAGCAGTTTGTATCGTACTGGCGCGATCCTGCCCAGGCGTTGGCGGGCGCGCAGCCGCCCGCTACTGTCTTCGACGACGACGCGGAAGGTGACTTGTACACGCGCATGATGCTGCTGGATGCGGTCTCGTACCTGCCCGACGACATCCTGGTCAAGGTTGATCGGGCGGCCATGGCGGCCAGCCTGGAAACGCGTGTGCCGATGCTGGATCACCGCATCTTCGAATTTGCCCGCCGGCTGCCGCTGAACTACAAGGTGCGCCAGGGCAGAGGGAAATGGCTGTTGCGCCAGGTGCTGTACCGGCACGTGCCGCAATCCATGGTGGATCGCCCCAAGAAAGGGTTTTCAGTGCCGCTGGCGGCTTGGCTGCGCGGCCCGCTGAAAGACTGGGCTGCTGCGCTCATTGCGCCGCAGCGCCTGCGCGATGAGGGGGTGTTTCGCCCCGATGTGATCCAGAAGAAATGGCAGGCCCATCAGGCCGGTACGCATGACTGGAGCACGCATTTATGGAGTGTGCTGATGACGCAGGCATGGCTGGAGCATCATCGGCACGGGAGTAAGTAGGCGTGAGGATTCTGTTTTTTGTCAGTTCTATGCATGCCGGCGGCGCAGAACGCGTGGCCGCGTCGCTGGCCAGCGCCTGGGCGGCGCGCGGCGATACGGTGGCGCTTGTGCCCACCTACACGGGCAAGGGCAGTTGTTTTTATCCCCTGCACCCCGATGTGCGGCTGCAGTATCTGGCCGACCGCATGGGCTGGCTGGGCCGCAAGCTGTGGCCGCCGCTGGCCAAGTGGCTTGCGATCCGCAAGATGGTGCGTGAGTTCAAGCCTGATGTCGTTGTGTCTTTCTTGACGAATGTGAATGTGATGGTGCTGTTGGCCACGCGCCGCCTGGGCGTGCCGGTGCTGGTCAGCGAGCGCACCAATCCGGCCTTCAGCAGCAGTGCGGGGCCGGTTTTCGGCCGTCTGCGCAGCTATACCTATCCCTGGGCGTCGCTGGTGGTGCTCCAGTCGCGTGACGGCATGCGGGCGTTTCAGAAGATGGAGCCAGGCGTTACCGAGTTGGCGGTCATGCCCAACCCCCTGCCCGACGATATCCCGGACGCTGTTGTCCAGCGCCAGGGTGCGGCGCCCGACGGCCGGCTGAAATTGATGGCCATGGGGCGGCTTGTCGCCAGCAAGCGCTTCGCTGTGTTGATCCAAGCGTTTGCAGCGTTGGCGCCGGATTTTCCCGACTGGGATCTGGTGATTTGGGGCGAAGGGCCGCTGCGGCCCGAACTTGAGGCGCAGGTAGTGGCGCTGGGTCTGGGCGGCCGTATTGCATTGCCCGGCCGCACCGATCGTCCCTGGCACGAGATGGCGGCAGCAGACGCGTTTGCCCTGGTGTCCGAGGTTGAGGGTTTTCCGAATGTGCTGCTGGAAGCCATGGCATTGGGCCGCGCTTGTGTGACGGTAGATTGCCCCAGTGGGCCGCGTGAAATCACGTGTGACGGGCAGTTTGCCGAATTGGTGCCACTGGGCGACCAGCAGGCGCTTGAAGACGCGCTGGCACGTCTGATGCGCGATCCACTCCTGCGCGAGGTGATGGGCCGGCGGGCTGCACAATCGGTACGCGAGAACTATGGCATGGCCGAGATTGTGGCGCGTTGGGATGCATTGTTTGAACGGGCGGGGCGCGCGGCGCGGGAGAGTGTGCAATGACGGAATCGATGAGTGTCTTGCGTGAGGGCAGGCCGCTGCGTGTGGTGCACATTATCTCGGGCCTGTATGTGGGTGGCGCGGAAACCGTGCTGCACCGGCTGTTGACGGCGCCCGGCCAAGCGGACTGGAACTGCGTGATCTCGATGGGCGGCGAGGGTGTCTTCGGCCCGCGGCTGCGCGAGGCCGGCATTACTGTGCATACGCTGCACATGCAGGGCGCCAAGGGGATGGCGCGCGGCATAGCGCGTATGCATCGCCTGCTGCGCGAGATCAATCCCGATGTCGTACAGACCTGGATGTATCATGCCGACCTGATCGGCGGTATCGTGGCGCGTGCCGCAGGTGTACGAGCCGTGGCCTGGGGTATACGCAATTCGGGCGCCGATCTCGAGAAAAGCAGCCGCTCGGCGCGCTGGTGCCAGACGGCGAGTGCGCCGCTGTCCGGGTTGGTGCCGGGGGTGATCGTGGCTTGTGCCGAGCAGGCGCGTGTGCTGCACCGCCAAGCCGGCTATCGCGACGACCGCATGCTCGTGATCCCCAACGGCTACGATCTGTCCCGCTGGCAGCCGGATGCCTCGGCGCGCAAGGCTGTGCGCGCCGAATGGGGTGTGGATGACGACACGCCGGTGATCGGGAGCGTGGCGCGCTGGAATCCGCTCAAGGACCATCCCACACTGATTGCGGCATTCGCGCATACATTGCGCGCGCAGCCGGCGGCTCGCTGCGTGCTGATCGGTGAGGGCATGCGGGAAGACAACGGTGATCTGATGACCCTGCTCGAGCGGCAGGGCGTGCGCGAGCAGGTGATTTTGCTGGGCCGGCGCGACGATGTGCCGCGTCTGATGAACGGTTTGGATGTGCACGTGCTGTCCAGCAGGGCAGAAGGGTTTCCGAATGTGGTGGCCGAAGCCATGGCGACAGGTGTGCTGTGCGTGGTCACTGATGTGGGCGATGCGGCGCTGATTGTGGGCGACACGGGTTGGGTGGTGGCGCCGCGCGATCCAGCGGCGCTGGGCGCGATGATTGATGCCGCGTTGGATACGCTGCGCACTGCCGAGCAGGCGGATCGCGCGGCGCGAGGGCGCGCGCGGGTGCAGGCACGCTTCAGCCTGCAGGCCATGGTGGATGGTTACCATGTGGTATGGCAGCGCTTGGCGCGCGACTATCCCGCACGTCGCCCGGCCGACGCAGGGCAGTCTTATGCGGCGTGGTCGCTGGCCGATGCCGAGAGCGCGGCTGCCGACGCCATTGCTGATGTCGTTGCTGATGGCGGCGATGCTGCAGCGACCGGCAAGCGGCTGATGATGGTTGTGAACAACCCAGCGTTTTTTTTATCGCACCGCTTGCCGGTGGCGCAGGGGGCGCGGGAAGCGGGCTACGATGTACATGTAGCGACCATGGATGGCTACGCGGTGGCCGAGATACAGCGGCTGGGCTTCACGCACCATGCCATCCCCATGTCGCGCAGCGGCCGCAATCCGATGCAGGAACTGCAGACGTTGTATGCCTTATGGCGGCTGTTTCGCGCAGTACGGCCCGATATCGTGCATGCGGTCACCATCAAGCCGGTGCTCTATGGTGGTATCGCAGCGCGGCTGGCGCGTGTGCGGGGCTTTGTGGCAGCCGTATCCGGGCTGGGCTTTATTTTCATGCGCTCGGTGCGCGGCGTGGACGTGCTGCGTACGGCGGCGATCGCACTGTACCGGCTTGCCCTGGGGCATCGCAACAGCCGGGTGATTTTTCAGAATGCCAATGATCGCGACACCCTGCGTAGACTGCGCGTCGTGCGCTCGGAGCAGGCCGTCATGATCCGCGGGTCGGGTGTGGATCTGGATGCCTTCCCCTATACACCCGAGCCGCCAGCACCGCCGGTGGTGGCCATCATGGCTGCCCGTCTGCTGGAGGACAAGGGCGTGCGCGAGTTTGTGGAAGCCGCGCGTCTTGCGGCGGAGAAGGCGGCTCACGACAATGCCGGGAGCCCAACAGGCGCCAGCGAGGATACAGAAGCGGAAAAGCCTGCAGGAAGCGCCCCGACCGATGGCGTGCCCGCCATTCGGTGGGTGTTGGCCGGCGCACCGGATCCGGGCAACCCGGCCAGTATTTCGGCGGTGCAGTTCAATGCCTGGCAGCGTGAGGGCGTGGTGGACTGTTTAGGCGAGCGGCGCGACATCGCGCAGCTTTACGCGCAGTCGCATATCGTGGTGCTGCCTTCTTACCGCGAGGGGCTGCCCAAGTCGCTGGTGGAGGCGGCGGCCGTCGGGCGTGCGGTGGTCACCACAGACGTACCCGGCTGCCGCGATGCGATCGAGCCCGGCGTGTCGGGCCTGCTGGTGCCCGCGCGCGATCCGCGGGCGCTGGCCGATGCGGTATGCGCGCTGGCAGCGAATGCCCCGCAGCGCCAGGCCATGGGCGAAGCCGGCCGCCGCCTCGCAGAGCGCGAGTTCGATGTGCGTCACGTCGTGCGGGCGCACCTTGATGTATACGCCAGCCTCGGCGGGTAGGGCCCGCGCTTGAGCGGTGCATGGCGCCGCGTCGACCTTGCGGCGCCGCCGCGTTGACGATGGCGACGCGCCGCGGACGGCAAGCCAGGCATACGCCCCGACACAGTGCCGACGCTGCTTAAAAGCCCGTGTCGATGCCTGGCGCCAATGTGTTGATGGCGGTGCGGAATTCGTCCATGATGCTGTCCAGGTCTTCCTGCGTATCGCCCTCGAACCGCAGCACCACCACCGGGGTAGTGTTGGACGCGCGGGCCAGGCCGAAGCCGTTGCGGTATTCTGCGCGCACGCCGTCGATGGTGCTGAGACTGACGGCCTGTGGAAACTGGCCTTCGCTCTGCAGGCGGGCCACCAGGGCATGCGCCTCGCCTTCCTTCATTTCCATCTTGATTTCGGGTGTGGACACGTCTTGCGGCAGCGCTTCCAGGATGGCCGACGGATTGTCGTAGCCCGACAGAATCTCGAGCAGGCGCGCGCCGGCATAGAGGCCGTCGTCAAAGCCGAACCAACGCTCCTTGAAGAAGATATGGCCGCTCATCTCGCCTGCCAGCGGGGCGCCGGTTTCGGCCAACTTGGCCTTGATGAGCGAGTGCCCGGTGCGCCACATCAGCGGCTTGCCGCCCGCATTCTTGATTTCGCGGGCTACGTGGCGGCTGCATTTGACGTCGAAAATAATATCGGCGCCGGGCTCGCGGCGCAGAATGTCTTGGGCGAAAAGGATGAGTTGGCGGTCGGGCCAGATGATTTGGCCGGATTTGGTGACCACGCCCAGGCGGTCGCCATCGCCGTCGAAGGCCAGGCCGAGTTCGCAGTCGGTGCTCTGTACGTGGCTAATCAGGTCGACAAGATTGTGCGGGTCGGCCGGATCGGGATGGTGATTGGGGAAGCTGCCGTCCACGTCGCAAAACAGTTGGTCTACTTTGCAGCCCAGTGCCTCGTACAGGCGGGGAGCCACTTTGCCGCCCACGCCGTTGCCGCAGTCGATGGCGATTTTCATTGGCCGGGCCAGCTTTACGGTATCGGCGATATGCCGTACATAGCCGCCCACCAGGTCGAGCTCGCGCCGTGTGCCGCGCCGCAGGCCTGTAGTGGACTCGGGTTGGGCCATGATGGCGGCCAGCGCCTGGATGCCGTCGCCGTACAGCGCCTTGCCGCCCAGCATGATCTTGAAGCCGTTGTAATCGGGCGGGTTGTGGCTGCCCGTGATGGCGATGCCCGAGCCGGTGTGTTCGTGGTAGGCGGCGTAGTACACCAGCGGGGTATGCACCAGGCCAATGTCGATCGTGTCGATACCGCCCGTATGTATGCCCTCTTGCAGTGCCTGTGCGAGTTTGGGGCTGCTGAGGCGGCCGTCATAGCCAACCGCCAGCGCGGCAATGCCCTGCGCGCGCGCTTGCTGCGCCAGTGCCAGCCCCAGCAGGCGCGCGAACTCGGGATTGAGCTGCGTGGGCACGATGCCCCGGATATCGTAGGCTTTGAAGACGGCTGCGGGTATCGATGTGGATGTCACGGAGGGTTCCTTCAATCTCTTTTATGCTGATATCTATGATGCTGTGTTGTGAAGCGTTGATTTTTCTTGTCGATTTGATTATGGCGCAATCATACGCCGCCCGCCGGCCCGGGAAGCGGGCACCGTGTCCACTTGTTTCGGCGCCGCCTCGGCGCGTAGGCTTAAAATGGGGCGATCTGGCGCACAGGGTGCTGGTGTTGGCCCCTGTGCGGGGGGCATGCGTCGGCGCATGCCAGCCACGCGCCGGCTCCTGTGTGCCATAGCGCAGGCATTATATTCTTCAGCTCTCTACACTCATTAAAGGGAACAGACGGACCATGGAACGCATCGAGGAACTGGTGCAGATGTTGGGCCGGCAGCACGTGCTGACCGGCGCCCCGGCGCAGTCGTACGTCACAGACTGGCGCGGCCGCTACCAGGGCGAGGCGCTGGCGGTGGCACGGCCCGGCTCCACCGAAGAAGTGGCGCAACTGGTGCGCTGGTGCGTGGCGCACAAGGTGCCCATGGTGCCCCAGGGCGGCAACACCAGCCTGTGCGGTGCGGCCACGCCCGACGGCAGCGGCGCGGCCGTGGTCATCTCGCTGACGCGGCTGGATAAGGTGCGCGGCATAGATACTGACAACGACACCATGGTGGTCGAGGCCGGCTGTATCCTGCAATCGGTGCAGCAGGCCGCGCGAGACGCCGGCAGGCTGTTTCCGCTCAGCCTGGCTGCCGAAGGTAGCTGCACCATAGGCGGCAATCTGTCCACCAATGCCGGCGGTACGCAGGTGCTGCGATATGGCAATGCGCGCGAGCTGGTGCTGGGCCTCGAAGTCGTTACTGCTGAAGGCGATATCTGGCATGGCCTGCGGGGCCTGCGCAAAGACAATACCGGTTACGACCTGCGCGACCTGTACATGGGCAGCGAAGGCACGCTGGGCATCATTACCGCTGCCACGCTCAAGCTGTACCCGCTGCCGGTGGCCAGCTGCACGGCGCTGGTGGCGCTGCAGTCCGTCGAAGATGGGGTGTCGGTGCTGTCGGCGGCGCGCAAAGGCTTCGGCCCCGCGCTTACCGGGTTCGAGCTGATTGCGGGCAATTGCCTGCAGGGGGTGGTGCAATGCTATCCGCAGCAGCGCCTGCCTTTCGAGGGCGAGTCGGCGGCCATGCCCTGGTATGCGCTGCTGGAGCTGTCTGATAGCGAAAGCGCAGCGCACGCACGCGAGCGCTTCGAGGCCGTGTTGGGAGAGGTAATCGAATCAGGCCTGGTGGCTGACGCTGTCATTGCCGAGAACATCGCCCAAAGCAAGGCGTTGTGGCATTTGCGCGAAAGCATCCCGCTTGCGGAAAAGGCTTTTGGCAAAAGCATCAAGCACGATGTCTCGGTGCCTGTGTCGCGCATCGCGCAGTTCGTGACCGAAACCAATGCAGCGCTGCAGGCCTCTTTTCCGGGTGTGGAGCATGTGATCTTCGGCCACCTGGGCGATGGCAACCTGCACTACAACGTGGCCAAAGGCACTGGCTACGATGAAGAAGCGCTGCTGGCCTTGCAAAACCAAGTCTATACCTTGGTGCACGACAGCGTGCACCGCTTCGGCGGTTCGATCAGCGCCGAGCATGGCGTGGGCCAGCTCAAGCGTGATCTGCTGCCCCGTTATAAAGACCCGGTCGAGTTGGCATTGATGCGGCGGATCAAGGATGCCCTTGATCCGCATGGGCTGATGAACCCCGGCAAAGTGCTGGCCTGACGGCGCGCGTGTGTACGGGGGCGGCGTTGCCTTTGCCAGGCGGCGCCGCGTGGCGCAAGGGGCGGCGCCCCTTGCTGGCCGGCAGGCCGTCAGCCCCTGGCGGGCAGCACCCTGCCGCGCGCTTCGCCCAGGCTGATGGTCGGATAGCCTGGTTTGCGGGCGTGGGCGCGGAGGATGATTTCGTCGTTATCCTGCAGAAACATGCGTTGCTCGCCCCACGGCAGCGTGAGCGGTTGCTTGCCGCCTGCGGTAGATTCGAGCAATGAGCCTTCCTGCCCCGCAGCCGGGCCCGACAGCGTGCCGGTGCCCAGCATGTCGCCGGCCGACAGATTGCAGCCGTTTACGGTGTGATGCGCCACCATCTGCGCTACAGTCCAGTAGGCTGCGTTTTTGAAATTGCTGCTCGAAACGTGCGCCGGCTCGGCCTGTTTTGCGCGTGATTGCTCAGTGCTCAGATAGACATCCAGTTCGATATCGAAGGCGGCCTCTGCGGCATTTTTGGCTTGCAGGTAAGGCAAGGGGGCGGGTTCTCCCTGTCCGCGTGTAAAGGGGACGCGGAAGGGCGCCAGCGCCTCCAGCGTCACGATCCACGGCGAAATTGTGCTGGCGAAGTTCTTGGCCAGGAAGGGGCCCAGCGGCTGATACTCCCAGGCCTGCAGGTCGCGGGCGGACCAGTCGTTCAGGATGCAGAGCCCGAACACATGTTTTTCAGCGTCGTCGATGGCAATCGGCTCACCTTGCGCATTGCCGGTGCCGATAAAGACGCCCAGCTCCAACTCATAGTCCAGCCGCTGGGAGGGGCCGAAGCCCGGTTCGCCGCCTTCCGCCTGCGGGCGTATCTGGCCCTTGGGGCGCGGGAACTGTTGCGCCACACCAATGCTGGAGGCGCGGCCATGGTAGCCGATGGGCACCCATTTGTAGTTGGGCAGCAATGGGTTGTCGGGCCGGAACTGTTTGCCTACCGTTGTTGCATGGTGCAAAGAGACATAGAAGTCGGTGTAGTCGCCAATGCGTGCGGGCAGGGCGAGCTCGGCCTGGTTCATGGGTGTGAGCAGCGGCTCGAGCGTGGATTGCAGTGGTGATCCGCTGCGCAGCGCGCGCGAGAGCGCCAGACGCAGCGCAGACCAATGTGCCTGCCCCAGGGCCATCAGGTTGTTGAGGGAATCACCCTGACAGGCATCCAGTGCTTCGGCGGCCAGGCCTGTCCATGAATGGCGCTCGGCCAGCGCGGCCAGATCAAGGATCTGGTCGCCGATTGCTACGCCCGGGCGCAGCAGGCCGTCATTGCGGGGCCTGAAGACGCCAAAGGGCAGGTTCTGGATGGGGAAACCATTGTCCGGCGCGTTGGCGGCAGCAACCCAGCTTTGCAAGGAAGGATCGTGGGTTTCGTTCAGGTGGGTCATGCGGTGTCCTCTGTTATCTGCATCATGCTGCTGTTGTTGCGCAGCGCTTGTGTCAGTCGATACAGTCATTACGTTTACTGTTGCGAAAGCGGGGCCTTTGATGCCTCGCCTTCTCGCGGTATGCCTTTTATCCGCTTAGCGCTTCTCGGGGTTGAAGTGCTTATTGATCCCCGACCACACGGCGTCGTAGCCTTGCTGCAGCGTGCCTGCCGACAGAGCGGCCTGCGTGGGGCGGATGACGCGCCGGGTCTCGAACATGAATGCCATGGTATCGCGAATGTAATGCGGCTTGCTGGTGTCGGCGGCAGTGGCTTTTTCAAAGGTCTCGGCATCGGGGCCGTGCGGGCTCATGCAGTTGTGCAGGCTGGCGCCGCCTGGCACAAAGCCTTCGGCCTTGGCATCGTACACACCTTGGATCAATCCCATGAATTCGCTGGCGAAGTTGCGGTGGAACCAGGGCGGCCGGAAGGTGTTCTCCATGGCCAGGATCCGGGGCGGGAAAATGGCGAAATCTATATTGGCCGCGCCGGCAGTATCCGAGGGCGAGGTGAGCACCGTGAACAGGCAAGGATCGGGATGGTCGTAGCTGATCGAGCCGATAATGTTGAAACGGCGCAGGTCATATTTGTACGGCGCGTTGTTGCCATGCCATGCCACTACGTCCAGCGGCGAATGTTGCAGCGTCGTTTGCCAGAAGCTGTCGCTGAACTTGGCGATCAGCGTGTAGGGGCCTTCGATGTCTTCATACCAGGCCACCGGTATCTGGAAGTCGCGCGCATTGGCCATACCATTCGAGCCGATCGGGCCCAGTTCCGGCAGGCGCAGTGGTGCGCCATAGTTTTCCAGGACATAGCCGCGCGCGGCCTGTTCCAGCAGTTCGACGCGGAAGCGCACCCCGCGTGGGATGACGGCGATCTCGCAGGGTTCGATGTCCATGCGGCCCAACTCGGTGGCCAGGCGCAGGCGGCCGTGCTCGGGCACGAACATCATCTCGGCGTCGGCGTTGTAGAACACGCGCCGCGTCATCGACTGGTTGATGGCATACAGGCTGATCGCCACGCCGATCTGGTCATTGCTGTTGCCGTTGCCGGCCCAAGTGTGCATGCCGTCCACGAAATCCGTCGGCGCCTGCGGGATATCCAGAGCGTTCCAGCGCAGGCGGTTGGGTGAGGCGGGCGTTGTGTTGAAGTCCGTTTGCCATCCTTGTGCGCCCTCGTAGGGTACGAAGGCGTCTTGCATCGCGGCAGGGCGGATGCGATATAGCCAAGACCGGCGATTCTCGGCGCGTGTCATGGTGAAGGCGGTGCCAGAAAGCTGTTCCGCGTACAGGCCGTAGGGGCAGACTTGCGGTGAATTGCGGCCCACGGGCAGGGCGCCGGGCAGCGCTTCGGTGGCGCATTGGTTGCCAAAGCCGGTCTGGTAGACAAGAGTAGCAGTCATGGTGTGTGTCCTGAAAGTGGGTGTCCTGCGTGCGTGTTCCATAAATGGATGCCGAAATATTGGCAACGCGGTTGTTCACGGGTGTCCTGCGTGTGTGTTTTATAAACACGGGTGTTTAGCGCAGCTGCGTGTTGGCGTGCATGCTGCGCTGTAGCGGGAGCGGTGGTGCCGCCCCGCTTAAGCGGTGGCAGCTTCCGCGTGCGGCACCACCGCTGCGCGAGCATATTCCAGCGCCTGGGTGATCACATCCAGGTCGCCGATATGGTTAGCCAGCAACAACACCAGCGCTGCATTCATGGCATGGCTCTGCGCGGTGCTCAAATCGCGGTGCGCATCGATGAGGCGTTCATAGAAATCATCGGGCGCGGCCAAGCCGGGCAGGGTGTTGAGTAACGTATTCATGGTGTTGATCTCCTCGATTCTTTCGGCCTGTATACGCGCACGCCGCCTTCATCAATATCTCGCTGGCTCGCCCAGGGGTTGCGCGTTCCAGGCATCTTCGTCTCAAGCATCTTCGTCTCGGGCGTGTTCATCCCGTGTTTGCGCGGCCTGCGTCAATGCCTGTCCGGGGACGGCTGTGGCGCGCAGCAACGCCTGCTGTATCCGGGCCATGTCCAGCCGCCGCCAGCGTGCGGCGATATGCTGATCGGGCCGGATCAAGTAACAGGCGCCCTGGCGCGCGTCGTAGCGGCGCGCGAGCGTCATCTGCTGATCGACCACGCAATGCATGCCGGCCGGCGCCTTGCGGGCCAGCGCCGGCGACAGAGCCAGCACTACCTTGACCTTGAGCGGGCCTTGCTCCAGCTCTGCCAAGGCGCGCCGCTGCTCAGGGTTGGGAATGTGCGTATTGCAGAACAGCGCTACGGTAAAACCGGCTCCCAGTTCGCCCAGCCACCACGCATGTTCGCCGTTGAGCGTAACCGGGCCATCGGGCGCCACATCGCCCAGCGGTGGCGCGTGGCTGAAATCGTCGACATCCGGTGTGCTCAGGGGCGAACCGGTATAAGCAGTAGGCGTGGACAGCCTGCCGCTGTTCACCAGCTTGCGTGCGAACTCATGCGTTCGAGCCAGGGCCAGAACGGTATTGCGGAACAGCAGGCTGATCTCGCTTTTTGGCGTGATGAAGTCGGTGGAATGCGTAGAGTGGGCAATGTTTTCGTCGGCCGCTTGCTCGCGCTCGGCGGCATAGCTGTCAATCAGCGCATCAGGCGCAAGCCCCCGGCAAACGAGATCCAGCTTCCAGGCCAGATTATCCGCATCCTGCACGCCGCTGTTGGCGCCGCGCGCACCGAACGGCGACACCCGATGAGCCGCGTCGCCCGCGAAGACGACACGGCCATGGCGGAAGTGATCCATGCGTTCGCAGGCAAAGGTGTAGATGCTTACCCATTCAAGCTCAAAGCGCACGTCTTCGCCCAACAGGGCCTGGATGCGGGGGATGACTTTCTCAGGCTTGGTTTCCTCTTTCGGGTCGGCATCCCAGCCAAGCTGGAAGTCGATACGCCAGACGTTGTCGGGCTGACTGTGCAGCAGCACGGACTGGCCAGGGTGGAAGGGTGGATCGAACCAGAACCACCGCTCGGTAGGGAAATCGGCGTGCATCTTGACGTCCGCGATCAGGAAGCGGTCGCGAAACACTTGGCCGTGCGTTTCCTGGCCCAGCATGTGGCGCAGTGGAGAGCGCGCGCCATCGCAGGCAATGAGCCAATCGGTGAACACCGTATAGCTGCCGTCGGGCGTCTCGACGCTAACCTCGGCGCCATTGTCGCGCTGTTGCAGGCCCACCGCCTTGCTCTTCCAGCGCACATCAATGTTGGGGTGGGCGGCGGCGGCCTCGTACAGATAGCCCTCGCAGTAATACTGCTGCAGGTTAATGAAGGCGGGGCGCCGGTGACCCTGCTCCGGCAGCAGGTCGAACTGCCACACTTCTTCGTCTTTGAAAAAGACGCGACCGATATTCCACGACACACCCTTGTCCACCATGCGATCGCCGACCCCCAGGCGGTCCCAGATGTCCAGAGTGCGCTTGGCGAAGCAGATGGCGCGCGAGCCAGTGGACAGGCGATTGTCGTCGTCCAGCAGTAGCACGCGCTGGCCGCGGCCAGCCAACTGCAGTGCGAGGGTGAGGCCTACAGGGCCCGCGCCCACAATAGTGATGTGCTGGTGTTCGGTTCCGCTGGCGCTTCTTGGTATGTAGTCGAACGCCAGGCTTTGATAGTCGATGTCTCCCACAGCCTGCTCCTGTCTGACTCAGCCTTCGAGTTGCTTCCACATCTCGATGTCGCGTTCTGCAGTCCAGATGCGCGGGTCTTCGTAGCCGGTGGCTTCGTCATAGGCACGCGAAACGTCGAAGGGCATGCAATGGTCAAAGATCACCCAGTCGGCGTAACGGGGCTTCATGAAGTCATAGGTTTCGCGGTAGATCGTCTTCAGGTCTTTGCCCGCGGCCACGCCGTTATTGACGCTGCTGTACAGGTCGGTGAGGAAGGCCCGGGTGCCGGCCAGCCCCTTGCGCACTTCGTCGGCCGACTTAAGGGCGGGGCCACGGCCGGGCACCATTTTCTCTGCGTCGAACCCTGCCAGCGTATCCAGCGTTTGCGGCCAGTCGCGGAAGTAGGCGTCGCCGGCGTAGGGGGTGGACTGGTATTCGACCAGGTCGCCGGCGAAAAGAATACGCTGCTCGGGCAGCCAGGCGATAGTGTCGCCCTTTGTGTGCCCGCGGCCGACCTGCATGATCTGCACTTCAAGATTGCCCAGGTTGACGGTCATGTGGCCCTGGAAGGTGATGGTGGGCCAAGTGAGACCGGGTGGGATGGACTCGACATTGCGAAACAGGCGCGGAAAGCGGCCGATTTCGCTGGCTTTGTCCTGTTCGCCGCGTTCGACGATGAGATCCCAGGTGTCGCGGCTGGCGATGATCTCTTGCGCATGGTAAGCCGAGGCGCCAAAGACCCGCACGGCATGGTAGTGAGACAGCAGGATGTACTTGACCGGCTTGTCGGTCACTTCTTTGATGCGGTCAATGACACCCTGAGCCATGACCGGCGTGGCCTGGGTATCGATGACCATCACAGCGTCGTCGCCGATGATAACGCCGGTGTTGGGGTCGCCTTCGGCAGTGTAGGCGTAGGCATTGTCGGAGAGCTTTTCAAACGAGGCGATTTTGTCCTCGAGATCAGCGTGAGAGGCAAACTGTTTCTGTGTCATAGGGGCTCCGGGTGGTATTGGTTCCGCGGTCTAGGCGATATCGGTGTGTTGGCCCTGGGCGGGAGGTGTCTCTTTATGTGTCTCTTTCTATCGGCCGTTTTGGCGGCACTGCAGTGCGCTTCCGGCCGCGTCGAGTTGTGTTTGCCGACGTCTGGAAAGGGTAGCCGGCTGTTGAGCGGCGGGGAAGCTCTATGCTTCAAATAATAGTGCAATATTTGTGTATGTGCAATTCATTTGTTAATTACGAATTTGTGGTGCCCGAGCAATCGTCTTCTGTACGTTGCCATCGCTCCCGCCGAATGCGGACTTTTGAGCTGGCCTCCGTTTGTGTTCTAACTCATCGCTGTCGCCGTGTAGGCTCTAGGGCGCATCACGTAGCAAATAGGCTGTCCCGCCCCCCAACAGCATTCGACATGAGGGGCGCCGTGGCGGGGCAGGCTGGGTGCGCCTTGAGCTCGCCGTCAAATTCACGCGCTTTCAGCGAAAAAGCGTGAGCGCCTGTCCGCTCCATTCTCCCAACAGCATTCCACCTGAGGGGCGCCGTGGCGAGGCAGGCTGGGTGCGCCTTGAGCTCGCCGTCAAATTCGCGTGCTTTCAGCGAAAAAGCGTGAGCGCCTGTTTGAGCGCCGTTGCCCCGCAGGGGCAAAAGGGCGAGTTCGCACACGCCGCTGAAAGCGCGTGAATTTGACGGGAACCCCGAAGGGGCGAGCGATCGAAGCGACCAGCCTGCCTCGCCACGGCGCCCCGGCTAAAGAACAAAGACCACGGCAAGCGAACCGCCGCCAGCCAAGCGCGAAGAGCGACGAGGGAAAAGAGACGAAGGACGAGGGACGAGGGACGAGAGACGAGAGACGAGAGACGTACAACGGGCGAAATCAGGAGACCCGCGGCCCTCCTAGGCAGGCGCCTTCTTGAACACCACCTGCTGCTCCCCGGCAGCCAGACCTGACCGCGCGTCGCAACCGCCCGGCGCAATAATATCGGCCAGCGTATAACCGTCCAGATGACGCAGAAACGCACCCAGCGCACCTTGCATAATGCCCGTGAGGCCACAGGTACCGCTAAGCGTGCAGCGGCTGTCCGCGCCCAGGCACTCCACCACGGCCAAATCATTCTCGATGTCCCGCACCACCGCGCCCAGATTAATAGCGCCAGGCGCCTTGGCGAGCCGCATGCCACCGTTCTTGCCGCGTATGGTTTCCAGCCAGCCCAACTGCGCCAGCCGGTGAGTGATCTTCATAAGGTGCGGCTCTGAAATACCGTACGCCTGGGCGATCTCCGCAATCGTACACAAGCGCTCGGGATGCTGCCCGACATACATCAGCAGGCGCATCGCGTAATCCGTCATCGACGTCAGGCGCATGGCATCACTTCCCGTCAGGGCGGGGCCGTATCAGCATCGGTACGAAACGCCACAGATACAGCGCCATGCATGCGATCCAGCTGGCCGCCGCCGCCTGCAAAAGCAACAAACTGGCATTGGTAGGCGCCAGCGCGGCCAGACGCAGCACCACGGCCGCCACCATCAGCCAATAGCTGGCCAGCATACTGCCATCAAGCTTGAGCGGCCGGCCCAAGTGGCCAAGCGCCGTGCGTGTGACCATACCGATGATAAGCACCGCAAAACCGCCCATACCGATAACATGTGCATGTACCGCGGCGCGGGCCAGCACACCGCCGCCCAGCCCGGCTTCGTAGCAGGCGGCAACCAGCAAGCCGACCGCCATGCTGGCATAACCCAGGTACAAAATCCACAGCATCGGCTTGCGCAGCACGGCCGCAGGCTTCCAGCAAAACAGCTGCCAGAGCGCGATCAGCCCCGTTGCCGCCAGCGTGATCGCCATCAGCACGGGCGCCTGCAGCAGGCTGAAGGCGATGGCGGCGACGCTCAACACCATTTGCGCATGGCCGCTGCGCGTGAGCATGGGGATCTCAAGGCCCGGCACCATGCGCATGGCAAAGAAAGGAATAACGCGGCGCGCAATCAGCAGCGCAATCACCGCCATACACAGCAAGCCCTGGTTGAAGTGGGCCATCAGGCTGGGATAGTCATTGTTGCGCGCGGCCAGGGTATAGAGCAAATTGGCCACGCCCAGACCCAGCGTAAGAAGGGGCAGGCCCTGGTTGCGGCGGCTCTTGCCCTTGATCGTGACGCGCAACAGACAGATGGCGGCAATACCGAAGAACAGCGTTTCGGCCGCCAGCGCAATGTAAAACGCCGTGATACCCCCAGCCAAGTAACCGATGCGGGCAACGACCCACAGCACCGCCAGCGCGCCCAGGCCGGGGCCTTTGAGCGGGTTGAAACCCGTCCAGGTAGCGCTGGCGGTAAGCAGGAAGCCGACGGCAATGGTGCCAATAAAGGCCCACAGCATCTCATGCGCATGCCAGGCCACGCCCCACATGGGTTGGGTAATGAGCGCAGGCGCGAAAATCCAGATGGCAATGGAAATCAGCGCCCAGGCGCAGCCAGCGATATACAGCGGGCGGAAGCCCAGGCTGAGAAAAGCCTTCATGTCGGGCGCCGTGCTCGTTGGCGCCATGGCCGATGGCTGGGCCGCGCCAGCGCGACGGATTTCTTGCACCGTAGTGCGGGGGTGTTCAGCGGCCATGGTCAAGATCCCTCGGCAGGGTTTCGGGGTGATTATTCATCTGGTAGCCAAACCACAGGCTTCGTGCAATGCGCTGCGCCGCCTCTTCGGCGCGCTGCGCGAACAGCCGATTGGGAAGCGTCTCGGTGGTGTTGTGAAAGAGTTTGAGCCAATGGTGAAACATGTGCGGTTCCAGCCCCGGCAACGCCACATGCTTGGGCATGGGCGTGCCGCTGTAGGTGCCTGAACCCAGCAGCACCGAAGACCAGAAACGGACCATGATGGCCAGATGAGTGTCCCAGTCGTCGATGTGCGCGTCAAAGATGGGGCCGAGCAGGGCGTCGGCGCGAACACGCGCGTAAAAATCGTGAACCAGGGTAGTGATTTCCTGTTCAGTGCATAAAGCGGCTGGAGCCATGGAGTATCGATTACGGTAGGAGAACGGGCACCCGGAAGTGTCGAGGCCGGGTGGTAAAAGATTTATTTAAAAGTAATCTTATAAAAATAGCCGCATGCCGTCAATCCGTGGGACATCCGGAAGGCATCCGTGAGACACATCCATGCAGGGATTGGCGCCGGAACGCAGACGATCACGGACGGTAGGGTGGTCAGCCCCGCGCCGGCACCTCATGGTGTGGAGAGCAGGCGCCAGACCGCTGTGCAGGACGGTTGCGCCTACCCAGGGAAATCCCATGCATCGGGCGCCGAGCCGGAACCTGCGCCCAGGGCCCGTTGCATGAACACCACGTCGATCCAGCGGCCCAGTTTGTAACCCGTGGCGGGCTGTGCGCCCACATAGGCGAACCCCAGGCTGCGGTGCAGCGATATAGAACTGCGGTTGTCGTGCCCGGCGATGACCGCAATCATCTGCCGCCAAGGGCCTTGTTCGCAGCGGCGCAGAAGCTCAGCCAGCAGCACCTTGCCCAGGCCTTTGCCGGACTGCTGGGGAGAGAGATAGATGGAGTCCTCGAGCGTGTAGCGGTACGCAATGCGTGGACGATACAGGCCCGCGTAGGCATAGCCGACCACCACGCCATCCAGCACGGCAACCAGGAATGGCAGCCCCTGGTTTGTGATCTTGTCCAGCCGCTGCCGCATCTCGTCGACAGTAGGAGGGATTTCTTCGAACGTGTAGATGCTGTTCAGGACGTGATGCGCATAAATGGCTTGTACGCTGGCTATATCGTCGGGCGTTGCGTCGCGGATTTCGAGGCCTGCGATGCGGGATTGTGCGGGCATCTTGCCGCCGCTGGAAGGGGCTTGCGCACCAGGGGCGCTGATCATACTATTTTCCTTGAAGGATGCGACAGACCGATGCATCACAGTATAAACAAGGAGTCACCCATGCCGGTTCCCATCAATGCGCTGACAGACGATTTCGCCGTCGCGCCGCAACTCGCTCCCGACGACATGCGGGCCGTCGCCGACGCGGGTTACAAAAGCGTCATCATCAACCGGCCCGATTTCGAGGGCGGCCCGGATCAGCCCCAGTCCGCCGATGTCATCGAGGCGGCGCGGGCGGCCGGGCTGCAAGTGGCGTATCTGCCGGTGGTCAGCGGCGCCATGACGCCGCACGACGTCGAGCGCTTCGCCGAGCTGCTCAAGACCATGCCCGCACCTGTACTGGCATACTGCCGCACGGGTACGCGCTGTACGTATTTGTACCAGGCGGCTACGCAACCGTGAGGCACGCCGGGTGTTGACGCAAATCAGTACCTGGGTGTATTCACTAGGTACACTATTCATGTCAATCCATTAACCTACGGGGCACAGCAAATTATGGGGGCCAACACCATGTTCAAGAAAATACTCATCCCAACTGACGGGTCTTCGCTGTCTGCACAGGCCGCGAACAAAGGTGTTTGTTTTGCTCGCGAAATCGGGGCCGAAATTATCGCCCTGCACGTCACGCAGCCCTTTGCAGCCACTGTGGGTTTCGATGGCATGGCCGCAGCCTATGCCATCACCGACGAAGACTACGACAAGACTGCGCAGGAGCAGGCTCAGAAATACCTCAAAGCGGTACTCGACCGCGCCGAAACCGCAGGCGTCAAGGCCAAGGGCCGCTCGGTGTCCAATTTCAATGTTGCCGACGGCCTGGTTCAGGTCGCCGAAGAAGAAGGCTGCGACCTCATTTTCATCGGCAGCCACGGCCGCAGCGGCCTGTCACGTCTGCTGCTGGGCAGCGTCACCAACAAGGTGCTCAGCCTGGCCAAAACAGCCGTGCTGGTATATCGCGTCAAAGAATCTTCCTGATGCGTCCTCGCCGGCTTTGGGCCGGCGTCGCGGTAACAAGGCGCCCGTTATGCATAACGGGCGCTTTTTCATGTGTACGCTGTTTTTCATGTTTCGTGCGCAGTCTCAGGTGGGCGGTATGCCGCTGGGCATAAGGCGCTGCCGGTTACGGTTGATGGCTTCGCGCGCAATTTCTTTCAGCGCTATATCGCCCAATATGCCATCGGGATGGGCGTCCAGAAACGCCAGCATCGGGGCGCGCATGCCAGGTGGCCAAAACTTCTGAATGTGGCTGGCGATGCCTTCCAGCGCCTCGGCCCGGTCCGGCATGGCCTCGAAAAATGCGGCAATGCGGTTGGCCAGGCGTATCAGGTGGGCAATATCGTTCATGGCTCGCGCCCCGGGCTTTCGCGCCCCGGGCTTTCGTGCCCCGGGCTTTCGTGCCCCGGGCTTTCGTGCCCCGGCTCATTCTTCAAGTATTCGTCGTGGCTGTAGAGGGTGAAATTGCCGCCGCGTACAAAGCCCGCCAGCAATATGTTCAGGCGCTCGGCCATATCCACCGCATAACGGGTGGGCGCGGAGACCGCCACCAATGCCCCGATGCCGGCGGCGGCGGCTTTCTGCACCATTTCAAAACTCGCCCGGCTCGAAATCACCGCAAAGCCCTCTGTGGTAGCGACGCCTTGGCGCAGCAGGTGGCCGATCAGCTTGTCCAGTGCATTGTGGCGCCCGACATCCTCGCGCACGGCAGTCACACACCCGTTCATGTCCGCCCAGCCGGCCGCGTGCGTGGCGCCGCACGTTCGATGCAGCGGCTGCAGGGTGTCGAGTTGTATGGCCGCGCCCGTCAGCGCGGCCCCCCGGTAACCTTGGGTGGGGGCGGGCAGGACAGCCAGATCGCGCTGTACGTCATCCAGGCTTTCCAAGCCGCACAGGCCGCAGCCTGTCCTGCCGGCCAATGTGCGCCGGCGCAGTTTCAGGCCGTGCATGCGGGCGCTCGCAATCTCAACCTGCAACACAATGCCTTCCGGACGCGTGTCTACGTCTATGCCGTAGATTTCCTCAGCGTTGTGGATGATGCCCTCTGTAAAGGCGAAGCCGATGGCTAAGTCCTCGAGGTCGGTGGGCGTGGCCAGCACCGTCGCGTGGCTAATGCCGTTGAATTGCAGCGCTACCGCGACTTCATCCGCAATATCGTCAGTGTCGCGGTGCAGCGCGTCCGGCGTGCCGCGCACCACCGCGCGCCGTTGCAGGCCGGGCAGTGCATTGGCCATGGCGTCGGGTGCGGAGGATGGGACAGGGGCTTCAGGTAAACGCATGCGGTTCGCTCCGTCAAAGTTTGCCGGTTGCGGTAGGATCAGGAGAGGAGGCGGCTGCGGCTGTGAGGTGGCCCTGCGCATGGAGCGCTGGCGCGCCCATGCGCTGTCGTTGTGTCAGCAGTGCGTGCTGTGTCTCGTCAAACGCTGCCCAGTCCGCCTGCCAGTGCGAGGGCTTGGTAACCCGCCGTGCTTGTACAGCGGTCACTTTATATTCCGGGCAGTCGGTGGCCCAGTCCGTGCTGTCCGTTGTCACGACATTGGCGCCCGATTCCGGAAAATGAAAGGTGGTGTACACGACACCAGGCTGTACGCGGTCGGTTACCTCGGCGCGCAGCACGGTTTCGCCGGCTCGGCTCTCTACCGCTACCAGGTCGCCGCTGCGGATGCCGCGGTCTTCGGCGTCGTGCGGATGTATCTCCAGCATATCCTGCTCATGCCACTGGACATTCGCCGTCCTGCGCGTTTGTGCACCCACGTTGTATTGGGACAGGATGCGGCCTGTGGTCAGCAGCAGCGGAAACTTGCGGGTGCTGCGCTCTTCGCTGGGCACATACTGGGTAATCATGAAACGGCCCTTGCCGCGCACGAAGGCGTTGGCATGCATGATAGGCGTGCCGTCCGGGGCCGCGGCATTGCAGGGCCATTGCACACTGCCGCCCAATGCGTCGATGCGGTCGTAGGATACGCCGGCAAAAGTAGGTGTCAGCCGCGCGATCTCATCCATCACTTGGGAAGGGTGATCATAATTCATCGGGTAGCCCAGCGCATTGGACAGCGCACAGGTGACTTCCCAGTCAGCCTTGCCTGCAAGGGGTGCCATCACTTTGCGCACGCGCGAGATGCGCCTTTCCGCATTGGTGAAAGTGCCGTCTTTTTCCAGGAAGGACGATCCGGGCAGGAACACATGTGCATACTTGGCCGTTTCGTTCAGGAAGATATCCTGAACGATCACGCATTCCATGGCGCTGAGCGCGGCCGCGACGTGGCGGGTGTTGGGGTCTGACTGCACCACGTCTTCGCCCTGGCAATACAGCCCCTTGAAAGTGCCGCCCACTGCGGCATCGAACATATTGGGCAGCCGCATGCCGGGCTCGGCCTGCAGGGGCACCCCCCAGTCGCGTGCAAAGGCGTTGCGCGTGGCGTCGTCGGAGACATGGCGGTAGCCCGGAAATTCATGCGGAAATGAGCCCATGTCGCAGGAGCCCTGGACGTTGTTTTGTCCTCGCAGGGGATTGACGCCCACGCCTTCCCGCCCAAGGTTGCCCGTGGCCATGGCAAGGTTGGCGATCGCCATCACTGTGGTCGAGCCCTGGCTGTGTTCCGTCACGCCCAGGCCGTAGTAGATCGCACCATTGCCGCCACTGGCATACAGGCGGGCGGCACCGCGTACATCGGCCGCAGGCACGCCTGTCGCGGCCTGCATGGCTTCGGGCGAATTTTCTGGCCGCATGACGAAATCCCGCCATTGTGCGAAAGCAGGAAGCTCGCAACGCGCAGCGATGAAATCATCATCGATGAGGCCCTCGGTGGCGATCACATGCGCCATCGCGGTCAGCAGGGCGGTATTGGCGCCGGGCCGCACCGGAAGATGGAAATCGGCTTTGAGATATGGCCCGCTCACCAAGTCGATGCGGCGCGGGTCGATGACGATCAGCTTGGCGCCCTCGCGCAGGCGGCGTTTCAGGCGCGATGCAAAAACGGGGTGCGCGGCGCTGGGATTGGCACCCATCACAATCACCACATCCGCCTGCATGACGGAGTCGAAGGTTTGTGTGCCGGCCGATTCACCCAGCGTCGTTCTCAGGCCATAGCCTGTGGGCGAGTGGCACACCCGTGCGCAAGTATCGACATTATTAGTGCCGAAGGCGGCGCGCACCATTTTCTGCACCAGGTATGTTTCCTCATTCGTGCAGCGCGAGGATGTAATACCGCCCACGGCATCGTTGCCATAGGTAGCCTGGATGCGGCGGATTTCCGATGCCGCGTAGTCGATGGCTTCGTCCCAGCCGACTTCGCGCCAAGGGTCAGTAATGCGCGTCCGTATCATGGGGGACAGCATGCGATCGGGGTGTGTGGCGTAGCCCCAGGCGAAGCGCCCTTTCACGCAGGCATGGCCGTGATTGGCTTTGCCGTCTTTCCAGGGTGTCATGCGCACCACCCGCTCGCCCTGCATTTCCGCCTTGAAGGCGCAGCCTACGCCGCAGTAGGCGCAGGTGGTGATGATGGCGTGTTCGGGCTGCCCTTGCTCAATAATGCTTTTCTCGATGAGCGAGGACGTGGGGCAGGCCTGCACGCAGGCGCCGCAGGATACGCAGTCACTGTCCATGAAACTTTCGTTCTGGCCGGCCACAATGTGCGAGGCGAAACCTCGGCTGCCTACCGTCAATGCGAAGGTGCCCTGCACTTCGCCGCATGCGCGCACGCAGCGACTGCAGACAATGCATTTGGCGGGGTCGAACTCAAAATATGGGTTGGAGCGGTCGACGGCGCTGTCCAGGTGGTTCTGGCCGCCCTCGCCGTAGCGCACCTCGCGCAGTCCCACCACGCCCGCCATGTCCTGCAGTTCGCAGTCGCCATTGGCGGGGCAGGTCAGGCAGTCGAGCGGGTGGTCGGAAATATAAAGCTCCATGACGCCGCGGCGAAGTTGGCGTAGCCGGGGCGTGCTGGTATGGATGATCATGTTCGGCTCTACGGGCGTGGTGCACGCGGCGGGATAGCCGCGGCGCCCATCAATCTGGACCAGGCAAAGACGGCAGGAACCGAAGGCCTCCAACTGGTCTGATGCGCAGAGCTTCGGTATATTGATGCCGCCTTCGGCGGCGGCCCGCATCACGGATGTGCCGGCCGGGACGTCGATACGGGTGCCGTCTATGGTTACGTTGACGCGCGTCGCGCTGCTGCGCGGCGGGGTACCGAAATCGCGTTCGCGGCTGAGCATGGTTTCCAGCATGTCATCTTCTCCTTCAGTCGCGGGGCGACGCCTGGCCAGGCAGGCCGAAATCCTCAGGAAAATGCGTCAGCGCCGATAGCACAGGATAGGGCGTCATGCCGCCCAGCGCGCATAGCGAGCCCGCCATCATTGTGTCGCACAAATCGCGCAGCAGCGTGACCTGCGCCTCGCGCTGGATATTGGCGCGGATGCGGTCCAGTACTTCGACTCCACGCACGGCACCGATGCGGCACGGCGTGCATTTGCCACAGGATTCATGGGCGCAGAACGCCATGGCATGGCGGGCCATGCGGGACAAGTCAACCGTATCATCAAATGCCACAACGCCGCCATGGCCCAGCATGGCAGACAGTTCGGTATAGCGTTCGTAATCCAGCGGCTCGTCCCATTGCGAAGCGGGCAGGTAAGCGCCCAGCGGGCCGCCCACCTGTATCGCGCGCAGCGGCTGGCCGCTTGCACTGCCGCCGCCGTAGTCGAACAACAACTCGCGCAGTGTGATGCCGAAAGCCTTTTCCACCAGGCCGCCGCGCTTCAGGTTGCCGGCCAGTTGAAAGGGCAGTGTGCCGTACGAGCGGCCCATGCCGAAGGACTGGTAATAGGCTGCACCGCGCGCCAGAATAATGGGCACGGTTGCAAGCGAAATGACGTTGTTGATCACGGTGGGCTGGCCGAACAGCCCACTGATGGCCGGCAGCGGCGGCTTGGCGCGCACCATGCCGCGTCTGCCTTCCAGGCTTTCGAGCAGTGCGGTTTCCTCGCCGCAGATATAGGCACCCGCGCCGACGCGCACCTCGATGTCCATGCCGCCCCCGGTACCGTTGCTGCTCACGCCCAACCAGCCTGCGGCGCGTGCACGCGCAATGGCTTCGTCAAGCATTGCTATGGCCAGCGGGTATTCCGACCGCACATAGATATAGCCCTGCCGGGCGCCCACCGCCAGGCCGGCGATTGCCATGCCCTCGATGAGGCTGTAAGGGTCGCCCTCCATCAGCATGCGATCTGAAAAGGTACCAGAGTCGCCTTCGTCGGCATTGCACACGATATATTTGCTGTCCGCAGGTGTTTCCAGTGCGGTTTTCCACTTCAGCCCCGTGGGAAAGGCTGCGCCGCCACGGCCTCGCAGCCCGGATTCGATCACTTCGCGTACGATGGCCTGCGGCGTCATGCCCAGGGCCTTGCGCAAGCCTGCAAAGCCGCCATGCGCTTCGTAGTCCTCGAGCGAGCGCGGATCGGTAATCCCGACGCGTGCAAACGTGAGCCGCTCTTGCTTTTTCAGGTAGGGGATTTCTTCGGTCAGGCCCTGCGACAGTGCGTGTGCGCCGCCCGACAGCCAACTGGCGTCAAAGAGGCCGGGAACATCTTCGGGCGCTACCGGGCCGTAGGCAATACGCCCGGCGATGGTTTCTACTTCGACCATGGGCTCCAGCCACAGCAGGCCGCGCGAGCCGTTGCGCACCACATGCACCGGCAGGCCGCGCTGCGCCGCCTGGTCCTCGATGGCCTGGGCGACGCCGTCCGCGCCCACAGCCACTGCGGCGGTATCGCAGGGTACATAGACGCGTGTTGCACCGGCCTGCGAGGCGGAGGTGGAGGCGATACGCGTCATGGCCGTTCTCCGTATTCAGACAACAGGCGATCCAGCCGTTCAGGGGTGATATGCGCATATGGCCTGCCGTTGACCATCACGGCCGGCGATTGGGCGCACAGGCCAAGGCAGTAAACGGCTTCGAGCGCGACCGCGTCGTCAGCGGAGGTGTGCCCGATGTCGCAACCGAGGCGCTGGCGGGCATGCGCCATCAGCGCCTCCGCACCACAGGCCTGACAGGATTCGGCCTGGCAGATGCGCAGCACAACGGCCGCTGGTGGTGTTTGCCGGAAATCCGGGTAGAAGCTGAGCACCCCCTGGATGTCGGCGCGCGGCAAGCGCAGCGAATGCGCGAGCGCTGACACCGCTTCGGGGGGAACGTAGCCCAGCGCATGCTGGATGTCGTGCAAGATAGGCAGCAGGCTACCCTGTTGGCCCGCATGACGGGCCAGGGCATGGGCGACCGCTGCGTGCCATGGGCCGCCATCGCTTGATTGGCCAGAGGCGGGCGGCAGGATGCGCCCGCCCGCCGGGGCGGCGCCCGCTGCGGGCACGGCGGCTTCATGAGGGGAGGGGCCCTGGCCGGGCGTATGCGCGCTACTGTGCATGATGCGGTCTCCTGGTGGGGGCATGATCGCGGGGGGCCTGCGGGCATATAACGGCACCCGTGCGTGGCGATCTGCACCTTCTGTCTCAGACTATTCTATTATTACTCAGGCACGCCGCTGTGGCGGCGCCATTGCGGGTGTTCGGGCTGGGGTTGGTGCCTATGCCACCTACGGCTACCCACAGATTATGATTGAACTATGAAGACTACAACCAGCGTTCACCATGCAGTATTGCCCGCCAGCTCGGCGCCGGGTGTTCGCCCGGCGGCGCGGCGGCCTGCCGCCGTTTCGGGTCCGGCCAACGATTTGCGCGGCAGGCCGCTGCGCGACTTGCGCATCTCGGTGACCGACCGCTGCAATTTCCGCTGTACCTATTGCATGCCGCGTGAAGTATTCGGCAGCGATTACGTCTTCATGCCGCATGCGGACATGCTCACGTTTGAGGAAATCACGCTGGTCGCCCAGGTTGCCGTGGGCATGGGGGTGCGCAAGCTGCGTCTCACCGGCGGCGAGCCGCTTTTGCGCCGCGACCTCGAAACCCTGGTAGGCATGCTGGCCGCCCTGCGCACGCCCGAAGGCGAACCGGTCGACATCACCCTCACTACCAACGGTACGCTGCTCGAAAAGAAGGCAGCGGCGCTGAAGGCGGCGGGGCTGCAGCGCGTTACCGTCAGTCTCGATGCGCTTGATGACGCGCTGTTCGCGCGCATGAGCGACAGCAAGGTCAGCGTTGCTACGGTGTTGCGCGGCATTGAGGCGGCCGAGCAGGCAGGCCTGGCGCCGCTCAAGGTAAACATGGTGGTGCGCAAGGGCGTCAACGATGCACAGATATTGCCCATGGTCGAACGCTTCCGCCATACGGGCCACATCCTGCGCTTCATCGAATTCATGGATGTCGGCTCCACGAACGGCTGGGATCTGCGCGAGGTAATGACAGGCGATGAGATCCTGGCGCGCATCGGCGAACGCTATCCGCTCGAGCCCGCGCAGGCCGGCTATCGCGGCGAGGTTGCCGCGCGCTGGCGCTATACCGATGGGGGCGGCGAAATCGGCCTTATCACCAGCGTTTCGCGCCCCTTCTGTGGCGACTGTACCCGCGCGCGCCTCTCGCCCGAAGGGCAGCTCTTTCTCTGTCTGTTTGCCAACCGTGGCCACGACCTGCGCGCCCTGGTGCGCAGCGGCGCCAGCGAGGCCGATATCACGGCCCGTATTGCCGCCATCTGGTCGGGCCGCGACGATCATTACTCCGAGATCCGCGGCCGCCAAACCGTGGGCCACAAGATTGAGATGAGCTACATAGGCGGGTAATGGAGCAGGCCTATATGGTCGATCGTGCGGAATACACCGGGCTGGTCCTGGCGGGCGGCCAGGGCACGCGCATGCAGGCGGTTCCGGGCGAACGCGCTGAAAAGGGCCTGGCCCCGCTGCGCGGTGAACCGCTGGTCGCGCATGCCTGCAGGGCACTCGCGCCGCAGGTGGGGCAGCTTATGATCAGTGCCAACCGATGCCTGAAGCAATACGCCGCCTATGCCCCGGTGTTGCCGGACGACCCTTCGCTGGGCGTGGGCCTTGGGCCCTTGGCCGGCATCGAACGCGGGCTGGTGCATGCCGGCACGCCGTGGCTGGCCGTGACGCCCGTCGATGTGCTCAACATACCCAACGACATGGTGGCCCGGCTGGCTATGGCGGCGAGGCGGGCTGGCACCCTGGCCGCGTATGCACTTTACGCTAGAGACGATGTGCGCGATGGCCATCGGGCTCATCCTTTGTGCGCGGTGTTGCACGCCAGCCTGGCACCCAATTTGCGTGTCTGGCTGCAGGGCGGGGATCGCAAGGTGTTGTTGTGGATGGCCCATGCCGGCGCAGTGCCGGTAGTCTTTGAAGGCGAGGGCGTGTTCGTCAACATCAACACACCGCAGGATCTCGAGCGAGCGGCGCTGGGCGAGAAGTAGCCTGGGGGTGGCCCAGTGCGCCTGAAACGCCGGCGCGGCTCTCCCGAGCCGGCTTCGGCGATCAGCAGAAGGCTTGGATGCCTGTCTGGGCGCGGCCCAGGATCAGGGCGTGCACGTCGTGCGTGCCTTCGTAGGTGTTGACCACTTCCAGATTGACCAGGTGGCGGGCCACACCGAACTCGTCGGAAATGCCGTTGCCGCCCAGCATATCGCGAGCCATGCGGGCAATATCCAGCGCCTTGCCGCAGGAGTTGCGCTTCATGATGGAGGTGATTTCGACCGCAGCCGAACCCTCATCCTTCATGCGACCCAGGCGCAGGCAGCCTTGCAGGCCCAACGTGATTTCAGTCTGCATGTCTGCCAGTTTTTTCTGGATCAGTTGGTTGGCGGCGAGCGGGCGACCGAACTGCTTGCGGTCGATTGTGTACTGGCGTGCGGTGTGCCAGCAAGCTTCCGCAGCACCCAGCGCGCCCCAGGCGATGCCAAAGCGCGCCGAATTCAGGCAGGTAAAGGGGCCGCGCAGGCCTGAAACGCCGGGCATCATCTGGTCGGCCGAAACCTCCACCTCGTCCATGACAATTTCGCCGGTGATGGAGGCGCGCAGGCCAACTTTGCCGTGAATGGCGGGGGCGCTCAGACCCTTCATGCCTTTCTCGAGAATGAAGCCGCGGATCTTGCCGTCGTCGTCACCGCCGACAACTTTGGCCCACACCACGAACACGTCCGCGATGGGGGAGTTAGTGATCCACATCTTGTTGCCCGTCAGGCGGTAGCCATCGGCAGTCTTGACCGCGCGAGTTTCCATGCTGCCCGGATCGGAGCCGTGATTGGGTTCGGTAAGGCCGAAACAGCCTATCCACTCGCCGCGCGCCAGCTTGGGCAAGTATTTTTTCTTTTGCGCTTCGCTGCCGAACTCGTTGATGGGTACCATCACCAGCGACGATTGCACGCTCATCATGGAGCGGTAGCCCGAATCCACACGCTCGACTTCGCGCGCGATCAGGCCGTAGCAGACGTAGTTCAGGCCAGCGCCGCCATACTCTTCGGGGATGGTGGAGCCCAGCAGGCCAAGCTCGCCCATTTCGGAGAAGATGGCTGGGTCGGTCTGCTCGTTGCGGAATGCGTTCAGCACGCGTGTGGCGAGCTTGTCTTGCGCATAGGCGTGCGCGGCATCGCGCACCATGCGTTCTTCGTCGGTAAGCTGGCTGTTCAGCAGCAGCGGATCATCCCAGTGAAAAGAGGGGTTGGACGACATGTTTGGGTCTCCGGTAAGGCTGGATTGAGAAATGGTTTTGTGTTCGGGATCGGGCTTGCCCGCTGCTAGCGTCCCATCGCCTGTTCGCGGATGGCGGACAGCGTGGTGGTGGGCGTGATCGCTTCGGGGTCGAGCAGGCAATGCAGGATGGCTGGCTTGCCGCTGGCCAGCGCGCGCTCAAACGCGGGGGCGAATTGTTCGGTGGTTTCGACACGCTCGCCGTGGCCGCCAAAGGCCTGTGCATAGGCGGAAAAGTCGGGGTTGTGCAGTTGTGTGGCGGAAACGCGGCCTGGATAGTTGCGCTCTTGGTGCATGCGGATGGTACCGTACATGCCGTTGTCGAAAATCAGTACGACGATGGGCAGTTGGTACTGTACGGCGGTGGCGAATTCCTGGCCATGCATCATGAAGCAGCCGTCGCCCGCAAAACATACAACGGTTCTGTCGGGGTACATGCGTTTGGCGCCTACGGCTGCTGGCAGACCGTAGCCCATGGAGCCCGAAGTAGGCGCCAACTGCGTACCGTAGCGTGTGAAGGGGTAGAAGCGGTGCAGCCAGGTGGCATAGTTGCCGGCCCCATTGCACATGATGGCGTCGGGCGGCAGCGTACGGGCCAGGTAGGCCATCACTTCACCCATCTGCAGCGCGCCGGGGTTGTGGATGGCGGGTGCATTGGTCCATGCCTTGTAGCTGTCGCGCAGGTGTGCCAGCTCGTCGCCGCGCGAAGCAGGCAGCGGCACGGCCTGGGCCCCGCCTTCGAACACTGCCTGGGCAAAGGCGGTCGGCGATACGTTGATGGCGACATCCGCGCGGTAAACGCGATTGAGTTCGCTGGAATCGGGATGCACATGGACCAGCGCCTGCTTGGGCTCCGGGATGTCGAGCAGCGTGTAGCTCTGGCTGGCGATTTCGGACATCCGCCCGCCCACCAGCAGGATCAGGTCCGCGCTTCGGATGTAGGCCATCATGGCCGGGTTGCTGCCCAGGCCTACGTCGCCGATGAAACAGGGATGCGTAGTGGAGAAGAGCATTTGGCGGCGGAATTGCACGGCCACGGGCAGTTGGCGCGCTTCGGCAAAAGCGGCGAACTGCGCCACCGCCTGCTCGTTCCAGCGCGTGCCGCCCAAAATGGCAACCGGCCGGCTGGCCTTGGCCAGGTGTTCCTCAAGCGCGTTGAGCTGCGCCTGGGTGGGAGCGGCCTCTACCACTTGGTAATGAGGGGCGTCGCCGACGGATACGGTTTCGACCAGGGTGTCTTCCGGGAGGGCGATCACCACTGGCCCGGGGCGGCCCGAGGTGGCTACGTGAAAGGCGCGCGAGATGATTTCGGGGATGCGTTCGGCCTGATCGATCTCGGTGACCCACTTGGCCTGGGTGCCGAACACGGCGCGGTAGTCCATTTCCTGGAAGGCTTCGCGCTCGCGCATGCCGCGCTCGATCTGGCCCACGAACAGGATCATGGGGGTGGAGTCCTGCGATGCGATGTGTATGCCAGCCATAGCGTTGGAGGCTCCCGGGCCGCGTGTGACCATGCAGATGCCGGGGCGGCCGGTAAGCTTGCCGTAGGCGTCGGCCATCATGGCGGCGCCGCCTTCCTGGCGGCATACCGTGACCTCGATCGATGCGTCGTGCAGGCCGTCGAGCACCGCCAGATAGCTTTCGCCGGGCACGCAGAAAACGTGGTCCACACCCTGCGCGACGAGTTGGTCTACGAGTACATGGCCGGCCATGCGGGCCTGGGAAGATGCGGCGGTGACAGCGTTCATGGCATGTTCTTATGCAAAGAAGATTCGTGGAAGGCACTGGCTTCCCGGTTAATGTACCGAGAATAATGTGCGTATGGCGCACAATGCAATTGATAAAATTGCACAATGTCTTGCCTATTATGCAAGATTGACGCATTCCTGGCAGCAGTCTGCATCAATTCGGTGCTATCCGGGGCTGGACAGCCCAAGTTCCAGCGCCCGGCGATGCGTGCAAAGGGGGCAATACTGGCGCGGTGGCCGGACAAGGAGTGTGAGATGCGTAATGGTGTACCCAATCTGGGGGCGTTGCAGGCATTCGAGGCCACGGCGCGGCTCGGGTCGTTCTCGCGCGCGGCCGAAGAGCTGGCGCTGACGCACAGCGCCGTCTATCGCCAGGTAACGGGGCTGGAAGAGCGCCTGGGTGTGCAATTGCTGACGCGGGTGCGGCGGCGTGTTGCGCTGACCGACGCGGGGGCGGAGTACGCCGCCCGCGTGCGGCACCATTTGGAACAAATCGAGAAGGACACGCTGGGCCTGGTGTCGCGCGCAGGGTTGGGGCGAAGCCTGCACATTGCGGTCCTGCCCACCTTGGCCACCACTTGGCTCATTCCCCGCCTGGCAAGTTTCAAGCGACTGCATGGCGATATTGCAGTCAGCCTGTCCGCGCGCACATTGCCGTTCCAGTTCAAGGATCACCCCTTCGATGCTGCGATTTACCATTCCAGCCAGGTCTGGCCGCATGCCACGGGCTTTAAATTGTTCGATGAACAAGCCTTGGTGCCTGTATGCGAGCCGAGTGTACGCGCTGCGGGCGGCGGGCTGGAGGGCCTGACGCACTTGCACATGTTGTCCCGGCCGGATGCCTGGCGCTACTGGTACGATGCCCAGGGGATGGCATACCAGCCATCCATAGGCGCGGGGCCGCGCTATGAACTGTTCACCATGGTGCGGGCAGCTGTCGAGGCTGGCATGGGCGTGGGGCTCATTCCGATGTTTCTTGCCGAGCCCGGCCTGCGCGCGGGCAGCCTGGTTTGCCCGGTGCAGGGCGTGTTAGAGGTGCCCGATGCTTATTATTTCAGCTACCCGGCCGACCGCGAATGTTCCGAGGCGCTGGCGCTGTTCGATGCCTGGCTGCGCCAAGAAACCGAGGCGGGCCGGAGCGGCGGTTTGTAACGGAGATGTCGCGGGCCAAAGGGGCGGCGGTGGCGAGGGGCGTTGCAGCGTATTGCAGAGGCCGTATTGCGCAGGCGTATCGTAGCGGCAGCCGTATCGCGGCAGCCGTATCGCAGTAGTCCTGTCGCGGTGGCGGTATTGCAGAGGGAGACGGAGAAATGATCTGGGGAAGGGCGGTCTTTCCGCCGCGCAGCCTATGTGGCGCCGATGTTCATCGAAATGTGGCGTATCGCGTATTGTGGCGCGCCGGTCGGCCAGGGCACCTGCTGTCGCTTGCTTTGCTGGCGTTGACGGTTGCCGCGGGCAATGTGCAAGCCGCGCCGGAGGCCGATCGCAATCCCGAGGCGGCCACGGGTGCCCAGGCGCGCGCGGCCGCACATGCATCGCAGTATATGGCCAGTACGGCCAACCCCCACGCGACACGCGCCGCTGAGCGCATGCTGGCTCAGGGTGGCAGCGCGATCGATGCCGCGATTGCAGCACAAATGGTGCTAACGCTGGTAGAGCCGCAATCATCGGGCATAGGCGGCGGTGCTTTCATCGTCACTTACGACAATGCCAGCGGCCGCATGCAGGCCTACGACGGGCGCGAAACCGCACCTGCCGCCGCGCGCGTAGGCCGCTTCACAAAAGACGGCAAGCCTCTGCCGTTCGAAGAGGCCGTCAACAGCGGTCTGTCGGTTGGTGTGCCCGGTGTGGTGCGCGCCCTGGCGTTGGCGCACCACACGGAAGGCCACCTGCCCTGGGCTGTGTTGTTCCAGCCCGCCATTACGTTGGCTCAAAATGGTTTCGAAGTATCGCCCCGCCTTCATGCACTGCTGGCTGATGACAAGGCCTTGCGTGCGCAGCCTGCCGCCGCGGCCTATTTTTACGACGCCGCAGGGCAGCCATGGCCGGTTGGTCATGTGCTGAAGAACCCGGCGCTGGCACGCACGCTGGGCATTGTTGCGCAGCAAGGGGCCGACGCTTTCTACACAGGTGAAATCGCCGAACATATCGTGGCGGCAGTTCGGGCGCACCCCGTTCCAGGTGACCTGACGGCGGCGGATCTGCAGGCATACCAGGCCAAGGCGCGCGATCCGCTCTGTGCGCCTTACCGTGTCTACACAATATGCGGCATGCCGCCGCCCAGTTCGGGCCCGCTGGCCGTGATGCAGATGCTGGGCATTCTTGCCCACACGCCCATCGCCACGGTGCCGCCGGTCTCGGCGCAGGCAGTGCACTGGTTCTCTGAAGCCGGCCGGCTGGCTTTTGCGGACCGCGACCGCTACGTGGCTGATCCGGATTTTGTCGACGTGCCCGCACGGGCCATGTTGGATCCTGGGTATCTGGCCCAGCGGGCATCGTTGATCGACCCGATGCACAGCATGGGCACCGCGCAACCCGGCGACCCTGTCGGCCTGTTGCGCCGGCGCGGCGTGGACGCGACCGTGTCACTCCCATCCACCAGCCATCTGTCTATTGTGGATGCCGACGGCAACGCAGTGTCCATGACAACGTCTATTGAACAGGCCTTCGGCAGCAAGCTGTTTGTGGACGGCTTTTTACTCAACAATCAACTGACTGATTTTTCGCTGTCGGGCGTAGATGCCGATGGCAAGCCGGTGGCCAATCGGGTAGAGCCGGGCAAGCGCCCACGCAGCTCAATGTCGCCCGTCATGGTGCTCAAGGGTAGCAAGCCGGTGTTGGTGATCGGTTCGCCTGGTGGCTCGTCCATCATCAACTATGTGGCCAAGGCGACGCTGGGCGTGCTGGACTGGGGGCTCGATGTGCAGCGGGCCATCAGCCTGCCTAACTACGGCAGTCGCAACCGCGCCACCGAGCTGGAGCGCGGCACGGCGCTGCATGACTTGATCGAGCCTTTGCGGGCCATGGGGCACGAAGTGAAGGAAATCGACCTGCCCAGCGGGCTGCAGGGCGTGTCGATTACGCCCCGCGGCCTGGTGGGGGGCGCGGACCCGCGCCGCGAGGGCGTAGCGCAGGGCCGCTGAGCGCTCAGTTGAAGACGACGGTGCGCTGGCCGTTGAGCAGGATACGGTGCTCGACATGCCAACGCACTGCGCGCGACAGCACCAGCGACTCGATGTCACTGCCAGTCTGGGTGAGGTCCGACGGGCTCATGGCGTGGTGTACGCGCTCAATGTCCTGTTCGATGATGGGGCCCTCATCCAAGTCTGCCGTCACGTAATGGGCGGTGGCGCCGATGATTTTCACGCCGCGTGTATGCGCCTGGTGATAGGGCCGCGCGCCCTTGAAGCTGGGCAGAAAGCTGTGGTGGATGTTGATGGCCCGCCCCGATAATGCCCGGCACAGGTCATTGGACAGTATCTGCATGTAGCGCGCCAACACCACCAGGTCGACGTTCAAGGTTTCGACCAGATCCAGGATCTGTGCTTCCTGCCGCGCCTTGGTGTCGGGCGTGACCGGCAGATGGTGAAAGGGCAGGCCGTAGGCGCGCGCCATATTTCCCAGGTCGGGGTGGTTCGAGGCCACTGCGGCGATTTCGACGGGGAGTTGCCCGGCGTGTACGCGGAACAGCAGATCGTTCAGGCAATGGCCCTGCTTGCTGACCATGATCAGCACCCTGGCCTTGCGCTGTGCATCGTAGATGTTGGCCTGCATGGAGAACTTGTGTGCAACTGGGGCGAATGCCTGCTCCAGCTCGGTGGCGCCGGCGGCGTCGGGCAGCACAAAATGCACGCGCAGGAAGAAACGCTGCTGCTCTTGGTCGCCAAACTGCTGGGCGTCGATGATATTGCCCTGGCGTTCGAGCAGCCAGGCGCTGACTGCATGCACAATCCCTGTACGGTCGGGGCACGATAGCGTAAGAATATAGTCGTTCATCAGATATCCGAAAATATGTCGGAAGCGTTGCCCTGAGGGGGTGAACGCTACCTTGTGTCGTGCGGGGTGGCGCCGCGATCAGGCCGGCTTGGGCGCGTTGAGCGCGGCGCAGGTTTCGCGGGCGATGGCCAGGCAGGCCGTCAGCCCCGGCGATTCGATGCCGAACAGGTTGACCAGGCCACCGATGCCGTGCGTGGCCGGGCCCGCGATCACAAAATCGGCGGCGGGTTCGCCCGCACCCACGATCTTGGGCCGGATGCCGGTATAACCGGGGTTCAGCGCGCCGTCCGGCAGGGCGGGCCAGTAGCTGCGCACGGCCTCATAGAAGCTGTCGCCGCGGTGAGGATCGAGGGTGTAGTCTTCGTCCGGCACCCATTCGGTATCGGGGCCGAACTTTGCCTGGCCGCCCAGATCCAGCGTAAGGTGCACGCCCAGCCCGGCATGGTCTGGCATAGGGTAGATCAGGTGGCTGAAGGGTGCGCGGCCAGACAAGGTGAAATAGCTGCCCTTGCAGTAGTACGCCTGAGGGATGTGGGATTCGGGCTGGCCGGCCAAGGCGCGGGCCGTGGCCGGCGCCGACAGGCCAGTGGCGTTGATGACGCAATTTGCCGTGAGCGTCATGGCTTCGGCGCCAGAGAACGCCAGCTCAAAAGTGCCGTCCGGCAGTACGCGCCCGCTGCTGAAGGCGGTGTGGAACACGCATTGCGCCCCATGGTTTTCGGCGTCGCCCTGCAGGGCCAGCATCAGACCGTGGCTGTCGACGATGCCAGTGGAGGGGGAAACCAGCGCAGCATCGCAGCGCAGGGCAGGCTCGAGTTCACGCGCCTGCGCGCCGCTGATGCGGTACAGATCGTCCACGCCATTCAGACGCGCGCGTTCGGCGATTTTGTCCAGGCCGGCGCTCTGCTCAGGCGTGGCCGCCACGATCAGCTTGCCCAGGCGCTTGTGCGGGATGCCGCGTTCGGCACAGTAGTCGTACAGCATCTGCTTGCCTTCGACGCACAGTCGGGCCTTCAAGCTGCCCTGGGGATAGTAAATGCCTGCGTGGATGACTTCGGAATTTCGGGAGCTGGTGCCGGTGCCGATGGCTTCGGTTTTCTCGACAACCAGCACTTCGCGGCCCGCGAGCGCCAGTTCGCGCGCGATGGCAAGGCCGACAACACCGGCGCCGAGAACCACGCAATCTATATCTGTTGCCATAATATTGATAATGAGCAGTCTGAGCTGAGTCTGAAAAGTTTATAGGGGTTGAAGTGTCTGCGTTCTGAAGGCTCGGAAAGCGCTGCAGTAAAGACGGAAAACCGCTGCAGCGTGCACCGCGCATGGGGTGGACATTGGCGGTTAATGGCTGGACAACGGCTCGCTCGATGGCGTGAGATCGAAATCGCCTGCATGGTACACCAAGGGCTGGCTGAAACCGCGTTCGCAGCGCTCAACCTGCCCGATGAAAACAATGTGGTCGCCCGCTTCGTAGTGTGTGAGGTTGTAGCACTCAAACCAGGCGGCCGTGTCGGGATCGGCGAGCATAAGTGTGCCGCCCGGCGCGCGCTTGAGCGCCAGGCCCTTGAAACGTTCGGCCTGGGGGCCTTGGGCGAAGCGCCGCGCCAGCGCCAGTTGGCTGGCGGCCAGTACGTGCACAACGTAGCGCTGCGCGCCAAGAAAATGCGGCAGCGTCGAGGCTTTGCGCGTGAGTGACCACAACACCAGCGGCGGATCCAGCGACACAGAGTTGAAGGAGCTGATCGTCAGCCCCAGCGGCCGGGCGTCCGGCTGCGATTCAGCGGTGATGACCGTGACACCTGTGGCGAAACGGCCCAGTGCGGACCGAAAGTACAAGGTGTCGAAATCATGGGGGATAACTGGCATGCGCGGTACCGGGTGATGGCCGGGCGTCAGGGCGCGAGGCGCTGCAGTGTCCAGTTGCCCTCATCGCGCCGGAAAGCGATGCGATCGTGCAGCCGCGAGGGGCGGCCTTGCCAGAACTCCATGTAGTCTGGAACAAGCCGGTAGCCGCCCCAGTGGTCGGGCCGGGTGGGGTGCTCGCCCAGAGACACGCTCAGTGATGCAAGGCGTGCCTGGAGTGCTTCGTGCGAAATGGGCTGGCTTTGCGGCGACACCCAGGCACCGATGCGGGAGCCCAGCGGCCGGCTGTTGTAGTATGCGTCGGATTCTTGTGCGCTGACCTTGTCAACCACGCCTTCGATACGCACCTGCCGCTCGAGCGCGGGCCAGAAGAACAGCAGGCTGGCCTTCGGGTTGTCGTCGAGTTCGTGCCCCTTGCGTGACAGATAATTGGTATAGAAGACGAAACCGCTCGGGTCGAAGCCCTTGAGCAACACGATGCGTGCCGAAGGCCGGCCATCGGCCGTGGCAGTGGCCAGCGTCATGGCGGTGGGCTCGGGTACCTGCGCCTGCAAGGCCTCGTCGAGCCAGAGGGAGAACTGATCGAACGGAGTGCTTGCCAGATTGCTTTCGAGCAACTCGAATTTTTCGTACTTCTGGCGGATATCTGCGACGGACATGATAGTGGCGGCAAGTTGTGTCAACGCTATAGTTTACCCGCATGCCGGCCCTGGGGGGCGATAGAGCAACGGTGGGTTACACGGCTGCGTGCAACTGCCTGACAAGTGCCTGCAGCCGCTTGTCGTGGATGTTCGATCGCTGCAGCGCCTGTGCGGTTTCGATTACGTATTCCATACAGGGGCCGTAACTGCCATGGGCGCTGCGCACAATGTGCAGCAGATGCTCATCGGACAGACCGCGTACATAGGCATCTGTATTGCGGTTCATCACAAAAGCCAGCGCTGTGACATGGCCGGCGTCGGTCCGGCAGGTGATCCACTTGGGCAGATAAGCGCCGCTGGGCATTTCGCGTCGCCACAGGGCCTCCATGTCTTCGCGCACCCGTTCGGCGGGGATGCGGAATACGACCCCGCGGCACGAGCCGCCAGTATCCAGCCCAAACACCAGTCCGGGCCGGTCAGGTGTGCCCCGGTTGACGCGTGACCACAGGCATAGCGCGCGGTGATAGCCGTGCAACAGGCCAATGCGTTTTTCGGCGAAGTCGAACTCGGGCCTCCAGATCAGCGAGCCGTAGCCATATACCCAGACATCCTGGTCGGGATCCCACTGCGAAAGTGAGGCCTGGAGTGAAGCGTGGCGCTCGGCGTCGGTGAGCAGACGAAAACTGCCGGCGCAGGGTATGGAAGGCGTAGCTGAAACAGAGATCGTGTCCACGTTGCGAAATACCTCGTTGAAAAGAGGCCTATGCGATAACTGTTGATCACAACCGCCGCCAATATGGCGACACGTTGCTTGAAGACGGGATGTTTTCTATTTTAAGACAGCCGTGCCGCGCGTATCGTTCCCGCGTCAGCAGTGTTGCTTTTTTGCTTATGCCGCGCTGCGAGTCGCATGCGGGGTTGGCAGTAAACTCTGTCCTATGACCGCCCCTGACGCCTTATTTAATACGACCGGCATCGCCGGCGCCGCAAACACTGCTGACATTGAGCGCCGCTTCGGCGGCCTCGAGCGCTTGTATGGCCCCATGGGTGTCGCGCGCCTGCGCGGCGCCCGCATACTGGTGGCCGGCATCGGCGGTGTGGGTTCCTGGTGCGCCGAGGCGCTGGCGCGGTCGGGCATCGGCGGCCTGGCGCTGGCCGATCTCGATCATGTGGCCGAATCCAACGTCAATCGCCAGATCCACGCCCTGACCGAAACGCTTGGCCAAGCCAAGATCCTGGCCATGGCGCAGCGCGTGCACGGCATCAACCCGGCCTGCACCATGCAATTGATTGACGATTTCGTTGAGCCGGGTAATGTTGCCGAACTGTTTGCGGGCGGCATCGACATGGTGATCGATTGCACTGACCAGGCCCAGGCCAAGATCGCAATGATTCTCGAAGCCCGGCGCCAAGGCCTTCCCATCGTGGTGTGTGGCGGGGCGGGCGGCAAGACCAATCCGCTCACCCTGCGGGCCGGAGATCTCTCGCAAGCCGTCAACGATGCTTTGCTGGCCAAGCTGCGCAACACGCTGCGCCGCCAGCATGGTTATCCCAAGGCAGCGCCGGCGGCGGGCAAGGTAAAAAAACGTGTGCCGCGCATGGGGGTGCGGGCCCTCTGGTTCGACCAGCAGGCCGTGTTGCCTGAGCTATGGCTGCGGCCGGTCGAAATCACGGCCCTTGCGGAGGCGCCTGCGCATGATCGCGACGAGCTGGGCCAATTGGCGGCCCATGCGCCACAAGGTGCGGCGCTGCAGGGGCTGTCGTGCGCGGGGTATGGCTCGGCCGTGACGGTCACTGCCACCATGGGTATGGCTGCGGCGCACGAAGCCATTCATTATTTGCTGCATGGGCGTTTTGCGGCATGAAAACACGCGGGACGGCAGCGGGGGCGTTGTCCGTGTGGGCGTTCGGCGTCGGCCAGCAAGCACGATGAAACAGTGAGCAGGCAAGAGCGGAGGCTTGCCTGCGCCTGCAGTGCTCACCGCCAGCGCGTCGTGGCGCGGATGAGGCGTGCGGTCAGCCAGCCGCGCAGGGCATTGGATACACGCAGCGCAGGCGCGTTTTCGAGGTCGTCGCGGCTGATGCGCGCCTCGCGCACCAGGCCCTGGTCCAGCAGGCTCTGGCGCATCACACCCGGCAGCAGGCCGCACGACACCGGCGGCGTCAGCCAGTTGCCTTCATCGTCCTGCACGTAGATGTTCGACCGGCTTCCTTCGCATACCTCACCGTGCGCGTTGCAGAAGATCACGTCGAACACATTGGGGTGTACGGCCAGCCACTCCTGGGCCTCTTCGTACCATGGCCGGTACGTGGACTTGTGGGCGAGATAAAGCTGTTCTGCCTTGCGCGGCCGCGTGTCCAGGCGCAGTTGGACGGGCTCGGGCGTGGGCGGAAGTGGGCCGAATGTCAGGGAGTACACGCCGTTGCGGTCGACCAACAGGCGCAGCCTGTGCGAGGAGGTGGGGTCGAGGCCGGCGGACAGGCGGCCGATGTCCATGAACAGCCGCTCGCCGGGCCAGCGATAGCCAAGCGCCGCACAGGAGGCTTCGAGCCGCTTGCGATGCCAGGGAAGTAGCGGCAACGACGGGCCCGGATCGACCCGCATGGTTTCGATGAGCTGGATGTCCGCGTCGTTCATGGCAGAGGCCTTCCTCGTTATGCGTGAGAGTCCGCTGGGCAGGTATATTTATCATACTGTATCCGCATGGTGGGTACATGCTCGTGTGGTCGTAAGCCGGGGTAATTCCGGGGGCGCTAAGCCTGGGCATTGATGGGCCGATCGACTCGGCCCGCTGTCTGCCGACCTGCAAGCGGTTCTGGCCAAGGCGGCATTTGGATAGCGTGCCGGCTTGCATGCTGCGCGCATGTGCGCCGATCACGATTGCGGGGGCACCTGCTCAATCCACAAAGGCGATGGGTGTGGGCCTGGCGGCCCCCAGCCCCAGCACCCGCGCCTTCCACAGGCACTCTTCCCATTCCTGGGCGGGGTCAGAGTCGTATACGATGCCGCCGCCGACACCCAGCACGCCATGGCCCGGGCGCTCATTCGGCATCTCGATGGTGCGGATGGCGACGTTCAGGGAACAGTCGCCATCGGGCGCCAGCCAGCCAATGCTGCCGCAGTAAATGCCGCGTGGGGCGATCTCCAGTGCCTGGATCTTGCGCATGGCTGCGATCTTCGGCGCGCCTGTGATAGAGCCGCAGGGAAACAGCGCACGCAGCAAGGCCGGCAAGCTGGCGTCAGGCGCACGGGCGCTGATGGTGGAGGTAAGCTGCCATACCGACGGGTAGGCCTCTAGAGAAAAAAGGGCGTCCACGTTGACGGATCCTGGCGTGGCCAGGCGTCCCAAGTCATTGCGCAGCAGGTCGACGATCATCAGGTTTTCGGCGCGGTTCTTGTTGCTGCCAAGCAAGGCCGTGCCCGCCAGCCTGTCCTGCGCGGCGTCGGTATGGCGCGGCGCCGTGCCTTTCATGGGCCTGACGGTGATCCGATCACCGCGGCGTTCGAAGAATAATTCAGGCGAAAGCGAAAGTACCGCGCGGCGCCCGTCCTCGATATAGGCCGCATGTGCCGCGCGATGATGTGCGGCCAGTTGGCGGTACAGATCGCGCGGTGCCATGTCGGTCTGCAGTGCGATCGGAAACGTGAAGTTGGCTTGGTAGAGTTCACCGTTGGCGATGGCGGCGCGCAGCGCATCGACGGCGGCCAGGTACTCGCCCCGCCGCATCAGCGCGTGTGCGCGCAGGTCGAAGGGCGCGGTGTTGGGGGGCGCTTGCCAGGGCGTGGTCTGGCGCGCCGCGCCAAACACCAGGGCGGTAAGGGGGGCAGCGTCGCTGCCTGTGCTGGCGCCCACGTCTGTTGCAGCCGCTGCGGATCGGACTGGTGAGTTCGGCGCCGCCGATGCGGCGGGCTCCAACCATGCACCCAGTTCGTAATCCAGCAGCAGCGCTACCCACAGCCCGCGGCGCTGGGCGGCTTCGATGCGGGCCAGCGCCTCGTCCAGCTCACTGGCTGTGTGGACGGCGATGCGTTCGCGGAAGTCTTCCAGCACCAGTGCACGATCCGCCAAGCGGTCTTCGAAACGACAAAGCATGGTCGGATCAGGCCTCTTCGCGGGCCCTGCGGGCAGCGTTTTCTTTGCGTGCTGCCTCGCCATGCGCCAGAAAGCCAGCCAGCGCCGCACCCGTATGCGACGCGGCTTGGCGTGCCACAATCTCTTCCGGCGCGCCCTGTGCCACCAAGCGCCCGCCGCCGGTGCCGCCTTCGGGGCCAAGGTCCACGACCCAGTCGGCTTCGGCAATGATATCGAGGTTGTGCTCGATCACCACCACCGTGTTGCCCGCGTCCACCAACCGGTGCAGCACGTGGATCAACTTTTCGACATCGGCGCTGGACAGGCCCACTGTGGGCTCGTCGAGCACATACAAGGTATGGGGGGTGCGCGAGGCGCGGCCCGTTTTGATGACGCCATCGGTCAGGCGCGCCTTGGCCAACTCGGTCACAAGCTTGATGCGCTGGGCTTCCCCGCCCGAAAGCGTGGGCGAGGGCTGGCCCAGCGTCAGGTAACCCAGGCCCACATCCTGCATGAGTTGCAGTGGGCGCAATATCTTCGAGTGCGCCGCAAAGAACTCAACCGCGTCGTCTACTTCCATGCGCAGCACCTCGCCAGCGCTGCGTTCGCGCCAGGTCACGGCCAGGGTATCGCGGTTGAAGCGCTCGCCGTTGCAAGCGTCGCACAGCACTTTGACGTCGGGCAGGAAGCTCATTTCGATGGTGCGCATGCCCTGGCCTTCGCAAACCGGGCAGCGGCCATCCCCTGTGTTGAAGGAAAACCGCGTCGACTGCCAGCCGCGCACCCGGGCTTCGCGCGTGCCCGCGAACAGCTTGCGCACGTCGTCCCAGAAGCCGACATAGGTGGCGGGGCAGGAGCGGGGCGTCTTGCCGATGGGGGTCTGGTCCACTTCCAGCACACGGTCGATCTGTTCCCAGCCCTCGATGCTGGTGCAGCCTTGCCAGGCCGGTGCCTGCCGCGTCGATACCGCGCGCGCGAGGTTGTCGAGCAGGACGTCGCGCGCGAGCGTGGACTTGCCCGAGCCGGACACGCCTGTAATGACACTCAGCCGGCCCACCGGTATGCGGGCCTCGGCATTGCGCAAGTTGTGCAGGTGGGCGCCGCGTACAGTGATCATGGGTGCGTCGGCTGCGATGGCGCGCCGCGGCTGCATCGGGTGGGCCAGCGGCTGGCGCAGATAGCGGCCTGTGACAGAGGCCGGGTTGTCCATCACCTCGCGGGCCGTGCCTTGCGCCACTACCATGCCTCCGCGCACGCCCGCGCCGGGCCCGATGTCGATGATGTGGGAGGCGCGCCGTATGGTGTCTTCGTCGTGCTCAACCACCACCAAGGTATTGCCGTGGCCTTCGAGCGTCGACAACGCGTTGAGCAGAATCTGGTTGTCGCGTGCATGCAGGCCGATGGTGGGCTCATCCAGCACATAACAGACACCCTGCAGGTTGGAACCCAGTTGGGCTGCCAGGCGGATGCGCTGCGCTTCGCCGCCCGACAGTGTGGGCGCCGCGCGATCCAGCGCCAGATACCCGAGCCCGACTTCCTGCATGAAGTTCAGGCGCCCGCGAATCTCGGCCAGAATGTCGCGCGCAATCTCGGCCTCGCGGCCGCGGCTTACCAAGCCGGTGAAGAAGGACTGCGCTTCCGAGACTGGCATGGCGGCAAACTCGGCAATCGAGCGGTCGCGCCAGCGGAAAGCCCGCGAGATGGGGTTCAGACGCTCGCCATGGCAGGTGCGGCATACTTCCGTGCTGCCCTCGTACCAGGCATTCCAGGTGCTTTCTTCGCCTGTCTGCTGCTCGTCGAAGCCGCTCAGTTGAAGGCCGGTGCCAAAGCAGCTGATGCACCAGCCGTGCTTGGAATTGTACGAGAACATGCGCGGATCGGGTTCGGGGAAACTCATGCCACAACCGGGGCAGGCGCGCTTCACGGAAAACTGCCGTTCGCTGGCCGCGTCGACCAGGCCAGCCTCGCGTCGCGCCTGTAGCGGCACGCTGCTGCCGTCGGTCAGGTCGATCAGTAGTGTCATGGTGCCCTGGCCGTGTTCCAGGGCGCTGCGAACGGCTTCGCGCAGTGAGGCCTCGTCGCCCGCGTCCACAATCAAGTCCGCAATCGGCAGTTCGATGGTGTGCTCGCGGTAGCGGTCCAGGCGCGGCCAGGGCGAGACCGGAATGAACGCGCCATCGACCCTCAGGTGGCTGAAGCCCTTGCCCGCAGCCCATTTGGCCAGGTCGGTGTAATACCCCTTGCGCGCCGTCACCAAAGGCGCCACAACGCCGATGTGGCGGCCCTTGTAGTCGCGCAGGATCTGGGCCACGATCTGTTCGGGTTTCTGCGGTTCGACCGGCACATTGCAGTTGGGGCACATCTGTGTGCCCAGCTTCACGTACAGCAGGCGCAGGAAGTGATGGATCTCGGTCATCGTGGCCACGGTGGACTTGCGCCCACCACGGCTGGTGCGCTGTTCTATTGCCACAGTGGGGGGGATGCCATAGATGGCGTCCACATCGGGTTTGCCCGCCGGCTGCACAATGGCGCGCGCATAAGCGTTGAGCGACTCCAGATAGCGCCGCTGCCCCTCATTGAAGAGGATGTCGAACGCCAATGTGGATTTGCCCGAGCCCGATACGCCTGTCACCACGGTAAAGGTATCGCGCGGGATGCTGACGTTGATGCCTTTCAGGTTGTGCTCGCGCGCGTTGACGATATCGATGCTGTGCATGCCCGCGCGCCGCCGCCGCATTACGCTCTGCAAGGGTGTGCCGGCTGTGTCGGCATACTCGTGCACGGGTTCGGCGAGCGCGCGCGCTTGCTGCGACTTGTCTTCATAGACGATGGCGGTGGTGTACTCGGCCAGCGCGCGGCCGGTATGCGAGCCGGGGTTGTGCATCAGTTCGCCTGGCGTACCTGCGCCGATCAGTGCGCCGCCCTGGTCGCCCCCTTCGGGGCCCAAGTCGATCAGCCAATCCGCCGCGCGTATCACATCCAGGTTGTGTTCGATCACCAGCAGCGAATGGCCGGCCCCCAGCAATTTGCGGAAGGCGCGCATCAGTTTGGCCACGTCGTCGAAGTGCAGGCCGGTGGTAGGCTCGTCAAACAGGAACAGGCTGCCCTTTTTGGCCACCTTGGCCGACGAGATGCCGCTGCGCGCCGCAGCGGCCAAGTGCCCGGCCAGCTTGAGGCGCTGCGCTTCGCCGCCAGACAGCGTGGGTACGGGCTGGCCCAGGCGCACGTACTCCAGGCCCACGTCGGCCAGGGGCGCCAGCGCCCACTGCACGTCACGCAGGCCCTGGAAAAATTCCAGCGCCTCGGTCACCGTCATCTCCAGCACCTCGTCAATCGACGCGCTGCGACCCAGATGCTCCACGCGCACTTCGAGAATCTCGGGCCGGAAGCGCTTTCCGTCGCAGTCCGGGCAGCGCAGATAGACGTCGGACAGAAACTGCATTTCCACATGCTCGAAGCCCGTGCCGCCGCAGGTTGGGCAGCGCCCGTCACCGGTGTTGAAACTGAACGTGCCGGGCGTATAGCCGCGTTCTTTCGAGACGGTGGCGTTGGCGAACAGTTTGCGGATGGGGTCGAACGCACCCACATAACTCGCCGGATTGGATCGGGCCGTCTTGCCGATCGGCGTCTGGTCCACCATCACCACGTCGGCGAGCTGTTCCGCGCCCAGCAGGCGGTCGAAGGCGCCCGGCGCCTCGGTTGGCCGGCCTTGCAGCTTGAGCATCGCGGGGTAGAGAACATCCTGGATCAGTGTCGACTTGCCCGATCCCGACACGCCGGTTATACACACCAGCCGCCCGAGCGGTATCGAGACGGAGATATTCTTGAGATTGTTGGCACGCACCCCTTCCAGCAGCAGGCGCGGCGTGCTGGCAGAAACGGGCATGGGGCGCGGCGCTTCCACGCGCAGGCGGCCGCCCAGATAATTGCCAGTGAGCGTGTCGGCATTGCGCAGTTGCTCGGGCGTGCCATCGAACACGATGCGACCACCGCGCTCGCCCGGCCCTGGGCCGATGTCCATGATGCGGTCGGCCGCGATCATCACCTGCGGATCGTGTTCTACCACGACCAGCGTATTGCCGTTGGCGCGCAAGCGGTGCATGGCTTCCACTACACGGTGCATGTCACGCGGGTGCAGGCCGATAGAGGGTTCGTCCAGCACGAACAGTGTGTTTACCAGCGAGGTGCCCAGCGCCGTGGTGAGGTTGATGCGCTGCACTTCGCCGCCCGACAGGGTGCGGCTCTGGCGGTCGAGCGACAGATAGCCCAGGCCGACGTCACAGAGGAACTTCAGCCGCGTGCGTACTTCGGTGAGCAGCAGGTCCAGCGCAGCGTCGAGTGCGGCTCCAAACGTAATGTCGGTAAAGTAGTCGCGCACACGGCTGATGGGCAGTCGCATCAGGTCGTGGATGCCCAGGCCGGGCAGGGCATTGAGCTGCTCGCGTGTCCAGTCGGCGTGCACGGGCATGAAGCGCGGGTAGCTGCCTGCGGCATTCGCGTCATCGCCTGCGTCTTCCTGTGCTGCGGTGGCGTCGCCCAATCGCCAGAGCGTGGCATCGGGCTTGAGGCGCGAGCCGCCGCAGGTGGGGCAGGGCGTATAGCTGCGGTATTTGGACAGCAGTACGCGTACATGCATTTTGTAGGCGCGCGATTCCAGCCAATCGAAAAAACGCTGTGCGCCGTACCATTGGGTTTTCCAGGCTTGCGGGCCGCCTTTCCAGTCGGGCGTGCCGCCGATCACCCATTGCTTTTCATCGTGGCTCAGGTCTTTCCAGGGCGTGTCCAGGCGCACGCCCGCCTTGGGTGCATAGCGTTCGAGTTCGTCCTGGCATTCTTTGTAGCTGGCGGTCTGCCAAGGCTTGATGGCACCCTGGCGCAAGGTCTTGGTTTCGTCCGGAACCACCAGGCCGTAATCGATCCCCATCACGCGTCCGAATCCGCGGCACGACTCACAGGCACCCAGCGGCGAATTAAAGGAAAACGTGCTGGGCAGCGGCGTGGTGTATTCAATGTCGCAGTGCGCGCAATGCAGGCGATTGCTGAAGCGCCACACTGTTTCGTCGGCGTCGACGCCCGTGCCCGCTCCAGTACCTGCACCGGAATGTGTGCTGTCCCCCGAACTATTGACGGAGCCTGAGCCAACCGCCAGCGGTGCGTCGCCGCGCGCTTGCGCGGAGTCGGCGGGCGGTGCATCGGGGATCACGTAGATGGAGATATGCCCGTCGCCCTGCTTGAGCGCAGTGTCCAAGGCCTCCATTACCCGTTCGGGCTCGGCCGAGCTGTAGCGGAAGCGATCCTGGATGACGTGCAGCACGCGGAGCTTTTCAGCCTTGGGCGTCTTGGCCTTGGCTTTGCCTTTACCCTTTGGTGTGGGCGGCGTCTGTAGCCGCGTTTCCTCATGATGGATGCGCGTGTAGCCCTGCTGGTCCAGGAAGCCACGCACTTCCTCCTCGGTGAAGTTGGCCGGGATGACGACCGGAAAGGTAATCACCAGGCGTGGGTCGCCGGGTTGGCTGCGCGTCGCGATCTGCTGCTGGATACTTTGCGCGTTGTCCCGCTGCACGCGGCGGCCGCAGCAGCGGCAGTACAGCCGGCCCAGCCTTGCATAAAGCAGCTTGAGGTGGTCGTTCAGCTCCGTCATCGTGCCCACGGTGCTGCGCGAATTGCGCACCGGATTGACCTGGTCGATGGCGATGGCCGGCAATATGCCTTCGATACGCTCGACCTGGGGCTTGTCCATGCGGTCGAGAAACTGCCGCGCATAGGGGGAGAATGTTTCAACGTAGCGGCGCTGGCCTTCGGCGTATAAGGTATCGAAGGCCAGCGAGCTTTTGCCTGACCCCGACACGCCGGTGATCACCAGCAATTGGCCGGTATTGATATCGACATCGAGGTTCTTGAGGTTGTTCTGGCGGGCGCCAACAATACGGATCTGGGAGGTCATGGCGTAATCATAATCTTTCTGTCGCTACTGTTAGTAGGTGATGAACCGCCGCCCCGTACACCCCGCAACGATGCGCCAGCCCTGCGCTGCCATTACCGGCACCGCGTCGGTTGGCCATGTGTACGGGAAACCACGTTGCCCTTTGGTATGCGGGCGATTTTGTGTGTTCGGGTATTTTCAAGGTAAAATGCCAGGTTTAGTGGATTTTTACGGGCCTGCACCTTCGCCGGCCTGGCACGCAGACCGGAGATTCAACATGGCAGAAATCAAACGCAACCGCCGCAACACCCTCGAACGCCGTTGCCTGGGCAAGGCCTTCAAGCGCCTGTTCGTCAACTCGCCCAAGGGTGTGTTCAAAATGCTCGAAAAGGTAAAGCGCGCCTGAGCATGTCGGCCTCATGCGGCGTATGGCGCCGCATCGCGCAGCCGCGTTATGTTTCCTGATGTAACGTTGGCAAAAAATCCGCAGCAATCGCAGCTGCGGATTTTTTTTGTCCTATCATCGGGTCGTCGGCGCGTTACGGTCCTGCTTTAGGCCATTTGCCGGCGTCCGCAATGGCTACTGATGTGATGGCGTACTGTTTTCCTGCTCTATATACCTATAACGTACAAGATAAGAAAGATAAGACTATGTCAGGCTGGCGTCATTTGTTTTCGGTGATCACGCCCACCTACAACCGGGCACATACGCTGGAGCGCGTCTATCTATCGCTGCGTGAGCAATCCTACCAGGACTTCGAATGGGTCATCATCGATGATGGCTCGACCGACGACACGCGCGAGCGGGTTGCGGTCTGGCAGCAGGAAGCAAGCTTCCCGATCTATTACGCCTGGCAGGTCAACCAGCACAAGAAGACTGCTTTCAACCGCGGCATCGAGCGCGCCAGCGGCGAACTGGTGGTGGTCGTGGACAGCGATGACAGCCTGGACGCCAACGCGTTGTACAGCATGGCCACTGCATGGAAGGAAATCCCGGTGGGCGAACGCGACCGTTATGTGGCGATTACAGGCCTGTGCGCGCGGCCCGACGGGCATATCGTGGGCGATATGTTTCCACAGGATATCTTTGATGCCACCTCGCTGGACATGACCTTCAAATATGACGTGCGGGGCGAGAAATTCGGCTGCCTGCGCACCGATGTGCTGCGCCAGTTTCCATTTCCCGAAGAAATCGAGGGGTTTGTGCCTGAAAGCCTGGTGTGGCGGGCCATCGCCCGTGCCGGCTACCTTACGCGTTTCGTGAACCAGGTGTTCAGGGTGTATCACCACAGCGCGGACTCGCTGTCCGCCCAGGGCAGGCAAAGCCAACAGCATGCGATGGGTATGTGGCTGCTGGCGCGCGACACGGTGGTCGAGTGCCTGCCGTGGTTTCGCTATAAGCCCCAGGCCTTCTTGATGGCGGCCGCGCGCTATACGCGTTTTGCACTGCATATGCGCCATACACGCCGGCCGCCGCCGGACGGCTACGATCTGCACGGAATGGGAGCCAGGCTGCTGGTGGCCGCGATGTGGCCGGTGGGGGTGCTGCTGTATGTGCGCGACCGTGCACGCGCCGCGCGCTAAAGGGGCGATGTTGCCCGCTCGCGCCTGGCTGTGCGTGGGGTGCGGCGCGAAGCTACACCCCGAACCCTGAGCCTCGGGCCCGGAAGGGGCCAGGCGGGGATCAGGTGCTCACTCAATACTGTGTGCCCGGATCGTCTGGCGGATCTGGCTCCTCGTCGTCGTCATCATCGTCGTCATCGTCGGGTTGGATGAGATCTTCGTTCATGACGAAGGGCAGGATATCCTGCAAATTATTGGTCCAGGCAACTTCGTCGCCCGCTTGGTCGACCTTGATGTAGCGGGCGTCTTCGAGGTCGGAAAGCTGGATGGCCCAAAGATATTCGCAGGTGTAGGTTTCGTTGCCGGCGTCGGGCAGGCCGCCGTGGTGGCCAAGCAGCCGGGCATTTTTGCCGCCGGCCTCGACGGTGACGTAGTCGGCCGGGTCGTCCTGCACGTCGAGTGGGACGGCAAACAGCACCCACTCGTAGCCGGTTTCGTCGGGCTCCATGACTTCGGCAAGCACCGGCTTGCCCATATAGGCGCTCAGCGCGTCGGCCGTCTGCCCGAGCAGTTCGAGCTCTTCGGGCGTGAAGACCAGGGGGGAGTTGTCAGTGGCGGCCATGGCAATATCGGTGCGGGTCGTATTGCCGACATTCTACACGGCGCGCCAGCGGCGCCGGTGGTTTTGCGGCCAGATTGCAGCCCGATCGCAGCCGGCACATTCAAGTTTTGCGGCCCAGTCGCCGGGCCCGGGCTTAATTTACGTTCCCGGCCTACAATCAGTGGTTTGTCGTCCACCTCTTTGATTGAACCGGTTTGCAATGGCCCAATACGTATATTCCATGCATCGCGTCGGCAAAATCGTGCCGCCCAAGCGGCAGATCCTGCGCGATATCTCGCTGTCTTTCTTTCCTGGCGCCAAAATCGGCGTGTTGGGCCTGAATGGTTCGGGCAAATCCACCCTGCTCAAGATCATGGCGGGTGTCGACAAGGAAATCGAAGGCGAAGCCGTGCCCATGGCCGGCATCAAAATCGGCTATCTGCCGCAAGAGCCGCAGCTCAACGCCGAGCACACCGTGCGCCAAGCGGTCGAAGAAGGCCTGGGCGACGTCTTTGCCGCTCGCAAGCGTCTGGATGAAGTGTATGCGGCCTATGCCGAACCGGATGCCGATTTTGACCAGCTCGCCGCCGAGCAGGCCGAGTTGGAGGCCACCATTGCCGCCGCCGCGTCCAGCGGCGCCGACGACATCGACCACCAGATGGAGATTGCCGCCGACGCACTTCGCCTGCCGCCCTGGGATGCCGTCATCGGCCCGTTGTCAGGGGGCGAAAAGCGTCGCGTGGCGCTGTGCCGCCTGCTGCTGTCCAAACCCGACATGCTGCTTCTGGATGAACCCACCAACCACCTGGATGCCGAAAGCGTCGAGTGGCTCGAAGTCTTCCTGCGCAAGTTCCCGGGCACGGTAGTGGCGGTGACCCACGACCGTTACTTCCTTGATAACGCGGCAGAGTGGATTCTCGAACTCGACCGCGGCCATGGCATCCCCTGGAAGGGCAACTACAGCTCCTGGCTCGAGCAGAAAGAAGACCGTCTCAAGCAGGAAGAGGCGTCCGAGTCAGCCCGCCAGCGCACCATCAAGAAAGAACTGGAATGGGTGCGCCAGAATCCCAAGGGCCGTCAGGCCAAGGCCAAGGCGCGCCTGGCGCGATTCGAGGAACTGTCCTCTCACGAATACCAGAAGCGCAACGAAACCCAGGAGATTTTCATTCCCGTGGCCGAACGGCTGGGCAACGAAGTCATCGAGTTCGACAATGTGTCCAAGGGCTATGGCGATCGCCTGCTGATCGACGGGCTCAGCTTCAAGGTGCCGGCGGGCGCCATTGTCGGCATCATCGGCCCCAACGGCGCGGGTAAGTCCACGCTGTTCCGCATGATTGCCGGCAAAGAGCAGCCCGATTCAGGCGCCGTCAAGATCGGCCAGACAGTGAAGCTGGCGTATGTAGACCAGTCGCGCGAGTCCTTGCCCGATGGCAAGACGGTGTTCGATGCCATCTCTGACGGCGCCGACTTGCTTACGGTGGGCCGTTTCGAGATGGCCTCGCGCGCCTACCTGGGCCGTTTCAACTTCAAGGGGGGCGACCAGAACAAGCAGGTGGGTATGCTCTCAGGCGGTGAGCGCGGGCGCCTGCACCTGGCCAAAACATTGATTGCCGGCGGCAATGTGCTGCTGCTGGACGAGCCATCCAACGATCTGGACGTCGAAACCCTGCGGGCGCTCGAAGATGCCTTGCTGGAGTTTGCCGGCTGTGTGATGGTCATCAGCCATGATCGCTGGTTCCTTGATCGTATTGCCACGCATATACTGGCCTTCGAGGGGGATTCCCAGGCTGTGTTCTTCGACGGCAACTATCAGGAATACGAGGAAGACAAGCGCAAACGCCTGGGCGAAGAGGGCGCCAAGCCCCATCGCCTGCGCTATAAAGCGCTGAAGTAAGCGGGCAACTGCCAGGCTGCCGTGCGTGCCCGGCCATTTGGGCCCAAGGGTCGCCGTGGGGTGCGTGAGGCCGGCATCGCGCTGCCCGGCCGCTGCTTATCGGCCGGGTCATAGCGGCGGCCCGTTGTGTGTATTGGGCGGCGGCGTCAGCCATAAAGCGGGAGACTAAAATGGGTATTCTGAACGCACACGATTCCATGGTCCTGATGGTCGACATGCAGTCGGCGCTGCTGGCCGCCATCCACGATGCCGATGCTCTGGTGGCGCGGGCCGAGCGCCTGCTCAAGGCCGCCCAGCTGGTGGGTGTACCCGTCATCGCCACCGAGCATTGCGCCGACAAGATCGGGCACACGCATCCGCTGCTCCGGGCGCAGGCCGACCACGTCATCCACAAGACGCATTTCGATGCCACGCGTGAACACCATTTTCTGCCCGAGATCCCCACCGGACGCCATCATGTGTTGTTGATCGGCACCGAGGCGCATGTGTGCGTGTTACAAACCGGGCTGGGGCTGGCGCGTCTGGGCCTGAAGCCATACCTGGTCACTGATTGCATCGGCTCGCGCCAGCCGTCGTGCCATGCCGCTGCCTGCGAGCGGTGGGCCGACAATGGCCTGGAGCGTGTCTGTGCAGAGATGGTGATGTTCGAATGGTTGGTCACGCCCAGCCACCCGCAATTCCGCGATATGCTTGCGCTGGTCAAGGCGGGTTAGGTGGCCGGCGCGTCGCCATCAGCAATTTTCAGGCCTGCGTGATACATCTGTTGCGCCCGCTCACAAGCGCATCCGGGTTTTGTTTGATTTGGCACCGGCCATTCGGGTAACGTGACGACAACGGCTGGGCGGCGCACGCGATACGCGCCGAGGCCGCATCAGAAGGAGAATCAAGATATGAAACTGGCAACGATAAGCAAATTTAGTGCTGTGGGTATTCTGGCTGTAGCGTTGGCAGGCTGCTCGTCCTGGGACAGCATGAGCCATCGCCAGCGTAGCACGGTGACGGGTGCCGGTATCGGTGGCCTGGCCGGGGCGGTGCTGACGGGTGGCGGTGTGCTGGGTACGATCGGCGGCGCAGCCGTCGGTGGTGTGATCGGCGACCAGATCGGCAAGAATCGCTGATACCCACGCAAGGCACAGGCGCCGCGCCTGTTTCCGCGATGAAACACGCGGCGCACATTATCCGTAGCCAAACCGGCGCCGTTACAACGGCGCCGGTTTTCGTTTTAACCCCTCGCGCTGTCACCGCGTCCGGGTGCGCAAACAGACGCTGATGCAGCAATACCCAAAACAATCACAATAACAATAGCCCGCTGCGCACCACACCTTAAATGTTGGATCGGTGTCCAACTTTTTGGGGTATGGTTCGCAGCGGGCTGTTTTTGTTGCGGGCTGCGCAAACGCTGGTGTGTAGACGGGCCTGCGTCAGTCCTGCATCAGTCTTTGGTTTCGGGCTGGGGCATCTCGATCTTGACTTCGAGAATTTCCAGCGAATCTTGGCGGTCGAGGTTGACCTTGATGTCGTCTGGGTTGATTTTGACGTAGCGTGAGATCACTTCGACGAGTTCTTTCTGCAGGCGCGGCAGGTAATCGGGCGTGACGCCCGTGCCGCGTTCGTTGATCAGGATTAGTTGCAGGCGGTCGCGTGCGACGCTGGCGGACGTTTTCTTCTGGCCGCGAAAGAAAGACAGGAGGGACATGTTATTTCCCTCCGAACAGGCGCTTGAACAGGCCGGGTTTTTCGTAGTCGACGAAACGCAGCGGTTTTTCTTCGCCGAGATAACGTGCCACGACATCCTGGTAAGCTTGAGCGACTTCGGTTTCACGCAGGTGAATGGCCGGGATGCCTTGGTTGGACGCTTGCAGCACGGATTCGGATTCTGGAATCACGCCAATCAGCTTGATGCGCAGGATGTCTTCAATATCTTTCAGCGAAAGCATCTCGCCATCGGCCACGCGCTTGGGGTTATAGCGGGTGAGCAGCAGGCTTTCCTGGATCGGCTCTTCGCCCTTTTCGGCGCGGCGCGACTTGGCGGAAAGAATGCCGAGGATGCGGTCGGAGTCGCGCACCGACGACACCTCGGGGTTGGTGACAACGACGGCGTCGTCGGCAAAGTAAGCGGCCATCAGCGCGCCAGTTTCGATACCCGCCGGCGAATCGCAGACGATATAGTCGAAATCCATGGCGGCGAGGTCTTCGAGCACCTTGCCCACGCCTTCGCGGGTGAGTGCGTCTTTGTCGCGTGTTTGCGAGGCAGGCAGAATGAACAGGTTTTCAAGCTGCTTGTCGCGGATCAGGGCCTGGTTGAGCGAGGCTTCGCCCTGGATAACGTTGACAAAATCATAAACGACGCGGCGTTCGCAGCCCATGATCAGATCGAGGTTGCGCAGGCCGACGTCGAAGTCGATGACAACCGTTTTATGGCCCCGCATGGCAAGGCCTGCGGAAAAACTTGCGCTGGTGGTTGTTTTGCCCACCCCGCCTTTGCCGGAAGTCACCACAACAATTCGCGCCATGACAATAAATATCCTTAATGGTTATTCTGAAAAATCACGTAATCGTAATGCATAACCACAGCATGGTTGATGGTGTATGCATGAAATTAAAAAATTCTGGCAAGAATACAGAAACTGTTACGTCTGCACCGGCCGGCAACCTGCACCCGCCGGCAAGGGTCAATCGAGCGGATTGATCTGCAGCCTGTCGTCATCGAGCTGGATGATGGCGGGCCGATTTTGCAGGGTTTTATCCATGCGGGTTTCAAGCACGCGGTATACGCCTGCGATGGCCAGCAGTTCGGGATCGAGCTGCGTGGTGAAAATGCGTGCCGAGGTGTCACCCCGGGCGCCCGCCATGGCCTTGCCGCGCAGAGGCCCGTATACGTGGATGTTGCCGTCGGCAATGACCTCGGCGCCTTGGCTCACCACACCGATCACGATCAGGTCTGTGTTGCGGGCATAGATGCGCTGCCCCGACCGCAGAGGGCGATTGATCACCATGGCGGCGGGGGCCAACTGGGGCGCCGCCGGCTCGTGGGCTGCCGCCGCGGCTGGCGCCTCAGCAGGCTCGGCCTGCGCCTGTGTCTGGGCTTGGGCCTGTGCCGGTGCAACCACCGGCATGTCGGCCTCAGACGCTGGCTCGGCCTTCGGGCGCTGCACTGGATTGGCCAGGTCGACGGCGGGCAGGCCCGCAGCCTGCGCGGCCAGCAGGCAGTCGCCTTCGGCAACAACGCCGACCGGATGCAGGCGGTGGCCCTTCAGGCTGGCGAGCAGGGCCGCCCAGTCGATCGTGCCTTCTACCTGGCTGGCATCTACCACGACCGGTTCGTTTTCAAAGAATGCGCCGGCGTCTTTCATGCGGGTATCGAGCGCCGCGATGAGCGCTGCGGCGTCCGCGCTGTGCAGGACCACGCGCACGGCATACAGCGTGGCACTCTTGAAGTCGAGCGCGGCGGGGTTCTTGCGGGGCGATGAGGATTCTTTCACTGCGTGTGTCACTCTGGAGACAACAAAAAATACATTACAAAAAACCGGCTCGCGGGAGCCGGCGCTGGATCAAGCCTTTTGTACCCAGGAATCGCGCAGCGTGACCGCGCGATTGATGACCGGTTTGGCGGCGGTGGAGACTTCGCGATCGGCTACGAAGTAGCCCAAGCGCTCGAACTGCCAGGTATTGCCAGGCTCGGCGACGACGCCGGGTTCCAGCCAGGCGTGGATAACCTTGCAGGAATCGGGGTTGATGGCGTCCAGGAAGTTCTTGTTGCCGCTATCGGGGCGCGGATCGAGGAACAGGCGGTCGTACAGGCGCACTTCGGCTGGCACAGCGTGGGCCGTGCTGACCCAGGTGATATTGCCCTTTACCTTGACGCTGTCTGCGCCGGGCGTGCCGCTTTTGGTGCCCGGCAGGTATTCGGCGTGAACCTCGACGACATTGCCCTGATCATCTTTTACACAACCCGTGCAGCGCACCACATAGCCATATTTGAGGCGCACAGTGTTGCCCGGGAAGAGGCGGAAATACTTTTTGGGCGGATCTTCGCGGAAATCGTCTCGCTCGATCAGCAGATTGCGCGAGAAGGGGAATTCGCGCTGCCCGGCGGCTGGGTCGTGCGGGTTGCGCGGCGCGTGGCAGTTTTCGGTTTGCCCCTCGGGGTAGTTGGTGATGACCAGGCGGATGGGGTCGAGCACCGCCACCGCGCGTGGCGCGACGGGATCAAGGTCGTCGCGCAGGGCCTGTTCGAGTTCGTTGTAGTCGATGCGCGAATCGGCCTTGGAAACACCCAGGCGGTCGCAGAACAGGCGGATGGACGACGGTGTATAGCCGCGGCGGCGCAGGCCCACGAGGGTGGGCATGCGCGGGTCGTCCCAGCCGCTGACGCGACCCTCTCGCACGAGCTGAAGCAGCTTGCGCTTGCTGGTGACCACATAGGTGAGATTCAGGCGCGCGAACTCATACTGGCGCGGCAGAGGGCGGGCCAGTTGGCCCAGATCGGCTAGATGGTTCAGGATCCAGTCGTAGAAAGGCCGCTGGTCTTCGAACTCGAGTGTGCAGATGCTGTGTGTGATGCCTTCGAGTGCGTCTTCGACCGGGTGGGCCCAACTGTACATGGGGTAGATGCACCACTGATCGCCCGTGCGATGGTGCGGCGTGTGACGGATGCGATACAGCACCGGGTCGCGCATATTGATGTTGGGTGAGCCCATGTCAATCTTGGCGCGCAGCGCCATGGCGCCGTCAGGATGCTTGCCGTCGCGCATCTCGCGCAGCAGGCGCAGGGATTCGTCGACCGGGCGGTCGCGCCAGGGCGAGTTGCTGCCTTTTTCGGTGAGCGTGCCGCGGGTGGCGCGCATTTCGTCGGCACTTTGCTCGTCGACATAGGCTAGGCCGGCGCCAATCAGCGCCTCGGCGAACTGATACATGAAGCCGAAGTAGTCGCTGGCGAAGTAGCAGTTGTTTTCTTCGCCCCGATGCCAGTCGAAGCCCAGCCATTTCACCATGTCGATGATGGCGTGCACGTATTCGTCTTCTTCTTTTTCGGGATTGGTGTCATCGAAACGCAGATGGCAGACGCCGCCGTAGTCGCGCGCAAGGCCGAAATTCAGGCAGATGCTCTTGGCGTGGCCGATATGCAGGTAGCCATTGGGCTCGGGCGGGAACCGTGTGCGGATGCGCGCCGGGTCTGCCTGGCCCTGGGCCTGGACGGAGGCGGGGCCAGGCCGGCCTGCCCAGCGCTTATCGGCATAGCTGCCCTGCGCGAGGTCGTTGTCGATGATGGTGCGCAGGAAATTCGAGACGGGAGCAGGAGTGGACGGGGATGTCATACCGGTGAAAAGAATACTTCGGGTGCAAAGTAAGCATTTTGCCACGTTCGTGAATTTTTGCCCCCTGTTCGCGCCCCTATGCAATTTTGCAGTCAAGCGTGGCGGGTGCACCCACAAGCCCGCGTCTGGCTCTACACTACGGCCCATGACGCAAGCGACCCTCTGGCTTTCACAAATCCAGTTCTATGCCAGCCTGGCTTTTCTGGCTGTATTCCTCATGATGGAACTCGGCCTGGGCGGCTTGCTGGCTTATTTTCGCATCCGGTCACTGGCCGAGCCGGCCGGCCCCTGGATGGCCGCTTACCGTTTCTGGGTGCGGGTGTTCGCCCTGGCCTTTGTCCTCAGTTTTGCCGCAGGGCTGCCGGTGCTGCTGCAACTGGGCAGCCTGTGGCCGGCATTGATGAGCAAGATCGGCGACGTGGCCGGCCCGCTGCTGGCGGCGGCGCTCACTACGGTATTCGTGTTCAAGTCGTGTTTCATGGGGGCGATGCTGTTTGGCGAGAGGCGCTTGTCGGGGCGCGCGCATGCGGCGGTGGTCGTTATGGTGGCTGTGGGTACCGCCCTCATGTCATTCTGGCTGCTGGCGTTGCTGTCGTGGATGCATGCGCCCGAGGGCGCCGTGCTCGTGGGCGAGCAATATCATGTCATCGATTGGGAAAATGTCATTTTCAACCCGGCATTGCCTTGGTATGCGGGTCTGTTTGCCGGCACAGCGGCGCTGGTGGCCGCGTTTCTTGTCATGGGGGTCGTGGCGGCGCAGTCGCTGCGCAGGCCGGCCGAGCCCAGCGAACGGCTGGCGTTTCGCAGCGCCGTCTGGCTGGCGTTGGCGGCCATTGTCCTTCAAGTGGCTTGCACAGCGGGGGGCGGGTTGATAATGGCGCGCTATCAGCCGGCCAAGGCCGCCGCCACGGCGGCGTATTGGCAAAGCGGCACACAACCCGATCTGATCATTGCCGGATGGCCCGACGCCGCTTCGTCCACTAATCGCGGCACGTTGCGATGGCGGCATGCGGGCGGGCGGTGGCTGGGGCGCGACAGCCATGGCACGTTACTGGGGCTGGATAGGTTCGCCGGCATGGCGCCACCCGTGGCGGCTACATTCTGGCTGTATCGAATCGCCTTGCTGGCCGGCATGCTGCTGGCGCTTGCCGCGGGCCTCACCTGGCTTGAAGTGCGCCGTGGCGGCTATGATCCCGCCGCGTTGTCTCCCGGATGGCGCAAGCTCTTGATGGCGCTGGTTTTTGGGCCATGGGCCATGGCGCTGGCAGGCATCGCGTATACCTTGGTTGGCGCGTATCCCTTTGCAGTGGCGGGCACGATTACCATCGCTGAAATCGCCGGCTCGGCCTCTCACAGGGTGGTGGCCGGCGGTTTGTTTGCCTATGCAGTACTTTATATGCTGTTTATTGCCGGCTTTCTGCGCATGCTCTGGCATACGGCGCGCCATGGCGTCGTGCCGGTGGCTCGTCACAGGGGGCGTGCATGATAGATGCGCTCGCAAGTTTCCTGGGTTTTGGCGCCAACGATCCAGCCTTCTGGATGCCGCTGGTCTTCGTGGCGCTTCTGTTTATTACCATTGTTGCCGCCACCATACTCGACGGTTTCGATATCGGCGTCGGCTGCCTGGTGCTGTTCGCGCCACCGCATCTGCGTCCGCGCATGCTGTCACTCCTGGGGCCATGGCGCGACGCCAACGAATTCTGGCTGCTGCTGGGGCTGGGCTTGTTTCTTACCGCCTTCCCCGGCGCCTGGGGGCCGGTCATGGGCCAGTTGTATCTGCCTCTGTGCATGTTGGCCGTGGGGGTCATGCTGCGCTCAGTATCGTTCGAAATGCGCCTAAGGGCGCCGGCCGCCATGCAACGCTATTGGCTGGCCGGGTTTGCCGCCGGCTCGCTGCTTACCGCCGTGTCTCACGGCTTTGTGCTGGCGCGTATCGTGGTGTCTTATCGTACCGAGGCCGGCTACCTCTGGTTTGCGCTGTTTCTGGGCATATGCGCACTTGCAGCTTATTGCCTGCTTGGCGCCGCCTGGCTCATCATGCGAGTGGACGGCGAGCTGCGCGTTCGTGCCGTGGCTTGCGGGCGCCATGCGGTGCGCTGGACAGCCGCCGGGGCGGCGGGCGTGATGGTGGTGCTGGCCTTCGCGAACAGCGGTGTGTTCCTGAAATGGAGCAACGCCACCCCTCCGCTGGCCGTGCCTGTCATTGGTGCTGTGCTGCTGGTCTGCTTTGTGTCAACTGAAATGTGCCTGCAGCGCATGGTCTTGAGCAGCTACCGCAATACGGCGCTGCCTTTTGTTATGACGCTGGTGGTGTTTCTGGTGATGCTGGGCGGGGTGGGCTACAGTTTCTTTCCCTATCTGGTACTCGATGACCTGACCATCTGGGATGCCGCTGCGTCGGTGCAGTCGCAGCGCCTGGTGCTGTCCTGCGTGGCAATCGCGATGCCGGTTGCGCTGATCTTCAATCTGCGTGTGTACTGGCACATGTTCGGCCTGTCGCGCCCACCTGAGATGCCCGCCTTCCGGCCGCGCAAGCCTCTCGCAATGCTCCGGGCGCCGGCTGCGCCTGTGGCCGAGGCGTTCGAACCGGTTAGCCGCGACGGCGACTGACTGCTGCTCTTGGCCCCTTGCCAAGGCTCAGCGGCAGCGAAACACACACTTCCAGGCCGCCGGTTGCTGCTTCGCCCAACGTCAGTTCGCCGCCATGGGCACCCACGATGGCCTGGGCCAATGCCAGCCCCAGGCCTACTGAGCCCGTTAGGGTGCGCGCATCGTCAAGCCGCGAGAATGGCCGCAGTGCCTCGGTGCGGCGTTCGGCGCTGATGCCTTTGCCGTGGTCACTCACTGTCACCACAGCGCGGCCATTATCCTCGCGCAATGCAATGTCAACGGGTGGTGCGCCATGATTCAGGGCGTTGGTGATCAGGTTGTCCAGCAATCGGCCCAGGGCAGCCTTGTCTGCGCTGACGCGCAGGGGGCGCACCGCCCCGCGCGCAAGCCGGACCGGGCTGCCGGCGCTTTCCCATGCAAATACTTGTTCTTCGATCCACGTGTTCAGCATCAGTGGCGCAAAATTGTATGAGCCGGGGTCCGTGCCGCGTACAAAACCGATGAATTGATCCACCATCCGCTGCATGTCCTGCAGGTCTTTGCGCATGCCTTCCTGGAAGGTAGGGTCGTTGGCCATCTCGATGCGCAGCCACATGCGTGAGAGCGGGCCTTTCAGGTCGTGCGGGAGGCCGGCAAGCATGGTGCGCTGGACGGTGTTGTTTTCTTCCAGTGTGTCCAGCATGGCGTTGAAGCGCTCACCTAGTATGCGGGTTTCGCGCGGGCCTGAGGGTTTGACCCGCTCCGGGCGCCCGGCCGCATACTGGTCGGCCGCGTTGGCCAGACGGGTCAGCGGGCGCGTGATGTTCCATGAAAACGCCGCTGAAATCAACAGCAGCAGGCCCATACCCGCCAGCCACACCACAATCACAGGGGTTGAGACGGGGGGGGCGATGCGGTCCAGCGGGATGACCAGCCATTCGCGTGGCCGCTCGGCATCGTTGGCGACAGCGTCGGGCAGCAAAGAAATATACAGGCGGGGCGTGGGCCCGCGCGACAAGGCCACCCGGGTGTCATCGTTCAGGCGGCGGTTCAGGGCGCCGACAAAATCACGCAGGTTGTCGCGGATGTCATTGGCTGTTGGCGGTGGGCGCCGGTGCGGAGGACGATAGCGTTCAAGATTGGCATTGGCGGGCAGCGTTCGCGACCACAAATGCCATTCGTTCTGCGACGCCTGACGCACGAAGTCGCCACGCTCCTCGGCGGGGATCGTGGCCAGCGAAGCGCGCAGGGTACGGATGGTGGTGGCGGTAAGCTCCACCGCGACATCTTCGGTGAACTTTTTGCGGTAATAGGTGGCGGTGCCAAAGGTGGCGGCCTGCACCAGCAGGATGGTGCCCAGCGTGAGCAGCACCATGCGCGCATTGAGCGAGCGCGGCAGCACCGCGCGCACCACAGACCGGAACAGTGAACGGAAGGACATGAATCAGGGCGAGAACCGGTAGCCTACGCCCCAGACCGTCTGGATCCAGCGCGGTTGCTTCGGGTCTTCTTCGATGGCGCGCCGCAGACGCAGGATGGCGATGTCGATGGCACGATCATTGCGCTCCCCGTCGTCATCGTCGCGCGCAAGCGCCAGCAGGCGGTCGCGCGAGAGTGGTTTGCCGGGGTTGGCGACCAGCGCCTCGAGCAGGTTGACCTCGCCCCCGGTGAGCTTGATGACGTCTTCACCCCTGTATAGCTGCCGCGTTGCCGGGTCGAAGACGAAGGGGCCGAAGGCAACGGGCTTGTCTTTGTTGAGTGCCGACGCCCCTTTTTTGCGGCGCAGGACGGCTTCGATGCGGGCCAGCAGTTCGCGCGGGTCGAAGGGTTTGCCCAGGTAGTCGTCGGCGCCGGCCTCCAGGCCGATCACCCGATCCACGGTTTCGTCCCGCGCGGTCAGTAAAATAACGGGGATGTCTTCGCCTTGCTGGCGCAGGCGCCGGCACGCCTCGGCGCCGTCGCCGTCGGGGAGCATGCGGTCGAGTACGATCAGATCCGGCGAGTAGCGCTGAATGCGCGTAGGCAGATCGCTGGCGTCGGGCGCAAGCAGGGTGTCATACTGATGCCGGTTCAGGTAATCGGCAAGCAGTTGGCGCAATGCTGGGTCGTCATCGACCACCAGTACTTTTATAAGAGGGGTTTCCATAGTGTTCAAGTGTGCCCCGCCTCGGCAGGCTCAGGCAAGCGCGTGGAAACAGATTGAAATAGATACACAGCTTAGGGAACACTGATGATACGCAAGCGCGTACAAAACGTGCGGCGCCAGCTCGCGGGCTACTCGTGGTTGTCCGACCTGCCCGCCATGCTTTGCTGGGCGGCCATCGTGGGTACGTTGGGGGCGTTGTCCACTATTGCCTTCCATGAGGGCATGCATGCGCTGCTGTATGTATACAGCGGGCAAGGTAAGTCCATTGTAACGGCCGTTCGCGGGCTGGGCTGGGAGGGCCGGCTGCTGTTGCCGGTGGCCGGCGGCCTCGTGGCGGGTTGCCTGCTCTGGGTGGCCGGGCGGGTCGGCACCCGTTCAAATTCCGACTATATGGAAGCTGTTGCCATTGGCGACGGGCGGTTGTCGGTGCGGCAAGGGTTGCTGCGCTCCCTGTCATCGCTGATCACTGTGGTGTCGGGCGGCTCCATCGGCCGCGAAGGTGCTATGGTGCACCTGGGGGCGCTGGGCGCCTCGTGCATAGGGCGGTTCACGTATTTCAGTACTGCGCGGCTGCGCCTGTTGGTGGCCTGTGGGGCGGCGGCCGGTGTGGCTGCAGCCTATGGCGCGCCGATCGCCGGTGCGCTGTTCGTGGCCGAGATCGTGCTGGGCACGATGACGATGCAGTCTTTCGGCCCGCTGATGATGGCGGCGGCCACGTCCAATATTGTCATGCGCGCATCGGGCTACTACCACACCATCTATGTCATGCCTGATATCCCGCAGATTCCGGCGGCGCAGGTGCTGCCCTTTGTGTTTCTGGGGGTCGTCACTGGCCTCGGGGCGCCGCTGTTCCTCAAGTTCATCGATACCGTCAAGGGCGTATTCAAGCGGTCGGGGCTGCCTCTGCCGCTGCGCATGGCTCTGGGCGGGCTGCTGCTGGGCGCTGTCCTCGTTTTCATGCCGCAGGTCGCCGGCAACGGCTACAGCGTCGTGGTCGGTTTTCTGCATCAATCCTTCACCTGGCAGGCCATTGCGTTGGTGCTGGTCTGCAAGATTCTGGCCACTGCGCTTACGGTGGGTTCGGGTGCAGTCGGTGGGGTGTTCACCCCCGCGCTGTTTGTTGGCGGCGCGGTCGGCACGCTGTTCGGCATGGGGATGAACCTGTTCTGGCCCGAGGCGCAGTTGCCGATGTACATCTATACCTTGGTTGGCATGGGCAGCTTTCTGGGCGCGGCAACCAGCGCGCCGTTAATGGCCATCCTCATGATTTTTGAGATGACGCTCAGCTACCAAATCGTGTTGCCGCTGATGTTGGCCGGTGTAGTGGCCTATTTCATCTCGCGCGCGGTGGCCGAGGTGGCGATGTACGACGTCACGATCGTGCGCGAGCGCGACAAGTTATTGCGCCTGAAGCTCAGGCAGACACTGATCCGCGATCTGGTTCGCCCCGCCGACACGGTGGTCAAGACGTCGGCACCGCTCAGCGAGGCCGTGCGCTTGTTCATCGAGTACCCGGTGCGCTACCTTTACGTGGTCAATGACGACAACGTGTTCCAGGGCGTGATCGCTCAGGGCGACCTTACGGGTTTGCTGGTGGGCGAGGGTGACCTGGCCAGCAAGCTTGCCGGCGACGTGCTTCGGCGCGATTACGTCAAAACGCTGAACGCGGATATGTCGCTGGATCAGGCCCAGGAATACTTCGTTGAGTTTCGCGGCGAGCGCCTGCCGGTGGTCAGCGGCGACGAGCAGCCCAAGCTGCTGGGTGTCGTTTACAAGTCGGCTGTACTTGAGCGCTACAGTGCCCTGAAGCGGTCCATGGATGCCAGCGCGGAGGCTATGTTCGACTTCGCCTCGAGCCGGCGAGAACGCTAAGCGTCTGCCTCGCGCCGCCGGTCGGGGCGGCGCGGCTGGCGGCATGCCAACGCAGCACGAGGGGCGTAGCAGGCAATATACACTTGGCAGCACGCATTTCCCGATACGCATTTCGCATTTCGCATTGTCAGGTTTTTTATGTTTGTGCGCAGCTTGGGTTCTTGGTTCGTCGGTTGTGTTGCGCTGGCCCTCACCGGCCAGGCGGGCGACATACGGGCGCAACCGCTGCCGGGTGAAGGCAGCCCAAGCGGTAATCAGGGCTGGCACAGCTGGGCCAACGCCACGACGTACCCGGTGGCGCCGACCGACATGGTCACAGTGCGCGCCTTGCCGCCCCTGCCGCTGGATGTGGGTTCGCGATCGTCCGATCCAATTGAACAGGCGCTGGCGCAGGATGATGGTGCCAGCTATGGCGCCTCCGCACCTGGTTTGCCGCTGGCGGGGGCGGAGCCTTATACCGCGCCGCCCCGTACTGGCCCGGCCGTCATCCCGGATCGTTACACCTGGGCGTATATCGCTAAACCGAGGCCGGTACAGCCATTGTCGAGATCGTCTCCCGGGCTGCGTGGGGTGAGAGCCAGGCTCAACGACGGGCGGGCGGTGCCGCGTACGCTGCCCTGGACGACCGGCGCGCGCAATTGGTCCATGACAACCGAAGGCGGCACGCTGATCTCCGTGGGCAGCCAGTCCATCGGCGACCCGCAGTGGGCGCGCAATGCAACGCTGGGCGGCGTGCGTGTCAGCGAGCGGGCCGCGCCGGGCGCTGCGGATACGTGGCGCTATTCAGTGGCGCTGGGGGCCATCGACACTGCGCCAGGCCGGCAATCGGGCGATCTGGCTTTCGGCTCGCAGGCGGGTTATGCCCTGCTGGGCTATGATGTCAGTGCTTCGCTTTCGCTCGAAACGCAAATCGAGGCGGCGCCTCAACTGCTTTCCACCGGCACAGGGGGTACGCTGCGTACCGAATGGGGCGCATGGACGGCCGGCGTGGCGCGGGCCAGCGGCAGTCTGTATCAGGGCTGGCGCTACCAGGCGGGGTATTCTGTCAATGTGCTGGACGATATCGCCCTGAGCTGGCTGGGCGAAGCCACTACGGCCGGGTTCAGCGACCTGTCCTCATACGAAACGGGGGCGGCGCAGGGGTCCGCCAGCCGCCAGCAGTGGTCCGCCACCGTACCTGTACAGGGCTGGGGCGACGTCACCGGCAGCTATGAACGCACCATGCTCGCTTCAGGCGATCTGCGAGAGCGCTTCGGCTATACCCAGCAGTTCTGGTACAGCCCCAATCTGCGCATCGGGCTGCAGGCGCGCACCGAGCCATCAGGCGGCAACTACGATGTAAGCATCCGTTTTTCTGTTCCTGTTTTTTGATTACGTATCCCCGGCACGATCAACCGAATCGGTTTAAACAGCCCCATTGCCCAGCCTAAACCCTCCGGTTTTTTTACTCAACCCCTTCCTGTTTTCCGCACACTCCGCATGACCGCCACCTCACTGGAAACCCTACAGCATGTCTTCGGCTACGATTCCTTCCGTGGTGACCAACAGGCCATTATCGATCATGTCGTGGAGGGTGGGGATGCGCTGGTGCTCATGCCCACCGGCGGCGGCAAGTCGCTGTGCTACCAGATCCCGGCGTTGGTGCGCCCCGGAACGGGCATCGTCATCTCGCCGCTGATCGCGTTAATGCAGGATCAGGTCGATGCGCTGCAGGAGCTGGGCGTGCGGGCGGCTTACCTGAACTCGTCGCAAGACTGGCGCGCCGCACGCGAGGTCGAGCGGGCGTATATGGCGGGCGAACTCGATCTGCTGTACGTTGCGCCTGAGCGCCTGCTCACAGACCGCTGCATGGAGCTTTTGTCGCAGGGGCGCATTGCTTTGTTCGCCATCGACGAGGCGCACTGTGTGTCGCAGTGGGGCCACGATTTTCGCCCCGAGTACCTGGGCCTTTCGGTGCTGCACGAGCGTTGGCCCGAGGTGCCCCGTATCGCCCTGACGGCAACGGCCACTGCGGCCACCCGGCGCGAGATTGCTGAAAGGCTCATGCTCAACGCTGCGCCGCATTTCGTGGCCAGCTTCGACCGGCCCAACATCCGCTACCGCATCATCGAGAAAAATGAAGTGCGCAAGCAACTGCTGGCCTTCATCCAGGCCGAGCACGCGGGCGACTGCGGCATCGTGTATTGCTTGTCGCGCGCGCGGGTCGAGGAAACCGCCGATTTCCTCACCCAGCACGGCATACCGGCGCTGCCCTATCACGCCGGGTTGGATGTGGCGGTGCGCACCCGCAACCAGGCATGTTTCCTGCGCGAAGAGGGGATGGTGATGGTGGCCACCATTGCCTTCGGCATGGGGGTCAATAAACCCGATGTGCGTTTTGTTGCCCATATTGATCTGCCCAAGTCGGTGGAAGGCTACTATCAGGAAACCGGCCGGGCGGGGCGCGATGGCCAGCCCGCTACGGCATGGCTGGCCTACGGCCTGCAGGATGTGGTGCAGCAGCGCCGCATGATCGACCAGTCGGAGGGCGACGAGGTGTTTCGCCGGCGTCTGGCGTCGCATTTGGACGCCATGCTTGGGCTGTGTGAAACCGTCTCCTGCCGGCGTCAGCGGCTGCTGGCATATTTCGGCCAGTCGATTGAACCCTGCGGCAATTGCGACACCTGCCTGGAGCCGCCCCAGGCCTGGGATGGCACAGTGGCGGCGCAAAAAATCATGTCGGCCGTGTACCGGCTGTGGCGTGAGCGCGGCCAGCGCTTCGGCGCCGCACACTTGATCGATATCCTGCGTGGCAAGTCGACCGACCGCATCAAAGAATACGGTCACGACACGCTCAGCGTCTTCGGTATTGGCGAGGATTTGTCCGAAAATGCCTGGCGAGGCGTGTTGCGGCAATTGCTTGCGCAAAGCCTGCTGGCGGTCGACGGCGAGGGATATGGCACGCTCGCGCTTACCGAAGGAAGCCGATCGGTGCTCAAGGGCGAGCAGCGGCTGATGTTTCGCCGCGAAGCCGAAAAGAAAGCGCGTGGCGGGCGGTCGGCGTCGGCGCGCGGCAAAGAGGCGCCGGCCGCATTGCCGGGCGAAGCACAGTTGCGCTTTGAGGCCCTGCGCGCCTGGCGTGCCGAGGTTGCCAAAGGGCACGGCGTGCCCGCCTACGTCATTTTCCACGATGCCACCCTTCGCGAAATTGCTGTGGCCCAGCCCGGCTCGTTGAACGACCTGGCGGGCATCAGCGGCGTGGGTGCGCGCAAGCTCGATGCCTACGGCGAAGATCTCCTGCGCTGCGTGCGTAACGGTGTTTAGCGCACGTTGATGGTGCCTTCGGGCGAGGTGCGGTGATGTGGCGGAAAAACGGGCGCCACGCCATGCGTGGTTGAGGCGGACGCGGTGCCGCGCGCCTGCTGGGGGCGGATGCTAGGTGAACAGATCTGGCGTATTGCCCGACGACGCCGGCGGCGCGAGGCCTAAGTGGCGCCACGTGGTTTGCGTGGCCATGCGGCCGCGCGGCGTACGCTGCAGATAGCCGTGCTGGATCAGGTAGGGTTCGATTACGTCTTCGATGGTGTCGCGCTCTTCGCCGATGGCGGCGGCCAGGCTGTCCACGCCCACGGGCCCGCCATCGAACTTATGGATGATGGCTTCGAGCAGCTTGCGGTCCATGAGATCCAGCCCTTGCGGGTCAACTTCCAGCATGGCGAGTGCGGCGTTGGCCACGTCGACGTCCACGCGGCCGCCAGCCTTGACTTCGGCATAGTCGCGCACGCGCCGCAGCAGGCGATTAGCGATGCGCGGCGTGCCGCGTGCCCGGCGTGCGATCTCGGCCGCACCGTCGGGCGTGATGCCGGCGTTCAGCAGCCCCGCGCTGCGCGAGACAATGTGGGTGAGATCTTGTGCGTTGTAGAACTCGAGCCGCGAAACAATGCCGAAACGATCGCGCAGCGGATTAGTGAGCATACCGGCCCGCGTGGTGGCGCCTACCAGCGTAAAAGGTTGCAGGTCGAGCTTGACGCTGCGCGCGGCAGGCCCTTCGCCGATCATGATGTCGATCTGGAAGTCTTCAAGCGCGGGGTAGAGGATTTCTTCGACGACAGGCGACAGACGATGGATTTCGTCGATGAACAGGACATCGTTGCGCTCGAGGTTGGTGAGTAGGGCGGCCAGGTCGCCCGGGCGTTCGAGCACGGGGCCGGACGTTTGGCGCAGTTGCACGCCCATTTCGTGGGCGATGATGTGAGCGAGTGTGGTTTTGCCCAAGCCGGGCGGGCCGAACAGCAGCACGTGGTCCAGTGCCTCTTGGCGTTGACGCGCGGCCTGGATGAAGATTTGTAGTTGGTCGCGCACCCGCTGCTGGCCGACATAGTCGCTGAGTTCGCGGGGCCGTAGCGCGCGTTCGATGGACGCTTCGTTGGGCGACGCGCTCTGCGGTGCGACGATGCGTTCCGGCGCGGGCGTGCTAGACAGCGAATCAGAGTGTATGGCCATGGTGTACAGGACGGGACGGCTGCGGCGCGGCATGCCACATGGGGCAAAGTGCGCGTGCACCGGGTGTGCGTGATGCTGAATAAATTTACAGTGTGATGGTAACTCAAGCCGCGCTGGCTTGCACCCACACCAGCGTAAAGCCTTCGATTGGACGGTCAGCCCAAGTCGTGCGTCCACCATGCACCTGCGCCAGCGTGCAGCCTCTACCAACTGCGGTCGTGGCCGCGCTGACGAAAGGTGTGAGGTACGCATGCATTGTGGCGATTCGGAGGATTCCGCCGCGGATGTTGCATAATCGGATAATCCCGTCATGCTTTCCACCTCTCTCGCGAAGGACGCCTTCCCATGCCCAGTACTCTGCCCACCTACGACGATGTTGCCCGTGCCGCGGAGCGGCTGGAAGGGGTGGCGCACCGCACGCCGGTGATGACATCCCGCACGCTGGATGAGCGCTTGGGCGCCCAGGTGTTCTTCAAGTGCGAAAACCTGCAGCGCATGGGCGCGTTCAAATTTCGTGGTGGCTATAACGCCGTGTTCAACCTGACGCCCGAGCAGCGGCGTGCGGGCGTGGTGGCGTTTTCATCGGGCAATCACGCCCAGGCGGTGGCGCTGGCCGCGCGGCTGCTGGGGGTATCCGCCACCATTGTGATGCCGTCCGACGCGCCGCGCGCCAAGAAGCAGGCTACCCAGGGCTATGGCGCCACCGTGGTTGAATACGACCGTGCCACTGAAGACCGGGAGGCGGTTGCTCGCGCGCTGGTGGAAAAGGAAGGGCGCGCATTGATCCCGCCCTTCGATCACCCGGACGTGATTGCCGGGCAGGGCACGGCAGTGAAAGAATTGCTCGAAGACGTGGGTGGGCTTGATGTGCTGCTTACGCCCCTGGGCGGCGGCGGGCTGCTGTCGGGCTCCTTGCTGTCCGCCCATGCCATCAGCCCCGATTGCGCCGTTTATGGCGTCGAGCCCGAAGCGGGCTCGGACGGCCAGCAGTCGTTCCGCAGCGGCAGCGTCGTGCGTATCGGCCCGCCGGATTCGATCGCCGATGGCGCGCTGACACAGGCGCTGGGCAAGATTACGTTCCCCATCATCCGCAGCCACGCCCGCGATATCCTGACGGTGCAGGACGCGCAGTTGGTCAAGGCCATGCGGTTTTTTGCCGAGCGCATGAAAATCGTGGTTGAACCCACCGGCTGCCTGGGCGCGGCTGCTGTCATGGACAGTGCCATCCCGCTCAAGGGCCTGCGCGTGGGTGTGGTGCTCAGCGGCGGCAATATGGACTTGGCGACGTACGCCCGCTTTTTGCAGGCCGATTGAGGGCTTCGGAAAGGCCACGGTGCCGCAGGGTTCAGCCCACGCGTGAAAGGGATTTCAACGCCAGGCGTATCCCATCTGACACGCCGGTGCCTTCTGGCACCTTTTTGAGCGCCGCCTGCGATTCGCTGGCAGAATAGCCCAGCGCCAGCAAGGCATTGAGGATGTCGTCGCGGCCGCTGCCGACACTGGTACCCGGTGTGCTGGGCAGGTCTGCGCCCAGCTTGCCGCGCAATTCGAGCAGCAGGCGTTCGGCGGTTTTTTTGCCGATGCCGGGCACGCGCGTCAGGCGGCCGGTTTCCTGCTCGGTGATGGCGACGGCCAGCTCGTCTACCGACATCCCCGACAGCACGGCCAGCGCGGTGCGGGCGCCGATGCCGGTGACCTTGATCAGTGCGCGAAATGCGCTGCGTTCTTTGTTCGACAAAAAGCCATACAAAGTATGGGCGTCTTCCCGCACCGCAAGATGGGTGTACAGGGTGACGCGACCGCCCGTCTCGGGCAGATCGTACAGCGTGCTCATGGGCACGTCGATTTCATAGCCCACGCCGCCCACGTCTATGCAGACGACCGGCGGTGTTTTTTCGAGCAATGTTCCAGTAATGCGTCCAATCATGGGGCGGATCCTGTTGGCGGAATCAGTTCGGAAGAATCAGGGTGCGATGTTCGGCCATCTTGCGGGTTAGCTCGTCAGCCGCCCGTTACGCACGCGCCCTTGAGAGCCGGCCAACTGGCCCGTTTGCCGCAGGCGGTCGGACAGCGGCGCGAAATGGGCGTGGCAGATGGCGCAGGCCAGGGCGTCGGCCGAGTCTGGCGCTGGCGTGCCGTCCAGCGACAGAAGGTGCCGCACCATAGCCTGCACCTGCTCCTTGGCGGCGTGCCCATTGCCCACCACCGACTTCTTGATCTGCAGCGCCGTGTACTCATGCACGTCGAGCAGACTGTCGGCGAGCGCGCACAGTGCCGCGCCGCGTGCCTGGCCCAGCAGCAGGGTGGAGGTGGGGTTGGCGTTGACGAACACCTTTTCCAGCGCGGCCACGGTTGGCCGGGTGTTTTGTACGACTTCGCGGATGTTGTCGAGAATGATCTTCAGACGCCCGGCCAATGGCTGGTCGGGCGGCACCACAATGGTGCCGCTGCTGACATAGCGCAGGCGAGTGCCCTGGACATCGATGACGCCAAAGCCGGTCCGGCGCAGGCCGGGATCGATGCCCAGGATACGCATTAGTGGCGGAAGTGGCGCATGCCCGTGAACACCATGGCGACGCCACGCTCGTTGGCTGCTGCGATCACCTCGTCGTCGCGGATGCTGCCGCCTGGCTGGATGACGCAGCGTGCACCAGCGTCCACCACCACGTCGAGCCCGTCGCGGAAGGGAAAGAAGGCGTCGGATGCCACGGCCGAACCGGCCAGCGTCAGGCCCGCGTTCTCGGCCTTGATGGAGGCGATGCGGGCCGAGTCGACGCGGCTCATCTGGCCTGCGCCCACCCCCAGCGTCATGCCGTCGCCGCAGAACACGATGGCATTGGATTTGACATACTTGGCCACCTTCCAGGCAAAGCGCAGGTCGCGCATCTGTTCGGCGGTGGGGGCAAGATCGGTGACCACCTTGAATTCGCTGTCGGCCAGCAGGTGCGCATCTGGATCCTGTATCAGCCATCCGCCGCCTACACGCTTGACGTCAAAGGCGTTCTGGGCGTCGCCCTGGGGGATCTCCAGCACGCGGACGTTCTTCTTGGCGGCAAAGATAGCCAGCGCCTCGGACGAGTAGCCCGGGGCCAGCAACACTTCAACGAACTGCTTGCTGATGGCCTCGGCCGCGGCGGCGTCCACCGGGCGGTTGAAGGCGATGATGCCGCCGAAGGCGGAGGTGGGGTCGGTCTTGAAAGCCTTTTGGTAGGCCGCCAGGGGGGATTCTGCCACAGCGACGCCGCAGGGGTTGGCGTGCTTGACGATCACGCAGGCGCTTTCCTGGAAGCTGCGTACGCACTCCCATGCGGCATCAGCGTCGGCAATGTTGTTGTAGGAGAGTTCTTTGCCCTGCAACTGGCGGTAGCTGCCCAGCAGGCCGGGGCGCACCGGTTGGTCGACATAAAAGGCCGCGCCCTGGTGCGGGTTTTCGCCATAACGCAAAGCCTGCTGCCGGGTGGCTTGGATGGTGAGCACGCGCGGCCAGGCTTCGCGTGCTGGCTCGGCTTCTTGTGCTGGCTCGGCTTCGATGAGGCTGGTGAGGTAGGTGGCGATGGCGCCGTCGTAAGCTGCGGTGTGGGCATAGGTTTTTGCCGCCAGTTCCAGGCGCAGTGCATATGAGGGCATGCCCGCCGGGCCGTCGATATCGGCCAGTACGCGGCGGTAATCGGCCGGATCGATCACCACCGCAACGCCACCCTCGGCTGTGCCGTGGTTCTTGGCGGCCGCGCGCAGCATTGCCGGGCCGCCGATATCGATGTTTTCGACCGCGTCAGCAAAGGTGCAGCCGGGTTTGGCAATGGTTTCGCGAAAGGGGTACAGGTTGACCACCAGCAAGTCGATGCGGTCGATGCCGTGTTCTTCGATGGTGCGCATATGCTCGGCGCTGTCGCGGCGCGCCAACAGGCCGCCGTGGATTTTCGGGTGTAGCGTCTTGACGCGGCCGTCGAGAATCTCTGGCGAACCGGTGTGCGCGGCTACTTCAGTAACCTGCAGGCCGGCCTGAGCCAGCAATTTGGCGGTGCCGCCAGTCGAGAGCAGGCGCACGCCGCGTTGCGCCAAGGCCTGGGCGAATTCGACGATGCCGGTTTTGTCGGAAACCGAAATCAGGGCAGTCTGGATTTTCATGGGCAGGGAAACGTAGAATGGGTATGTAAAAAATCAGGGTTGCAGGTTATGGGCAAGCAGCTTCTTGCGCAGCGTGCTGCGGGTTATGCCGAGCATTTCGGCGGCCTTGGATTGGTTGCCGCGGGATTGTTCCAGCGCGATCTGCAGCACCGGACGCTCGACGCAATTCACGACCATAGCCAGCATGTCGCGCGGTTCGGATTCGCCCAGATCGGCCAGGTAGCGTTCAAGTTGATCGCGGACGGATTGTTCAAGCGGGTTGGGAGTACTCATGATTCTTGGCGGTTGAGGACGTTATGTGTTTGTTTTATTGAGTTTGTTTTATTGAATCAGTGGGGCAATGCAGGGGTGGCCGCCGTGATCGGCTGGTCGAGCGGCTGGCGGCCGAACCATTCCTCGATGGCCCGGGACTGCGCATGCGTTGTGTCGATCTGGTTGATGCGCGGCAGGAATTCTCTTGCTTGCGGAATATCAGCCAGATACCAGCCAATATGCTTGCGCGCGGATCGTACACCAGTGAATTCGCCGTAGAACTGATAGTGGTCTTCGAGGTGGTCCAGCAGGCAGTCGCGCAACTCGCCATATGTGGGGGGCGGTAGATGGGTGCCGGTGGACAGGTAATGGTTGATCTCGCGAAAGATCCAGGGCCTGCCCTGCGCCGCGCGCCCGATCATGATGGCATCGGCGCCTGTGTAGTCTAGTACAAAACGGGCTTTCTCGGGGCTGTCGATGTCTCCATTGGCAACCACCGGGATATCAAGCGCCCGTTTCACCTCCCGCAGGGTGTCGTATTCGGCGACGCCCTGGTACAAGTCGCAACGGGTGCGGCCGTGTAGGATGAGGGCAGCGATGCCGATGTCTTGCGCCATCAGGCCGATGTGTACGGCGTTGCGCGTGTTGTGGTCCCAGCCGGTGCGGGTTTTGAGGGTAACAGGTACGCCCAACGGGCGGCAGGCCTGGACGACGGCGCGCAGGATGTCGGCCACGCGTTTTTCATCGCGCAGAAGGGCGGAGCCGGAAGCCACGTTACAGACCTTTTTGACCGGACACCCCATATTGATGTCAATGATGCGGGCCCCCTTGCCAATGTTGAATACGGCGGCCTCGGCCATCATGGACGGGTCTGACCCGGCGATCTGCACGGCGATCGGGTCGATCTCGCCATCGTGGTTCAGGCGGCGTGAGGTCTTGACGCTATCCCACAGGCGCGGGTTGCTGGCTGCCATTTCGGACACGGCATAGCCCGCCCCCAGTGCCTTGCAAAGCTTGCGGTAGGGGCGATCAGTGACGCCCGCCATGGGTGCCACAAAGACGGGGTTGGAAAAAGACCAGGAGCCGATGCGCATCGGACGATTTTAACCTTTATGCGCGCAGGCCTTGCAGCAGGTGGCGGGCGAGCGGTGTGCGCAGGGCAGGGATGACATCCATGCCCAGCAGCGCCAGGCCCGCCGCGTGCTCCACCAGCGGGTTGCCCGTCGCAAAGATGCGGGGCAGGAAGTCTGTAACAGCCATCGTCAGCCAGCGGTCGGGCCGACGGCGGGTGGCGAATTCGGCCAGCAGCGGCGCCGGGTCGATGCTGGGCTGTGCCATCCACGGCCGCAAGGCAATGGCCAGTTGCGCGGCGTCCCGCAAGCCCAGGTTGAGCCCCTGGCCAGCCACCGGGTGCAGGGTTTGCGCGGCGTTTCCGATGGCAACACTGCGGGCGCCGTTCAGTGTCGGGCCGGCATGCAGGCTTAGGGGGAACACGTGCCGCTCGCCCAGGTTGGATAGCGCACCCATGCGGTCGCCGAAGGCGTCGTGCAGGCGCTGCTCGAATTCGGCTTGTGACAGTTGCCGCAGTTGCTCCGCCAGTTCTGGCGGGTTGCACCAGACCAGGCTGTAGATACCCGGGCCAGCGGGGTGCGGCAACAGAGCCAAAGGCCCATGCCGGGTAAAACGTTCGAATGCCCAGCCCGCCTGCGGGCGCGCGGCCCTGACTGTGGCCAACAAGGCGTGCTGGCCATATTCGCGCTCGAGCCCCCTGGGCCGCGCGCCGTCCGAGCGCACCGTGACGATTGCTTCAGGTGCGGTGTCTTCGTCGGACAGGGTGACACCGCTGCGCCCCAGGGCGGCACGAAGGGCTGCCACGACAGCGTCATACCCCGCCACACATCCCAGCCGGGGCACACCCAGCTCCTTGTGCTGGATTAGCGTTCGGCCCAGCCGGCCTTGTTGGGAGACGTGCACCGTCAGGATATCTGAGGCGTTGGCGGGTGCGGCGCCGAGTTGGTCCAGCAATGCGCGGCTACCCTGGTTGAGCGCCAAGGTACGCGGATCCGGCGCGAACTGTGGCCCACTGGAAACGTTACGTTGGGTATTGCCTGCGCGCGCATTGCTGGCCGCCTTGGGTGCGTTTACGCTACCTGGATCCTGGAACGCCGGGGGAATGGCCTTACCGGATGGTACGGGCGGGCGCTGCGCGGTATTTGACGCCAGCCCGCGCCCCAGCACCAGGATGCGCTCGGGGTGGGGGGCGCGGCGGGCCAGTAATAGGGCAAGTGTGCAGCCGACCGGGCCGGCGCCGCTGATGGCAATATCGTACGTGGGCATGGGGATCGTGCATCCGGCTGTCGCCAGCGCCATAAAGGGCTGTCGGGCGGCCTGTGGTTGTCTACAATGCCTGATTTTAAGACGACCGGCGCGCAGCCGCGCCGATTTTCCCAGAGGTTTGCATGAATCAGCCCCCATTGCGAGACGACGGCCCCTCTGACCTCGTCGGCGACACTGAAGAAGATGCGCCTGCGAACGGCCAGCCAGCCGGGCCTGCTCTCAAGGCCTGGTCCGATACCGCTGGCGGGCGTCCGCCTTTTCGCGGCAAGGTTGCCGCCGCATGGTTGGCGGCCCTTTTTGGGGTGTTCAGCCTGCATTGGTGGTATCTGGGCCGGCGCCATGCCTGGGCAGCCACGTTGGCTGGGGCGCTGATGCTGGTATTTTCGCGTTTCTATCCCGTTTGGTGGGATAGCCCCCCATTTCTGCTGCTCATTATTCCCATCTCTGCCGGCTTCATTGAGTCGCTCGTTCTGGCGCTCAAGCCCGATGAGTGGTTCGATGCCCGTTACAACCCCGGCTCCGCCCGTCACAACCGCACCGGCTGGGACGCGGTGCTGGTGGCGATATTTTCCACTTTCGTAGGCGCTATGGTGCTCATGTTCGGCATCGCCCTGATCGTCATCCACGCCTATACCGAAATGGGCTGGCTGGAAGGCCTCAAGCTTTAGGGCTGCAAAATTGCGACATAAGGGTTGTCCCTGACAGATCTGCCAGTTACAATACGCGCGTGTTCATAACTAAAGGAGCTCCGTGGTGAATTCCGACCCCGGCGATAGTAGTCGATCTTACGTCGGCTTTGTAATCTCCAGGCGCGCCTCCGCTTAAGGCAGCTCCCCGGCCGCGCCCCTGGTACCAGTGGGCGTGGTAGTTCCAAGAATACTCTCCTGTATTCGAACTCCCGCCATTCCATTGTTCTGAATCCGCCTATCCCTGTGTGTGGCGGATTCGGCGCCGTGCATGCGGCGTGTTCAATTCATGGAGGGCGTCATGCGTTTCTTCGATCTGTTTATGCGTCGCGTCGGTGTGCGTCCGGCTCCCGCGCGCGTCCCCAACCCGGTATCCCGGTTTACTGTTGTCTGTCCGCGTCATCTGATGGCTGACGTGCGCCGGCAGATCTACTTGGATTTCGAGGCTGCCGGCCTGCGTGTGTCGGGCTTGCGGGTCGACAACGCCCGGCAACACGACATGGCGCGCGCTTGTGTCACGGTAGATTGTCCGCCTGACAAGCGCGGTGTGTTGATGTCTCAAGCCCGCCAACTGCGGGCGTTTCCCGGTGTGCAGCAGGTGCATTGGGGTGACCGGAGCCTGTGTGCAGTAAACTAGGGCGCATTGGCGCTCACCGGATTTTCCTTCATGGATTTAATTGACTGGCTCAAGCCCTGGGAGTTTTCCCCCACGCTGCTGCTGATGTTTTTTTTCGGTAGCTGGCTGTTCGTGCGGGGCGTTCGGGTGCATCGGGTCGGCAAAATCCGGCAGGGCTTGTTCTGGGCGGGTATGGTCATCCTGTATCTGTCGCTGCACACCCACCTCGACTACTACGCCGAGCGCATGTTCTTTATCCACCGGGTGCAGCACTTGGTGCTGCACCACCTCGGGCCCCTGCTCATCATGGGCGCTTATCCGGGGCAGGTCATGCGTGCGGGGTTGCCCATGTCGTGGCGTATACGCCTGCGCGACTTCCGGGCCACCACCACCGGCCGCGCCGTCGAAGCCGTGCTAACCAACCGGTTTCTGGTTCCGTTTCTATTCGTGATTCTGGTGGTGGGCTTTTTATTGCCCACAGTGCAGTTCTACTCCATGCTTGATTGGCGCCTGTACCGTTTCATGAACTGGTCTGTCGTCATCAGCGGTTTCATGTACTGGAATCTGATCCTCGATCGCCGTCCGAGCCCGCCTGCTGCGCTGTCGCCAGGAGGGCGCGTGATTTCGCCCATCGTTACTATGGTGCCTCAGATGATTGTCGGCGCCATTATCACCTTCACCGAACACGACCTTTACCCTATCTTTGACCTTTGCGGCCGTGCCATACCCGGCATGTCCGCAGTCACCGATCAGGCTATCGGCGGCCTCACCATGTGGGTACTGGCTGGCTTTGTCGAAGTATTCGGCCTGCTGTACGCCTTGTCCACGCTGATGCGGCTATCGGCAAAAAATCGCCTGCCTGCCGGGCGCAGCCCCAGGGGCGCGCGCGGCGGCGTGATTGCACCCATTTCCTGAGCATCACGGGCGGGGTACGGCACGTCATGATTACACTCCCACTTGGCTTGCTGGCTGTGCGGTCGTCGGCGCGCATCGTTGAGTCGCTGGCCGGCTCAGTCCGGCCTGCTGTCTTGGCCCTTGCAGTGGTGTTCGCGGTGAGTGGGTCGCCCTCAGCCGTGGCGCAGCCGGTTGGCCTGCCAAGTATGGGCCCCGCCTCAGGGGCCGAGCTCTCCCCATCGCTGGAGCGCACCCTGGGTGATGCCATCATGGAGCAGGGCAGGCGCGATCCCACCTACGTGTCGGATGCCGACGTCAACCAGTACCTGACCAGCCTTGGCCGCAAGCTGGCTGCCTATTCTCCAACCGCCCTTTCGCAGCAGATTACGGTATTTGCCGTCAAGGATCCGCAAATCAACGCTTTTGCCATGCCGGGCGGGTATATCGGGGTGAATACCGGGCTGGTGGTACAGGCTGAATCGGAATCCGAGCTTGCCTCGGTCGTAGCGCACGAAATCAGCCACGTCGCGCAGCGCCATATTGCGCGCGGCATGACACAGCAGAACCAAACCAACCATGCGATGGTTGCGGCGATTGCCGGGGCGCTGCTGGCTGCCTTGTCGGGCAGCGGCGACCTGGCCATGGGCGTGGCCGCATTCGGCCAAGCGGCTGCGGTCGATCGCCAACTGGGGTTTTCGCGGCAGGCCGAACAGGAAGCCGATCGCGCGGGCTTCGAGATGATGACCAAGGCGGGCTACGATGCGCATGGCATGGTACGCATGTTCGAACGGTTGAACAATGCTGCTCGCCTGAACGAAGGACGGGGTGGGGGCTATGCCAGCACCCACCCGCTGTCCCTCCAGCGACTGTCCGACATTCAGTCCCGGTTGTCTCGCACCGCTGGCGCAGGAGGGGGCAGCAGCAGCGATGGCTTCTGGTATGTGCGGGCCAAGATGCGGGTTCTACAGGCAGGTTCGGGCGCGTCGCAGCGCGGTGCGCTCGAAGCGCTTAGGCGTGAGGCTAGCCAGGCTTCCGGCGCACAGCAAGGCGCCGCATGGTACGGCCTGGCTTACGCGGCTTGGCAGAAACGCGACTATACCCAGGCGGCGGACGCCCTGGGCAAGGCTCGGGCTGGCGGGCATGCTTCGTCCCAGATTGCCAGCTTGGCTATCGAGCTGGCAGCTGCGCAGGGTGATACGGCCCAGGCTGATGCCTTGGCCGCCGAGGCGTGGCGCAAGTGGCCAGACAGCCAGGGTATTGCGCTGGCCAGGGTCGAATCCCTGCAGAAAACGGGCCGCGACATGCAGGCGCTGCAGGTGCTGGACGAACTCACTCGGCGCTGGCCCGACATGGCGCGGCTATATCAACTGCGGGCCCAAGGGCAGGAGCGCCTCGGGCGCAAGGTCGAGGCCCGCAAGAGCATGGCGACATATTACGAGCTGACAGGGGCGCTGCCCACGGCGGTCGAGCAGCTTACCCAGGCGCGTGGCATGACCAATGATTTCTATGCGCAGTCGGAACTCGACGTGCGCATCCGCACATTGAAAGAAAAGCTGGAGTCCGACCGGGTGCTGCTGGAGCGCTTCAAGAAGAGCTAGGTACGGGGCTGCCCTCGGAACTGGCTTTGGCAACGGTTTGGGGTGTGGCTGAGTGTCGGCCCGGGTTGCGACCGCAAAGGCGGCTGCAGCGAAGGCTGATGAGGGCCGCGGTGTTGGCCCCTGAGTCAGCTGCGGCTATCGAAATAGCGCGCCAGGCGCGCCGGCAGCCAACCGAGGTTGCCAGGGAATCCGCCCGTTACAAACCCCGCATGCCCGCCGTCGGAAGGCTGATGCAGCAGCACGCGCGTCGAGCATTCTTGCGCTGTGGGCAGCGATGATGCGGGAACGAAAGGATCGTTGCGCGCGTTCAGCACCAGCGTGGGTACCTCGATAGCGGCCAGGAGCGGCTTGCTGGCCGCCCGGGTCCAGTAATCGAGCGCATTCTTGTAGCCATGCATGGGCGCCGTGTAAGCGTCGTCGAATTCGCGCAGCGTGCGCGCGTGTGTCAGCCGGAGCATGTCGATGCTGGCGGGGAAGCGCCTGGCCTTTTCTTGGACCTTGGCCTTCATGCTGCGCAGAAAGTAATGCGAATACAGCGACTTGCCGAGCCGGGTTTCGGAGAGGTGGCGGCCGCAGGCAGCCAGGTCGAGCGGCACCGAGATGCCGGCCGCTGCATGGATAAGTGTGCCGGCGGCGGCGCCCTGTTCGCCAATGTATTTGAGCATGGCGTTGCCGCCCATGGAGACCCCCACCGCATGCCAGCGCGCGCCCGGCACCCGTTCGCGCACCACCTGCAGCATATAGGCGATATCGGCGGAGTCTCCGGAATAGTAAGCACGCGCCATGCGGTTAGGGAACCCGGAGCAACTGCGGAAGTGGGCGATGACAACCACCCAGCCGCGCGCGCGGAAATGCTGCGCGATCGCTTGGGCGTAATGGCTGCGGCTGCTGCCCTCCAGCCCGTGGAAGAGAATGAGACCTGGGGTGCCCGCCAGCGAGGACACAGCGGCCCAGTCTTCGGGCTGCATCCAGCGCCGCGCGGCCGTATGTGCCAGACGCGGATCGGGCGTGGTCATGCTGCCATTGGCCAGGCGGTCGGAAAATATGCCCGGTGCCGTCCAGTCGAAATCGAGAAAGTCGCCGTCGGGTGTATCGACGCGCTCGCGCACGAAGGCAATGCGGTGGTAGCGGGCCACCAAGGCGCCGTACAAGGTCTGCAAATGACTGCCGGGCAGCCAAGGAGGGCACGGGCAGGGGCTGGAATCGGTCTGCGCTGTCACGTAGGCCTTTAGTGCAGAGTGTCAGGAAAGTCTTGCAAATCGAACAGGCCTGCTTCCCGCGGTGCGTGCGATGCGTGATGCAGCACCATCTTCCAACCCGACGGCCCCTTGTTGAAGACGTTGGTGGTGTAGCAATGCGCCGTGTGCTCGCCGTTCATGGTTTGCACGGTGAGCTGTTCGAGCAGTACGTGCACAGATGTCATGACGCTGGTCATGATCATGGGCCGCAGCGGCAGGATGGAGACCGGCCCATTGGCGAAAATCTGCTGCCATGCGCTCTGCATGGCGTCGTGCCCCACCGCCCGCATGCCGCCGGGATGGATACAGACGACCTCGTCTTCGTCCGCCCATACATTCATCATCAGCGTGAGATCTGCTCGTCTGAGCGCTTCGTAAAAGGCCTGTTCAGCTTCCTGGGGCGTGGTAAACATGTGCGGGGGCAGTGATGAGAGGAGAAGCGCCGTGCGCGGTTGCGCACGGCCGTGGCGCAGGTTAGTGGCCGAGGACTTTCTCGCCTTCCTTGAGCTGATAGATGGCGCCGCAATACGGGCATTTGGTCTTGCCCGTTTTGACGACTTCGATGTAGACGCGTGGGTGCATGCTCCATAACGGCGCCTTCGGGCCTGGACAGTAAACGGGTAGGTCTTTGGCTTCGACGTAAATGGTTTCGTCTTTGGGGATGGCGTTTTCGGGGGCGCTGCTCATGGTCGGCGTGATCCTGCAAATTATCGGGTAGGGGCGGGCAAGGTTTAGACCTTGGTCAGCCAGTGATGGTAGCTGGCGTTCTTGCCGTTGACGATGTCAAAGAACTCCTGCTGGATTTTTTCGGTGATGGGGCCGCGCGAGCCCTTGCCGACCTGACGCCCGTCAATGTCGCGGATGGGCGTGACTTCGGCGGCGGTGCCTGAGAAGAAGGCTTCGTCGGCGATGTAGAGGTCGTCGCGCGTGATGCGTTTGGTGCGCAGCGGGATGCTGAGGTTGCGCGCGATGGCGTGGATGGTGTCGCGTGTGATGCCCGTGAGCGCTGAGGCGATTTCGGGTTCGCACAGCACACCGTCGCGCACCATGAAGATGTTTTCGCCTGAGCCTTCGGCCACAAAGCCTTCGGTGTCGAGCAGGATGGCTTCGTCGTAGCCGTGGTCGAGTGCTTCGGCATTGGCCAGGATGGAGTTTGCGTACGTGCTGGCGACCTTGGCGCGCGGCATGGTGACGTTGACGTGCTGGCGCGCGTAGGACGAAATTTTGACGCGTATGCCCTGCTGCAGGGCGGATTCGCCCAGGTAGGCGCCCCACGGCCAGGCGGCGATGGCGACGTGCACCGATGCGCCCTTGGGCGACACGCCCATTTTTTCGGAACCGTAGAACACCAGCGGCCTGATGTAGCAGGACTCGAGCTTGTTGGCGCGCACGACTTCCAGTTGGGCCTGGTTGATGGTTTCCTGGTCGTACGGAATGGGCATCTGGTAGATGTGGGCCGAATCGAACAGGCGTCGGGTGTGATCCCGCAGGCGGAAGATGGCTGTGCCCAGTGTGCCGTTATAGGCTCGCACCCCTTCGAAGACGGACAGGCCATAGTGCAGAGAGTGCGTCAGCACGTGGGTGGTTGCCTCGCGCCAGGGCACGAGCTTGCCGTCAAACCAGATGAAACCATCGCGATCGGACATGGACATGGTGGGCTCCAGCGCAACTCTGAATGAGGATGATGCGATTGTACCAAGCGTGCGCAGCATACAATAGCGGGCGCAATGGCCCGCGGGCAGGCGCGGTGCAGCGGCGGGTTTTTGTCGCAGCGGCCGGCCTGTGGGCCATTCAATCGTCGTCCGGCAGCGTTTACCAAGTAATCTTTTCCAGGCGTTCATCCCTTGCGTCAGATTCGATATCCCAATTGGTGGCCTGATGCCGCCCTGCAGCAAAGTTTTCTTGCCGGGTTTGCCGATGTGCGTGCGGCGCTCATTGCGAGCGGCGTATGGGGCTTTGTCACCGGCATCGCCATGGTCAAGGCGGGCCTGAGCGAAAGCGCCGCCAGTGTCATCACGCTGCTGGTGTACGCGGGCTCCGCCCAGCTCACGTCCTTGCCGCTGATCGCCTCTTCGTCGCCGCTGTGGCTGATCTTTCTGGCGGCTATGGTGGTCAATCTGCGTTTTGTGATTTTCGGCGCCGCGCTCCAGCCATATTTTCGACATCTTTCCTGGCGGCAGCGTCTGGCGCTTGGCTATGTGTCCAGCGATATTTCCTTCGTCGTGTTCATGGGCCGTTACGGGGACACGTCAGGCCAGGCCACCGCGTCCCAACTGTGGTACTACCTGGGCATCGTTGTGCCGGGCTGGCTGTGCTGGAACGCCTTTTCCCTGCTTGGTGTATTCGCGGGCGGGTTCGTGCCGGCCGCGTGGTCGCTCGATTTTGCCGCCATACTTGCTTTGCTCGCCATTATTATTCCGCTGGTCCGTACCCGCCCTATGCTGATGTGTCTGCTGGTTGCCGCCTCGATTGCATGGGTGGGGCAACTGCTGCCGCTGCGCCTGGGCCTGCTGGCGGCGGTGGTCGGCGGCGTGCTGGCGGGGGTGTTCACCGATCAGTTGCAGCGGCGCACGGGGCGGCAGCCATGAGTGACGCCCTATACATTGCAGGTGCCATTGCCGCCCTGGTTCTGTGCAGCTTCCTGACCCGCGCGGGTTATTTCTTGTGGGGCGACCACTTTCAATTGTCCGACGGCGTGCGCAAGGCCCTGCGGTATGCGCCGACCGCCGCGCTCGTAGGGATCGTGGTGCCCGAGGTGCTGCCGTGGCAGGCGGGCGCGGGGCCGGTGTTCGATGTCAAGGTGCTTGCGGCTGCGGTTGCTGTGCTCGTCTTCCTGCGTACCGGCAATGCAGTGCACGTCATCGTGGCCGGTATGGTGGCTTTCTGGGTGCTGCGGGCCCTGATCCCTATCTGAACGCGCGGTCAGCGTCTGCTTTTCACGACATCTTGCCCCAATACGGGGCAATACCAGCTTGCAAAATGCTGATACTTGTGGCTGGAATTGTGTGCGACGGGTAAAATGGAAAGCTTATGAAAGAACAGACCTCTTCTGATACCGCCGCCGCAACCTTTGTCGATATCGGCCTGCACCCTGGCATCCTGCAAGCTGTTACCGAAACAGGGTATGTTTCTCCCACGCCTATTCAAGCCCAGGCTATCCCCAAGGTGCTAGATGGGCGGGACGTCATGGGCGCGGCCCAGACGGGCACGGGCAAGACAGCGGCATTCACGCTGCCCATCCTGCATCGTCTGATGCAGTTTGCCAATACCAGCGCGTCGCCGGCCCGCCATCCAGTGCGGGCACTCATCCTCACCCCCACGCGCGAGCTCGCCGACCAAGTCGCCGCAAACGTAGCCATCTACAGCAAGCATGTGCCGCTGCGCTCGGCTGTGGTGTTCGGCGGGGTAGACATCGGCCCGCAGCGCGAAGCACTGCGCCGTGGCTGCGAAGTGCTCATCGCTACGCCGGGTCGTCTGCTTGATCACGTCGAGCAGAAAAACGTCAACCTGGGCCAGGTGGGTATTCTGGTACTCGACGAAGCCGACCGAATGCTGGACATGGGCTTTTTGCCCGATCTGGACCGCATCGTGCGATTGCTGCCGGCCAAGCGTCAGGGCTTGCTGTTCTCGGCCACGTTCAGCAACGAAATCCGCAAGCTGGGCCGTACGTATCTAAGCAACCCGGTCGAAATCGAGGTGGCTGCGCGCAACGCCACGGCCGACACGGTCACGCAAATCGCCTATCCGCTGCAAGGCTCGCAAAAGCGTGCCGCGGTGGTGCATCTGGTCAAATCGCGCGGGTTCAATCAGGTGATTGTGTTCTCGAACACCAAAATCGGCACCAGCCGCCTTGCGCGCGAACTTGTCCGCGACGGTGTGCGTGCCGAGTCCATTCACGGCGACAAGACCCAGCTCGACCGTATGAAGGCACTTGAAGCGTTCAAGGCCGGCGAACTCGAAGTACTGGTGGCGACCGATGTGGCAGCCCGTGGGCTCGACGTGGCGGGTGTGCCTTGCGTCATCAACTACGATCTGCCGTATAACGCCGAAGACTATGTTCACCGCATCGGCCGCACCGGCCGCGCCGGCAACAAGGGTGAGGCCATCGCATTCTTCACGCCTGACGAAGAGCGTTACCTGTTGGACATCGAAAAACTTATCAAGGCCAGTATCCCGCGCGGTACGCTGGATCTCCCGGCACCAGGCCGCCGCCCGGTCACGGGTGGGCGTGGTGAGCGCCGCGGCCACGGCGGCTACGGCTATTCCGCGTCTGCCGCGCCGGTCGATGATTTTTTTCTCAAGCCCTATGTGCCGTCGCCTGCGGCCACGTCGGCCGAGCGTAAACAGCCTGCGCCGGCGTCCCCGGCCAAGCGGTCTGTCGGTGTATTGCTGGGTGGTGGCCGCTAGCGATTGCAGCGCGCCGCATCGTAGCCCTTATTGGCTGGCATTGCCCCAAACGCTTTGCGGCGTGGCCAGGCTTGGCCGCGCCGGTTCGATGCGCGAGCCTTGGTGAGCCGACTGACAAGATGTTAATCAGTTTGCCGCATCAGGCAACATGCTTGCTAGTTGAGCAGGCCCCTGCGCCACGGGGGGCGTGTCTTGGTCGTAGCGTTCGATCAACTGCTCCAGGTGGCTGATATGCGGCAATAGGGTGCCGAAGAAAGCATTGCCGGCTTGGTTCTGGATAAGCAGCGTGGGAAAGTTTTCGATTTCTTCATCGTCCAGCAGTTCGGGCAGCTCTTCGACATCGATCCACACGAACGTATGCTGCGGCCAGCGCTGTGCCAGCGCGTCGAAGGCCGGGCGGTACTGGTTGCACGTGCCGCACCAAGCGGCGCAATAACAGGCAACCACCAGGCCTTCGGGGTTGTCGGTCAGGCGGGCGGCCAGCGCCGGCGAGTCGTGCTGCGGGTTGAAAACGGTCATGCGGGGTATCCGGGGTAGGTCGGTCGGGGTGTCGTTGCCGGAACGGAATGCGACTATGATAGGTCCTATTGCCATTCCGGGCGAATCCATGAGTGAAATGAGTCAATCTGCCGCTGTCCGATCCACTCGGCGCAATCTTACCGGTGCGCCAGCTGTCTTCCAGGCCTTCAAGCGGGCCGCCGTCTCGCAGATCCAGCCCAAAATGCTGGGCGCTATTCTGCTTCCTTTCTTCATCGCCTTTCTGGGCGCCGTTGTGTTGCTGTGGGCATTCTGGACGCCGCTGACCGAGTGGCTCAACGTCCAGGCCAGCCAGTGGGACATGGTCAACGAATTTGACCAGTGGCTGCTGGCGGTGGGCCTATTTTCCATCAAGCTGTATCTCATCCCTATGCTGGCTGTTGGCATTCTATTGCCCATTTCCGGCATCCTCGGGCTGGTGATCGCCGCCGTCTTTGTCATGCCTATTGTGCTGGGCCATCTAGACCGTCGCGATTACCCCGGCCTGAAGCGCCAGGGCCGCTATTCCATGGCCGTGAGCGGCTGGAATGCGGTCTGGGTGGGTGGGCTGTTTGCCCTGGGCTGGCTGCTTACCATGCCTTTGTGGCTGATACCGCCGCTGCCAGTGCTGCTACCCATTTTGTGGTGGGCCTTCGCGTTCAAGCGCATGCTCAGTGTCGATGCTATCGTCGAACACGCCAGCACTCAAGAGCGGCGCATTCTCTTGCGCCAGCACCGGCGTGAGCTCTGGCTCATCGGCGGTATCCTGGCCGTCATCAATTTGTTTCCGCCGGCCTGGCTGGTGCTGCCGGTGTTTTCCGCGCTCGTGTTTGCGCATTTCAGCCTGGAAGCGCTGCGCCAGTTGCGCGCACAAGACATCATCGATGTTCAAGCCGTGAGGGTGACCTGACATGCCCGAAACCCGCACTATTCGCCTGATTGTCGTTGGCGACGAGATCCTGTCCGGCCGCCGCCAGGACAAGCATTTTTCCAAGCTCATCGAGCTGTTGTCGCAGCGCGGCATGCAACTGGGTGGTGCGCAGTTCGTATCGGACGATCGCGCCACCATTGCCGCCGAGCTTGTCCGCAGCTTCGCTACGCCCGATATCGTCTTTTGTTGTGGGGGCATTGGGGCCACGCCTGATGATCAAACCCGTCAGGCTGCCGCCCAGGCGCTGGGCGTGCCGCTGGCGCTACATCCCGAGGCCGAGCGCCTGATCGCCGAGCGCTGCGCGGACAACGCGCGCCGCGGCCAGGGTAGCGCCGATATGTCGCTGCCCGAGAACCAGCAGCGCCTGCAAATGGGGGTGTTTCCGCAAGGGGCTGAGATCGTGCCCAATCCCTATAACAAGATCCCGGGTTTTTTTATCAACGATCACACCTTTATGCCGGGCTTTCCCGTCATGGCTTGGCCGATGATGGAATGGACGCTGGACAACCGCTATCGCCACTTGCAGCATCAAGTCACACGGGTCGAGCATTCCTTCCTGGCCTTCGAACTGCCAGAGTCCCGGATCATCCCGACACTCGAGGCGCTCGAGGCCCGCTGGCCCGGTGTCAAGGCCTTCAGCTTGCCCAGCGTGGGTGGCAGTGGGCGTCCGCACATCGACCTCGGCGTAAAGGGCGAGCCCGAAGCAGCGGCTCAGGCACTGGCGTTCCTGCGCGACGAAGTGTTGCGCCTGGGCGGGGTGCTCACCCCGCCGCAATCATGATGCCTTCGCAGCGTGACACTGCGGGGTTCACGCAGCGACGCCCAAGGGTGGCAAGCTCGACGCGGCGCTGAGGAGACACGCCCGAGGCATCGTTCTCGGGTATCCTCAGGCGCGCGTTCCGGCACAGCAGCCAGAAGGGTAGAGTCGTGACAAAAACAAAAAACACTTGCCAAACGGCCGCGATTTCCCATAATATGGAATTGTTGCATTGCATCAATGACGACTATGCCACGAACTTCCGTGCTCCCGGCGGCCCCCAATGGGCAGGCCGCTCTCAACGACACGCATATCACCATACAGGTGCTCGAGCGTGCCATGCTTTTGCTCGACGTCCTGGCCACTCGGCCTGATCCCGTACCGCTAAAAGACTTGGCTGCGGCAACAGGCCTGCATACGTCCACGACACACCGCATTCTCAACGATCTGGTTGTCGGCCGCTATGTCGAACGCGTTGACAGCGGCCTGTATCAATTGGGTATGCGGCTGCTCGAGCTGGGGTCCTTGGTCAAGGGCAGGCTCAATGTCCGCGAAGTAGCTGTCAACCACATGCGCGAACTGCATAAGCTTACCGGCCAAACCGTCAATCTGTCGCTCCAGCAAGGCGACGAGATTGTCTACATCGAGCGGGCCTGGAGCGAGCGATCAGGCATGCAGGTGGTGCGGGCCATTGGTGGGCGGGCACCGCTGCATCTCACGTCAACCGGCAAGCTGTTTCTGTCGGTCTGGGATGCGCGGCAGGTGCGCGCGTACGCCATGCGCACCGGCCTTGCAGGCACTACTCGAAACAGCATCACCGAAACCTCCCAGCTCGACCGCGAATTGGCACTGGTACGTCGCCTGGGATACTCGCGCGACAACGAAGAGCTCGAACTGGGTGTGCGCTGTATTGCCGCGGGCATCTACGACGACACTGGCAAGCTGCAGGCGGGCCTGTCGCTGTCGGCGCCGGCCGAGCGTATGCGCGACGAATGGATCCCCATCCTGATGCAGACGGCGGCGCATATTTCCGAAGAGTTAGGCTACGAAGCCACGCATTGACCGGCGGCCGCCGTTTTGACGGCCTCTGGCTTGCCTTGCCGTTCATATCGCCTTTGGTGCCCATGGTCGTGGGCCTGCCTTGCGGTAGGTCTCCCGCCTAGTGCCGGCACCAAAAAACGCCCCGAAAGCCGGATAACAAACCGGCTTTCGGGGCGTTATTGCGTGGGCCGCCGCCTGTGCCTGTGTATGCCTGCGCCGGAGACGCTCGGCGCAAGAAGAGCCATCAGCCTTACTGGGGCTGGATGCCCGCCTGCTTGAACAGCTCGGCCCACTGCGGCACTTGCTGCTTGACTTTCGCCTCAAGTGCCTGGGGTGTCGCTTCGTCGGCCAGCACGCGTGCGCCCAGCGCCGCCATGCGATCGTTGAAGGCCTTGTCTTTCAGGCCTGCCTGCAGCGCGGCACCGAGCTTATCAAGCGCCGGCTTGGGGGTGCCCTTGGGGGCCCACATGCCGTGCCAGATGCCGACTTCAAAGCCGTCGTAGCCCGATTCCTGCATGGTGGGCAAGTCGGGTAGAGTAGGCACGCGCTGCTTGCTGGTAACCGCGTAGGCCTTGACCGTGCCCGCCTTGATATGCTGGGTTGTATTGGTGGTTTGATCGCAGAGAAGGTCTACCTGTTTGCCCAGCAGGTCGTTCATGGCCGGGCCGGTGCCCTTGTAGGGGATGGTCAGAAGATCGACGCCGATGGCCTTGGAGAACATGGTGCCGCACAGATGGCTGGCGGCGCCAATGCCGGCGTTGGCCAACGTGACCTTGTCTTTATTGGCTTTGACGTATTCGATCAGCTCTTTGATGTTGTTGGCGGGGAAGTCGGCCCGAGCAATGATCGTCATCGGCACGTCGACCACCAGGCCAATGGGCTCGAAACTGGTGTTGGGATCGTAGCCGGGGTTTTTGTACAGCGAAGGGGCGGTGGAAAAGCCGATGTGCATCAGCAGAATGCTGTAGCCGTCCGGCTTGGCGCGTGCCACCTGGCTGGTGCCGATCGTACCGCCCGCGCCGGCCTTGTTTTCGACTACGACAGTTTCGCCCAGCGTGGGGCGCATGGCCTCGCCCAGGGAGCGTGCGACGTTGTCGGTAGGCCCGCCTGCCGAGAACGGTACAACCATATTGATGGGCCGTTCCGGGTAGTCGGCCGCCTGTGCCGGAGCCGCGCCTATCATTGCAGTAAAAAACAGGGCGGAACCGAACGTCAGGGTGAAGGGTTTCATGGTGTCTCCATTACTGTGGTTCAAGGGCCGTTGCATGCTTCCATCCTGTTGAGGGAGCGGCGACAGCCGGAGCGGATGCTAGGGGAAAAGACCCGTCGGCGTCTATACGGGATTGTCTGTATGCGGCGGCACGAACCGCATGAATGCTGGCTTGGCCGGCCGTGATGGCCATCAGTTCCGGGGATCAGCCTGGGGTTAATGTCTGGTGTCATAAAAATGTCTGATCGTCGCGCTACGCTGGTCAGAAAAACAATAAACAGAGCAGGATGCTGCGACGCAACAAAATGCTTGACATCAGGCCGCAGCACTGTAGAATATCAATTGTGCAATGCAGCATATGTAGGCCTCAATCGTTCGGTGAGGGTCTGATGTCCAGGCCCAGCTCGCGCGCCGAGCCTACGCTTCCTTTTTAATTATTGGTTAGAACCTCGTTTCAACCCTTATCTGTCCGCCCCCCCGGCGGCGCACTCTTGCAAGGAAATCATCATGAGCGCAATCCCCGAACAGATCCTGAATGGCCACAAGATTTCGTTGAACAATCTGCTGGCTGCCCAAGGCGCCATGTTCACCGGCTTCGAAAAGCTGATCGACCTGAACCTTAAAGTCATCAAGGCTTCGCTGGACGAAGCCACCGAAAAGACCCAACAGGCCATCGAACTCAAAGACCCCCAGGAAGCGCTTGCCTTTACCTCGGCCCTCGCTCAGCCTACCGCTGAAAAGGCCCTGGCCTACAGCAAGCATGTCTACGACATCCTGAATGGCGTCCAAGTCGATCTGGCCAAACTGGCCGAAGATCAGATCGCCCGCAATCAACAGCAGGTCAGCGAAGTATTGGACGAGTACGCCAAGAACGCGCCTACCGGCTCCGAAGGCGCTATTGCCCTGGTAAAGACGTCTGTGGCCACCGCCCAGAACGCCTACGACACCGCTGTCAAGGCCGCCCGTCAGGCTGCCGACGCGGCTGAGTCCAATATTGCCGCCGCCGCCAAGGTTGCCTCTGACGCCGCCGCCGCCGCGTCCAAGGCAGCGCCGCGCGCTGCGCGCCGCACCACCGCCTAAGGCAAGCGCCTGGCGCGCTGGCTGCCGCACAACACGGCGGCAGCCAGCGGTTTAAGCTTTACCACACCCGCCCACTTAATCTACCCCCTGAAGCTAGGCATGGCGCCAGCTTCAGGGGGTAGATTAAGTGGGCGGGCTGGCGTTCAGGCCGGGCGATATCGACACCGGGCGCAGGTGGCGCTATGCGCGCCATGCGGTGTGCAGGCCTGCATGGTACGGCCCAGGCTTCAATTTGCCGTTTACGACAGCGCGCGCACGCACTCCTGGATGAGCTCCGGGCCGCGATAGATCAGGCCAGTGTATAGCTGGACGGCGTTGGCGCCGGCCTGGATTTTTTCACGGGCCTGCTTGCCCGATACGATGCCGCCTACTCCGATGATGGGGAAGCCGGGCCCGAGCTGGGCACGCAGGCGGGCAATGACGACTAGCGAGCGCTCATGTACTGGCGGGCCAGAGAGCCCGCCGGCTTCGTTGGCGTAGGGCAGGCCTTGCACGGCATCGCGCGATAGTGTGGTATTGGTGGCAATGACACCGTCCATCTCGTATTTTGTCAGCGCGTCGGCGATGGCATCGATCTGGTGTGTTTCCAGATCCGGTGCGATCTTGACCACGAGCGGCACCCGGCGCCCGTGCTGTGCCTGCAGTGCGGTGCGCTTGTCGCGCAAGGCGGCCAGCAAAGCCGAGAGCTCGTCCTGCCCTTGCAGTGCGCGCAGGTTCTTGGTGTTGGGCGACGATATATTCACGGTGACGTAGTCGGCGTAAGGGTAGACGCCTTCCAGGCCGGTCAGGTAGTCATCCACCGCCTGTTCGATGGGCGTGGCGGCGTTCTTGCCGATATTCAGGCCGAGTATGCCCCCCTGGCTGCGCCATTGGCTGCGCCGGACGTTGTCGATGAACGCGGACAGGCCCTGATTGTTGAAACCCATGCGATTGATGAGCGCCTGTTCGCGCGGCAGGCGGAACATGCGCGGGCGCGGATTGCCGGCTTGTGGCTTGGGGGTGACGGTACCGACTTCGACGAAGCCAAAGCCCAGGTTGGCCAGGGCATCGATGTATTCGCCATTTTTGTCCAGGCCCGCGGCCAGCCCGACAGGATTGCGCAGCGCGAGCCCCATGAGCGTAATTGGCTTTTGAGGGTGCGAGGAGAGCAAGCCGCGCGTCAGGCGGCAATCGTAGGCGCGCTTGAGGGCGGCCAGTGTGAGTTCGTGTGCCTTTTCGGCGTCAAGCGTAAACAGGGCCTGGCGCGCCAGGCCGTAGGTATTGAATAACAGTGACATGGGGTATGAGCGGAGAGGGGCGGTGTTTATATTGATTGAGCACTTGCACCCGCGCGTTGCGCAGTTTGCGCGATGCTGAGGTCGACCCAATTGCCATCTTGCAATATCTGCGCGGGGCGATATTGCGATTTGTATGCCATTTTACGGCTTTGCGCGATCCAGTATCCCAGGTACAGCCAGGGCAGGCCCAATGTGCGGCAGTGATTGATCTGCCATAGCACGCCATACGTGCCCAGCCCGCCGGCTGCGTCCGGATCAAAAAACGTATAGACCGACGAAAGGCCATTGTCGAGTATATCGACGATGGATACCATACGCAGTTCGCCGCCGGGCTGGCGGAACTCGATCAGGCGCGTATCTACACGGCTGGTCAGCAGGAACTGGGTGTACTGTACGTGGCTGTCTTCGTCCATGCCCGCGCCAGGGTGGCGTGCGGCCTGGTAACGCTGGTAGAGATCGAAGTGCTCGGCATTCCAGTGCAGCGGCATTTCGCGCGCGACCAGGTCGCCATGAAGGCGGGCGCTGCGCCGCTGCGAACGGTTGGGATGGAAGCGCGCCACGTTGACGCGGATAGGCAGGCAGGCCTGGCAGTGATCACAATGCGGACGGTAGGTGAACAGGCCGCTGCGCCGGAAGCCTTGGTTGACCAGGCCCGAGTAGACATGGCTGTCGATGAGGTGTGTGGGCGCTGCCACTTGCGACCGCGCATCGAAGCCGGGCAGATAGCTGCAGGGATAGATGGCTGTTGCGTAGAACTGCAGCGTGTGCAGGCCGGGTTCGGTCAGATGTGTCATGGCGGGCATGCGTGCGCAGATGCGTTCAGCCCATTATCCGGCCTTTCAGGCGGGCGGCGCAAGGGCGCCCGCGGTTGTCCCTTGCGCTTGCTCCACGGCTGGGGGCTTATGGGGTACCAGGGTGCCGTCGTGCAGCAACTGCCCCGCCGTCCAGTGCGGCGCGGGCAGGTCCACCGACGCCGCAAGGAGAGCCATAAACGCATCGCGCGACAGTGGACGGGCGCCCATCGTGGCCAGATGCCGGGTCTGTTGCTGGCAGTCTATGTGATGAATGTCGTTGGCCAGCAGAAAGCGCACAAGATAGGCTAGGGCCAGTTTGCTGGCATCGGTCGTACGTGCGAACATGGATTCGCCAAAGAAAAAACGCCCCATACAGATACCGTACAAGCCGCCGGCCAACTGGCCATCGATCCAGGTTTCCACGCTGTGCACCGCACCGGCTTCGGCCCAGACCAGGTACGCCTGCTTGACATAGGGTGAGATCCAGGTGCCGTGCTGGTCGCGCCGGTGGCCGGCACAGCCTGTCAGCACGTCCGGCAGGGCGGTGTCGGTCAGGATGCGGATGTGGGCATCTGGTTGGCGTTCGGTGCGGGCGATCTGGCGCAATCGCTTGGACAGGGAATGCGAGATGCGCAGGTTTTCACAGGCCAGCACCATGCGCGGGTCGGGGCTCCACCACAGCACCGGGTCATTTTCATTGAACCAGGGAAATATCCCGTGCCGATAAGCTTCGCGCAATCGTGCTACGGAGAGATCACCGCCTGCGGCAAGCAGCCCTTCAGGCAGGGCTTGGTGGACGGGTGGAAACGGAGTGTTGTCTTCGAGCCAGGTCAGGGTGCCCATGGCAGTGCCTTGTCACTTCGGGGGCGGATAGGGTATGTCGTAAAAATGAATGGGGAAGTTGCCAGTGCGCCGGTCGGCCACGTAGTGTTCGAGCGTGGTGACGATGGTCCGGAATGCGAGTTCGCCCCAGGGGATGTCATCGATGCTGAAAAAGGCCGCCTCAAGGCTTTCGGGGCCGGGGAAGAGCTCTTCGCTGAGCACGTTGGCCAGGTAGAAAAAGTGTACCTGCTCGGCGTGCGGCACATCAATTACGGTGTAGAGCGGGCCCAGCTCGATCTGGGCGCCGGCTTCTTCCTGGGTTTCGCGCATGGCGCCCTGGGCAGTGGTTTCGCCCAACTCCATAAAGCCGGCCGGTAGTGTCCATTTGTTGGCGCGTGGCTCGATTGCGCGGCGGCATAGCAGCACCTTATCGTTCCATACCGGCAGCACACCCACGACATTGCGCGGGTTTTGGTAATGCACCGCGCCGCAGTTCTCGCAGACATCGCGTTCGCGGTTGTCGTCTGGCGGAACGCGCCGGGTAAGCCGCGCCCCGCATTGGCTGCAGAACGTCTGCTTGCGGGGTGCCGGGAAATAGAAATTGGGTGCGTGCGATGTCATCCGCAGATTCTAACCAATGGCCCGAGGCATGTCAGGATGCCGGGGGGCGGGGATAGCGGACGAACCCGAGTTGCGCGGGCACATCGTCGGCCGGGCAGAAGTCCAGGGGCACCCGTACGGCGCCTTGCTTCGCGCCGCCTTGTGCGGTAAGCCCGGGCGCAGACGGGGGTACGTTGCGTGCTATGGCTGGGCATGCGGTGGGCTCGACGCCCGCGGCATCCTGCGACAGGATCATGATGCGTGTTGCGTGTGATGTGTCGCCGTCCAGCGTATCCAGCAGGGCTGCGCCGTCAGGCGTACGCAGCCGGTCGAGTACCGCTTCCAGGTCACGGCCTTCGATCAGCCCCGGGCCGGCGTCAGCGTCGGCATACAGGCGGCCATCGCTGGCCAGCAACCAGCGCCGGACCCGCCCCGCATCAAGGCCGTTCTGCGTACGCAGCGGCGGGGCGCCCCCGCTATTGCTGCCATGATTGCCGGCGGTGTGCAGGATGAAGGGAGCGGCGTCCAGCCGTACATAGACGCGTTGGGGGCCATTTTGGAAAAACCATTGTCCTTGGGCGTCACAGGCATAATTGCGGCTGATGAACTGCAGAATCGGCGGGCTGGTAATGGCCTCGCCCATCGGTATAGTGCCAGTGGCTGCGTCCGCGCGTAGCGCGTCGCCAAGTGGATGCAGGCGCCAGTGCCCGTGTTCATTCAGTGAGAGCCAGCCGTAAACGTCCGGCACATTTGGCCAGCGCGCCATGGCATCGAGTACGGTCTTGTCCATGATGTGTTGCCGCGCCGCCTTGTGGGGCGGCACGGCACGCAGTTGCATAGATACCAAGTATAGATGAGGTATCCGCAGGCGCGGCGCATAAGCGCGGGCGATCGGCGCGAAAGGTCAGAGTTGAGGGATATTGAACTGCTTGACCAGCCTGCGCTCCCGCTCGATTTCTTTCTTCTGGAACGCGTTCAGCTCCTGCCCGGTGCCGGTGAAGGTGCTGAAGTTGCGCTCAAGCAACCAAGCTTCGGTTTCTTTATCAGTGAAAATGGCGAGCAGTGCGTGTTCCAGCGTGCTGATGATCGGGGCGGGCGTGCCGGCAGGCGCGAATACTCCCCACCAGGCCACCTGGAAGAAGTCGGGATAGCCGAGTTCCTGTACTGTTGGCGTATCGGGTGCCGACGGCATGCGTTGGTCGGATGTGACGGCGAGCAGTTTTATCTTTCCTGCCTTTACCAGCGGCAGGCCCGCACTGTATTCGACGATGGCGAAATCGGTTTGGCCGCCGGCCAGATCGGAGATGGTAGGCGCGCTGCCCTTGTAATTGATGGCGTTGGCGTGCCCGCCAACGAGCGACATTAGCCACTCAGTGGCGATGTTGTAGGTTGCGCTGCCGCTCCCGTAGTTGAGCGTCGGCGGAGTCTGCTTGGCCGCCTCGAACAGCGCCTGGGCGCTGGAAAACTTGGATGTGGCAGGCACATAAACACCCATGGGCGAGAACGCCAGGCGGGCCACGGGCGCCAAGTCGGTTATTGGATCGTACGAGAGCTTCTTGTAGAGCGCGACGTTAGTGGTGACGGGGCCGTTGGCCGCCCAGAGCAGGGTATAGCCGTCGGGCTTGCTCCTGATGACGGCTTCTGCCGCAATGATTGCGTTGCCACCTGTCTTGTTTTCCACGATGACGGGCTGCCCGAGCTTGCTTTCCAGCTTGGCGGCGGCATAACGCGCAATAGTGTCCGTGCCCGAACCCGGAGGGTAGGGTACAACGAGCTTGAGCGGTTGTTTGGGATATGCCGCACTAGCTGATGGCATGCCGGCCAGCAGGCCGACGGAGGCTAGCAGTGTCGCACCTAAAATGCGTAGTTTCATGAGTTTGTCTCCTGTTCTCTTTGGTTTGATGCTCAGTGGGTTCTGAATCTTTTGAGGCTAGGGGTTCCGGCTGCTGTGCCGGTCAGGGCCGCAGCGCGATGCGGCCGATTACGTGGCGGCCGGCCAGCGCCGCCAAGGCCTCGCGAAAGTCCGCAAGCGGATAAACGGCGAATGTGCTGGGCTTGAGCCGGCCTTGCGCAGCCCAGCCCAGCAGTTCCGTGAAGGCTTCACGCACGCGCGCTTCGGTGCCCGGCAGCGGGCGCTGGCGGGCCCAGCCCATGTAGTACCCCCAATACAAACCGATCACGGTGATATTTTTGACCAGCACGATATTGGCGGGGATCTGGGGGATTTCGCCGCCTGCGAAGCCGATGGGGATAATGCGGCCGTCAGGGGCGATGCAGCGCAGCGATGTATTGAAGGTTGTGCCGCCGACCGGGTCGAAGATGACATCGGCGCCGCGTCCTCCGGTTGCTTCGAGCACAGCGGCGCGCCAATCTTGTGTACGGTAGTCGATGGCGATATCGGCGCCATGCTCGCTGGCGGCCTTGGCCTTGTCCGCGCCGCCAGCGGTAGCGATGACACGGGCGCCGAGAATCTTGCCAATCTCGATGGCCGCGAGGCCGCTGCCGCCAGCGGCGCCATGCACAAGCAGTGTTTCGCCGGGCTGGAGTGCGGCGCGCCAGATCAGGGCGGCGTACGCCGTGGCATAGATGGTGGGAAAATGCACCGCCGCATCAAAGTCAACCGCGTCGGGAAGCTTGAAGACAGTGCTTTCAGGTGCGACGACCTGTTCCGCGTAACCTCCGGTGCGTACGCCGGCAACGACGCGGTCTCCAGGGTTGACATGCCGTACCTGGGCACCGCACGCTAGTACAATGCCAGCCACTTCGGTACCCGGCGTGAAGGGCGGCTCCCAGCGGTTTTGGTGTTTGCCTTCGATCACCAGCAGGTTGGCAAAGCTGACGCCGCAGGATTTGACGTGTATGCATACGCCGTCGTCGCTGAGCGACGGCGTGCCAACCTCTCGCACGGCGGCGTGGTCAAGGCCGAATCCGGCGCAAACAACGGCTTTCATCGTATGCTCCCGTGCCGTCCGGCGCCCTGCGCAAAGCGTTGCGCGCCCGCCTGCGCCTCCCTTGCCTTGGCATCTTGAGCGAGGGCGGCTTCGCGGATGAGCGCCGCAGCCATTGGCATATCTTCCTGCTCGTAGGCCGACTGGCGATCCGACTGCATGGCGATAGGGGGAAAACCTGCGATGGTGTTGGCCAGTGCTTCCGCCTCGGCGCGTGCGCGGCCATCTGGAACGATCTGCGTGACAAGCCCATATGCCAGCGCTTCATCGGCGTTGACCGGGCGAGCCGCCAGCAGCATGTGCAGTGCGCGGCCCCGTCCGATGATGCGCGACAGGCGTACTGTTGTGCCGTCGCTCATGGGCACACCCCAGCGCCGGGACAATACGGCAAAAGAGGCGGACTGTTCGGCGATTCTGATATCGCACCATAAGGCAACGCCTAACCCACCCGCGCAGGCGTGGCCTGACACGGCGGCAATGACGGGTTTGGTCGCGGGGCGCGCCAGCGGCCCATCCGCACCTGCCCATGCTTCGTACTGCTCGCCAGTGGCCAACTCTTTCAAGTCGGCGCCTGCGCAGAATGCGCCTTCGGCGCCGCAAAGCACTGCCACGCGCGCGCTTTCGTCCTGTTCAAAATCGCGGAAGGCTTGGGCCAATAGCACGGTGGCTTCTTTGTCGAGCGCGTTCCTGACCTCTGGGCGGTTGATGATGATCGTGGTGACCGGCCCGTTTTTTTCAGTGATGATTTTCATGACTTGGGTGTTGTTCCAGGAAGAAGGGCGCTGACTGCAAACTCGGCGATGTCTTTTGCAATGGCTTCGCGATCCCGTCGGGTTTCGTGTTCGCGGGGGCGATACCAGCGAGAGGTCCAGTTCAGGGCGCCGAGCAGCGGCTTGACCGCGATGCGCGCGTTGCAGGGCCGGAACTCGCCCGCGGCGATGCCTTCCTCTAGCACGTGCAGATAGAGCTGCTCGTTGTCGTCCCGCATGGCCGTTATTTGCGCCATTTCCGCACGTTCGTTGTCGCTCATGCGGCCGCTGGTATGAAGCTGCGCGCCCAGCCCGGATACCCGCAGGTAATCGAGGTGTTCCATGATCAGCAGCGTGTGCGCGAACGCCATGGCATAGAGGCGTGTACGGGCGCTGCCTTCTCCCGTCGCAGCGGGTTCGATGGCTGCGCGGGTAAGCGCCATGGCGCGGCGCAGCACCTCATAGAACAGCACCGTCTTGTTGCGAAAGTGGTAATAGATGATGCCTTTGGTGGCCCCGTAGGCCTCGCTGATGTCGTCCAGCGACGTGGCGGCAAAGCCTTTGCGCATGAAGACTGACGCGGCGGAATCCAATATGCCCAGGCGCTTTTCTTCGCCCTCTGGGGTTCCTGACAGGCGTTTTCTGGCCACGTGTCAGTCTCCTTGGCCGTGGGAGACAGGGGACGATGCAGAAAATTCTTGGCGGATGGCTGCTGTGTGTTCGCCGATTCCGGGTACATGGCCAAGTTGGCGCGGATTGTCGCGGAACTGCGCCGGCGGCGCCACGATCCGTGCCTCACCGTGCACGGTCGAGACTGTGGCGCGGCGCAGGTGCGGGTGCTTGGACAGCCCACTGACGTCGTTCAAATGACTGAATGCGACGCCGGCGCGCATCATGCGCTCGCGCAGAACCTGTGCGCTGATGCCGGACAGTATGGTTGACAGCGTTTGGTCGAGTTTCTGCTTGTTCTGGACACGCAGGCCATTTGTGGCGTAGCGCGTGTCGGCCCCCAGCTCGGGGCGCTCCAGCACGTCGTTCGCAAACCTCAACCACTCACCGTCATTCTGGATGCCGATCAGCAGTGTGGCAGCCTGATCGGTCGCGCCGCCCACCTCGAACGCGCCATAAGGGGCGATGGTGGGGTGCGCCAGGCCGACACGCGGCCAGACGGTGCCCGCATAGTCATAATGCAGCAGTGGTACGGACATCCAGTCACTCATGGCGTCGAAGAGCGACACATGAATAGCGCTACCCTGGCCGGTGATGCCGCGCTGAATCAGCGCTTCAAGGATGGCCGCGTGCGCATACATGCCTGTACCGATATCGCAGGCCGAAACGCCGATTCGCCCCGGTGCCTCGGGGGTGCCGGTGACGGATGCGATGCCGGTTTCCGCCTGTACCAGCAGGTCGTAAGCGCGCATGGCGGCATAGGGGCCTTGTTCACCATAGCCGGTGATGTCGCAGGTAATGAGGCGGGGATGTTTTTCGCGCATCGCGCGCCAGCCGAAGCCCGCGCGTTCGGCCGCGCCCGGTCCCAGGTTTTGGATCAACACGTCGGCTTTGCCGATCAGGCGCTGCAGCAGCTCGGCATCATCGGGTTTGGTGTAATCCAGGACAATGGATTCCTTGCCGCGATTGAGCCAGACAAAGTAGGTGCTGTCGCCGTTTACCGCGGAATCGTAGCCGCGTGCAAAATCGCCCTGCGGCCGCTCTATCTTGATGACCCGTGCCCCGGCGTCTGCGAGGCGCGATGAGGCATAGGGGGCTGCGGCAGCTTGTTCGATTGCGACGACGAGTATGCCTTTCAGTGGCAATGTCATGTTTTTGTCCCCTGGAAAAGGCGCTGAACGCCTTTGACGTTGAGCGGTGATTTGGCATTTATTAATTAATAATACTACGTGGTATTATTTTGTCAACGAGCAAACGAATAGGAGGCGACGGGTGACGACAGGGGCATTGCAGGGGCTGCGCGTGGTGGATGTTTCCAACTTTGTTTTCGGGCCTGTGGCGACCCAGATGCTCGGTGACATGGGGGCGGACGTCATCAAGATCGAGCCGCCCGAAGGGGATCCGACCCGCGGCATAGGCGAGCGAAAATCGGGAAAAATGGGATCATTCTTTCTCAACCTGAACCGCAACAAGCGCAGCGTCGTGCTTGATCTCAAACAGCCCGATGCGCAGGCGGTACTTGATCGCCTGCTTGCGAGTGCCGATGTTTTTGTTCACAACATGCGATCCGGCGCCGCAGCCCGGCTGGGGCTGGACTATGCGCGCCTGGGGGCCAAGTATCCCAGGCTGGTACACGCATCGGCACAAGGTTTTGGCGCCGGGGGTCGGTACTTTGACCGGCCTGCCTACGACGATGTGATTCAAGGCTTATCGGGTATCGCCGGTTTGAACCAGCGCGCGCACGGCGTGCCTGCCTATGCGCCTATGTTGCTCACCGACAAGCTGTGCGGCGTCTTTCTTTATTCGGCTATCGTGACGGCGCTGTTGCATCGCGAGCGGTCGGGCAAGGGGCAGGAGGTGGTGGTACCTATGCTTGAATCCATGGTCGCCTTCAATATGCTCGAACACATGGCGGATGGTGTGTTCCCTGCACCCCCGGGCCAGGAGCCTGCGTTGGGGTATCCGCGTGCGTTCAGCCCAAACCATCGCCCTTTTGACACGCGCGACGGCGCAATATGCATTATTGCCAATACAGATGCGCAATGGCGCAGGCTGTTTGCGATGCTCAGTCTGGATGCGCTGGCGGACGATGCGCGGTTTGCCACCATCGGCAGCCGGATGACCAATCTGGATGCGCTCCATGCGCAGATGCAGCCACGCCTGATGACGGACACGACGGCCGCATGGCTCTCCAAGTGCGAACAGGCGGATATTCCCGCAGGGCCCATCAATGACCTGGAGGCTGTCTGGCACGACCCTCATCTCGCCGATTGTGGGTTTTTCAGGACGGTGGAGCATCGCACTGAAGGTGCGCTGCATATGCCGGATGTTGCGATGCGGCTGTCTGCATCTCCGGGCGGCATACGGCTGGCGCCGCCGCTACTGGGCGAGCATACCGCACAGGTGCTGCGCGAGCTGGGCTACTCCCAAGAAGACGCTGCGCGGTTCGCGTCGTAAACGCTGCGCAGGCCGGTTGTTGAAGAGGTGCTCAACGGCCGCGCGTGACACCAAAAGGAAGTGCGCGATTGCGCGCCTGTGTGCCGCCCAGGCGGCGTGCCAATGCATAGCCGAGTACCTGGCCTGTTTCGGCCAATACGAGCAAGGTTGCGGCAACCGTCAGCAGCACGAGCGGCCGAAATTCCTGATAGCCATGGTGAAAACCGAACCCTCCCAGCCCAGTGCCAGCCAATGCGCCTGCCAGGGCGGCGTAGCCGACCAGGCTGGCCAGTGTCAGCCCAAGGCCCACGGCAATGCCGGGTGCGGCTGTGCTGATGAGCGCGCGAGGGGTGCTAGGAATTTCGTTTGGCAGGCGCGCCCTGGCTTGGCGCAGTGCTGTCTCAGTCTGGCGGGCCATGAACGGCGCGGCGATCAGGACGAGCGGAAGCAGGGTCGCACTCAACGCCGTCACCGCATCAGCAAGCAGATGAGACAGTGGGATGGCTGTCGCCAGAATGATGATGGAAGGCGTTGCGCGCAATGCGTGCGCCACATAGGCGGCAAGCAGTATCACCCGCCAGGGCCGCTTCGCGGTTTCGTTGTGCCGGCTCGTCGCATACATTGCCCATCCCAAGGGAGCGCCCAGCAGCAAGCCGGCCAGCCCGGCGACAGACACCATCAGCAGCGTTTCACTGAAGGCGACGAAAAACAGTTCGGCAAAGAGGCGGGACATGGACTGCGCCTGGTTGTTGAAGTCCCGCAAATTGTAGAGAACAGCGCCGGATAGCCGAACTACCGATATTGCAGGTGGATATAGCCCGCTGTCATATCTCGCGTCATATCCGGCCTGGTATGGTGCGTGCCTGCGGCGCGCAACGCTGCCTCAGGCGAACCCACCAGCCGGCCAGTGTATAGAGAAGAACTGTTGATCCGATCAGCCCCACGCCAAAAACAGAGGCGATCAGCAGCCAGTCGATCGGCCCCCCTGCATCGGTAAAACCTGATGAAGACACGCGTGCCTTCAGAACGAGTGCAAGTATTCCGCCGATCACGCCCCCCGCCTGCGCGCGTACCAGCCTGCCCGACACAAACCGGCGCTCTGTCAACAGCAGTGCAACAAAGGCGGTCAGCCCCAGCACGATGATGGCGATCAGTATCCACAGCAATGGCCCCAACATCTCCTGGAATACCGCCAGAAGAATAAGCGGATCAAGTTCTTTCATGGTGGATCCTCGTTATGCGCGCCCGCGCAGCATGGCAAGATAGGTGGGCTTCAGCCCCATGGTTTTCATGACCCAGGTGACCCACAACTCCTCCAGCGGCGCAACAATGCCGGGAAACGAAGGGACCAGGTTGTTCTGGTAGTCGAACTCCACCAGCATGGCGCGCCCCAACCGGGTAATCAGGGGGCACGATGTGTAGCCGGTATAGACCAGGCTGGATTGTCGGCCCTGTATGTCGGCGATCAGATGATCTACCGCGACGGGCGCTTGCCACTTCACGCTGGCTGCTGTTTTGCCTTTGGGCACACCGGCAACATCCCCCACGCCGAATACATTGGGGTAGCGGAGGTGGCGCAGCGTGCCTTTGTCCACTTCCATCCAGCCTTGCTCCGCCCAAGCACCTTCGCGCCATGGCAATGGGCTGTTGCGCACAACTTTCGGCGCGCGCATCGGCGGGATTACGTGGATGAAGTCGTAGTCTTGTTCTTCCGCGCCGTCGGGCGTGCGGAAAGTGGCAATGCGCCTGCCGGGATCAATGGCCTGCAGCACGCGCTGATAGTTGACCTTGATATCCCGCGCCTGATAAAGCATGCGGACTTTCTCAGACACAATAGGCACGCTGAACAAGGCATTGTTGTGCGCGTTATAGACAACTTCCGCCTTGCTCCGCGCGCCTCGGCGGGTTAGATAGTCTTCTGTGATGAAGGTGTACTTCAGGGGCGCACCGGCGCATTTCATTTCGGTGTCCGGTCGCAGGAATACACCGCGGCCGCCTTTGCTGGCAAACGCCGACATGGCGCGCCATGTCGACGCAGCCGCTTCAGGGCCGTGGTAGATGCTGCCGATGCCGCCTTTTCCGATGAGGCTGGTGTCCATCCCTTGAATCTGGCTGTAGTCCAGCTCCATACCGGTGGCGACCACAAGATAATCGTAGGGAATGACTGTGCCGTTTTCCGTGACAACTTTGCTTGCCTCGGGATCGATTTCCGCGGCTTGCTCCTGAACCCACTCAACGCCTGAAGGGATATATTCGCGGGTCTGCGTTGCGACATAACTGACCGGTTTGATGCCAGCACCCACCAGGGTAAAGCCCGGTTGGTAAAGATGTGTTTTGCGGGCGTCCACCAGCGTGATTGCCGCGCCGTCCAGACGCTGCGCCAGTTGCGATGCGGTCGCCAGCCCCGCGGCACCGGCCCCGACGATCACGATGCGCGCCGGGGTCTTGATTTTGTCAACCGCGCCCCCGTGTGCCGGGCCGATCACCACTCCCAATGCGGTAGCGGCACCCAGCGTCAACAATGCCCGCCGGCGGCGATCGGGATGCTGTCCTGTCGGGCCGCCGGCATGTGCCGAGGCGTCCGTACGTTTTGATTCGGTCGTCATTTCGCCCTCCCGCCACTTTGAATATTACAAAAAGCTTCAATATTAGATTAATCTGAATTAATATAAACAAAGCTGATTTACATCAACGTTCGGTGCTAATGCCTGGCGTTTAATGCATGAACGTGGATAGCGCTTTGAGAACTGGACGTTGTTTGCGTTTTCTCCCACCTTTGTTGTTGTTCCGAGATTTCGGGGGAGGGGGCTGGCGTGGCCAGAGTAGCGGCCGCGGCGCTTGCGCGCGAGATATAACCTGTTTGCCGTCGAACCGGCACTTTATTCAAGTGGGAGTCGCTATGAAAACCAACATCGGTGGTATAGACCGCGCCTTGCGCATTATCGTTGGCCTAGTGCTGATCGGGCTGGCGGCCACCGGCACCGTCGGATGGTGGGGCTGGATCGGCGTCGTGCCCTTGTTTACGGGCTTCGCGGGTACGTGCCCGGCGTACAGTATTCTGGGTTTGAATACATGTCCGTTGAAAGCGCGCAAGCCCTGACAGACAACAACGCCGCCGAACGCACTCTGAAAGCCGCCCGATCGGGTGCGAAAGAATTGTCGTGTGTGGTTGAATTGTCGTATGTGGTTTTTTATAAAAAAATCAAATATTTACACAATTTAGATTGACCGCGCTCTTTATTAAGCCTACTCTAGTAACTGCAGGTAATTATTTAGGTAAGTTCATTTGGAACAGTTAGCACTTCAACGTGTGCCAATTTTTGCATTTTTACGCCTGGTGACCTGCTCGAGCACTTTGCTCACATCAACAGGAGTTAAAAATGAGTAGTCAAAAAGAGTTTGGCATCGTCAAATGGTTTAATAACGAAAAGGGTTTCGGGTTTATTTCGCCCGAATCTGGTGGTAAAGACGTTTTTGCGCATTACACCGAAATTATCGGCGACGGCCATAAAAGCCTGGAAGAAAACCAGCGCGTTTCGTTCGTTTCCGGCATGGGCGCCAAAGGCCCTCAAGCCAAGTCGATACAGGCTGTCTAAGGCTTAACGCCTGAAATAAAGCCCCCGTTTTGCGGTAGCACCTTGATAGGGTGTTTCCCAAAACGGGGGCTTTTTTGTTGGCTGCGGGCCCTGCAAACCTTATCAATAAGGAAGGTGCGGGAACCTCTGTTTTAGCAGTCGGACTATGTGCTTACGAACCTCCGCGTGTTTTCGATCACGGATATCTTCATCCGAGGGCGAAGGCGGGGCGGGCGGGTTGTCCATATTATTGGATGCGCACTGAAATCGCGGGGCTAAGCCGAGGTTGTGACGGCTTGATAGCATTAGAATCTCCGGAAGCTCTTGCAGGGCGCTGGTATCGGTTCTGCTAGATGGTATCGTCCCTGCCGATGAGAAGAGCTTTAAGCAGGTCTACTGCGCGAGGGGCATTAAGTATGCAGACGTGGCAATGGGCCACACTTCCACACAGTACTCGCTTTATCCCAATTATCCTAACGTTTAATTGAAAGCAAAGCGGGGTTTGGGTTCTCGTTTGGGCCGATATACTAAAACTGAAGCATTCGTCGGTGCTTGCGCTTATGGCATTCACAACGCGTACCGGCGGCACACGGCTTCAAGGCCAAGAACTCTGCCGAGAGTTCGTTGTGTAGGCAGACGAAAAAAGCCGCTTGATGGTGGGCCTGATCTGTGTTTTGCGAGGTGGGGAAATTTATTAAATTTCTGGAAACCCGCATGAATACTGGAGGCGCAACTCGGAATCGAACCGGGGTACACGGATTTGCAATCCGCTGCATAACCACTCTGCCATTGCGCCGCAGATGAGATAAGCCGATATGTACGCAGAGGTACACGAGCTTGTTGTGGTTGCGAGGGCATTGCCCTCAACAAAGAGCAAGATTCTACACTATTCCGCGTATCTATGCTGACAAACTTTGCAGCGGACGCAGCTTGCGCGGAGCGGCGAAGGCCCTGGCGGGCACGTGTGGTTGATCCGGGGCGAGGAGGGCGTGGGCCTGCTTGTGCGGCGGGTGCGGTCGAAGCAGCGGCAGCGGGATCGATTGGGTAAAAGTTCCGGAGCCCGCATGCGAAGGGAGTACGTGAGTATGTGTCGGGCACGGCTTGTCATGCTGTGTTGATATGGCCGTCTATGCAGGTGACTGCACTGCCGCCGACGCGTATGGTGCTGCCGTCGATATCGATCTCTATGTGCCCGTTGCGTTCCAGCGCGGCGCCCTGGGAGGCGATAATGGCGTTTCCGTAGTGGCGCAGGCCGGTGGTATGGATGAAGGCGCCCACGCAGCCGTTTCCGCTGCCACACACAGGGTCTTCGTTGACGCCCTGGCCAGGAGCGAATGACCTGACTTCGATATGGACGCGCGCGCCGGGTGGGTAGTCGCCGAAAAGGGTGACGCCGCTCGCGCCCACGGCCACGCAAAGAGCGTCGATGGCCCGGAAGTCGGGGCGGCAGGCCAGTACATCGGCGGCGGTATCCAGCCGGGCAACCAGCCAGCGCGGCCCGACATTGACAATGCGTGGCGCCGGCGTGCGCTGAACGGCATTTCCGAGTGCAGCATCGAGTTGGCTGATGTGTTCCAGGCCCAGCGATGTGAAGCTGGCCGCTGGCAGGTCGAAGGCGATGACGCGCCGCCCGCCATGACGGCGCCGGATGCTCAGCGCAACCAACCCGATGGCGCTTTGCTGAACCAGAATGCCGTCATGTTCGGTGACCAGGCCTGCCTCAAGCAGCGCATGTGCGGTGCCGATAGTGGGGTGCCCTGCAAAAGGCAGCTCGCCGCCGGGGCTAAAGATGCGAACGCCATAGTCGGCCTTCGGGTCGGCAGGCGGTATGACGAAGGTGGTCTCCGAAAGGTTGGTCCACCGCGCGATCTGCTGCATCCGAACTGAGTCGAGCCCGTCTGTGCCCAGGATCACGGCGACGGGGTTGCCACTGAACGGCATATGTGTGAAAACGTCCACTTGCTTGAAGGGTACGGTTGGCATGACATCACTCCTGGGGATGGATGCTCCAGAAACGGATGGCGACAGTATGTCACGAGGAACGACGGGGCTGGCACCGGTTAAACGGCGGTGATTACATCAGAATTCCCGCTGCCCGAAACCAGTCGCGTCCCGCCTCTCACGTTCGGGCATTCAGTATGCTGATCGGTGCAGTCGGGGTGTCAGGATGGTCATTAATGACGACCAGTTGGAATAAAACAGCGGGACAGTCCGTCTACCCTGATACTAACCACCCTCATGAGGAGATTTACCATGACAACTTCACGCGTTTTGATGTCCCTTCTGGCTGCGGCCGCCATGACGGCAGGCGCGGCCTACGCCCAGGCACCGGCACAGACTCACGACGGTGTGCTGGCCGACGCGAAAGGCATGACGCTGTACACCTTCGACAAAGACAAGGCGGGCAGCGGCACGAGTGCCTGCTATGATCAGTGCGCGACGAACTGGCCGCCTTTCAAGGCCGAGGCGGGCGCCGCGGTGCAGGGGGATTGGTCCACGATTATGCGCACGGATGGCACCAGCCAGTGGACATACAAGGGCATGCCGCTGTATCTGTTCAAGAACGACGCGAAACCAGGCGATAAAAAAGGCGACAACGTCAAGGATGTCTGGCACGTGGTCAAGCCCTGATTGCACATCACATCACGCGTTGAGCCATGTCTGACGAGATTGCCGCCCAGATCACCGCCTGCATCCCCAGCCTGCGCCGCTACGCGCGCGGGTTGACCGGCGATCGCGACCTGGCGGACGATCTCGTTCAGGACACGCTCGAGCGTGCTTGGAGCGGCTATAGCCGATGGCGCCGACGCGGGCCGCTGCGGGCCTGGATGTTCAGCATCATGCACAATCAGTTTATTGATCACGCGCGTGCCCGGCAGCGGCAAGTCGAGCTGGACACGGGTGGCGATCTGCCGGACGGTTGGGTACGGCCCACGCAGTCCGATGCGCTTGAATTGCGCGACCTCGACGCCTTGTTGATCAGGCTGGGGCCGGAGTTGCGTGCGGTGATTCTGCTGGTGGCGGTCGAGTCGTTCAGTTACAAGGAGGCGGCGCAGGTACTCGATGTACCGATTGGTACAGTAATGTCGCGCCTGTCGCGGGCGCGCCAGCGCCTGGCTGCGCTGATGGATGCCGAGCCCCAGGCGGGGGCTACCTTGGCAGCAGCAGCGCAAACCCACATGCTGCGTAGGGTCAAATGATATGAATGAGCGCTATTCCGGCTCTTATCCCGCTGACGAAGGCCCGGTTACCGAGGCCGACCTGCATGCCTATGTAGACGGCCAACTGGGTAGCGAACGCAGCGGCTTGGTAGAGGCTTACATTGCCACGCATGCGTCGGCGCGTACGCAGGTCGAAGCGTGGCGGCGGCAGAATCAACTGTTGCGCACAGCGCTGGACGACGTGCAGGACGAGCCCATCCCTCTGCGACTGTCGTTGGCGCGCAAGCCGGCACGCACATGGTGGCATGCACTGGCTGCCGGCTTGGTATGCACGGCAATTGGGGCGCTGGTTGCATGGCAGGCGCGCGGGGTCTGGGACGCTCAACAGGCAGTTGCCGTGGCCTCGGCGGTGGAGGGTGAACGGCTGGCCCAGCGCGCGGCTGTGGCGCACCAGGTGTTTGCCAGCGACATGGGCCGGCCGGTCGAAGTGAAGGCGGACCAGGAGCAGGCCATGGTGCGGTGGCTGTCCCGGCGCTTGGGTGAGCCGCTGCGCGTGCCTGTATTGGCCAGTGTGGGGTACACGCTGGTGGGCGGGCGGGTGCTGCCTGGCGAACAGGGCGCAGTGGCACAGCTCATGTATGGTGATAGCCAGGGCCAGCGCCTGACGCTCTACGTGACGCGTGAAGCGCGCGGCGGGCAAACGGCTTTCCGCTTTGCCCAGGAGGGGGCCGTGCGGGTGTTCTATTGGGTCGATGGGAAGCTCGGCTACGCGCTTTCAGGCGAAGTGGCGCGCGACGAGCTCTGGCGAGTGTGCGAAGAAGTGTACCGACAACTTGACATGGTGCAACTGCCGGCGCCGCCGGGGCCTGTGGCCGGCTGAAGCCGGCGGGCGAGGCGGTTGCTTAGGCCCGGCGCGGTTCGATGGTCGGCGGGATCGGGCATTTATAGGGCTGCCCGTTGCGTGCGTCTTGCAGTTCGGCCTTCGCGCGTGCAAGTGTCTCGGGCATGCCCATCAGCCTGTAGGCGGTGGCGGCCAGTGCTTTGGCGGCGTACAGCATGCCCTTGTGCGCAAAGCCCTGTTTCCCTTGCGACACCATCTGCCACGAATGGAAAGCTGTGCCGTAGGCATAACAGGCACCCCAGAACTGGGCCGTGGGCGCCACCCAGCTCACATCGCCCACATCGGTGGAGCCGAACATCACCCGGTCGTCGTCGCGCCTATACGACGCGACGCCCTGGAATAGCGGCTTGGGCTGGCGCAACACCTGCCCAAGATTGCTATTGGCCGACGCGATGTCGCTGTCGCTGATGACACCGAACAGGCCTTGGGCGGCCTGCTGCTCTGCTTCTGAATAGTGCGGCGCATCCAGCCCGCGCAGGGTTTCATCAAGTACGTCGTTGAGCGTGCGATTGGGCATATAGTTGGAACACGCCTTGTCGAAGATGATCTCGACCTTGCAGTCCGTCATCAGCGCCGCGCCTTGTGCCACGCGCTGTATGCGCGCATACAGGTCATCGACTTGCTCATTGCGCGGGGCGCGGATCAAATACAGCACCTCGGCGTCGGATTGCACTACGTTCGGCGACATGCCGCCGGTGTTGGTGACCGCATAGTGAAAGCGTGCGTCCGATGGCATGTGCTCGCGCAAGTAGTTGCAGCCGACGTTCATCAACTCGACGGCATCCAGGGCACTGCGGCCCAGGTGCGGAGCATTGGCGGCGTGGGCCGCAACACCCTTGAAGCGGAAGCTGGCTTGCAGGTTTGCCAGCGACGATTGCGTCCAGGTGCCGGTGTAGGACGCGGGGTGCCAGGTGAGAACCGCGTCGACATCGTCGAACAGGCCCGCCCGCGCCATATACGTTTTGCCTGAACCGCCCTCCTCAGCGGGGCAGCCATAGAAACGCACGCGCCCCGGCATACCTTGCGCCTGCAGCAGCGCTTTTACCGCCACCACCGCGGCATGCGCCGCAGTGCCTAGCAAGTGATGCCCGCAACCGTGGCCGTTGCCGTTTGGAATGTCGGTACTGGGGGTGCAGACCAGTGCACCGCTTTCCTGGCTCATGCCCGACAAGGCGTCATACTCGCCCAGGATACCGACCACCGGGCCGCCGTCGCCCGCTTCGGCGATAAAGGCAGTGGGCATGCCTGCTACGCCGCGCTGTACCCGAAAGCCTTCTGCCTCGAGCATGTCGGCGTGCATGGCGGCTGATTCGGTTTCCTGGAACCGCAATTCCGCCAGTTCCCATATCCGGTCGCTCAGGCTGGTGTAGCGCTCGCGCTGCGCGTCCAGCATCTGCGACAGTTCTTTGAGCTCATCCATGCCTACTCCGCCAGCGAGATGCCTGATTCTTTGATCGTTGCGCGAACGTTTGTCGAGGTATCGCTAATGCGGGTCGTAAATTGCTCAGGTGTGCTGGGCATAGGTGTCAAACCCATGTTTTCCATGGTTTTTTGCATTTCGGGCTTGGCCAGGGCGTCTTTCACCGCCTTGTTCAGGCGCGCAATGACCTCTGACGGCGTGCCTTGCGGCGCGACGAGGCCGAACCAGGTGATGGTGAGGCTGTTCAGATCTGGATAGCCGAGCTCTTTCATGGTCGGTACATTGGGTAGCTTGGGTAGACGCTCATGGGCGTAGACGGCCAGCGCTTTCAGTTTTCCAGCGGCTACCTGGCCGGCGGCCGAGGCGTATTGGTCGACGATCAGCGGTGTCTCGCCGCTGAGCGCCGCCGTAATGGCTGGGCCCATGCCACGATAGGGTACGTGCAGAATGTCAGTCTTGAACTTTGCATTGAAAGCGGCCAGGTTCAAGTGGCCCACGGAGCCAACGCCCGGCGAGCCCATGGAATATGCCTGCGGGTCTGCCTTGATGGCGGTGACCAGTTCGTCGAGCGTATTCGCTTTGACAGAGGGGTTGACCATCAACACAGCGGGTGATTCGGCCAGCAGCGAAATGGGCGCCAGTTTCGGCTCGTTGTTCTGACCGGGCTTGATCAGCGGGTTGACCACCAGTGTGCTTACGGTACCGACGCCAAGCGTATAGCCATCGGGCTTGGCGCGCTCCACCTGCTGCGTGCCAATCTGGCCACCGGCGCCTGCCGCGTTTTCCACGACAATCGTCTGGCCCAGTTCGGTGCGCAGCCCCTCGGCAACAGCGCGCGCGAGTAGATCGGTGGAACCGCCCGGCGCAAATGGCACAATCAGGCGAATAGGGTGGTCGGGATAGGCATCGGCAGCGTGGGCCGGTGTGCTGGCGACGGCGCATAGCGCAAACGCCGCGGCCAGGAAGGGGCGAGTGTTCATGTAGGCTCCTGGTGTAGGGTCTGAGAGTCAGGGACGAAGAGGGATACCCTTGCAAGGGCTGCCCGCACCTGGGTGGATGAGGGCGATGGGGTAATACTTGGTTGTTTATTATGAAGAATTTGACATTTATATTTCCAATAACTATATTGGCATTGGTATTCAAAATTCTTATATCTTGGCGGCACTGATGCGTTGCTCATCCCGTTCCCGCCGCGCGGCGAACAGGGCGCGGGCGCGAAGGCCGGCTGTCATCAGGAGAGGGGCATGGCGTCATCTCAGCATCATGTTCTGATGGCCCGCTTGCTTGCCAAGGGCCGGTTGCGGCACCTGCAGCTGATCGGCCTGGTGGCCGATATGGGCAGCATACAACATGCCGCAGCCCGCGTCGGCATGAGCCAACCCGCTGCCACTCACGCTATACGAGACATCGAAATGCTGATCGGGGCGCAGTTGTTCGAGCGCCACGCCCGCGGCATGCGTCTCACCCAGAAGGGCCAACTGGTTGCAGACTACGCCCGCAATATGCTGAGCTCGCTGTATTCGGTGACAGAGGGCTTGGCTTTGCTCAATGACGGCGCAGTTTCCCGTCTGCGGCTGGGGGCGATCCCCGCTGCTGCCAGCAGCCTGCTGGCTGTGCGCTTGCCAGATTTCATTGCGCGCAACCCCGGCATACACCTGAGTGTCGAGGAGGGGACACGGATGGCATTGCTGCCATCACTGATCAAGGGTGAGTTTGACATCCTCTTCTGCAGACCGCCTGATTCCCTGCCCCATGGCTTTTTATTTAAAGCCCTACTCAGCGATGAGTCGATCATTGTCAGTCGGCCGGGGCATCCGCTGTCGCGTGGGGAAGTGGACCATCGGCTCGAATCGCTCGCTGATTATCCCTGGATCCAGCCGCCCGACCATACCGCGGGCCGTGCGGTTTTCGACGCATTGTTCAGACGTCTGGGTGTGTCGCCGCGTGTTTATCCGTTCAGCGGCGCCAGCATGCCGCTTGCCGTCATGGTGGCCATCTTCGAAGCCGAGTCCGCGCTGTGCCTGATGCCGCGTAGCCTGGCTGGGGCGTTGATGCGCACAGGCCAGATCGGCGCGATTGCGCTGCCGGCTCAAGGTATGCTGCAGCCGCTGGGCGCGATTTACCCGTCCGACCGATTGGGCGCAGCGGGCAGGGCACTGCTTCATGCTTTGCAAAGCGGCGCTGAGCCCATACCTTTATCGCCATGATGCAATCCAAAACCAAGGAGCCTGGCATGAGCCGAACACGTGTTTTCCTGATCGAGGCCGACACTGCCTTGCGTGTGCTCGACGATATCCCCGCCCAGATCGGTGATGGCGCCTTTGTGTGGCTCGTATGTACACGAACGTATCTGGCAGAGAACGTTAATGCGCTGCAGGATCAGGTGCACGCGTTGACCGGCCGGCGCCTGCTGGATCTGCATATCTCGGATCTGTTGAACAACAACCTGCCATCGCACTTCGATTTCACGTCGAACTACGACCAACTTGTGTTTCGTGGATTGGCAGACGAAGAGCGGGAAAGCGGCCGATCATCGGAGACGGCTGTGCGGACGGCCGGCAAGCCTGCCAGACCAGGCCCTGCCGGCAAGGTGCCGTCCGCGAAGGTGCAGACGACACCTGTGGGTTTTGTGGTGTTCGACCAGTTGCTGTTGACAGTGCATACCGAAGATTTCAGCGTCATTGACGCTTATGAGGAACGCCTGAAAAGGCTGGAGGAAGAAGTGCCCTTGCGCGGCAACGGCAAAGGTGTGGCCTATGGGGCCGTGCGTCTGCCCGGTTCTCCGGCAGAGCTGATGCTGCATATGATCAGCATGATGGTAGACGGCTACCTGGATCTGCGTCGGGTAATGTCGCGCCGGCTGGATCATTGGCAGCAGAAGCTGCTGCGGCCTGACAGCCGGTTCGATGACTGGTCCGGCCTGCTCAAAGCGAGGCAGGCGCTGCATCATCTGTACGACTTGTGTGAAGACCAGCGCAATGCGTTGACGCAATGGATGGATATGCTGGCCGAGTGGCCGGTGGGGCAAAGCGAAGCGGCCCGCTATGCGCACGAGCTGCTGCTGGTGCGCAGCCGTGATATCCAGGAGCATATCGAGCGTGTGTCGCGCCATATCCGCGAACTGGAAAACAGTGCAGAAACGGCTGTGCAGATCCATTTCAATATCCAGAGCAACCGCACCAACGACGTGATGCGCACGCTCACGGCAATTACAGCAATATTTCTGCCGCTAAACCTCATCGCGGGCATTTTCGGCATGAATTTCGAGTTCATTCCTGGCTTGCGGACCGTATCGGGGTTCTGGTGGTCCTTGGGCATGATGGCGCTGATCGCTTTCGCGCTGCTGTTGTATTTCGCGCGCAAGCGCTATCTGACATCAAGCGATGGCGGATAGCGGACAATACACGGAAATCAGATAACGACGATTCGGCAAAGAACAAGGGGGAGCAACGATGCTGCCAGTGTGGCTGGTGGTGGTGTCTCTGGGTTATGCGGCATTATTGTTCGCCGTGGCCTGGGCGGGAGACAAATATCCACTTTATCCGCAGCGCACATGGCTGCGGCCGGCCGTCTACAGCCTGGCGCTGGCGGTGTACTGCTCGTCCTGGACATTCTACGGCGCTGTCGGCTCGGCGGCGCGCCAAGGCATCGGCTACCTGCCCATTTATCTGGGGCCGCTGCTGTTGCTTGTTTTTGGTTGGCGTATTCTCGAACGCCTTGCACTGGTCGCCCAGAGCCAGAATACTGTTTCCATCTCCGATTTCATCTCCGCGCGCTATGGCCGTTCGCAGCGGCTGGCGGCGCTGGTGTCAGTGATGGCGATCATTGCCGCCATCCCCTATCTTGCCCTGCAGTACAAGGCGGTGGCCATCAGCCTGGGCGTGCTGGGCGGTACCACGCAGGCGTCCAGCATCGTGGGCGACCCCGCCTTTTATGTTGCGGCGGTCATGGCGTTGTTTTCGATTCTGTTTGGCACCCGGCAGGTCGACGCCACCGAGCACCGGCCCGGTCTGATGCTGGCGGTGGCGTTCGAATCACTGGTCAAGCTACTGGCCTTGGTGGTGGTGGGGCTGTTTGCCGCGAGTTGGCTCGATGACCTTGGCGGCGGCGTCGTACGGGCTACGCAGGCGTTGATCGAAAACACTCCGCCGGTAGGGTTCGTGGGCCAGACGTTGCTGGCGTTCGCGGCCATGGTCTGTCTTCCGCGGCAGTTTCATGTAGCTGTCGTCGAGTGCGCCAATGTCAGCGACATCCGCCGCGCGCGCTGGCTGTTCGGCGGTTACCTGCTTATTGTCTGCGTGATGGTGCTGCCTATTGCCAGTGCAGGGGTTGCGCTGTTCGGCACGCATGGCGAGGTGGCGCCCGACAGCTTCGTGCTGGCGCTGCCGTTGATGCAGAACCAGACAGCGGTGGCCGTGATCGCCTATATCGGCGGTTTTTCTGCGGCGACCGGCATGGTCATCATTGCCAGCGTGGCACTGGCCACCATGGCAAGCAACGATCTCGTCATGCCGGTATTACTGCGCCGGCGGGGCGGCAAGGCGTTGCACGGTGACGTGGCCTCGACCGTACTGTGGATACGGCGAGGAGCGATCATTAGTCTTGCGGCATTGGCATATGGCTACAACCGGGCTATTTCGGGCGATGAGGCACTGGCGTCGTTCGGGTTGATGGCATTTGCCGCCATGGCACAGTTTGGCCCGGGCCTGATTGGCGGCCTGTATTGGCGTGGCGCGAGTAGGCAAGGCGTCGAAGCCGGCCTAATGATCGGCTTTGCAGTTTGGGTTTACACGTTGCTGCTGCCTACCTTTACCGAAGCCGGCTGGCTGGATCATACGTGGCTGGAGCACGGGCTGTTCGGGCTGTCGTGGCTCCGGCCGCGGCAGTTGTTCGGAGCGGAGGGCTGGGATCCCATCACACATGGCACGTTCTGGTCATTGTCTCTGAACACGGCGGCCATGATGCTGGTGTCGGCGCGTTGGCGCCCGAGCTTGGGCGAGCGCTTGCGCGCCGAACCGTTTCTCGAACCCTACGCCGCGAGGCGGAGCATGGAGGCAGGTCAATGGCGCGGCAGTGTGCGGGTAGCCGATCTGCTCGCACTGGCAAGCCGCGTCGTTGGTGAGCGCACCGCCCAGCAGGCATTTGAAGAGCGCGCTGCAGAGCAGGGCCATGCGTTGAGCGCCGATGCGCGCGCTGACACGGAATGGGTCAGGTTTACCGAACTGCTGCTGGCTGGGGCGGTGGGGGCGGCCTCAGCCCGCCTGCTGTTGGCGCGTGCGTTGGAAGGGTCTGGCATCGAGGTGGCGGCGGTTGCGGCTGTGCTCGATGAGGCGGGGCAAGCCTTGCGTTTCAATCGCGATATTCTATTGGCCACACTCGAGAACATTGACCAGGGTGTGAGTGTCGTGGATGCGCAAATGCGTCTGACCGCCTGGAACAGTCGCTATTGGAAGTTGTTCCAGTACCCGGTTGACATGCTCTATGTCGGCAGGCCGGTGGCCGACTTGATCCGCTTCAACGCTGAGCGTGGCGAACTCGGCCACGCGGGGCGGGTGGACGTAGAGCATGAAATCGACAAGCGCTTGAATTACATGCGTGCGGGCACGCCATATATTTCAGAGCGCACGCTGGGTACCGGGCAGGTCATTGCCCTGCGCGGCCATCCGTTGCCAGGCGGCGGCTACGTCACCAGCTACAGCGACGTCACGGAATACAAGCGTGTGGAGCAGGCGCTGCGCGATGTCAACGAAACGCTGGAGCAGCGTGTGGCCGATCGCACCCATGAGGCTGAGATGGCGCAGGCATCGCGCTCGCGCTTTCTCACTGCCATCAGCCACGATGTGCTGCAGCCTATCAATGCCGCCCGCCTGTTTGCGTCCGCGCTGCGCGAGTCCACCGACCCTACTGAGTATCCACATCTGGCCGAGCGCGTCGATACGTCGTTGCGTGCGGCAGAGGAACTGCTGGACGGCTTGCTGGATGTGTCGCGGCTGGACGGCGGCGCGCTGCAACCGTCGCTGACGGTATTTGACGCCGGCGTGCTGCTGCGCCAACTCGTTGAGCAATACATGCCCATGGCGCTGGGCCGAGGTCTGGTGCTGCGGCTGCATGCGCGTCCACTCTATGTGTATAGCGATCAGCGTCTGCTGGGGCGTGTGGTGCAGAACTTCTTGGCCAATGCGTTGCGTTACACCCGTTCCGGGCGTATTGTCCTGGCCGCGCGTGTCCGGGGCGACCACGTTGTGTTGCAGGTCTGGGATACGGGGCCTGGCATCCCGTCCAACCATCTGCGACAGATTTATGAGGAGTTTCAACGCTACGAGCAACCCTTCGATTGGGATGGCCGTGGCCTGGGCCTCGGGTTGTCGATTTGTCAGCGGATTTCTTCGCTGTTGGGGCATGCGTTGAGCGCGCGCTCGGTAGTGGGGCGAGGCAGCATGTTTGCGATCTCGGTGCCGCGCGCTGAGCCACCGGCCGTCATGGCAGCGCCGGCGCAGCGCGAACAGGCCGCGGGGCCCGCGCTGCAGGGCATGCGGGTACTGTGTGTGGATAACGACCCGGACATCCTGGCAGGTATGCGCACACTGTTATCGCGCTGGGGCGTCGAAACACTGTGCGCCGCCACGGTGGATGATGCGCTGGCCGCCATGCCCGCAGCACCGCACGTGCTGCTGGTCGATTATCACTTGCATGACCGGCTGGATGGCCTGGATGCGCTCGATGCGTTGCGCGAGCATTCACCGCGTGCGGCAGGTGCGCTATTGACCGCCGATGGCAGCGACAGCCTCAAGCAGGCTGCCCTTGCCCGCGGATATAGGGTGCTTACCAAGCCGCTGCGCCCCGCGTCGCTGCGGGCCTACTTGAGCGCTCACGCGCCGGCGCTGCCGTCTTGACGAGAGGGGAGGGCGGATGCCCCTGGTGGTGTGGATGGGGCCGGTGCGGCCGCGGCATTGCGGTGTGTCGGCCGCGGGCGTTCAGGCCTTGCGTAGCGGCGGTTCGTCTGGTACGCCCAGCCGCGAGGCGATCAGCACAGCCTGGGTGCGATTGGAGGCGCCCAACTTGCGCATGATTTGCGTCATATGGGCCTTGATAGTGGCTTCGGAAAGATTGAGGTCGTAGGCGATCTGCTTGTTGAGCTGGCCCGCGCAGACCATCTGGAGCACACGGAACTGCTGCGGTGTCAGCTCGCGCAGGCGGCCTGCCGCGGCCAGTTCGTCGGCATCCGCACCCGGGCATGATGCAGCGTCGATGCCCGAAGGCGTCCAGGTGTTGCCGTCCAGAATTTGCTGCAGTGCTTGGCCTAATACGCCAGCGTCGCACGATTTGGGGATGAAGCCCATGGCGCCGTGGTCCATGGCGCGACGCATGATGACCGGCTCTTCGTGTGCCGAGATGATAACGATGGGAAGCTCGGGATGGTGGGCTCGCAGATGTACAAGCGCACTGAACCCGCGCGCGCCGGGCATATCGAGATCGAGCAGCAGCAGATCGGCGCCGGGATGCGCTTCGACCAGGTCAGACAAACGGTGAAACGCGTCGGCTTCGTGGATCACGGCCTGCGCAAACGTGCGCGAGACCACCCCGCGCAGCGCTTCGCGAAACAGAGGGTGGTCGTCGGCAATCAGCAGTTCAGTCATCGGCCGCTGTAAGTCTCATGAAAACACGTGGCGTTCCTGCAGCAACTGCTCGACTACGGCCGGATCGGCCAATGTACTGATGTCGCCCAGTTGCTCGGGCTGGTTTTCGGCGATTTTACGCAAAATACGTCGCATGATCTTGCCTGACCGCGTCTTGGGCAGGGCCGGCGCCCACTGAAGGTGGTCGGGCGTGGCGATGGGCCCGATTTCTTTGCGGATATGCGCCAGTAGGTCCTTGCGCAAGTCTTCACTCGGCTGCACGCCGGCCACCAGGGTCACATACACATAAATACCCTGGCCCTTGAGGTCGTGCGCAAACCCGACAGCGGCGGCTTCGGCCACCTTGGGGTGCGACACCAGCGCGCTTTCGAGCTCTGCGGTGCCAATGCGGTGGCCGCTGACGTTGATCACATCGTCCACACGCCCGGTGATCCAGTAATAACCGTCCTCGTCGCGGCGGCAGCCGTCGCCCGTGAAGTAGGCGCCGGGGTAGGTGCGGAAGTAGGTGTCAATGAAGCGCGCATGATCTCCGTAAATGGTGCGCGCCTGCCCTGGCCAGGAGTCGGTGATAACTAGGTTGCCTTGGCCCTCACCCTCGATCATCCGGCCGTCGGCATCGACCAGTGCCGGACGCACACCGAAGAAGGGCACGGTTGCCGAACCCGGTTTGGTGTCGATAGCGCCCGGCAGCGGCGCGATTAGAATGCCGCCGGTTTCTGTTTGCCACCAGGTGTCGACAATGGGCAGCCGGCCTTCACCGACCACATCGTGGTACCAGCGCCAGGCTTCGGGGTTGATGGGTTCACCCACGGTGCCCAACAGGCGCAGTGACGCGCGCGACGTGGCGTGCACCGGGCCATCTCCCTCGCGCATCAGCGCGCGGATGGCCGTGGGGGCGGTGTAGAAGATGGTGACCTGATGGCGGTCGACCACGCGCCAGAAGCGCGAGGCGTCGGGGTAGCTGGGCACCCCTTCAAAAATGACGGTAGTGGCGCCGTTGGCCAGCGGGCCATACACAATATAGGTGTGGCCGGTAATCCAGCCCACATCGGCGGTGCACCAGAAAACGTCGTTCTCACGCAGATCGAAGATGGCTTGATGCGTATGGCTGGCATACACCAGATAGCCGCCTGTCGTGTGCACGACGCCCTTGGGCTTGCCTGTGCTGCCCGAGGTGTAGAGAATGAACAGTGGGTCTTCGGCATTCATGCGCTCGGGCTCGCACGTTTCAGGCTGGCTTTCCATGGCTTTGTCCAGCCACAGGTCGCGCCCTGTCTTCATGTCGATCGCGGCGCCGGTGTGTGGCAGCACGAAGACGGTTTCCACGCAGTCTGTGCCGGGCAGTTGGAGCGCGGCGTCGACATTCGCCTTGAGCGGCACAGGGCGCCCCCCGCGCAGGCCCTCGTCAGCCGTGATGACAACCTTGGCACCGCAGTCGCGGATGCGGTCGGCCAGCGAGGTGGGCGAGAAGCCGCCGAATACCACGTTGTGCACGGCGCCGATGCGCGCGCAGGCCAGCAGGGCTACAGCGGCCTCGGGCACCATGGGCAGGTAAATGCTGACGCGGTCGCCCTTGCCAACGCCCGCCATGCGCAAAGCGTTGCCCAGCTTGCAGACGCGCTGGTGCAGCGCGCGGTAGCTGAGGGTGCGCGGCGGCGCTTCGGGGCTGTCGGCCTCCCACACAATAGCGGCCTTGTCGCCGCGGGTTTCCAGGTGGCGGTCCAGGCAATTGACGCTAACGTTCAGTTCGCCGTCGGCGTACCAGCGGATGCGGAAGTCATCGGGGTCAAAGCTGACGTCGCGAATCTCGGTGGGTGCGCGATACCAGGTCAGCCGTTCTGCGGCCTGTTTCCAGAACGCCTCGGGATCATCCAGCGATGCCTGGTACAACTGCTCATAAGCTTGGCGGTCCAGGGTGTCGGGGCTTGCGTAGCCTGCGGGAACGGGGTAGCGGTCGTCGATCTGTGTGGTTGTCATGGTGAGAATGTCTCCTGTGACTGTGCGGTGTATCAGTGCGTTGGCGGTGTGCGGCGGTTGGCGTTCGAATGGTCAGCAGGCCGCGGTGCCACAGCCGCGGCAGGAGCGCCGCGGCATCGGTTTTTGCGCGATCAGTGCTGCAGTGCGGCCGATGCGCCCAGGCCGGTTTCGCTGCGCACCGTCAGGGCATCGAACGCCAGGCGCTCGCGTTCGGCCTGCTTGCTGCGATCCAGCGTCGAGAACAGCCAGATGGCAAAGAAAGCCAGCGGTATGGAGAAAATGCCTGGATTTGGGAAGGGCACGATAGGTGTTGAAAAGCCCAGCACATCAACCCAGACCGTTTTGCTCAGCACCACCCACAGCGTTGCCGTGGCCAGGCCGAGGAAGCCGCCTATCGTAGCGCCGCGCGTGGTGCAGCCCCGCCAGGAGATGGACAGCACAAGCACCGGGAAGTTGGCGCTGGCGGCGATGGCGAAGGCCAGGCCCACCATAAAGGCCACGTTCTGGTTCTCGAACAGGATGCCCAGCAGGATGGCCAGAATGCCCAGCATGATCGTGGACAGCCGCGAGATGCGCATCTGTTCACGCTCTGTGGCGCGGCCCCGGGCAATCACGTTGGCGTACAAGTCGTGCGAGATGGCTGCCGCACCCGCCAGGGCAAGGCCGGCCACGACGGCGACAATGGTGGCGAAGGTCACCGCAGCCAGGAAACCCAGCAGCAGGCTGCCGCCCACGGCATTGGATAGGTGCACTGCAACCATGTTGGTGCCGCCGATCAGGCCGTGAATCAAGTCGATCTTGCCGTCGGGGCCAGCCTGGAAGTACTCGGGGTGGCGCACCAGCAGAGCAACCGCACCGAAGCCGATGATGAAGGTGAGCAGGTAGAAGTAGCCAATGAAGCTGCTGGCATAGATCACGGACTTGCGGGCTTCTTTGGCGTTGGCGACCGTGAAGAAGCGCATCAGGATGTGTGGCAGCCCGGCGGTGCCGAAGGCCAGGCCGATGCCTAGTGACAGCGCATTGAGCGGGTTGCTGCTGACTTGCGAGCCGGGCGCGAGAATGTTGGCGCCAGTGGGGTGCACCCGTACAGCTTCGGCCAGCATTTCATTGGGGCTGAACTTGAACAGCGCCAGCACCAGGAAAGCCATGAGTGTGGCGCCGAACAGCATGAGCACGGCCTTGATGATCTGCACCCAGGTGGTGGCTGTCATCCCGCCGAAGGTGACGTAGATCATCATCAGCGAACCAACGATGATGACCGCCACGTTGTAATTGAGGCCGAACAGCAGCACGATGAGCTTGCCGGCGCCCACCATCTGCGCGATCAGGTACAACGCGATGATGAGCAGGGACGCGCTGGCGGCCAGGATACGCATGGGCGTTTGCCGCAGGCGGTATGACGTAACGTCGGCGAAGTTGTAGCGGCCCAGGTTGCGCAGACGCTCTGCAATGAGGAACATTACCACTGGCCAGCCGAACAGGAAGCCGATGGCGTAGATCATGCCGTCGAAGCCGCTGACGTAGACCATGCCGGCGATGCCCAGGAAGGACGCCGCCGAGAGATAATCGCCGGCAATGGCAAGGCCGTTCTGAAAGCCCGTGATGCCGCCGCCGGCTGTGTAGAAATCGGCCGTGGTGCGTGTGCGGCGCGCAGCCCAGTATGTAATACCCATGGTGCCTGCGATGAAGACCAGGAACATCACGATGGCGGGGAAATTGGCCTGCCCGGTGGCTGCGAAAGCGGGCGACGAGAAGCCGGCCAGCAGCGCGGCACCCGCCAGGAAAGAGCGTGCGCGGATCATTTCGCTTTCCTTACGATGGCTTCGAGTAGCGGATCGAAGGTTTTATTGGAAAGGTGCACGTAGGCGGCAACCAGGATGACGGCGCTGATGGTGACCAGCGTGCCGGTGGCAAGGCCGGTGCTGATGCTCATGCCTGGAGCGATGGGGCGAGCGAAGAGACCGGGGTCGAAGGCAAGTGTGAGGATGAACCCCGAATAGATGACAAGCGTAGTAAGAAAAAAGCCGAGGCTGGCGCGGTTGCGTGTTTTTACCAAGCGTTGGTATTCGGGCAAGCGCAATACGGCTTGCACGACGCGGTCGTGGTCGCTGGATGGCATGGTCTGTCTCCGGATTTATAGGGATTATCTGCCTTGCCGCCAGTGCCCCGGCATGGGCTGTGGCCGGGATATGCCTGCCGCTGTTTCGGAGGGAAGCGGAAACCGCGGAGCCGCTGTGCGACTGGAGGTGGCGAGACAAATATAGACCTGTGCCCTAGTGATGCATACGCGACTTTGGTCGAAGCCTGAAGCTGGCTCCTAGGGCGCTTACGCTGAATGTGCGGGTTTGTACGGAGACGTGCGGTGGCGATGACCGCGGGGATGGGAGAAGGGAGAAGGTTCGCGACCGGGCGAACGTCTGAACTTGGAACGCGCTTGTGGCGGGGGCGTACCAGACGCGGCCCGGCATTCCTGCCGAGCCGTATGTCGTTTACTGCACCATATACCGTTAACGAGGCGGTGTGCCGTTTATGGGGCCCGATTACACGGTCGTATACCGTTTACCGGGCCATATGCCGAAATGCCGCGTATCCGGCTATACGGTTTATCGGGCCAGGGAGCGCCGGTTCCACGGTGCCTTCATCAGCAGGCGCGCCATGCCGCAGAAGCCTGACAAGCCCGCAAGAATCAGCCCCCCACCGACAAAGGCGGGCACGGCCAGGAACCATGGCGACACCAGTACACCCAGCACCGTGCCGCCCAATGCCAGGCTGCCGGCGGCAATTTGCACTTGGCGTTGCAGTTCCATCGGCTGGGACGCGTCCTGCTCGATAGGCAAGCCGGCCTTCTTCCAGGCGTCCAGGCCGCCTTCGAGTACATAGGCCTCGCAGCCAGCCCGTGATGCGAGCGTTGCTGCGTTAAGGCGTGTACGGTTCCCGGATCGGCAATGAAAAATGACCGCAGTGGCGTCGGTGGAGCCCAACCCTTGGCGGGCCAAATCTTCCATGGGTAGATTGCGCGCCTGCGGGATATGCTCGCGCAGGAATTCATCGCGGCTGCGGATATCGACCAGTATGGCGCCCGCGGCCAGTCGTTGACGGGCGGCTTCAGGTGTAAGTGTGTTCACGTTCATGGCATGCATCCTTTTGCGCGGCCCCGTATTGTGCGTTTGTGTGCGGGTGGCGGCACCACCTACCCAAACCGCAGTCGTGATAACAGACAGACCGAGTTAAACCAATTACATTAGTTTAATCTAATATAATCGAAAAAGAAACAGCTAGCGAAAAATATCGCACGACCGTGGGTATCTCAGGAAGCAGGGTATCTCAGGACGGCGGGTATCTCAGGCCTGTGCTGAATCGGGTGCGTGCGCAGGCCGGGACTACGTGGGGGGAGTATGCGTCCCGGCAGCCTCAGGGACAGTAGATCTGTTTGAGTGTGGCAACCAGGATTTCGACATCGGGGTTGTCGATACGATAATGCAGGGTTTGCGCCTCGCGCCGATACGTGACCAAGCCTTCCTCGCGCATCTTGGCCAGATGCTGTGACAGCGCCGATTGGCTCAAGGGCACATGCTCGAGCAGGGCGCCCACAGTCATTTCTCTGTGCTCGATCAGCAGGCACAACACCAACAGGCGGTGCTCATTGCCGACCATGCGCAGCAGCGCGGCGGCCTTGGCCGCGCCTTGCTCGAGGAATTGGCGATCTTGCGTGCTTAACGGCATGTATGTGCAGGCGACGTGTCGATGCGCATGAGGGGCTCGTGGCGGCCTGGGTGCGCGGTTGCGATAAGGCATGAATCGCGGATAGTGTACTGCGATTGCGCCGATGGCTTCGCGCAGCATTGCCGATGCTCCCCAAGCCCCGCAAGAATGACTACAATTCCCAGCCAGTATCCAATAAGCCGCGCATGATTCTCATACAGTACATTCTTCCCAAACATTTGCTCACCCGGTGCGCCGGGCGGCTTGCCCGCTGGCGCGGGGGGCGCGTCACCACGACGATGGTGCGCGCATTCATCCGCCGATACGGGGTCGACATGAGCGAAGCGGCCAATTCAGATCCTGCCAGCTACGCCAGTTTCAATGACTTTTTTGGACGGGCCCTGCGCGCAGGTGCGCGGCCCATGGCGGCCACCGCGCTGGTGTGCCCGGTAGACGGCACGGTGAGCCAGGCGGGCCCAATCCACGATGGCCGCATCCTGCAGGCCAAGGGGCATACCTACAGCGCGGCAGAGCTGCTCGGCGGCGACGCAGCCCGCGCGGCACCTTTTCTCGGCGGGCGCTTTGCAACGCTGTATCTGTCTCCGCGCGACTACCATCGCATTCACATGCCCTGTGATGGCTCGCTGGTGTCCATGACCTACGTACCCGGCGATCTCTTTTCGGTCAATCCCGAAACTGTCGACGCCGTGCCGGGCCTGTTTGCGCGCAACGAACGCGTGGTCTGCATGTTCGAAGGCCCGTCGGGCCCATTTGCCCTTGTGCTGGTCGGCGCCACAATTGTCGGCAGCATGATCACCACCTGGCATGGTGTGGTCAACGGCCAACGCCCGGGCGGGCGAGGCTATGCGCCGCAAACCTGGCACTACAAGCAAGGCGAATGCGTGCTGTGCAAGGGCGAAGAAATGGGCCGCTTTCTGCTGGGCTCCACGGTGGTTCTGTTGTTTCCGCCAGGGGCGGAAGACGATATGGCCTTTCCTGAAGGCTGGGCCAAGCCCGGCCGCCAGGTGCGGCAGGGTGAGGCGATGTCGGCGGCGTTACCAGGCTGAGCCTGTCTTTGCTCAATACGCTGCGAGCCGCTTTCTGTGCCGCGGTTTCGATGGGTGAATTCTTCAGCGGCGTAAACCGTACACCCGCATCTTCGCGTATAGCGTGCTCTTGGCAATTCCCAACTGCTGCGCGGCCCGTGTCAGGTTCCCTTCGGCGGCTGCGATCGCTTGGCGTATTGAAGCAGCCTGCACCTGATCCAGGCTGAGAGGCGGCGTCTGGGTAGCGTGTGGATCGTTCGCGGCTTCGCAGCGCGCCTGTATCTCTGGCGGCAGCATGTCCATACGCAAGGGTGCGCCGTCGCTGGCCAGCACTGCGGCTTCCATCGCGTTGCGCAGCTCGCGTACGTTGCCCGGCCAATGGTAGGCCAGCAGGTTGGCCGCGATATCGTTCGGCAATGCTTCAATGCGTTGGCCCGCCTCGCGACGGAAATGTGCCAAAAAGTGGCGCGCCAGCAGCAGTATATCGTTGCCCCGCTCGCGCAACGCGGGTATGTGCAGGCGAGCCACGGCGATGCGATAGTACAGATCCATCCTGAAGTTGCCGGCAATCACTTCTTCCTGCAGATTGCGGTGGGTGGCTGCGACCAGCCGAAAGTCGACTCGTCGCGGTGTGGTCTCGCCCAGCCGCCATACTTCGCCCTGCTCCAGCACGCGCAACAGAAGCGCCTGCATGTCCAGTGGCATTTCGCCAATTTCATCCAGAAACAGGGTGCCGCCTTCAGCCGCTTCGATCTTGCCGGCCATTCCGCCTTTGCGTGCTCCAGTGAACGCGCCTTCCGCGTAGCCGAACAGCTCGCTGGCCAGCAGGTCGCGTGCCATGCCGCCGCAATTGAGCGCCACACAAGGACCTTTGCGATTGCCATGCAGGCTGCGCGCAAAGGCCTCCTTGCCGGTGCCGGTTTCGCCCAGCAAGAGCACCGGTGCGCTGGCTGGCGCAAAACGACGTGCTCGCGCAATCGTCTGGCGCATGCAAGGCGACGCATAGATGAGGTCACTCAGCGCATCACGAGGCGGCGCAGGCGCACGTGCTGGCCGTGGTACACAGGCAGTTTTGTCGACACCTGCCAGCTCCGGCGGCGTCGGATGCCGGTTCACGCGGGATTGCTGCGTTCCGGCATCGGTAGCTTTACCCATTCTTTGTAGAAGGTGTCGATATCCGGCTCGAAATCATGCAGGATCGGGTACCAGGGCGTGGGCGCCTCCACGTCATGCATGCAGCCACACTGAGGGCAGTAATATTCGCGATACACCTGCCATTCGGTGTCTGGCGACATAAGGCGTGGGTATACCTCATCCATGGCGTCGGGTGTGTCCCGCACATAGATCAGCGCCTTCATCTTCCAGTTTTCGCGATAATCGCCGTAACTGTGGCCGCAATCGCATCTGGTTTCCCATCTATGGGTTTCGGCGTCACTCACGATGTACAGATGCGGTCCCAGCGGTAGCACGATGGTGTCTCGCATGCCTGTTTTGGCCTGCAGCGCCCGCAGGTACATGGCAAAGCGCTCGCTGTCTTTGGGCATGGACAACATACGCAGGATGGTGTCCCAGTCCAGGGAGCCGGCCACCATATGATTGATTTGTTCCTGGGTATATACGCTCATTCGTGTGGGTCTCCTGAAAAAAGGGCACCGCGCGCCGCTGGTGGGCGACGCGGTGCGGCTCCGCCAGAGCAAGTTTATTCTTCCACCAAGGTCACGGTATGGACGTCGGGCAGGCGTGACAGATCCATACGGAACTTGGCGCCGTAGCTGGGTACGCCCAATTCGGCTTCGTCCAGTGTCCAGTCGTCGCCCAGGCCCCAGAATGCGCGGAAGCTGTCCCGGAACTTGGGCGACAGGTCGAAGCTTGTGGCGTACATATGTCGCACCTGCACTGAGGCGTCCTTGCGCACGATGCGTTCGCGTTCGCGTGCCATCCAAGTTTCTACAGGCATACCACGCGCGAGGCGCTCTTTGCGGATGCGCGCGCGGCATGCGGCGGTGGCTTTAGCATCCACGTGCCAGATGCCATGCTCGTCCTGTTTCGCAACGGCGCCATAGACTTTGGCGGCATATTCTTCCAGCAATATCTGGCCGTTCAAATCTTGTTCGATGGCGACGATTTCGCGATCCAGTGGGTCGCCAAAACCCGGACCGCCACGCAGATAGTTCAGGTAAAGGTCGTAGTTGTCGTAGCAGTCTTCGGTGGTCATACACTGTTGGTCGCGCTTTACAGTCGCGCTGGGCTCCAAATGGCGCTCATAGTTGGCGTCGTCGGGATTGCCATCACCGCCCAGCGGTAAGCTGTCGCCGCGAACGATGCGATCCTTGAGCCCGGTGTGGTGGGCTTCGAAGCGGTAGCCAGCAGCGGAGGGGTAACCGCCCATCAGGCCCCAATCGCTGTTCATATAACCATTGCCCATGAAGAACATGGTCCAGTCCTGCGCCTTCCACACCATGCGCAGCGATTCGAAACCTGAGCCTCCACGGTACTGGCCGTAGCCGGCCGAGTTTATCTTGATGTTTCGGCCAAGGTAGAGCAGGGGTTCCGCCATTTCCCAGATCTCAATGTCGCCCATGTCGCCTTCGGGGTTCCAGATTGCCGCTGCGTGGTTCAGGCCATCCTTTATGGCGCATGCGCCCGTACCGCAACTGGACGACTCGAAACTGTTCACGGCATGGATCTCGCCTTCCTGGTTGATGCCGCCGCCCTGCAGCCAGTTGCTGGTGTTGGCGTTGCCTGCGTTGACTTCTTCTAGATACCCGCGCGAGAAATACGCCTGGCTCAGCGCGCGCCACATCGTGGTCCATGCCGACACCAGGAAATGCCAGGCGTAAGCATGGCCGGTCCGCCGATCGTCAGGGTTGTTCCAGCAGCCCTTAGGCATGTGGAATTCCGTACCGTAGTAGGCGCCGTCGTTGATGCGTTGGGTGGGCACGAGCGTCTGCGTCATCATCACCCAAATACCGCTGGTGAAGGCCACTTGGTGAGCGTTGTAACTGTGCCAGCCCCAGCGGCTGGCGCCTTCGAAATCCAGCCGCCATGATCCATCCGCGCGGATCTCCATTTCAACTGGCGCGTGCATAATGGAGTCCAGCTTGGCGAACGCATTCGATGTCTGTACGTCGGGGTGGTTGTAAGGTACGTCCACGAACGCTGTTTTGCGGTACTTTCCGGGTAACGTCATGGCGCGCAAGCGAGTTTGCAGGCCGCGCCGACCCTCCTCGATTACTTCGTGGCTGAAGCGCTCATAGGCCTCTAAACCTTCTTCGGCTACTACTTCCTCCACCAACGCGCGAATCATGTGGCAGCCCGCTATGCGTGTCTTCTCGTCCAAAATCCAGTATTTCGGTGTGCGCACGGAACGCTGCGACTCGTGCAACCAGTCGCGGAAGGGTTGGTCGTCGGCGCCCGTCTTGCGGCAGGTAATCATGTAGCCGTCGCCAAAACGTTGCGTCTGCCCGGTGGACATGCTGCCTGGCGTCACGGCGCCGGTATCGATTACATGCGTCACGCCACCCACCCAGCCGATCAGACGGCCATCAATGAAAATGGGCACGATGGTGGCAATATCGCAGGGGTGTACATTGCCGATGGCGCAGTCGTTGTTGGTGAACATATCACCGGGTTCGATGCCGGGGTTGGTTTCCCAGTCGTTTTCGATCATGTACTTGATTGCCGCGCCCATGGTGCCCACATGGATGATGATGCCTGTGGAAGTGAGCACGCAGTCTCCCGCAGTGTTGTACAGCGTAAAGCACAGTTCGCCCTCCTGTTCAACGATGGGGCTGGCGGCAATTTTTTTTGCGGTTTCGCGTGCATGCACCAATCCGCCGCGCAATTTTGAAAACAGCTTCTCATAGCGTATGGGGTCTTTTTCTCGCAGAGTCAACGTCTCCAGGCCGTTGTAGTGACCGGTCTTGGCGGTGCGAGCCAGAATGCCATCCCGAAACTCCTTCAGGCTCTGGCCGTTGCCCAGAAGGTCGGCGCCGGATCGGCGGTTTTGTGCTGGCAATGCGCTCATTATGTGTCACCTCCTGTATGGTGCGATGTGCGTGTTTCTGGCCTGTGTAAGTGGCCATTGGTTTCCGCTATGTGTTTCCGATGGCGCCGCAGTGCCCTTGCATCGCATGTGTCACTTGTGGACGTCGCTCGGTGGGCTGCGCTTATGCGCATACCCCAGCGGTGTTTCCACACTGAGTATTCGGCTTACGCTGGCGATTCTTCTCGCTGCGCATCGCGCCGCGTTTCATGATGCAGCGAAGGATGAACTTCCCGCAGATGAAACAGCCGGTGCTTGTCCAGCGTGGTGGCAAACCCCGTTGGCACCACAAAGGTCGTGGCGTCCGATTCGATGATTGCTGGACCAACGATGTCATTGCCTGGTTTGAGTGCCTCCATGCGCCAGATCGTGGCGTTCGTCCAAGTATGGTGGCGGTAGAATCGGCGTGTGCCCGCGCGTGCTTCGTCGGGAGGAATAGGGCCGCTCTTGGGGTCTTCGGGCAGTACTGGTTTTTGGGTTGCCACAGTACCACGCATGATTACGCCAGTGACTGAAAACCCAAGCTCGGGTGAACGCGCGGCGCTCGCATATACGCGAGCATAGGTATCCTCAAAGGCTGCAACCATCGCGTCCCAGTCTTGTTCGTTATCCGCCTGCTGGATGGGAGAGAGTATCTCGAGGTCATTTAGCTGACCCATGTATTGCATGCGAAAGCCGGGGCGCAGTATTACATCGCTTGCGGCAAAGCCGTTGATGCCGAACTCCTCGATCACCTTGGCCGCCAACTCTTCCCAGCCCCGCTGTATAGCCTGTGCAGCGGCGCACCTATCTTCGGCCTGGCTGTGCCGAGGTACTGCCAGGTCTACCGATTTGTCGTAGCGGTATTCGAAATCAGCGCAGGCGCAGCCAAAGGCTGAGAATCCCGCAGCCCATGCCGGCACCACCACATCGCGAAAGCCCAAACCAGCGGTATAGCCATAGGTATGCACGGGTCCGGCGCCGCCGTAGCTGAAGCAGACAAAATCCGTGGGGCTGTACCCTTTGGCCGCCACGTTGGAGCGCAGATACTCGCGCAGCTGCAGATCCAGCAGTTCGATCACGCCTGCAGCGGCGCTCTCAACCGGTAGCCCCAGCGGGTCGGCAATCTGTTTCTTAATATGGTCGTGGGCCCGTTGCGGGTCAAGCTTGATCGCGCCGCCGAGGAAGTTGTCCGGATTCAAGTATCCCAGCACGACATGGCAGTCGGATACCGTTACAGTGTCCAGACCGCTTTCGGGCCAGCATGTGCCGACGCGATAGCCGGCCGAATCTGGCCCCAGCTTGATGGCGTTGCTGTACGGATCAATGCGTACGAAGGAACCGGCGCCCGCTCCGACGGAATCCATGGTCACCAGCGGCAGTGACAGCACGAGCCGCGCCATATGTGGATCCGCCGCGATGGCAAAGTTGCCTTTTGTGATTAGCGCCATATCGAAGGATGTGCCGCCAATGTCGCTGCAGGCGATATTCTCGTAGCCTAGCGCCTCGCCCAGCAGCTTGGCGCCGATCACTCCGCCGATCGGACCCGATACAATCGTGCGCGCCAATTCAGACGCTTTCCAAGAAATCGTGCCCCCATGCGTGGCCATCACGCGCAGGTCGAAATGCGCACCATGCTTTTTGAAAAGCCCGCTTACTTTGCCCAGCGTCTGGCGTGACGGCTCGGCGGCATAGGCCTCCAGAATCGTGGTGTTCATGCGGTGGCTTTCTTTTCGGGCAGGGTAGTAGTCGACCGAGGCAAACACAGGTATGTCCTGATTCAGCGAGGCAAGCTCACGCTTGACGATGTCTCGCACCAGCCTCTCGTTGTTGCCGTTCTTGTGTGACTGCAGTAGGCAGATCACAATCGCTTTCGCACCCGCCGCGACCAGTTCGCGCGCGGCCTTCCGTACCTGCGCCTCCCGTACCGGTATCACGATCTCGCCCTGCACATCGGTGCGTTCCGTGATGCCGCGTGTGCGCGTCAACGGTACAAGCGGCGCGTCATAGCGGTGGGTATTCAGATGGATGCGCTCTTCCAACGCATAACCCAGGTAGCTCTGCACTGCGCGGCCCATGCTGTGTACATGTTCAAAGCCCTCGTTGCACAATAGACCTACGTCCAACCCCTTCCGCTGCACCACCCGGTTCAGCATAGCCGTGCCGCTATAAACGCAGGTGATCAGCTCGGGGTACACCTCATCGATATTGCGACTCCAGTGCGCCAGGGCATCTTCCGACGAGTGCAACACGGCTAAAGACTCATCGTCTGGATTGCTTTGCGCTTTGCCGACAACAAAGCGTCCGTCACCACGAACGAAGAATGTATCCGTCATTGTTCCGCCGGCATCGATGCCCAATACCTGTACCGATGTGTGATCAGCTTGCATTGCGTCTCCTTCTTCCGGATGGGAATCTGTGTTCATAAGGCGTTACGCTTACATCTGCATGTGAGTTGGAAACGCAAAGCCCATGCCAGAATCCGGCATCCCGCACAGTGCAGGCAGTGCCAGAGACGGCAGGCAGCCGGAAAATAGTCGTTTTCAAGCCGTTGGTTTCTTGTTCTATGCCTGAAAGGTGTTAGTTTAAGGACCGCCAATGCCCACGTGACGCTGCGAGAAAGCGTACGAAATCCGAACGGTCGGCCGAAAATCGAACGCCTGCCGCACTATTTTGAAAGCAATGTTCGGGGCCTGGAGTGTGATTATTCTTGTTGGGACGGAGTACGACAGAGGCGTTCGCGAGCTCGTCCATTACAGAGATTGAACTCAGGATTGGCGGAGCCGCCTGACCAGGTGCTTGCCGCCAAGTTGATCTGGTTAGTTTAGCGTCTATCTGTAGCTTGATCTAGCCGGTATCAAGACAGAAACCCCCCGCTCTGGTGCTGCCACAGCCTGGCATAGATGCCGTTTTTTCGCAGCAGATCGGCATGGCTGCCTTCTTCGACAATGCGTCCGTCGTCCAGGACAATAAGGCGGTCCATCGCGGCGATGGTGGAGAGGCGATGGGCGATTGCAATGACGGTCTTGCCTTGCATCATTTTGTACAGGCTTTCCTGGATGGCGACCTCTACTTCCGAATCGAGCGCGCTGGTGGCTTCGTCCAGCAGCAGGATGGGCGCGTTCTTGAGCATGACCCGGGCAATGGCGATGCGCTGGCGCTGGCCGCCAGAGAGCTTGACGCCACGCTCGCCCACGAGCGTATCGTAGCCGCTGTGGCCCTGTGGATCGCTCAGCAGTTCAATGAAATCATGGGCCTGCGCGCTCATGGCCGCGGCCCTGATTTCCGCATCAGTGGCGTCGGGGCGCCCATACTGGATATTTTCACGAATCGACCGATGCAACAATGAGGTGTCCTGCGTCACCATGCCGATGGCAGCGCGCAGGCTGTCCTGGGTAACATTTGCGATATCCTGGCCGTCGATGCGTATGCAACCGCTGTCGACGTCATTGAAGCGCAGCAGCAGGCTGACTAGCGTAGACTTGCCTGCGCCGGAACGGCCAACCAGCCCGATTTTTTCGCCGGGCTGCACGGTTAGGCTCAGGCCGTCGAATACCTGGCGCTCGCCGTTGTAATTGAAGGCAATGCGGTCGAATTCCACCTTCCCCTGCGTGATCGCCAACACATGTGCGCCGGGCTTGTCCTGCACCTGGGCCGGCCGCGTCAGTGTGCCGATGCCATCCTGCACGGTACCGATATTTTCGAACAGCGATGTCATTTCCCACATGATCCACTGCGACATGCCATTGACCCGCAAGGCCATTGCCGTAACGGCGGCGACAGCGCCTGTGCCGACCTCGCCGCTGTGCCATAGCCATAGCGCATAGCCGCCAGCGCCGAAAATCAAGCTGGTGACCAAGGCTTGGTTAGTGATCTCGAATTGGCTGACCAGCCGCATCTGGCGATAGCCCGTATCCTTGAAGTCTTCCATTGCCGCGCGGGCGAAACCGGCCTCGCGTCGTGTATGCGAGAACAGCTTGACGGTGCCGATATTGGCATAGGCATCGGTGACGCGCCCTGTCATGGAGGAGCGCGCATCTGCCTGCTCCTGCCCGACCTTGCCTAAGCGTGGCACGAAATACCACATAGCCAATCCGTATAGCGCTATCCACGCAATAAAAGGCAACATCAGCCGCACATCGAAACCGCCTGCCAAGGCGATGATAGTGACGAAATAAACACCTATGCCGATCACAATCTCGGAGAAGGTCAGCAGTACGTCGCGCACCGCGAGCGCGGTCTGCATGACTTTGGTGGTGACGCGCCCCGCGAATTCGTCGGCGAAGAACGACAGGCTCTGGCGCAGCATGAGGCGATGGAAGTTCCAGCGCAGCCGCAGGGGGAGGTTGATGGCCAGTACTTGGTGCATCACCACCGTGCGCACACTCACCAGGGCGATGCTGGCTACCAGCACGATGCCGATACCCCACAGCACCCGGCGTTCGTGCGCAGAGGCGGCGCCGCCTATCTGCCAAGTCGCGAGCAGGTCTACAACTTGCCCCAGAAATGCGAACAGCCAGGCTTCATATACCGATACGGCAGCGCTGAACACCGCCAGTATCGTTAGGTAGCGCCGTGAACCAAGCGTGCAAAACCACAGAAAGGGCAGCAAGCCGCGCGGTGGCAGCCGAGGATCTTCATCAGGAAAGGGGGCGAGTAGGGATTCAATCCGGCTCAGCAAGCTAGCCTCCGAAGCGATGAATATTGGCTATCGGTGCCGCGGCCAACCCTCCCTGTACATCGGCGTTGAGCGAGATGGCGGCTTCCGATGAGTGATTATATTCAACGACCTGTTACGCCCTAAGTGTCAGGCAAGAGGGCGACCGGCCAGCCCGGCCGGCGGCTGAGACTTGTGCCGCCGCTGACCTAGCAGTACCCGCTGCAGCGCAGTCAGATGCGGGAACTCGACCAGCATGCCAATGATCAACGCGGCATAGATCAGCGGCTGGCCAGGAAGCGCGGCCATGGTCACCACCAGCATCAGGGGCGCATTGCGGGCGGCAATTGTCATTGTGAGTAGGGCGTGTTCGGGGTAGCTAAGCCCGGCCAGCCGGCTCAGGCCTTCGCCGAGCAAAAAGGTTGTGATAAAGAAAATGAACACCGCCAGCAGCACCCAGGCGAAGACGGAGCGGTGGTCGAGAATGACGGCGATGTTGGCTGCGAAAATCTCTGTAACCAGCAGCGCGATAACCCAGGGTATGGCTTGGTCTGCACGGTGCAGCACCTGAGCAAGCCGCGCCGTGCCCAGCAATTGGCCCAAGCAGTAATGGGCAGCGACGGCAACAGCGAAAGGCGCCAGAAACCAGTGCAACAACGTGTCGCCAATGATGCCGGCTTCAACCTGGACAAGACTGCTGGTGAAGAAGTAAAGGTAGAAGGGGTACAGCAGTAGTTGCGTTGCCATATTGATGGGAATCAGCGCCGTGCCCAGGGCGACATTCCCGCGGGCCAGGCGTGTGAAACCCAGAAACCAGTCTGTGCACGGCGCCATGAAATAAATCATCAGCCCGACCATGAACAGCGGCTGCGCAGGTAGTAGCACAGATGCAATGGCGTAACCAATGGCAGGGATGAACAGGAAGTTGGCGGCCAAGGCCAACGCGACAGTGGGCAGGCTGCCCCGCACTTGCGCAATTGCCTCGAACCGCACCCCGAAGAAGATCAGCCCGACCAGGGCCAGCAGGGTGCGATCCACCTGTTCGGCCAGCACCGCCCCGGCGGCGGGCCACAACTGGCCCAGGACGGCACCGACCAGTATGCTGCCGATGAGCAGCAGCGAAACCCATGAGGTATGGACAGCATTCTTGAGTGTGATCAGCATTCACAACCCTCGCAGCATTCAAGATTGCCAAACGGCCCCCAGGCGCCAGAGCCGGTTTTCAGTGCGCTTGTGTCCTTGTCCAGGCACAGCGCGATGCTTTCGGCGATCAGGTGAAAGCGTTGGCGAAATTTGTAGATGAAGCAGTAGATGCGGCTATCGTGACGCACCTGCGGACCGATAAGAAACAGGCCCGGCGTGACGGTGGACTCATCGGCTTCGGACAGCAGGACACGGCCGTCTTCGTCCCAGCCCCAGAGCGGGGCGATTTGCTGCGCACCTCCGCCTTTGACGAACCCTGTTCCGAGGATCGGTGGCTGCTTTTCGTCCCAGTATCGGCCGTCCCCCGCGTGTACGCGAAACCCGTCATTGTCATTTCGCGTCACGCCGATCACGTCCACGCCGAACAAGATGTCCAGTCGTCCGGTGTCCACCGCTTCGTAGAGCCGCTGGCGGCTGTATGGTGAGAGCGACAGGCTGGGGTCGTGCGGTGCTTGCGGATCCCACGTCGACTTGCGGGTGAGCAGCCGCACCTTGCGCCCAAGCCTGACCAGGTTTACGGCTGCGTCCACCCCGCTTTCGTAGCCGCCAATCACTGTGTAGCGGCGGGCCTTGAACGAGGCCCAGTCGGCCACTTGTGCATAATGCGGGCACCACTGCGCGCCTGGGAAAGGCGCCAGATCGGGAAACATGAACTCTCCGGTCGCCCATATCAGAAAGTCCGTATGCAGCTTGCTCTTGGGTGTGTCCAGGATGAAACCCTCGCCTGGCAGGGCTCTCACGGCCTCGACCTTGCAATTGCCAGCAATGGGCAATGCATGCCCCTGGGCGATGAAGGTGAGGTAATCGGCATATTGCCGGCCGCTGAGGTGCTCGGCCCCTGAGTGGATGGCTGGTGAACTGAGCTCGTTCACGGCGTTCAGGTCGGCAAGGCCAAAGGGGTTGCTGTGAAAGGAGGGGGTAATGAAACGGGTCTGGGCCGGCCAGCAACGGAAGGATTCGCCCACACGGCCGGCTTCCAGTACGCCGAATTTCAGCCCGGGCACCTTCTGAAGTGCCAGCGCCATGCCTATGCCAGCCGCGCCGGCGCCTACAACAGCGACATCAAGGCGGCGCATCAGGCGTTCCTGTTCTTGGCGCCACCCTGGCGGGCTTTGAACCGTGGGTTGGACTTGCAGATGACGTAAATACGACCGCGCCGGCGCACCACCTGGCAATCACGGTGGCGGGCTTTGGCGTCTTTCAGGGAAGAGAGGACTTTCAAGAGGGCTCCTTCATGAATACATTGGAAGAATCAACAGGATGGCGTCATGGTGGAGCCTTTATAGGAACGTGAAACGAAGCTTGCTTGCGCGAAGTGTTAACGAAGAGCAGGTATGTGCGATGAAGGGGTGGGCTCTCTTCGGCGCGATCATTGGGCAGTGAGCCGCGTGAGCGGCCCTATAACAGTTGCTTGGAATTAACCGCATAAAAAGCAATGTTATAACATAATATTATGGTCGCAAAAATGTGCAATGCCGATCATCATTTCGATAGGACGGGGTGCCGGTGATGTCCGCATCTGCGCGGTGAAACCGCGACGCGCCATCCGCCAGCGTATCCGCCCGCCTTGAGCGCAGCCCAAGAAGCGAGCACGAAATTCGATGGCTGAATGCGGCTTCCGATGGATGCGACCCAAAACAAAAAAGGCCCAAAACCGAAGTTTGGGCCTTTTTAAAATCTTGGAGCGGGAAACGAGTCTCGAACTCGCGACCTCAACCTTGGCAAGGTTGCGCTCTACCAACTGAGCTATTCCCGCGCAGCTGCTGATGCAAGGTTGCCGTAGCAGCGAAGAAAATAATTATAGCAGGTTTTTTTAGGCCATGTAAATGAACGGCCTTGCTGGCTGGATAGGCGCTAGGCGGGCCGCTCCTGGCGTGGCTGCGTGGGTCTTACCCCCGTTATTTGCGCTTGTTGGGCGCGAGGGCTGGGCCCGCAGGCAGCGTTGGCACACCGTCGGGCTTGTTGAAGGCCAACGTTGTCACGTACCTGATGCTGTCATAGTGCTGCGGCCCCTCTGAAGTGGAGCGCTCGCCGGGGGTGCTATCGGTATGGATGACCTCAAGTACATACTGCCCTTGCCATGGCAAGTCGAAGCGTACCAAGCCCTGCTTGTTTGTATGAGCTTGCTTGCCCCAGCCTGACTGCACCTGGATGTTCACTTTGGCATCGGCCAGCGGCTGCCCTTTGAGGGTGATGTGGAATTCGCCGGCGGTAGCGGTGGGCACGGCGTCAAGCGCCAGCTTTGCAGCATGCGCCCCGGTGCCCGAGACGTAGCGGGCGGCTGGCCAGTACCAGTTCACTACCTCTTTGCCATTGACCTTGGAAGTGTGCAACGGGAAGGCGGCGTCTTCGGCCACGATGCTGTCGCCGTTGGCCGGCCGGGCGGAAAGTGCAAAGCCGTCGGCAGTTTTGGTGACTGTAAGTGGTTTGGCCGCTTGACCGGACAGCAGCGTTGCGCTGGGGGCGCCAAACATGTCAAGCAAACCCGGCGAGGCTTCGCGCAGATTGTCGCCAAATTCGCCAAAGCGGATGATGGCCGGCCCGCTGGCGGGTGTTTCGACCCAGATCTGGTGCGCCTGCGCGCTGGAGGAAAGGAGGATTGCGGCGGCGAGTAGGCACAGGCGATGTTGCATGGAAAGCTCCTTCGGGATAAGAAAAAGAGGGCGGTTGGTGGCGCCCAGCGGCGATAGCTTATCGATAATGAGATCTATTATCAACCAAAACTTATTTGAAGTACGCATGCTTGCGGCAGCGCAACATTGGAGGTCGCACCGCGATGTATCATCAATGAGTGTCACCGTTGTTCCATTCAGCCGCTGATCGCGGAAAAGGAAATCAAGCATGTCAACGCAACCCGGTGTCCAAATCAATGCCGAACAGTTGGATTCCGCCGCCCGCGCATTCTGGGCGCGGAGGTTCTTGTCGCTGTCGCCTATTGCGCAGTGGCTGGCCCTGCTCGACTGGGCAGGCCACCTGGGCGCCAGCCCGGGCAAGCAATTGGCACTGGGGCAACTGGCCATCACGCAGTCGCAGCAATGGGCGCATTGCATGGGTCAAATGGCCGCTGATTGTTACGCGCAAGTGCCAGGCGCGGGCAATGCGTCCGAAGACCGGCGTTTCAAAGATCCGGCTTGGGACAGATGGCCATTCAATCAGCTCCGGCTCACTTTCCTGGCGCAAGAGCGTTGGTGGAAAGAAGCTACGCACGGCGTAAGCGGTGTCAGCCGGCACCACGAGCAGGTGGTTGCGTTTGGCATCAGGCAGTGGCTGGATATGTTCTCGCCTGGCAATTTCTTGCTCACCAACCCTGTCGTGCTGGACAGAACGCTGGCGGAAGGGGGCGCCAATCTGGCGCGGGGGCTGCAGCATCTGGTCCAAGACATCCAGCGCCGGGTGGCGGGCGATCCACCTGTCGGGGCCGAGAAGTTCGTGCCTGGCCGCGACGTGGCAGTCACGCCGGGCAAGGTCGTGTTCCGCAACCGGCTTATCGAGCTCATCCAGTACGCACCGACCACTGGCACGGTGCACCCCGAGCCGGTGTTGATCGTGCCGGCATGGATCATGAAGTATTACATCCTCGACTTGTCGCCGCATAACTCGCTGATTAAGTACCTGGTCGACAACGGCTATACCGTCTTTTGCATTTCCTGGAAAAACCCCGACGCGGAGGATCGCGACCTGGGGATGGACGACTACCTGGCGCTGGGCGTGTATGCCGCGCTCGAGGCCGTCAACACAATCGTGCCAGGCCGCAAAGTGCATGCCACCGGCTACTGTCTGGGTGGCACCTTGTTGTCCATTGCCGCGGCCGCCATGGCGCGCGATGATGACGAACGCCTGGCTTCGCTTACCCTGTTCGCTGCCCAGACGGATTTCAGCGAGCCCGGCGAACTGGCACTGTTCATCGACGAAAGCCAGATCACCTTGCTGGAAGCGCAGATGAATGAAGTCGGCTATCTGCGTTCTGACCAGATGGCCGGCGCTTTCCAGATGTTGCGCTCTTATGACTTGCTGTGGTCGCGGTTGGTCAATGTGTACATGCTGGGCGACCGCCGCCCCATGAACGACCTGATGGCATGGAACGCCGATGCCACGCGCATGCCGGCGGCCATGCATACGCAGTATTTGCGGCGGCTGTTTCTCAATAATGATCTCAGCAACAATCGCTATGTGTCCCAGGGCAGGCTGGTTTCGTTGACCAGCATCGATTGGCCCATTTTCTGTGTGGGCACGACAGCAGACCACGTTGCCCCTTGGCGCTCCGTGTACAAGCTGCATCACCTGTCGCCGGCCGAAATAACCTTTGTGCTGACCAGCGGCGGCCATAACGCCGGTATTGTCAGCGAGCCAGGCCGGGCAGGCCGCCAATACCAGATCACGACCCGCCCCGCGCGGGGCGATGCGCATAATTCTTCAGAGGAATGGCAGGCCGAGACCGCTGTCCAGCAAGGGTCGTGGTGGCCGGCGTGGCTCGATTGGCTTGGGGCTCGTTCGGGCTCCTCCGTCAAGCCGCCGCGCATGGGTGCCGCTGGCAAAGGCTACCGTGTGCTCTGCGATGCGCCCGGCGAGTACGTGCTGGCAAAGTAAGCTGCGACAGCCCGGCCGGGCTGCCCGCTCCACTGGTTTTTATCGCAACCCATAAGGAAACAAGGATGAGCATCACGCAACGTACCGCGCTTGTGACGGGCGGTAACCGCGGCCTGGGCGAAGCCACGGCGCGCGCTTTGTACGACGCCGGCCACGCCGTCATCATTACCCACATGGCGGGCAATACCGGCATGCAGGCTTGGCTCGAAAAGCAGGCGGAGCAGGGGTATACCTTCGCGTCCTATCCTGTGGATGTCGCCGACTACGCGTCCACGCAGGCGTTGGCCCAGGCACTGAAACATGACGGTAGGCAGGTCGATATCCTGGTCAACAACGCCGGCATCACGCGTGACGCCACCTTGCGTAAGCTGGACAAGGATAGCTGGGATGCCGTTCTGCGAACCAATCTGGATTCCATGTTCAACGTCACCAAGCCTTTCCTGGATGGCATGGTTGAACGCGGTTGGGGCCGCATTATCAATATTTCGTCTATCAATGGCAGCAAAGGCCAGTTCGGCCAGACCAACTATTCCGCCGCCAAAGCGGGTATTCATGGCTTCACCAAGGCGTTGGCGCAGGAAGTGGCGCGCAAAGGCATAACAGTCAATACCGTTTCGCCTGGCTATCTGGCCACGCAGATGGTCATGGCCGTACCTGAAGACGTACGCCAGAAAATCATCGCCGGCATTCCCGTCGGCCGCCTTGGCCAACCCCAGGAAATCGCTGCGCTTATTGCCTTCATTGCCAGTGATGCAGCCGCCTTCATGACGGGCAGCAACGTCGCCATGAATGGCGGGCAGCATATGTATTGACGCATAAGTGCTGTGTGTTCGCGTGGCATCTCGAGGCGCCGCGCGGGCATCCCCTACTGCGCTTTTCGCCTCCGCGAGGGGCCGCACGCTCCATATTTATGCATGCTGAGTCCGCCGCGCACTCAGGCATTGAGTTTGCCGCGTGCATGAGCGTCGCGTGCCTCCCGGTACATAAATTGCTGCGGCGATCCCAATAGACTTCATGGCTTGCGCTTGCGCATCCATGCCTATAGGGGAGAGCCGTGATGATGTGCAAAAACACCGTCTGCCTTTGGTACGACCGCAGCGCGCTGGAGGCCGCGACCTTCTATGCCGCCACCTTTCCGGACAGCGCCGTGACGGCTGTCCACCATGCGCCTGGCGATTATCCCTCGGGAAAGCAGGGCGATATCCTGACGGTTGAGTTCACCGTGATGGGCGTCCCTTGTCTGGGCTTGAATGGTGGCCCGAACGTCACGCACACTGAAGCCTTCTCCTTCCAGGTGGCCACCGACGACCAGGCCGAAACCGACCGCCTATGGGCCACCATTGTCGACAATGGTGGCGAAGAGGTCGCCTGCGGTTGGTGCCGGGACAAATGGGGCGTCTGTTGGCAGATCACTCCGCGCGCGCTCATGGATGCCATCACCGATCCGGATATTGCTGCCGCCAAACGCGCCTTCGCTGCCATGATGGGCATGGTGAAAATAGACATCGCGGCAATTGAGGATGCGCGGCGGGGGTGACGTTGCTGGCCATGCTTGGCGTTCACCGCACGTTTGCTGTAATTCGCCGGTCTGATTGAGCACTGTTATGCAGCAGCATGCATGGTCGCGAGGTGCTGGCGGACAGGCTTAATGCTTCGATGCAAAATAATCCCTTTGTTGGCTTGTCTTAATGCTTGGTTAATTTTCGTCGGCTAAAATGGTGCTGCTTACTATAAGCTATGCAGAGTAAAAAACCATTTTCTTTCAATGGTTTATGCGGTTGATGTAGGTCAATCCAGCAAGCGTCGAAAGCCCTGAAAATCCATTACAAGGCACATAAATGGATACTCAGAATGGCTGACACCGGCACCCCTCCCGCATCCCCGCTTCCGTCCAACACCAGGCGGCATTTCCTGCACGACCTCGTCACCTTGGCCACCAGTTTCGGCATCGCCAGCACGGCGCAGGCGGGGCTGCCAGGCAGCGCCACCTATCAGCCCGCGCGGCGCCCCGGCATGGCGGGCAAACGCTTTGGCATGCTGATCGATATGCGTAAATGCATAGGCTGCCAGGCCTGTACGGTCAGTTGCTCAGTCGAGAACCAGCCGCCCATCGGCCAGTTCCGCACCACCGTGCTGCAGTACGAAGTTGACAAGCCCGACAGCGCGCCTGCAATGGTTAGCCTCCCGCGCCTGTGCAATCACTGCGACAACCCGCCCTGCGTGCCAGTCTGCCCCGTGCAGGCCACCTTCCAACGCACGGACGGCATTGTATTGGTGGATAACGAACGCTGCGTGGGCTGCGGCTATTGCGTACAGGCCTGTCCCTATGATGCGCGTTTCATCAATCATGAAACGCAAACCGCAGATAAATGCACCTTCTGCGAGCACCGGCTCGAGGTGGGCCTGCTGCCCGCTTGCGTTGAAAGCTGCGTGGGCGGCGCACGGGTGATCGGCGACCTGAACGATCCGGGCAGCGAGATCAGTCGTCGCATCGCCGAGCACAAAGACGATATCAAAGTGCTCAAGCCTGCCATGAATACTCGGCCGCATGTGTTCTATATCGGCTTGCCCGACGAATTCGTCAATGGTGTCGACGGCCAGGCCACAGTGCGCCTGGTGGCCGAGCATCTGTGAAAGGGAGTGGCGCCATGCGCATCATTGAGCTTCTGACGCCCGCATACGAAGCGGCCTGGCTGCCTTGGGCGGTGCAATATTTCTTCTTGGCTGGCGTCGCAACCGGTGCGGCGCTCCTTGTATCGTTCTGTGTATGGGGGCGGGAAGGCAGTGCCCGCCAGCGCCTGCTGCCGGCTGTGGTATTTACGCTCGCGGTGAGCAGTGTCGCAGCGCCGGTATCACTGCTGGCCGATCTGCATCAGCCCGCACGCTTCTGGCATTTTTATGCCCACTTCACGCCTTGGTCGTGGATGTCAGTGGGGGCATTACTGCTGCCAGTGTTCGTGGGGCTGTCGCTGGCGATGTGCGTCAGTTGGTGGCTCGGCAAAAGAGGCTGGATGCGCCTGATTTCGCCGCTGCTTGTTGTGTCGGCCTTGACGATAACCCTTTATACCGGCGCAGAGATCATGGCCGTGCGCGCGCGTCCGCTGTGGCACACGCTGTGGGTGCCCGCCAATCTGGCATTGACGGGCTGGTTGGCGACGGTTGGAGTGGCCTTTGTACTTGAACGATTCCTACCGACCGTGCTGCGCCCTGGCGTACAGGCGCTGGAGTTGCTGCGCCGGCTAGGCTTGGCGCTGGCCAGCGCGCTTATTGTCGTTGCTTTGGCATGGGCGTTCACCGGTATCCGCGGCGGCAATCCGTCGTTCGATGCCGCGCTGAGGCTATGGCAGGCTTTCCCCGTCTGGCGTCTGGCGATGGCCGGTTCCGCAGTGTTCGGCGTGGCCATGCTGGGCGCACTGCTGGCTGGCCGTCCCCGCCTGAGTTCGGGCGGCTACATCTTGGCGTTGGGCGTGGGCTTGGCCGGCAGTGCCTGGGCTTTCCGCTGGACATTGTTCATGGGCGTACAAGGTGTGCCCAAGTATGGCGCGGGTCTGTATCTGTACAACATGCCGCTGGGCGGCGACGGCCTGCTTGGCATGCTGGGTATCGCGGGCCTTTGTGTTGCGTTGGTGGCCATGGCCAGTTGGGCCTTGGATGTTTTCCCCGCCCGCAAGGTATCCGTGGATACAGCCGCCGTATAGATCAGCATCGCTCACATTCATCATCGCTCCATCGAACGCCGGCAATCACGTGTGACGGTCAGGTATATGCCAGATCATTATCGTTACACGGTGCGCTAGTGCAGCAAGGTCAAATCATGACAGGCAAGACTAAGAAACTCACCACTCAATCCGCCAAGCCCGACGCATCGCGCCGCCGTATGCTGTTGCGGGGCGGCGCGGTCGCCGGCGGGCTGGCCGCCTTTGCTGCTGGTTATGGCGAAACCGTCGTCAAAGGTGCCAAGGGGTTGATTACAGGCTCGTCAGGCGAAGCAACCAAAAGTGCAACCCGCGGCAATTCGCTGACGCCCGAATTTCGCATCGATCCGTTGACAGGGCGGCTGGCGACGCAGCCGGGCCAAGTGGTCAGCCCGTCCAGTTGCCTGGGGTGCTGGACGCAGTGCGGCGTGCGCGTGCGCGTCGATACCGCCCACAACCAGATTATCCGTATTGCCGGCAATCCTTACCACCCGCTGGCCACCACTCACCCCGCATCCATGGAAACGCCCGTGCGCGAGGTCTACGCCATGCTGGGCGGCGAAAACGGTCTGGAAGGGCGTGCCACCAGTTGTGCGCGCGGCTCGGCTATGCTCGAACATCAGAAGGCGCCGCATCGGGTGCTGACGCCGCTTAAGCGTGTGGGGCCACGCGGAGGTGGGCAATGGGAAAGTATCTCGCTCGAGCAGCTTGTCCAGGAGGTATGCGAAGGTGGGGATCTCTTCGGCGAAGGCCATGTGGACGGCCTGCGCGCCATTCGAGATGTGAGCACCCTGATTGACCCCGAGAACCCGGAATACGGTCCGAAATCCAATCAGTTGCTGGTAACGGATGCCGCAAACGAAGGTCGCACGCCCCTTATAAATCGTTTTGCCAAGCAATCGTTTGGTACGGTCAATGTGTCCAATCATGGCTCTTATTGCGGCCAGACATATCGTGTGGGCACCGGTGCCGCGCTGGGCGATCTGGCGGGCATGCCGCACGGCAAGCCTGATTGGAAAAACTCGCGGTTTGGCCTGTTCATCGGAACCTCGCCCGCGCAATCGGGCAACCCCTTTCAACGCATGGGGCGTGAACTTGCCGAGGCCCGTTCGCGCGGCGAGAACACGTACAAATACGTTGTTGTTTCGCCCATGCTGCCCACATCGTCCAGCCATGCGGCGGGCGATAACAATCGTTGGTTGGCCGTCAAGCCGGGCAGTGACCTCGCATTGGCCATGGGCCTCATACGTTGGATCATCGATAACGAGCGCTACGATGCCAAGTACCTTGCCCAGCCTGGCCCGGCCGCGATGGCGGCCGCGGGCGAGGCATCCTGGAGCAATGCGACCCATCTGCTGATCAATGATCCAGCACATCCACGTTACGGTCAGTTTTTGCGGGGTGCGGATCTGGGCTTGCCCATGCCTGAGCCGGTCGACGACAAGACGCCTGCGGAAGATGTGTTCATCGTGCAAACGCAGGAGGGCCGTTTCGCGCCGCATACCATCGCCGAGTCAGCCGCATTGCTTGTTGAGCGCGACTTCATGCCGATCGCAACAGCGGGCGCGACGGCGCAGCCTGCGCCCATCCCCGTGTGTACGGCATTCGTGAAGCTGCGCGAAGAAGCGCGGCGCAAGACGCTGCCCGAATACGCGGCGCTGTGTGGTGTGCCGGTAACGGAAATCGAAGGCCTGGCACGCGAGTTCACCAGCCATGGCAAGCAGGCAGTGGCCAATTCGCACGGCGGCACCATGAACGGTGCCGGCTTTTACACGGCCTATGCCATAGCCATGCTCAACAATCTCATCGGCAACCTTAATGTGCGCGGTGGTTGGGTGATGGACGCCGGCCCCTTTGGCCCCTTCGGACCGGGGCCGCGCTACAACTTTGCGCAGTTCAAAGGGGCAGTAAAGCCCAAAGGCGTGTCGCTGTCCCGCACACGGTTCCCGTACGAGAAAAGCAGCGAGTACAAGCGCAAGAAGGCGGCGGGCCAGAACCCATACCCGGCCAAGGCGCCTTGGTATCCCGCGCCCGACGGCCTGTCCAGTGAAATGCTGGCTTCGGGCCTGGCTGGTTATCCCTACCCGGTCAAGGCGTGGATCAACCACATGAGCAATCCTATTTACGCGATCTGCGGCTTTGAAAATGCCTTGGCCGCTTCGCTCAAGGATCCAAAAAAACTGCCCCTGTTCATCTCGGTGGATCCGTTCATCAATGAAACTTCGGCACTGGCCGACTACATCGTGCCTGACACGGTAACCTACGAAAGCTGGGGCATAGGCGCGCCTTGGGCCGACGTGGTGGCCAAGAGCAGCACGGTACGCTGGCCCACAGTGGATGCCGCCACTGTCAAGACTGGGGATGGCAGGCCGGTGAGCCTGGAAACCTTTATCTTTGCCGTGGCCAAGCAATTGAGCCTACCCGGCTTCGGCAAGAACGCCATGAGCACAAAGAGCGGGGAGCCGCTTGATCTGGAGTGCGCCGAAGACTTCTACCTGCGAGGCATGTGCAACATCGCCTACCAGGCGGGAAAGCCCGTGCCCGAGGCAAGTGACGACGATATCGAGATAACTGGCCTGACCCGCTGGATGCCTGAGGTGCAAAAGCGCGTCAAGCCCGATGAGGTACGCCGCGTGGCTATGGTTATGAGCCGTGGCGGCCGCTTCGACAAGGTAGAGGACGCATGGCGCGGTGATCGCCTTAAGCTGCAGGCCAAGTTCCCCGCCACCTTCTGGCATGAAGGCCTGGCGGGCATGCGCCACGCAATGACCGGCGAGCGCTACAGCGGCTGTCCTACTTGGTATCCTACGCGGCTGGCGGATGGGCGGGCGATGCGAGATGTTTTCAATGAGCAGGACTGGCCGCTGAGCATGACCTCATACAAATCCAACCTGATGAGTTCCATGTCCATCGCCGCGTCGCGTCTGCGTCAAGTGCATCCGCACAACCCCATTAGCCTGAACAGGGACGATGCGACGAGGCTCGGTATTGTCAATGGCGATCGCATCGAGCTGGCGACGCCCGGCGGTGCCCTGCAAGGCGTGGCCTTGGTGCGGGCTGGCATTGCCCAGGGTGCTGTGGCCATTGAGCACGGCTACGGCCACACGCAGCTTGGCACTGTGTCTCACATGGTGGATGGCAAGCCCACGCCAGCCAACCCCCAGCACGGCCAAGGCGTAAACCTGAATACCCTGGGCTTTACCGACCCGACGCGGCCGGGCAGGGATAATGTCTGGATAGACTGGGTATCGGGAGCGGTGGTGAGGCAAGGGCTGCCTGTGCGCGTGCGCAAGGTGTGAGGGCGCGTAGCCGGCGGGGCGCGTATGAGCGAAACGTGTGTGCGGGCCCGCCTGGCGTGATGCCGGTCAAAAAGTGCTTATTGCGCCTGCAGGAGCTGGTTTTCAAGCGAAATATAGGTGTTATAGGCGTTCATCCGGTTTGCAAACTCAAACATCGGGGCGTGTTCGAACGCGCTCCAGTCCGCCTGCGCATAGGCTTCTTCGAACGACATCATGTCTTCCGCTGCGTTGCCCATTACCTGCCGCAGATGCGTCAGGTAATGGGTGAGGAACTGGATGTCCTCATACGGACGTGTAGAGTGCGGGCCATGCCCGGGGATGATTGCCACCAAGTCCATGCCCGGAAGCGTTTTCAATGATGCTAGCCAATGCCCGCTGTCGGCCTCGTTGCCAACATAGGGGATGCGCCCCCGGAAAATCAGGTCTCCGGCATACAGGGTTTTCTTCTCGCGTACATACACCGCGATATCTTCCGCCGTATGTGCGGGCCCAACATGCATGATATCCAAGGTGGTATCGCCGAATGTCAGCGTTCGCGGGCTATCGATCCATTCAGACGCCTCGACGATTCGTGTATTGCCGTCGATCCACGGGGCCATTTCTTCACGCGACGCCTGCAGCCGCTTTGCCGCAGTATCGGAAACCAGATAGTTTTTGCCTAGCTGATGCGCCATGATGGGGATATTCATATCCGCATAAACTTGCGCGCCATAGATGTGGTCGGCATGGTAATGCGTCAAGATGACTTGTATGACCTTCTTGGGCGTAATGCTGGCGATCTCATCCAGCAGGCGTCGAGCCAGCACGGGCGATCCGAGCGCATCGACGATCACTACACCTTCGGACGTGATGATGAAGCCCGCGTTGGAGATGAAATTTTGATTCTTCGCGGAGCCCAACTCAAAAAGCCCCTGCACATACCAGCAGCCCGGCGTAACCTCCTGTGGCTGCATGGCCGGCACGCCGGTGTTTTCGGGTGCGGTATTCTCCGACGCGAACGCCATGCTGCTTGAAAAACCCGTAAACAGCCCCGCGCCCGTCAGCCCAATACTTCGCTTCAGTATCTCGCGACGATCCGGGAAACAGGACAAACACATACGTTCAACCCCCTACGCATATTCCATGGCGTGCTATTCGCCTCAATAGTCTGAGAACGATGAGGCTCTTTAGACTTTAGACGTCTCGTTTTGTGGTTCCAGGTACAGATACCCTTCTTGCAGGCACTGCCTGGGGATTTGCAGTTGAATACTTGGTTTATACCTGAAGCAATTTGATATTGCACATTTGTATTCAGCGCCAACCACGCATGGTTCCATTTGCAAAATGATTGCCTTGACCTATCAAATGGTAATGTGTTCTATTCTCAATATTGTTGTTTATTGTTCGAACACATGATCAGATGGTGCAGATCCAGTCCTTGGCATGGATCAGCCGCTTCCTCTCTACACGCCTCATGGCAATATTCACGGTTTCCGACTTCGACCGGCTGGGAAGTCGTGCGGGGTTTCGCTATCGTCTGCCAAAATATGCTGGCCTAAACAAGGGCACGGAGAACCTTTGCATTGCGGAAGGGCGAATTCAGGAGCACGACATTCGGCCGGAGCTGAGGCTCGTGCTTTCGGACATCGTGACTCATCACCAGTATGAGGCGGCATCGGAGGCTGTCCCGCAGTTTACCGCCATCATCATGCTGCAAGGCCAAGCGCACGCCCAACTGGAAAGCCATGGCAACGTCAGTATGGTGGCGCAGAGCGGGGCAAGTATTTCCTACGGGGATGCTGTGAGCATGATAGGTGTGCATCCTGCGGGGCAGCGGCTGCGCAGTGTGAATCTCTCGCTCAGCAGTCCTGATTGCGTCGGTGACACGCAGCTCGGCGATACTCTTGCCAAAGTTATGTGTACGCCCGGAGTGCAGTTTCGGTGTTGGGCCGTGCAAACACATCTTTTACAAGCCATCGAACATATCATCGTCAGCCCTTGGCAAGGTGCCATGCAGCGTCTGTTGATTGAGGGCGTGGGCCTGCAAGTGCTGGCCCATGCGCTGGCTGGCTTATCCGAAGCCCCTTGCAGAGAGTCTCGCGCGTCGGCACGCGATCGGCAATTATTGGAGCGAGTGCGCGAACGTCTATATAGCGCGCCAGGTGAAGACCATACGCTGGCGGAACTCGCCGCATTGGCTTGCATGAGCCCCAGCACGCTGCGTGCGAAATTCCAGGCAACTTTCCACTGCTCGATTTTTGGTTGGCTGCGTGAGCGGAGGTTAGAAGTTGCTCGCGAGTATCTTGCGCAAGGGGGAAGCGTTCAGCAAGCCGCCCATTTTGTCGGGTACCGCCATGCCACTAACTTTGCCACGGCGTTCCGCGCGCGCTACGGTATCGCGCCCAGCGAGGCTGCGCAGACGCGACGATTCGATACTTCTCGCCGAACCAAGGCATAAGGATCGGCGTTTGGGATAGCGCTTTCACGTTTGATCAAACCTAGGCAATAACAACCGAACCAATAATTCTGTATCTATGTTGATGCAGAGATGTTTCGCTATGCCGCTTGCTTTGCCCCTTGTGATGTCGGTGCGCGCGCGCCCGCTATTTTTCTTAATTCATACTGCCGTATTCTTTGCCGCCATTGGTGGGTCAGTTCGTGCGCAGGAACGTTCCACATTGGTCCAGCCCGTGGAGCTTTCCACAATTACCGTCAGGCGGGCAAGCGAGCCGGGCCTGACGGAGACGTCCCGCGCCTATACGACAGACATTATGGACACAGCGACCGGGTTGCCGTTGTCGATACGCGATACGCCTCAGTCGGTCAGTGTGGTGACGCGGCAAATGATGGATGATCGCGGCATGCAGACAACGGCAGACGCGCTGCAAAGCGCACCTAGCGTTTCTGTCACGCGCAGCGACACCAATCGTTATGCGTTTTCGGCGCGTGGCTTCAGCATTGACAACTATCAGTTCGATGGCTGGACGCAGCCCGTGCTTTCGCCATGGGCGTTCGGTGAAAGCAATCTCGACCTGGCAGTATTCGATCGGGTGGAGATTGTGCGCGGCGCGACCGGCCTGATGACGGGCGCGGGCAATCCATCCGCTGCGGTCAACTATGTTCGCAAACGGCCGTTGCGCGGTTTTGCCGCATCAGCGGGCATTGATGCCGGCAGTTGGGATTTCGTACGAGGCTTTGCGGATATCTCCACTCTTATTACTCAAGATGGCCGTATACGTGGGAGACTCATTGGCGCGTATGCGAAAGCAAACAGTTATACAGAACTGCAAGACTCAACCGCCCGCACACTGTATGGTGTGATCACCGCCGACCTGGCTGTTGGCACCGTGCTGACGGGTGGCGTGGTCTATCAGTCAACGGCAAACGATGGTTTTGGCAGCGGTTTCCCGCTCTTCTACAGCGATGGAGTACGAACAGATTTCAAGCGTTCCATCTCCAACAACGCCAGTTGGTCGCGCATTGCGAACGATACGACTGCGGGTTTCCTGGACCTGACACATCACTTCGCAAATGCTTGGAAGCTTCGCCTGACCTACAATCAGTCTGTGACTGATGCTGTGTTGAAGCAAATATTTCGGGGTGGGTATCCGGATCGGCATACCGGCTTGGGCACGGCGAATTCCTTTGCTTACTACAAAGGGGATGTGCATCGTAAAGGCCTGAACCTGTCGTTCTCAGGGCCGTTCTCGCTGTTCGGACGCGAGCATTCTTTCACGGTGGGGTGGATGCGTGCGGAGGATCGCCTTTCATTGCCACGGTATAGAGCCTTGGCTCCTGTGCCAGATGCGGGCAGTTTTTATAACCCCGGCGCAACACCTGAGCCGAACTGGTCTCAAATGCCCTCACAGGCCGACGACCTGGATAACACACAGTCAGGTGGTTATGCAGTAGGCCGTTTTACAGTGATCGATAATTTGCAGCTGATCGTCGGGGGGCGGATCAGCACTTGGGAAACGGATCAAACTTTTTTTGGTGCCAAGCGGCAATATCGACATAAGCATGAGTTCGTCCCATACGCGGGCCTTGTGTTCGATCTGAATGACACTTATACCGCCTACGCCAGCTACACAGAGATATTCAAACCCCAGCATGCCCGCAACGAACACGCCACGATTTTGCCACCCATTAGTGGTAAAAGCTATGAACTGGGCATCAAGGCGGCCTGGTTTGGTGGCCGCCTTAACAGCGCGGCATCGCTGTTCCAGACACGCCAGGACAATCTGGCTGAAGCCACCGGCAATAACGTGATCGGTGCGCCGCCCAACACGCCTGCCTACCGTGCCGTGTCCGGCGCCAAGGTCGAAGGCGTAGAGGTGGAAATGGGCGGCGAACTATCCCCCGGCTGGAATGTGGCCAGCAGCTTCACCACATTTGTCGCTAAGGATACAAAGAGAAATCCGATCAATACCCATAAACCGCGCAGTTTGTTCAAACTTTACAGCACCTACCGGTTTCGGGGCGATTTCAACCGCCTGACCATCGGTGGCGGCGTGGATTGGCAGAACCGCATGTACCAGACTGCCACTGCGCCAGGCAATCGGACAGTGCAAGTCGAGCAAGGCAGCTACGCGATCGTCAATCTAATGGCCCGCTACGAATTCAACAAGCGCCTGACGGCGACACTGAACGTGAACAATCTGTTCGATAAAAAATACTACGCTCAAATCGGCTTCTACAACCAGGGATGGTACGGCGCCCCACGAAACGTGATGCTTGCGTTGAGAGCTCAGTATTGATCTCTGCATGCGGCACGCGTTGGCCCATGCCATCACACACTGCTGGCGCTCCACGTGCGATTGAATAGGCTGCTATAGTAGCCACGAGCTTGGTTGCTGGCTATTGCATGCGCGTTGAGCCGCCGTGTGGCGGTTAACGCAAGCTTGTACAAGATTTGCGCCAACACAAATAATTCAAAAGCAATGCCATGGTCAGCCCCTTCGCGTCCCATAAGATTGGAAAGCAATACGTCGTACTGTGTGTGGCGACATTTCTGTGTTTTCTTACAAGCTCTACGCTTACCCTGTTGAGCGTCATTCTCCACATGCGCAGTTTCAGTGCGAGCCAGATCGGTATCGTATTGTCCAGTCCTGGTGTTCCGCTCCTGGCGTCGCTTCTAGTGTCTGGCGTGCTCTCACGTAAATTCGGACCATTGCGAGTAATGCTCGCCGGGCAGGCCATAACAATAGTTTCGTTCGTATTGATGGAGTGGGGGCTGGCTTATTATGAATCCGCCATTTTGCTGCGGGCATCGATAGGGGTCGGATTTGGCCTGTACTTTACGGCGTCAATGATATATGCCCGGCAGTTGCTGAATGACTCCACTAATCTGCTTTATTATTTCGGCATATTCACCTCCATGATCCCGCTTCCAAATGCCCTGGGGCCTTTTGTTGCGGATGTATATCTCGATGCATTTGGATCGGGTGGTTTCTTTGCCATCATGTCCATCCCCTGCTTGCTGGGCATCGCGCTATTGATATGGTTGATCAACACAGAAGCGCCTTATACGCCTGCAGACACTGGGGTTGTTAGTGCTGGCAGCTACAAGAGAGTATTAGTGAGCCCGACCTTTCTGGTTCCCGGTGCAGCGATCTTCCTTGTAGGAATCATGTGGGGGTTCGCCGTTGCATACATGGCCTTATATCTCAAGCAGTTTGACATTGCGGTGGGGTTGTTTTTCTCGCCGCTGACCTTGCTGCTGTTTCTGTCCAGATTCGGGCTCATCCGCTACCTGCAGCGTTTATCCACAGCGCTCTTATCCTTCATTTCCTTTGGCTTGCTGGGGGTGTCCTATTTATTGATCGTCTTATCTATCGACGACACCACGGTTGTGCTGTCCGGTTTGACGTTCGGGCTGGGATACAGCCTCGCGTTTCCGCTCTTCAGCGTGTGGAGCACCCGCGGGGTTGAAGAGTCAGACCGCCCTGCAGCCATCGCATTGTTCAACGCATTCTTTCACGGCGGCATGTTTATGACGCCACTGCTCGTCGCGGTCACAACGGAGCTTGACCTTGGCAGTCATGTCCTGGCTTTGTTCATCGTTGCGGTTTTCGCTTCGATTGTATTTTTTATCGCGGGCAGAAAGGCAATGGGATGAAGAGGAGGGTGGTGTTATCGATGAACACCCGCGCAGTTTTTTGCTGGTGCGATAAAGGCCCATAGTCTAATCAGTTAAAACCCGCTGACGTTTTCTATCGCTCGGACGACAGCGCGGCTTGTTGCGGATTCAATGAGTTCTACACCATGCGGGTATTGGAGCGCTTGAGCTTCGTGCCCGAGGCCAGGACACGGATGTCGGAGGAAACGCGTGTCTTGCTCGTGGAGCGGTTCGATGCGGATGCGCAGGTTGTCGTCGCGCATGGGGCGAGGATGCTTGCGGCTAGCCGCCGCTGGACGAAAAAAAGGCCGAAACACAAAGTTTTCGGCCTTTTTTCAATCATCTATGGACGTTGGTGGATGTCCATGGATAAAAAATCTGGAGCGGGAAACGAGTCTCGAACTCGCGACCTCAACCTTGGCAAGGTTGCGCTCTACCAACTGAGCTATTCCCGCATTTTTACTGCACTTTCTCGTTGCTGGCATCGCCGTTGGGCGTTGCGTTTTCCGAAGAAGGCTCGCATTATATAGAGTTTTTTTTGGGTGTGCAACTTGGGGCATGATGGGCGCGCGACTTGGGTGGTAGGCCTTTTTCCGCGAGGCTTTTGCTGGTTTGTTCGCGTTGTTTTTGCGTGGTTGCCCGTTGCTGGTGGCTTACGGCGTAATGCGCGCACAGGCTGCGCATGGCACCTCCCGATCTTCAGCGTTATGCTTATGCCTTTTGCGGCGCGCGGTGGTGCGCTGTCTTGTACCGGGGCCCTTTATTTTGCTCGACGTTCGCGCTCAAGATCTCACTGCACTCAATACGCTGGGCCTGCGGGCGCGGGCATCTGCGCTGGTGGTGTATACCGGCCAGGCGCAGTTGCCCGCGCTGTCGGCGTTGGCGCAGCAGCACGGCCAGGTGTTTGTACTGGGGGGCGGCAGCAATGTGGTGCTGGGGCCGGTGATCGATGGGCTGGTCATCAAGGTGGCGTCGCGCGGCATACGCTTGCTGGAGGCGCGGGACGACTGTTGGATCGTCGAAGCGCAGGGAGGCGTGGTCTGGCACGATTTTGTCGCGCATTGCCTGGAAAATGGCTGGGCAGGGCTGGAAAACCTTGCGCTGATACCGGGCACGGTGGGGGCGGCGCCGGTGCAAAATATCGGTGCTTATGGTGTGGAATTCGATCAGCGCTTTCATAGCCTGGATGCCTGGGATCTAAAGCACGCCCGCATGGTCACCATGTCGGCGCGGGACTGCGGGTTTTCATATCGGCATAGTGTTTTCAAGGAAGGCGAGCCCGGCAGATGGCTGATTACGGCGGTGCGTTTCCGCCTGCCCAGGCCATGGCGGCCGGTGCTGGATTATCCCGATCTGCAGCGTCACACTTCGGTGGCCGAGGCGGGGCAGGGCATAGGGCCGCGCGATATCTTCGATGCCGTGTGTGATATCCGCCGCCGCAAGCTGCCAGATCCGGCCGTACTGGGCAATGCGGGCAGCTTCTTCAAGAATCCGATTGTCAATAATGCCGCAGCGGATGCGCTGCAGCAACGCTACCCTGATCTGGTGAGGTATCCGCAGGCCGATGGCCAGCACAGCAAGCTGGCGGCGGGCTGGATGATAGACCGTGCAGGCTGGAAGGGCCGGCGGGTCGGGCCGGTGGGCACGCATGACCGCCAGGCGCTGGTGTTGGTGAACCACGGCGGCGCCACAGCGGCTGACGTCGCCCGGCTGGCAGATGCCATCAGGGCGGACGTACAGCGGATGTTTGGCGTGAACCTGGAGCAGGAGCCGGTGGCCGTGCCAGCCAGCGCGCCTGCCCACCGGCAATAAATAGGGCAAAGCGCAGGGGCAGGGTGCCGTTTGCCCATTGCTGCTGACATCGCGCGGCTGGCCAAGCAGCCCGTCTGAATGTGAATTGGCCACCCTCGGGTGGCCAATGTTTATTGCACCATGAATGCCGCCGGGCTCAGGTGGCCAGCACGTCTTGCATATCGAACAGGCCGAACTGTTTGCGGGCCAGGTAGCGCGCGGCGCGCAGGCTGCCTTGCGCATAGGTGGCGCGGCTGCTGGAACGGTGCGTGATCTCAATGCGCTCGCCAGTGCCACAGAAGTAGACGGTGTGGTCGCCAATGATGTCGCCGCCGCGCACCACCGAGAACCCGATGCGGCCGCTTTCACGCGGGCCGGTGACACCGTGACGCGCCCAGTCGGCAACGTCGTCGAGCTTTTTACCCCACGCGTGTGCCACAGTGTCGCCCATGGCCAGCGCGGTGCCCGACGGTGCATCGACCTTGTTGCGGTGATGAGCCTCGAAGACTTCGACGTCATAGCCTTCGTTGAGCAGGCGCGCAGCCATGTCGAGCAGTTTGAGGGTGGCGTTGACGCCGACGCTCATATTGGGAGCAAAGACGACCGCGATCTGCTTGCTGGCGGCCTGGATAGCCTGCTTGCCCTTGTCGTCGAAGCCGGTAGTGCCGATGACGCACTTGGTGCCATGCTGGACGCAGGCCTGCAGATGGACCAGTGTGCCCTCGGGCCGGGTGAAGTCGATCAGGCAGTCTGCGTTGGCCAGTTGGCCGAGATCTTCGCTGATCAGCACGCCGGTTTCACGGCCCAGAAAGGCACCCGCATCCTGGCCAATCGCGGCAGTGCCGGGACGGTCCAGCGCCACGGTGAGGGTGAGATCCGGGCTTTGCAGCACGGCTTCGATCAGCATGCGACCCATGCGCCCATCGGCGCCCGCAATTGCAATACGCATTGTTTCTCCTTGCTAAGACGTAGCTTCAGCGCAACGGCTCGCTGGTGCTGCGACCGGCCGACGGTGCGCCGGGTTGTGTGTGTTGCGACGACGAATTGTTCAGTATGCCGCTGGTGGGCTGCTGGGTATTGCCTTCCGCAGTGCCAGTAGTGTGCGTGCCGGTGCCCGTGCCGTCGCGGAGCTCGCTGGTGGTGCTGCCTCCAGTCTGTACGGGTTGCGTCTGGGCGGCGCCCGTCTCAGTGCCGGTAGGCTGGGCGCTCGTCGTGGATTCTGCCTTGGCGCCTTTGGCGTCGGCCCCGGTGTCCGCCTTCTGGAAGGGCTGCCGATCAGGCTGCTCGTCGCCTTCCCAGCGTACCAGCGTATCGCCCTCGAACCATACCGTGAAGTTGCGCTGCTGCGATTTGCCGTAGCCTGGATTGTTGTAATAGGGATAATCCCAGCGGTCGGCGTGGAAGATATCCTGCAGTGTGGGTGTGCCCAGGATGAAGCGCACCTGTTCGCGCGTCATGCCCGGCTGCAGGCGGGCCACCTGCTCGGATGTGATCCAGTTGCCTTGCTGGATAGTGGGGCGGTACGGGAACCCCCAATTGGTGGAGCCGCAAGCCGCAAGGGCGGTGACGATGACGCCAGCCGCAAGGCCGGCGCGCAGCGCGCGGGTAAATGATATTGCAGTAGTCAGCACAAAACGCCCCTGTGTTATCCAGAACGAACTAAAACCGTTATCATAAAGGGTAAGTATATGAACGCATAAGCGTCGAGTGTTCCCGCAGCCGCAGTCGATCGCGCCGTCGGTCTGTTTTTTCACCCGCCAAAGCATTTTATTAGTTATGAACGATCAAAGTGAATTGAAGAACATGGGCCTGAAGGCAACGTTTCCGCGCCTGAAGATCCTTGATATCTTTCGTCGCGCGGATCAGCGCCATCAAAGCGCCGAAGACATCTACCGCGCCCTGATTGCCGAGCAGGTCGATATCGGCCTCGCCACCGTCTATCGTGTACTTACACAGTTCGAGCAGGCAGGCATTCTGGTGCGTAGCCAATTCGACGGCGGCAAGGCCGTGTTCGAACTGAATGATGGCGATCACCATGATCACCTCATCTGCACCACTTGCGGCAAGGTCGAGGAGTTTACCGACCACGAAATCGAAAAGCGCCAGCACAAAATCGCCAAAGAGCACAATTTTGTACTAGAAAGCCACACCATGATGCTGTACGGCATCTGCCCCGAATGCCATGCCAAAGGGGCAGGCAAAGGGCCGGTTGCGTAAGCGCCGGCTGCCCAGGCGTGCTGGCCGCTAGCTGGCCAGCATCTCCCGCGCATGCTTGCGGGTGGTGTCGGTGATCTTCAACCCACCCAGCATGCGCGCCACTTCATTTTCCCTGCCTGCGTCATCCAGCGACACGATGCTGGACAGCGTGCGTTCGCCCTCTGTGGCTTTGCGCACTTCGTAGTGGTGTATGCCCCGCGCGGCCACTTGCGGCAGGTGTGTTACGCACAATACCTGGTGCCGCTCGCCCAGTTCGCGCAACAGGCGGCCCACCACATCGGCCACGGCGCCGCCGATGCCAGTGTCGACTTCGTCGAAAATGAGCGTCGGCACCCGCGCCGCCTGGCTGGCGATGACGGACAATGCGAGCGAAATACGCGCGAGCTCCCCGCCCGACGCCACCTTGGCCAGCGGCCGTGGTGTCGTGCCGGCATGGCCCGCCACCAGGAACTCGACCGCTTCGGTGCCATGCGGCCCAGGCGAGCAGGCAGACAGTGCAACATCGAACCGACCGCCCTGCATGGCCAGCGTCTGCATGGCCTCGGAAACGCGTTTGGCAAGGGATTTACCCGTTTTACGGCGGGCGGCGCCCAGTTTCTCAGCAAGATCGGTATAGTGTTTCCGAGCGTCGTCGGCCTTGTGCCGCAGCGCCTCAGTATCGGCCGCCGCCTGGCTGGCGTCGAGCTTTTCCACCAGTGATTGCTGCAGGGCGGGTAACTCTGCCGGCTCAACGCTGAACTTGCGGGCCAGCTCAAAGACCGCCCCAAGCCGTTGTTCGGCCTGGGCAAGGCGGTCGGGCTCGGGCTCTAGCCGATCTACGTAGCTGTTTAGGTCCGACACGGCCTCGTCGGCCGAGATGCGCGCCGATTCGATGGCATCGTATATGCCTTGCAGTTGGGGATCGTGGCGTAACAGAGCATGCAGGCTGTGTGCCGCTGTGGTGAGCGCGTGGCGTGCCGAACCGTCTTCGCCGTCCAGCGCGACCAGCGCCGCAGCAGCGCCATCGAGCAGCGACTGGGCGTGAGCCAGGCGGCTGTGTTCGGTGTTGAGGGTATCCCATTCGCCGGGAGCCAGGCCCAGGCGGTCGAGCTCGCCCAGGCGCCATTCGAGGCGTTCGCGCTCTTCCTGCAGTGCGGCTGCATTGAGCCGTGCGTCTTCGAGCTGCCGCTGCAGGGTTTGCCACGCCTGCCAGGCCAGTTGCACTTGCCGTGCCAGCTCGGTGTGGCCGCCTTGCGCATCGAGCAAGTCGCGCTGGCTGGCTGCCTTGAGCAGGCTTTGGTGGGCATGTTGGCCGTGGATGTCGACCAGGAGCTCGCCCAGCTCGCGCAGTTGCGTCAGGGCGACGGGCAAGCCGTTGATGAAGGCGCGGCTGCGACCCTGGGCGTCGATTACCCGCCGCAACAAGAGGGCATCGTCGGCGTCGAGCTCGCGAGCGGAGAGCCATTCGCGCACATTGGCAGGCGGGTCGAAGACGGCGGTGATGTCGGCGCGAGAAGCGCCTTCACGCAGCATGCTTGCGTCGCCGCGCGCGCCCAGCGCCAGCGACAGCGCATCGACCAATATGGATTTGCCGGCGCCTGTTTCACCTGAAAATACGGTGAAGCCCGCTTCGAAATGCAGCTCGGCCTCGTCGACAATGACGAAATCGCGGATATGAAGCGTGCGCAGCATGGCTTATTCGGCCTCGTCCGAAAGTTGCGGTATATGGTTCCAGTACAGCTTGCGGCGTAGCGTGGAAAAGAAACTGTAGCCTGTGGGGTGGATGAAACGGACAGTGTTCTGGGCACGCTTTACCTGCACGCGATCACCCGGCTGGCAGTCTGACCATGTCTGCATGTCGAAGTGAACGCTGGCGCCGGATTCTACACGGCCCAGCGCCGTTACGGTAAGCGTGAGCACGCCCGTATCGGGCAGCACAATGGGCCGGTTGGACAAGGTTTGTGGGGCCACTGGCACCAGCAGCATGGCATTCAGGTCGGGGTGTACCACCGGGCCCGATGCGGAGAGCGAATAGGCGGTGGAGCCGGTGGGCGTGGCAACGATCAGGCCGTCTGCGCGCTGGCTGTACATGAAGGTGCCATCGAATTCGACGCGCACCTCGATCATGCCGCCCCGGCCGGCGCGGTTCAGCACCACGTCGTTCAGGGCCAGCCCCGAAAACAGGATTTCGTCGCCGCGCGTTACCGAGCCTTCCAGCATGACGCGGTCTTCGGTATCGAAGTTGCCATGAATAACGCTGGCCAGCGCATCATTGGCGCTTTGCAGCGGAATATCGGTAATGAAGCCCAGGCGCCCGTGATTGATGCCGATGACGGGCACGCCGCTGGATGCCAGTTGGCGGGCGGCGCCCAGCATGGTGCCGTCCCCACCCATCACCACGGCTAGATCGGCCCGGCTGCCGATTTCCGCATAGCTGGCGGCCGGGTGTTCGGTGATGCCTGTATTGCGGGCCGTATCTGCCTCGACAAGGACCGTGCAGCCGGCGGCCTCGAGGGTGGCGGCCAGCTTGCGCAGCGGCGCGTCCAGGCCCGTGTCCTGGTAGCGCCCAATGATGGCAACGGTCTTGAAATGCATGAGGTGGATACCTTGTCTGGGGTGGTGTAACGGGGAGCGTGCTTTGATTATAGAATCCCGCAAGCGGTGCGGTGTGCGGGCGGCATGGCCGATGCGCGCCCGATTTCCCAATATCTCATAAAATAGGGTCATGGATGACCGAGCCAATGCGCTGCTCAAGGCGCTCATAGAACGTTACATTGCTGATGGCCAGCCAGTCGGCTCGCGCACGCTTTCGAAGATGTTCGATCTTTCGCCGGCCACCATCCGCAATGTAATGGCCGATCTCGAAGATCTAGGCCTGATACACAGCCCGCACACATCCGCAGGCCGCGTACCCACGCCCAAGGGGTATCGCATATTCGTCGATCGCTTGTTGGCGGTGCAGCGTTTCGAGGTGCTGCCGTCCACGCAGATCCGCGAGATGCTGCCGGCGGCCGAGCCCAGCCGGGCTGTCAACGCGGCGGCGGCGCTGCTGTCCAACCTTACGCAGTTTGCCGGCGTGGTGCTGGCCCCCAAGCGCGCGCAGGTCTTCCGCCAGATCGAATTCATTCGTCTATCGGGGCGCCGCGTGCTGCTCATCATCGTCACCCCTGACGGCGACGTGCAAAACCGCATCCTGTTTGTGCAGCGCGATTACCCCGAGCAGGAACTGCTCGAGGCCAGCAATTTCTTCAATCAGCACTTTTCGGGCAAATCGTTCTCCGAGGTGCGGGCCATGCTCACGCAAGAGCTCTCTTCTCTGCAGGCTGATATCTCCCGGCTGATGCAAGCGGCTGTCGAGGCCGGCACCGCCGAAGACGATGATGACGATGCGCTGGTTATCTCGGGCGAAAGCAAACTGCTCGATGTGTCGGAAATCGCATCAGACATGACACGCCTGCGCAATATGTTCTCGATGTTCGAGAAAAAAACCGAATTGCTTCAGCTTCTGGATGTGTCCAGCCGTGCGCAGGGTGTACAAATCTACATCGGCGGCGATTCCCGACTGGTGCCGATGGAAGACGTATCCGTCATCACTGCCCCGTACGGGGTGGATGGCAACATCGTTGGCACATTGGGCGTTATCGGCCCCTCGCGGATGGCATACGAGCGTGTCATTCCCATCGTAGATATCACTGCCCGCTTGCTTTCCAACGCACTCAGCCACAATGCTTAAATCCCGTTTTCTCCCCGAGGCCGCTGATCCACATGCATTCAGCGACGCGCCGCCGCCGCATGCGCCAGGCCCCATTGGTGTCCTGCTCATCAACCTGGGCACGCCTGATGCGCCCACGCCCAAGGCAATCCGGCGCTATCTGGCCGAGTTTCTGTCCGATCCACGCGTCATCGAGATCCCCCAGTGGATATGGCAGATTATTCTGCGTGGCATCATCCTTGTGCGGCGGCCCACGGCGCTGGCCCCGCGTTATCGCGAAATCTGGCTAGAGCAGGGCTCGCCTCTGCTGGTCTGGAGTGAGGCCTTGGCCAGCCAGGTGCGTATGAATCTTGCGGGCCAAGGCCTAGACGCCTGCGTGGCCCTGGGCATGCGCTATGGCTCCCCCTCGGTGGCTTCGGCCATGGACGAGCTTCGTGCGCAAGGCTGCGAGCGTATGCTGGTCGTTCCGATGTATCCCCAGTATGCGGCCAGCACCACAGCTACCGCCGTAGACAAGGTAGCCGAGTATGCAGCCAGGCTGCGCAACCAGCCCGAGCTGCGCTTCATCAAGCGCTATAACGTGCTGCCTGGCTACATACAGGCGCTGGCGCAATCCGTGCGCGCGCATTGGCAGGCCAATGGCGTGCCCGACCGCCTGCTGCTCAGTTTTCATGGTCTGCCGCGTGTCACGGTAGAGCAGGGCGATCCTTATCGCCGCGATTGCCTCGAGACCGCGCAGCACTTGCGCCAAGCACTGGGGGCAGACGGCGAGCGGGTGCACGTGGCGTTCCAGAGCCGCTTCGGAGCGCAGGAATGGCTGCAGCCATATACCGAACCTACGTTGCGCCAGTGGGCGAGGCAGGGTGTGCGGCGTGTAGACGTCATGTGCCCGGGCTTCTTGGCTGATTGCATCGAAACACTCGAAGAAATCCAGATGCAGTGTCGCGACGCATTCATACACGAAGGTGGCAGCGAGTTCCGCTATATCCCATGCCTGAATGGCGACCCGACCTGGGGCGCCAGCCTGGCCGGGTTGATCCGTCAGCATTTGGGCGGCTGGCTGCCCACGTCCGCATCATCCCCCCAACAGTAGGCGCGAAGCTTGCCCCGTGGTAAAGGGCAGCCCCGCGATATTGGATGTTGTGCCGGATGTCGTATATAAGGCGGTGCTGGGGTGGTGCGCAGGTAGTGCATACCTGCAGCGTCCGGCCGCCAGGCCCTGCCAGTGCCTCGGCAGCGGCGCAGGCGAACAAAATTTCCCCTTTCGGGGCTTGAAAGTGTCTACTTTGTCCCCATCATGATGACATTGTGATCCATCACATGGCAGTCTGAACCGGGGGCATAGCCCCCATTGTTCTGTCAGATCAAATAGTTACAACATCATTTCGCAGATTCCGGAGATTTATATGCCGTCACCCAACGAACCCGTCGATCCCAAGCAGCAGGAGCCGTCCGTAGATACGTCCGAGCAGCTTGAAGTCAACGAAGGCGCAGCGGGCGACCAATCGGAAGCCCCCCAGGAAGATTTGGCCGCCCTGCTGGCGGAAGCCCAGGAACAGGTGGCCCGCTACCACGACGATCTGCTGCGTGCTCGCGCCGAAGTCGAGAACATCCGCCGCCGCGCACAAGACGACGTGTCCAAGGCGCGCAAGTTCGGCACCGAATCCTTCGCCGAAAGCCTGATTCCGGTCAAAGACAGCCTCGAGGCGGCGCTGGCCTTGTCTGGTCAGACGGCCGAGGCGTGGAAGGAAGGCGTGGAAGCCACACTGCGCCAGTTGGTAAGCGCTTTCGAGCGCAATGCCATGAAAGAGGTCGCGCCGGCGCCCGGTGACCGCTTCGACCCGCACATGCACCAGGCCATTTCGTCGGTGCCATCTGAGCAACCCGAGGGCGCCGTGGCTCAGACGCTGCAAAAGGGCTACACCATCGCCGACCGTGTGCTGCGGCCCGCGCTGGTCACTGTGTCGTCAGGCCAGCCCGAATGACTGCGGCGGCCGCGCGGTATGCAAATTGCGCGGCCCGGGCCTTGAAATCAGCAACGATGGGCCCCACATAGCATTCATCAGGGTTTTAACGAATCAAGAATATTTTTTAAGGTTACATCACTATGGGCAAGATTATTGGTATTGACCTTGGCACCACCAACAGCTGTGTCGCCATCATGGACGGCGGCAACGTCAAGATCATCGAAAACGCCGAAGGTGCGCGTACTACGCCTTCCATCGTCGCCTACATGCAGGACGGCGAAATCCTCGTTGGCGCGCCCGCCAAGCGCCAGGCGGTCACCAACCCCAAGAACACGCTGTTCGCCGTCAAGCGCCTGATCGGCCGCAAGTTCGACGAGAAAGCGGTGCAAAAAGACATCCACCTGATGCCCTATAGCATCATCAAGGCCGACAATGGCGACGCCTGGGTTGAAGCGCAAGGCAAGAAGCTCGCGCCTCCGCAGGTGTCTGCCGACGTGCTGCGCAAGATGAAGAAAACGGCGGAAGACTACCTGGGTGAAGAAGTCACCGAGGCGGTCATCACCGTACCCGCCTACTTCAACGACAGCCAGCGCCAGGCCACCAAAGACGCCGGCCGCATCGCGGGCCTGGACGTCAAGCGCATTATCAACGAGCCCACGGCTGCTGCACTGGCCTTCGGCCTCGATAAATCCGAGAAGGGCGACCGCAAGATCGTGGTGTATGACCTCGGCGGCGGCACGTTCGACGTTTCCATCATCGAGATCGCCGACGTAGACGGCGAGAAGCAATTCGAGGTGCTGTCGACCAACGGCGACACTTTCCTGGGTGGCGAAGACTTCGACCAGCGCATCATCGACTACATCATTGCCGAATTCAAGAAGGAAAGCGGCGTCGACCTGTCGAAAGACGTACTGGCCCTGCAGCGCCTGAAAGAAGCCGCCGAGAAAGCCAAGATCGAACTCTCGTCCACGCAGCAGACCGAGATCAACCTGCCGTACATCACGGCCGATGCATCCGGTCCGAAGCACCTGAACCTCAAGATCACGCGCGCCAAGCTGGAAGCGCTGGTCGAGGAACTGATCGAGCGCACCATCGAGCCCTGCCGCATCGCCATCAAGGATGCGGGCGTCAAGGTTTCCGAGATCGACGATGTAATCCTGGTCGGCGGGATGACCCGCATGCCCAAGGTGCAGGAAAAGGTCAAGGAGTTCTTCGGCCGCGATCCGCGTAAAGACATCAACCCCGACGAAGCAGTTGCCGCGGGTGCCGCGATCCAGGGTTCTGTGCTGTCCGGCGAACGCAAAGACGTCCTGCTGCTCGACGTCACCCCGCTTTCCCTGGGTATCGAAACCCTGGGCGGCGTGATGACCAAGATGATCCAGAAGAACACCACGATCCCTACCCGGTTCTCGCAAGTGTTCTCCACGGCCGACGACAACCAGCCTGCAGTGACCATCAAGGTGTTCCAGGGCGAGCGTGAAATCGCCGCCGGCAACAAGGGCCTGGGTGAGTTCAACCTCGAAGGCATTCCCCCTGCAGGCCGCGGCGTGCCCCAGATCGAAGTCACGTTCGACATCGACGCCAACGGCATCCTGCACGTGTCCGCCAAAGACAAGGGTACGGGCAAAGAAAACAAGATCACTATCAAGGCGAACTCCGGGCTGACCGACGACGAGATCGAGCGCATGGTGAAGGACGCCGAGGCGAACGCCGAGGAAGACCACCGTCTGGCCGAACTGGCGCTTACGCGCAACCAGGCCGACGCACTGATGCACTCCACCCGCAAGTCGCTGGAAGAGCACGGCGACAAGCTGGAGGCGTCCGAGAAGGAAGCCATCGAAAACGCCCTGAAAGACCTCGAAGCGACGTTGAAGGACGGTGACAAGGCGGCTATCGATGCCAAGGTCGAGGCGCTGACGAACGCGGCGCAGAAGCTGGGCGAGAAGATGTATGCCGATATGCAGGCTCAGGCGGCGGCGCAGCAGGCTGCGCCGGAGCAGGCCAAGCCCGCTGACGACGATGTGGTTGATGCGGACTTCAAAGAAGTCAAGCGCGACCAGTAAGAAAGCCGGCAATTAGCGGTTTTCGGGCCCGGTTTCTGGCATTGCGCCGGAAATCGGGCATTCTTGTTCCGACGAAGCGCGGCGACATACCGCAGCGCGGGCGGGCTGTTCCACAGGCCCGGCAACGCCCTAGACACAAGCACGACTCATGGCAAAACGCGATTATTACGAAGTCCTCGGGGTGGCAAAGAACGCCTCCGATGACGAACTCAAGAAAGCCTACCGCAAGCTCGCAATGAAGTATCACCCGGACCGCAACCCGGGCAGCAAAGAGGCGGAAGAGAAATTCAAAGAGGCCAAAGAAGCCTACGAGATGCTGTCCGATGAGGAAAAGCGCGGGGCCTATGACCGCTTCGGCCATGCGGGCGTTGACCCCAATGCAGGCATGGGCGCCGGCATGGGCGGTGCTGGGTTCGCGGATGCTTTCGGCGATATTTTTGGCGAAATCTTCGGTGGAGGCCGCCGTGGCGGCGGGCCGCAGGTATATCGCGGCGCCGATCTCAAATACTCGCTCGATATTTCTCTGGAACAGGCAGCGCATGGTTTCGATACCGAGATCCGTGTGCCCAGTTGGGAAAACTGTGAGGTCTGTCACGGTTCGGGCGCCAAGCCCGGTACTCAGCCCAAAACCTGCCATACCTGCGGTGGTTCGGGCGCGGTTCGTATGCAGCAAGGCTTTTTTAGCGTGCAGCAAACATGCCCCACCTGCCACGGTACGGGCAAAGAGATCACGGATCCTTGCAATGCATGCGATGGCGTGGGCCGTGTACGCAAAAACAAAACGCTGCAGGTCAAGATCCCGGCTGGCATTGACGACGGCATGCGCATCCGCTCCAGCGGCAATGGCGAACCGGGTCTGAACGGCGGGCCACCGGGGGATCTCTATGTCGAGATCCACATCAAGCGACATGCTATTTTCCAGCGGGACGGTGACGATCTGCATTGCGAGTTGACGATACCGTTCACTACCGCGGCGCTCGGTGGTGAGCTTGAGGTGCCTACGCTGGCTGGCAAAGGGGCAATCACGATCCCCGAGGGCACGCAGTCGGGCAAGACGTTCCGCCTGCGCGGCAAGGGTATCAAGGGGGTGCGTGGCAGCTATCCGGGCGATCTCTATTGCCATGTTTCCGTCGAGACACCGGTCAGGCTGTCCGAAGACCAGAAAAAGCTGTTGCGCCAGTTCGAGACATCGTTGGAACAGGGCGGCGACAAGCACTCGCCTGGCAGCAAGTCCTGGAAGGACAGGGTGAAGGATTTCTTCGCCTGAGAAAAACCTGGCCCGGGATTGCCGGGCTTAGGGGGCGTTGAGAAGTAATGCGTTATCTGCTGTATGCAAAAGGCCGCGCCAATGAGCGCGGCCTTTTGACGTGCGTAGTCTTGCTTGCAGCCTGCCTTGTTTCTTGCCCCTTGGCTTGCTTCATACCGCCCAGCGCGTGGTATTTGGCTTTAGCGGCCCTGGTGATCGCCGATGCCGCATGCGGGTAGTGTGGACAGCGACAGGCGGGACTGAACTGCTTGGGGTGGCCCGCCTGTAAATGTATGACGCCCGCTGTTATTTGGCAGCGGAAGGTTGGGCGGTGCCGGTTGGCGCGGGCGGGGCCGTTGGCCCCGGCGTGGGAGCGGCCGCGGGCGCGGGGCCAGGCGCAGGTTCGGGGGCCCGCCCAGGCTCGGCCGGCACAGGAGGCGCCTTTTCGCCCTGCTTGGAGGCATCTGCCGCCAGCGCCACGCTGAATGCGTTGGGTTGCAGCCAGCGCCGTATCGTATCGTTGACTTGTTTTGCCGTGAGGGACAGCAGGGCTTTGTCGATATCAGCAGACCACTGGAAGGTGCGCCCAAGCTCGAGGTAATTGAGCCACACCGCCGATAGGGTGGCATCATTGGCGCGGGCGAGCTTGCGATAGTTGAGCAGCGCTCGCACGCCTTCTTTGACCTCGTCGTCTGTGAACCCTTGGTCGAGCAAGCGCTGCAACTCTTCGTTGACAGCCGTGGTGACTTGCCTGCTGTTCTGCGGTGCGAGGATGGCGTAAATAACCCAACTACCCGAGGGCTCGAACGAAGATGCAGTCAATTGGCTGCGCACGTCGTAGGAAAGGCCTTCCTTGACGCGGATGCGTTCCCACAGACGCGACGTTTCGGACGAGCCGAGCAGGTAGTTTGCAAGGTAAAGCGCTGGGAAGTCCGGATCGGTATCCTGTAGCTTTACGGGCATCTTGGCCAAGTAGAAGGCATTGGCTTTGTCTGGTGTGTTGATATGGAAACGCTCCGCGGGCACCGCGTGGTAGGGGTTGTCAAGGCGGGTGTAGGCTGGGGCTTTCTGCCAGCCTTTCAGGCCCTTGGTCAGCGCCTCGCGGATAGCGTCAGGCTCGAAAGCGCCGACGGCTGAGAACTCGATATTGCCCGCGCCGTAGAAGGTGCTGTGGAAGCTTTGCAGTCGCTGGCGGGTAAGCGCGGCAATCTGGTTGCGCTCTTCTTCGAAGGTGGGGGTATAGCGGACATCGTCGGGCGCCCAGGGGTTGTCGTGCCGCGCCAGGGCGCGGGAAGCCAGGGCGCTGGGTTCGGACATGGCCGTGCTGATTGCTGTGCTGGCTTGGCGCTGGTATTCAATGAGCTCTTGCTTGGGGAAGTCGGCCTCGCGCAGCAGGTTCAACACCACGGAAACGAGCTCGGGAAGGTGGGCTTTGACGGTGGACATGTTCACCGAGACAATGCCGCCGGTACCCGAGAAGCTGACTTGCGCCTGCAGGGCGTCGAATTTGTCCTGAATCTGTTGGCGAGTCAGGGATGGGGTGCCTTGGTCGAGCAGCGCGGCAACTGCGCCTGCGACTTCGCGTTGGCCTTTCAGGCTGTCGGCGTTGCCGAAATGCAGCTCGAGGTTGGCCTCGACACGGTCGCCGCGTGTAGGCTTGGGCAGTAATGCCAGCTTGACCTCGCCGTTGGGTAGTACCAGCGGCTGGCGATCTGTGGCCGCATCGATATGCTCGGGCGTGGCCTCGAAGGCCGCCTTGGCCGGGCCCGTCTGTTTGCCGGTGTAGCCCTTGAACAACGCCTGGAAATCGGGTGGGGCGGAGGCCGGTGCGCGCTCGGGTTTATCGGTGGGGATGTATTCGCCGGCAGTACGATTGCTGGCCACTAGGTATGCTTGGGTGACGCGCTGAACCGTCTCCAGCTTCATATCCTCGACCTGGTCGCGCTGCAGGAAGAACAGGCGCCAGTCACCGTCTGCGGATGTCTCGGACAGGACGCTGGCGAGCTTGGCGGGGTTGGCATAGAGCTGGTTCCAGTTCGAGAGCCATTTGTTGCGGATACGATCGAGGTCTTCTTGTGTAAAAGGCTTCTCGGCCACCGATTCAAGTGTGGCCGTAAGCGTGGCCAATGCCTTGGCCTGGTCCATGCCTGGTTCGAGTTCGGCGCCGAACAACGCATACCCCGGCTGCTTCATATCGGACGCAAAACCGAACACGCTGGCCGCGAGGTTTTCGCGCACCAACGCATGGTACAGCCGGCCTGATGGTGTGTCGGCAATGATGTTTACGCCCAGGTCGAGCGCCGTGTAGTCGGGGCTGCCGGCTGCGGGGATATGGTACAGGGCTGCAACCAACGGCGTGCCGCCGTGGCGGCGCAGCGCTACCAGGCGCTCGCCGTCTTGTATGGGCTCTACCGTGTATTCGGGCGGCAACGTGCGGGTGGGGCGAGGGATTTTGCCAAACACTGTCGCGATGGTCTTGAGGGTCGCCGCGGCATCGAACCGGCCGGTCACGATCAATATCGCATTATCCGGTTGATAGTATTTTTTGTAGAAGGCGCGCAATTGGCCGACGTCTACGTTTTCAACGTCGGAGCGAGCGCCGATAGTACTGTGGCCGTAGTTGTGCCACTGATAGGCCGTGGCCTGCATCTTTTGCAGCAGGATCTGGAACGGGTTGTTTTCGCCGCGCTCCATCTCGTTGCGCACCACCGTCATTTCGGCGTCCAGGTCTTCTTTCGCAATCAACGAGTTGACCATGGCGTCGGCCTGCCAGCCAAGATACCAGTTGAGCGTTTCGGGGTTGGAGGCGAAGCTGGCATAGTAATTGGTGCGGTCGCCAGACGTGGAGCCATTGGCCGCCAGGCCGCGGCGAGAGAACTCGGCCAGTGCATTGCGCAGCGTCGGTGTGCCGCGAAAAAGCATATGTTCGAGCAGGTGCGCCATACCTGTCTGCCCGTAGTTTTCCTGGCGGGCACCTACCAGGTAGGTCATGTTCACTGTGGTGCTGGGCTTGGAGGCATCAGGCGCCAGCAGCACGCGCAGGCCATTGGGCAGGCTGTATTCAGTAACCCCTTCGACCGTGTGCAGCTGCTGGACGCCCGCTGGAAGGGCTGCGTTGGCCTTCTGCCCGGATGGGGCGGGCGCCGTCGGAGGCGTGCCTGTTTTGGCCTGGACTGGTGCGGCCAGAACGACAATGATCGCAAGTGCCGCGGCGCGGACGAGCGTAGGTGCCGAGAAGGAGAACATGCGCAATATCCGAGTAAGAAGCGTGCTCCCGTTTTACCATAGCCGCGCCGCTTCGTGAGGCTGCGCGCGCGCCCCATCATGAAACAATAGGTGTGTTATCGAGACAGCACGCGCATGGCGTCTTCGAGGCCGCTAACGGTGACGCCGTACATGCGATTGCCCATGAGGTTCTGGATAATGGAAATGGACTGCCTGTATTGCCAGTATCCGGCGGGCTCGGGATTAAGCCAGACCGCCTTGGGCCAGTTATCCAGCAAGCGCTGCAGCCATGCCGCGCCCGATTCCTTGTTGTAATGCTCGACTGAGCCGCCCGGTTGCAGGATTTCGTAGGGGCTCATGGTGGCGTCGCCCACAATGATCAGGCGCCAGTCGTCGTTGTAGGTGCGCAGGATGTCCCAGGTGTCGAAGCGTTCGGCGCTGCGGCGGCGGTTGTTGCGCCACAGTGATTCGTAGGGGCAGTTGTGGAAGTAAAAAACTTCCAGGTGCCGGAATTCGCTGCGCGCGGCTGAGAACAGCTCTTCGACGCGGGCAATGTGGTCGTCCATGCTGCCGCCGACATCCAGGAGCATCAGCACCTTTACCATGTTGTGGCGCTCTGGCACCATCTGCAGGTCGAGCAGGCCAGCGTTGCGGGCTGTGCTGCGTATCGTGTCGTCCAGGTCGAGTTCAAGCTCGGCGCCCTCGCGCGCGAACCGACGCAGGCGCCGCAGGGCCATCTTGAAATTGCGCGTGCCCAGCGTTTGTTGATCGTCATAGTCGCGGTATTCGCGTTTTTCCCATACTTTTATCGCGGTGCGGTTGCCCGCGGACGGCCCGCCAATGCGTATGCCCTCGGGATGGTAGCCACCATGCCCGAAGGGCGAAGAGCCGCCGGTGCCTATCCATTTATTGCCGCCGGCATGGCGCTCTTTCTGTTCTTCAAGCCGCTGGCGGAACAGTTCCATCAGCTTGTCCCAGCCGTGCTTTTCGATGGCCGCTTTTTCTTCGGGCGTGAGGTTTTTTTGAAACTGCTTGAGCAGCCAGTCCAGCGGTATTTCTTTTCCTTCGGGCAGGGCGGCTTCCAGCTTTCCGTAGAACTCGCCGAAAGCCTGGTCGTAGCGGTCGAACAGGGTTTCGTCCTTGACCAGCGTCATACGGGCAAGATGATAGAAATCGTCGATGGACGGAAGCATGACGCCTGCGCGCAGCGCTTCGAGTAGCGTGAGGTACTCCTGCACGGAAACGGGCAGCTTGCGGGCGCGCAGGTGGTAGAAAAAATCAAGCAGCATGATGACGCCCAAGCTGATATTCGAGGTGTGCGCGCACTTCGGGCCATTCGCCGGCCAACAGGCTATACATCACAGTATCGCGCACCGTGCCGTCGCGGCGTAGTGCATGATGGCGGATCACGCCGTCGCGCCGGGCGCCCAGGCGTTCGATGGCGCGCTGCGAGGCGTGGTTGAAGTTGTCGGTGCGCCACCCGACCACCTCCGCGCCCAATGTGTCAAAGGCATGTTGCAGCAGCAACAGCTTGCACGTGGTGTTGACATGGGTGCGTTGCCAGTGGCGGGCATACCAGGTGTAGCCGATCTCCAGGCGAGCGATCGAGGCCACGATGTCGTGGTAGCGGGTGGTGCCAATGATGGCGCCGCTGTCCTCGTCCATAACCGCGAATGGGAGCATGGTGCCGGTTGCCTGGCCTTGCAGGGCCTGCTCGATGTATGCCGCGGCGTCGCCCGGGGCCGGCACGGACGTGACGCGCAGCGTCCAGAGCTGGCCGTCGGCGGCGGCCGCTTCCAGCGCTGGCGCATGCTCGCGGGCAAGCGGAAGAAGGCGTACGCCATCGCGTGCCAGGGTGACTGGAGCCGGGGCGTGGTGAAACTGCCTGACGGTTTGCATCGCGTACCCTCAGTTAGCGCCGGCCGGCGCGCGTCATGGCTGCCAGGCGCTGCAGCAGGGTGATGTCCTGCTCGTTCTTGAGCAGCGCGCCAGCCATCACCGGAACATCGCCGTTGGTGCTGGCGATCGCGTCGGCGCTGATCGACTCACCCATCAACAGGCGCAGCCAGTCAAGGAATTCAGAGGTGGAGGGCTTCTTTTTCAGGCCGGGCGCATCGCGCAGGGCGAAGAAGGTGTCCATGGCGGCGCGCAGTACGTCTTCGCGGATGCCAGGGTAATGCACAGCCACGATATCGCGCATGGTGTCGCGGTCGGGGAAGTCGATGTAATGAAAAAAACAGCGGCGCAAGAATGCGTCGGGCAAGTCTTTTTCGTTGTTGGAGGTGATGATGATCAGCGGCCGATGGCGCGCGGCGATGGTTTGGCGGGTTTCGTATACATGGAATTCCATGCGGTCGAGTTCACGCAGCAGATCGTTGGGGAACTCGATATCAGCCTTGTCGACTTCGTCAATCAGCACAACGGACGGCGCGTTCGATTCAAATGCCTGCCACAGCACACCTTTAACGATGTAGTTGCCGATGTCGCGCACCTTTTCATCACCGAGCTGCGAATCGCGCAACCGTGAGACGGCGTCGTACTCGTACAGGCCCTGGTGCGCCTTCGTGGTTGACTTGATATGCCATTGCAGCAGCGGCCTGCCCAGGGATGCCGCTACTTCTTCAGCGAGCATCGTCTTGCCGGTGCCTGGTTCGCCTTTGATCAGCAGCGGGCGCTGTAGCGCGAGCGCCGCATTGACGGCCATCTTCAGGCCCTCGGTGGCGACATAGCGTTCGGTGCCGGTAAAGCGTTCGTTGCGGTGGTGATTGTCCTGGTTGCTAGGGTTGTTTGCGGAGGCTGCTGACATGATGATGGGTTCCGTAGGATATGCTGCGGGATTCGTTGCGCGTTGCTTCTAGGCAAAGACCATAATGGGATACGTGGGTCAAGTATCGTACAATCGGCATTTTTAGGCGGTCTATTGACATAGATCAATTTACTTCAATCTAATCTACACGCAAAACAATAGCTCATGAAGTCGCCTTATTCCCTGAAGCGCACCTTGCCTGCGCTGGCCGTGATGGCCTCCTGTGTAATCTTTGGGTCTGCCCATGCTGCCGATGCGGCGCCCAAGGGCGACGCCGAAGCTGCGAAGTCCAAAATCTCCATGTGCATTGGCTGCCATGGGATCGAAGGCTACAAGGCCAGTTTCCCCGAGGTGTACCACGTGCCGATGATCGCCGGACAAAACGCTGAATACATTGTGGCGGCGTTGAAGGAGTATGCCAGCGGCGCGCGTACTTTCCCCACCATGGAGGCCATCGCCAAAAGCCTCTCCGACCAGGACATGGCTGATCTGGCCGCGTATTACGCTGGCTTCGCGAAAAAATAAGGGGGAGGAAGACTCATGAAATCGCTGACTATCGCATTGGCGGGTGCTGCACTGTTCGCCATGGGCGGCGCGGCCGCCGCCGCCGACCTTGCCGCAGGCAAGGCCACGTACGAAAAAACCTGTGCCGCATGCCACGGCGCCGATGGCAAGACGCCTATCATGGCTACCTATCCCATCTTGGCAGGCCAGCATCGCGACTACCTCGAGCATGCTCTCAAGGCATACCAGCGCGGTGCAAAAGGTGCGCCCGCCTCGGCCAATATTCGCAAAAATGCCATTATGGCACCCATGGCGGCCTCGCTGTCACCGACCGACATCCAGAACGTGGCCGCCTGGCTCGCCAGCCAGCCTTCGCCGCTGGCAGTCGAAAAGTAAAAAGTAAGAAGTATGTTTGTGCACCCGTGCACCCGCGTTCGCGCGGGTGCACGGGTGCCTGCGTTATGCTCGTATGTTGGCTACGCTGCCAGGCGACGTGCGCGCCGCTCAGTGGCGTGAGGCGCGGCGGCGGATGAGGTCGATGTATTTGTCGGAATCCAGCGGCTGTCCCAGCCGCTGGGCCTCCCATACCACTTCGCCCAAGGCTTCCATGATGATGTGTGCGGCGTCGTGGGGGTCGTGCGTGGCGACAAGTTCCTGGTAGGCTTTTTTGATGCCTGGCGGGTGATCTATGGACAACTGTTCGTCGATAGCCAGGTGCATGGACAGGTGAAGGAAGGGGTTGGTTTTGCCTTCTTCGACGGAGTAGTCGGCTTGCACACGCTCGGGGTTTTCGAGATCGGCCTGGTATTCAGGGTGCTGCCTGATCAGGTCGACAGCCATGGTTTCGAGCGGTGTCAGGATACCGGCGGCGCAGTGTTTGCGCCAAGCATCGGTAAAAAACTGCCTGACTTGTTCGCGGGTGGGGTTGAACATGAAATACTGTGCTGCCTTGCTTTTGAAATCAATATTTTAGCTGTACCTGACGCCGCTGCAGGTGCGGCTATATTTACATCAGGGCGATGCTCGTCATGTTTGCGGAGCGCTTAGCCTCTTAGCCTTATAGAATAAGCGGTGCTGGAACAAACCTTGCTGCCCAACCCCCCGATTCCGCTGAAAACACAAGCCGAAATACGATACACTATTCTTCTACTCTTATATAAGACTTGCTGTTTTTGGTTACCTAGACTTTTATCCCGCAGGCGCCGCGTCTGCGGAGCACAACTGGAGCATTCATGTCCTATCAACACATCAAAGTCCCCGGCGAGGGTCAGAAGATTACGGTTAACGCCGATTTTTCCCTGAACGTACCGGATGAGCCTATTATTCCCTTCATCGAAGGCGACGGCACCGGCGCGGATATTACCCCCGTCATGCTCAAGGTTGTCGACGCGGCGGTGAAGAAAGCCTACAACGGCAAGCGCAAGATCCACTGGATGGAAGTGTACGCCGGTGAAAAATCCACCAAGGTATACGGCCCCGACGTCTGGCTGCCCGACGAGACCCTGGAAGCGGTCAAGGATTACGTCGTGTCCATCAAGGGCCCGCTCACCACGCCCGTCGGCGGCGGCATCCGTTCGCTGAACGTCGCATTGCGCCAGCAGCTCGACCTGTATGTCTGCCTGCGCCCGATCCAGTATTTCAAGGGTGTGCCTTCACCCGTGCGCGAACCCGAAAAAACCAATATGGTTATCTTCCGTGAAAACTCGGAAGACATCTATGCCGGCATCGAATTCGAAGCCGAAAGCGCCAACGCCAAGAAGCTCATCGACTTCCTGCGCAACGAACTTGGCGTTACCAAGATTCGCTTCCCCGAAACGTCGGGCATCGGTGTCAAGCCTGTTTCGCGCGAAGGTACGCAGCGCCTGGTTCGCAAGGCCATCCAGTACGCCATCGACAACGACCGCGCTTCGGTCACGCTGGTGCACAAGGGCAACATCATGAAGTTCACCGAAGGTGGCTTCCGCGACTGGGGCTACGAACTGGCCCAGAAAGAATTCGGCGCCCAACTCATCGACGGCGGCCCGTGGTGCAAGTTCAAGAATCCCAAGACGGGTCGCGAGATCACGGTCAAGGATTCGATCGCTGACGCGTTCCTGCAACAGATCCTGCTGCGCCCGGCCGAATACGACGTCATTGCAACGCTCAACCTGAACGGCGACTACGTCTCCGACGCACTGGCCGCGCAAGTGGGCGGCATCGGTATCGCCCCCGGCGCGAACCTGTCCGACTCCGTCGCCATGTTCGAAGCCACCCACGGCACCGCACCCAAGTACGCTGGCAAAGATTACGTGAACCCCGGTTCCGAGATCCTGTCCGCCGAGATGATGCTGCGCCACATGGGCTGGACCGAAGCAGCCGACTTGATCATCTCCAGCATGGAAAAATCCATCCTGTCCAAGAAGGTCACCTACGACTTCGCCCGCCTGCTCGAAGGCGCGACGCAAGTATCGTGCTCGGGCTTTGGCCAGGTGATGATCGACAACATGTAATCGGTTCTGATCTGATACATTGAAGTCCAGAAAAGCCCCGTTCTCATAGGAGGATGGGGCTTTTTTCTGTCCGTATCAATCTGGGTTGATCGAGATGGGTCAACTTGTTTTGGGGCCATGGTTTGGTGCCACAGGTGGTAATATGGCCCCAAAATTTTTTCACATGGCCCCATGCCCCGTACATTCACATATTCTCTCCGTGTAGCCGCCATTGAGGCGGCAAAACCCAAAGACAAAACCTATGTGTTGACCGACGGCGGCGGCCTTCATATTGATGTGCTGCCTTCTGGCACGAAGGTGTGGCGCTATAAATATCACTTTGGCGGCCGGCGCGACAAAATCACTATCGGTCGCTATCCGGCTATTTCGTTGAAGCAGGCCAGGCAGATTCACGAGGCTTTGCAGGCTGCTGTGGAGCAGGGCGGCGATCCCAAGGAACTTGAATTTGCCGGTTTTGTCGGAACGCGTGTCAAACCCGCCGGGCCAACGTTTAAGGCGTATGCCCGGCAATGGGTGGACGAAACACTGTTTTACCGTTCAGCGGCTTATCGTGTTCAGCAATTGCGCTGGCTGGAGTCCTATGTTTTCGGCAAGATCGGCGCTATGCCCTTGAGCTCGGTGCAGCCTAAGCAAATTCTTGAAATTCTGGATGAGCTGCGGCCGACGCCTACCACTGCTGAAGGCGTGCGATCCCTGATCCAGAGAATTTACAATTACGCGATTCGCAATCTGCAGGCTGAATCCAACCCGGCCTTGATGGTGCGTGGTGCGGTGTCAGTGCCGAAGCGCACCCATCATCGCCACCTGTTGGAACCGGAGCTTGCCCGATTCTGGCGCTTGATTCCTCGCCAAGGCGCTCATTTCACCACTCAGGCAGCTACGCAGCTGCTGGTATATACGATGGTTCGTAAAGGCGAGCTGATCCGCAGCCGTTGGGGTGAGTACGACCTTGATGCTGCTATTTGGGATATCCCAGCTGAGCGCATGAAGATGCGCAAACGCCATCGCGTATTTCTGTCGCGTCAGGCGGTGGAGTTGCTGCGCCTTGTGCATACCATGACAGGACATCAGGAATACGTTTTTCCATCTATCTTCACGGCGAGTGGCCGTGTGGCGCCGATGAGTGACGTCAGTCTGAACCATTTCTTCAAGCGCATGGACTTTGGTGTGCCTGACTTTTCTCCGCATGGTATTCGCGGAACAACTGCTACCTTGCTGCGCGAGCATGGCATCCGTTCGGAGGTGGTGGAATTGCTCCTGTCTCACGCGCCCAGAGGGCAGGTTGAAACGGCCTACAATCATGCGGAGTTGGCTGAGGAGCGTAAACAAGCATTGCAGTTTCTGGCGGACTATCTGGATAAGCTCTCTCAGATTCCGGACTGATCCCTGGCGAGGGCCTGTATATCAGCAAGTCGCCAAACGACGGTTCGGCCGCCTATCTTGATGCCAGGAGGCACTAAGCCTCGTTTGACCCATTCGTACCATGTCGATCTACTGATTGGCAGAATTCCGGGGCGTCCTGTTCTCGGGTCACGGCAGATTTCTGGTACTCGAACCATCGTGTCGGCAGAGTAATTAGCACTTGCCTGCGGGGTGGTGGGTTGGAGAGTGGTCATGAGCAATCCTTTGGCAGAGCGGGAACTCAGTTTGATTCAAGTTGGTCAGCTGGCTGTTGCCTGATTGCGTTCAATCAGCGCATGCACGCTTTCTGCCGTGATCCCGCTGGAGCGTTTTCCTATCTTGATAAGGACAAGCTGGCCTTCTTTGGCCAGCCGGTAGATGGTGGAGCGCGATACACCCAGCTTCGCCTCAGCGGTAGGGATTCGATAGAGAAGCGCGTCGTCGGCTTGTTGTTCTTGTTGTCCGGCTGGCCGGTGGCCGAAGACAGTGGGTGTTGCCTGTTCCTTCATGTGTTCCTCCGTTAGACCTTGGGAAGCACCCTGGGTGCCAGGATGCTTTCCAAAGCCGGCGCTGTCTGCGCCGTTGAGTCCTGCCCGCCAAGATGCCACGATGGGGGCCGGGTGCTTTGATCGTTCCCGGCAGCGCCCGCCGCTGGCTCCGCTGCCGCTGCTGCGGTTCGTCGGGATGCTGGGAACTGCGGTCTTTGCCGCTGTCATCGACGGATTACGCGCCATCCATCGAATGTGGCCTGCCTTTGGCAGAGCCGGCGTCCGTGTGAACGGATCGTCATTCACGCCTTCCGGTTAGCACCAGTCGCTACCGGCCCGGAAGGGGAATGGTTTTTCACCTGCTTTACTCCTACCCAGGTGCTTGTCGCCCCGCACGAAGCTGACGACACGGGTAGCCGCGCACTCGCACCGTTCACGGAGAACAGGGCGCGGTATTTATCGGTGTTTTGTTGTTAAAGAGCAGGGTTGTTGTAATCATTACGCATGTATTGCGCGGGGTCAATACGCAAGTAATAATTAAAAGTCATATGGTCATGGAATTTATTGCCAATATGGCCCATGGTTATGTGAAATGACACGACAAGATGCACTCTGGCCCGTTGGGAGAGAGTGTGTGGTGGCGCAAAATTTGTTGTTTTTTTCTTGTCCTGGCAAGGGTAGGAGATCAGGCTTCAGACTTCCGTGTCAGGATCGTTGCCTGTCTTCACCTGATGCTTGGAGACTTTCATTTGTATATAGTCGCCAATGTCTTCAAGCACGAGTGGGGGTAGCGTGGCCACCTCGCTCATTGGGGTAGTCCATGGCCACTGAACCTCAAACATTTCCCCTTGGCCTGTCAAAAGCCATTCGATCCGCAGCCCGAGTACGAGAGCAAGCCAGATGATATGGCGCGAGGTTTCGCTACGACCGTTCTCTATATGGGCAATGGTGCCTTGAGTCAGGGGCGGATCGAGCAAGTTGGCAAGGGCCTCTTGCGTGAGGCCGCGTTGAATACGCGCAGTACGGAGGCGTTTGCCTATGCTGCTCATGATTTGCCAGGGCCCAGAGATTTTTCAGCGGTTAGATACATTATGACAGAGGCCTGATTCGAAGTATGACAGAACATAATAATACCTGACTATTATTTTAAGGGCGAAGGAATCGGCCGTTGCTCCATTGTGGCAGGTGTTGATACGTAGTGGAACGCATGTTTACCATGCTTTGACATTGTTAAGCACGATTGAGGCCTGACCATCTCACACACCAGCGTGATTATTTGGGCGTTATTGAGTCTCTGCTGGGCAGTCGATGCAGTTCACGGTTCGCCGATCACTCATCCCTAACGGAGCGGTTGAGCCTATCCGTAATTTTGTGGGTGAGGCATATCATAGGGGTTAAAAACCATGGATATGCCAATGAAGAAGAAGCGTACTGTTGCCGCTCAGGCAGCTGCCCGTGGGCCGTTGCCTGATCTACCCACAGAGCTGCTCGATGAGCTGGTCAAGGGGCCGATGACGGCTTCGGAAGTCCAGGATCTCATGCTGGCGTTCAACAAGGCGATCATCGAACGGGCCATGGGTGCAGAGATGAACATGCACCTTGGCTACCGGCCCGGTGAAGCCAAGCCACCAGAACAGGCCAACGAGCGCAACGGTGCCAGCGGCAAAACGATCATTACGGATCGCGGCCCCGTGCGGGTGGATATTCCCCGAGACCGCGATGGCAGCTTTGAACCCGTTCTGATCCCGAAGCACGAGCGCCGATTTACCGGCTTTGATGAACGCATCATCGCTATGTATGCCCGGGGCATGAGCGTGCGCGAGATTCAGGGATTCCTGGCCGAGACCTCAATGAGAAAATTCTACTTCTGAATGCACCGCTTTTGCGGGGGGATTACCCTATTTGCCGCTTCAACGATTTGCCTGGCGTTCGCCTGGCCGGGTGGCGGCTGGTGCAGCACAAACCGTAAACTTACGATCGCTATGGCAGAACTACAAAGCACAGAAAATCACATTCAATCCCTCCCGGAGATGGTGTATCAACGGTTGCGTAGCGGTGTCCTGAAGGGCGAGTTCCCGCCCGGCCAGATCCTGCGCCAGGAAGAGCTTGCACAACGTTTCGGCTCCAGCAGGGTCCCTTTACGGGAAGCCATGACCAGGCTGGAAACGGAAGGCTTGCTTGAGTTGAGGCCGCGGCGAGGCTATGCGGTCATTTCCCTTGAGCCAGAGGAGATACAGGAAATCTTTGCCCTTCTCGCGATTGTCGAGGGACACGCGGGGGCGGCTGCCGCGCTCGCGCGGACAAAGACATCAAGGCGGTGAAAGCCTTGTTGCTCAAGATGGAGAAGGTAAGCATTTCAACTCCGGAAAAGGCCAATCAATGGCTGGAGCTGAATTCCGCATTCCACGAAAGAATTTTTTCTTGCGCGGGCTTGCGGCATGTGTCGCGTGTTGCCTTCATGCTGCGCGATATGGTCGAGCCCTACATCCGCATCGAGATAAGCCTGACCATGGATGTCGCCGAAGCGGAAGTGGAGCATTGCCAGATATTCGATGCCTTGGTGGATGGCGATTCGGAACGCCTTGGCGATCTCAGCAAAATCCATTGTGAATATACCGCTGCGCGACTGATCAAGATGTTGTAGCAGGGGGGTCGGACCCCAGGGTCTGATGTTTCGGGGTCAGACCTCGCATGGGGTCTGACCCCATCGCGGATGAACCTCAATCGATCAGCTTGTGCCTGAGCGCATACTGCACAAGCTCCGCGTTGTTGCCGAGGTTGAGCTTTTGCATGATGCGGCTGCGGTAGGTGCTTACAGTCTTGACGCTCAGGAACAGCTGCGTGCCGATGTCGGTAAGCCGTTGGCCTTTTACGATGAGCATCATGATCTCGAACTCGCGAGAAGACAGCTTGGCCTGGGGCGCCTCTTCGGCATCGTCGGATCGGCTGTGCCGAAGGACCCGATCGAGTATCTCGGCGGGAAAATACTTGCTGCCCGCTGCCACCCTGCGTATGCACGTAACCAATTCGTGGAAGTCCATGTCCTTGGCGATGTAGCCGCTGGCGCCCGCGTCGAGGGCGCGTAAAGCATAGGTTTCGGCCGGATACATGCTCAGGATGATGACGGGAAGGGCGGGCTTTTCAGCCTTGATGGAAGGAAGGATATCCAGCCCGCTCCTGCCTTTCATGTTGATGTCCAGCAGCACCACGTCGATAGGCGTGGTGCGCAGGCACAGCAGGGCCTCGCCCGCGTCAGCGGTTTCCGCGGCGACGCGCAGGTCGTTTTCCTCGTGAAGCAGGCGCTTCAAGCCATCGCGGAAAATAGTGTGATCGTCAACGAGGAGTATGCTTACCATGGTGTCCCAGAGGCTAACCCGCGCGCGGCACGTCGAGCGCTTTGAGAATACGGGCTTCACTATCGACGGATTCCGTTGCGAACTGGCGGAATTGTTCGCCGTTCATATACTGCGGAGTCATGTCGAACTTCTTCAGATTTTCGAGGAAAGCGGCTTGCTGCATGGCCTTTTGGAAGCCGTCGTGCAATGCTTGAACCACTTGCTGCGGTGTTCCTTTGGGGGCGGCGAGGCCCCACGGCGACGTTTGTACCATATCGATACCGACTTCGCGCAATGTCGGTACGCTGGGAAAACGCTCGACCCGCTTGTCCGACCAGATCACCAGCAAGCGCATCTTGCCCGACTCGACATACGGTACCCAGGATGAGGCATCCGCGACCGACATTATATGGCCTCCCAACAGCGCTGGAATGGCGTCCGCCACACCCTTGTAAGGCACATGCGTCAATTGAATGCCCAGCTGGCGGGAAATCTGCTCCATGGTCAGGTGTTGAGTCGTCAGGGTGCCTACTGTGCCGTAGGTGAGTTCGCCAGGATGCTTTTTCGCATACTCGACATACTGTTCGAAGGTTTGGATCGGGGACGATTCCGGAACGACCAAGCCCCAGGTGAACCCGGTAATCCGGATGACATATTCCAGATCCTTCACCGGATCCCAGTTGATCTTGGTCGTGTAGGGCAACCGGTATACACTCATTGGAATGATTCCGATCGTGTACCCATCGGGCCGAGCATTTTGCAATTGATGCCCGGGAAGAACGCCGCCGGCTCCGGGCTTGTTCTCGACAATGACGGGCTGACCGAAAATCTTGGATGCTTCCTCTGCCAGTGAACGGACCACCACATCAGTAACGCCGCCCGCGGTGAATCCGACCAGGATCCGGATGGGCTGTTGCGGAAAGGCCTCGGCGGCCAAGGCGTTGCTCAACATGCCGGGTATCGAGGAAGCGGCGAGAGCCGCGCCCAGGCTCAGGCTGCTCTTGCTAAGAAAATCGCGTCGGTTCAAGGTAGTCTCCTGCTTAAAGATGAAAGGCGGATCGCCGGTTCTTTTATTGCCAAGGGGTTATGGATTACTCTATGGCAGTGTAGACAAGGTCCCGCGCCGAACGCAGTCAGAAGGCGCTGAATGCGAAGTCAGTTTATTCCTACACCGATGCGTTCTTTTCGACATTCGGTGTTCACTCTTTCCATGCTTCCAGAAGGTCCCATGAGCCCGGTTGATCCTTCCAGTCCTGCCGAACTGGCGAATTATCGTTTTCTGTTCGAGGGCCTGATCGAGCAGTCGGTCGCGGGTATTTACCTGTTGCAGAACGACAAGCTCATCTACGTGAACGACGCATTTGCCAAAATGTGCGGCACTTCTCGCGAGAACCTCTCGGGAAAATCACTTGCGGCGGTTGCTCCCCCGGACCAGCGTGAAGAGCTGCTGCGTCAATACGCGCGTCGCCTGCGCGGCGAGTCGCCCGAAAACACCTTTATCGTCCGGATCAAACGCCCGGACGAGGAAACGCTGCGGGCGATCGAGATCCATGGGCGGCTCATTTCGTATCGCGGCGAGCCGGCGGTGATTGGTGTGGGAATAGACGCGACCTCGCGCTTGCTGCGGCACCAAGAGCTGGAGGACTCCAAGGCCAGGCTCAGCGAGTTGCTGACCTATATACAGCAGATTCGCGACGAGGAACGGCTCGATATCTCAATGGAGCTGCATGATGCGGTGGGCGGAATGCTGTCGGCATTGCGCTTCGACCTCATACGCATCAGCAAGAAAATCGGCAAGCTCACGCCCTTGCAGGAGAACCGCGATGCGCGAGTACAGTTGGGCGAGCTCGAGGATACCGCTGAACAGGCCATGCAGTTGGTTCAGGACACCATCAAGGTGGTGCGGCAGATTTCCGAAGATCTGCACCCGAGCGCGTTGCCGCATCTTGGCATAGCCGAAGCCATCAAAAACGATCTCAAGAAGTTCGAAGCCCGCTACGGTATCAAGAGCGAATTCCATTCTACCGAAGTGCCGCTCGGATTCCCCGATGAAACGGTTCGCGATCTTTACCGTATCTTCCAGGAAGGGCTCAACAATGTGGCCAAGCACGCCCAGGCGACGAAGGTGACCGTATCCATTACTCACGCCGATCAGCGCTTCGTTCTCGGTCTGGAGGACGATGGGGTCGGAATGGCGGGCCAGGAGCCGCAGCCGGGAAAATACGGCTTGTCCAGCATGCGTGAGCGCGTGCGCCGGTACGGCGGCACGCTGGATATTGCATCGGGCCCGCAAGGCGGCATCCGGCTGACGGTCGGGATTCCCCTCCTTGCCCAGAACCCAGGGGCACCGCCGGGGGCTGCTAGCGGCCGGTGAAGACGGCCGCGCGCCGTTCTACGAAGGACTGTATGCCCTCCTTGAAATCATCCGATGCGAACACTTTGGAGCGGATGTCGGGGATGCATTCGATGGCTGCCTGCTCGGCGGCGTCGATGAACTTCATGGCGGCTTGCTTGGTTGCGCGCAGGCCCAATGGCGCGCTCGTGCAGATTCTAGCTGCCAGGTCCTTTGCACGGTTGAGCTGCTCGCCGAAGGGAACGACCTCTTGGACGAAACCCAGTTCGCATGCGCGCTGGGCGTCGAACTCTTCGCACAGGAATAAATGGTACATCGCGTTGCCCCAGCCGGTACGCGTCAGATAGCGAAAGTGCGCGCCGCCCAACGGGGCGATTCCGCGCTTGGCTTCGAGTTGTCCGAAGCGGGCCGTGTCGGCCGCCACAACGATGTCGCAAGCGAGCATGATCTCGATGCCGACGGTGTAGGTAATACCCTGGACGACGGCGATCAAGGGCTTGGTGCAGCGGCGCTTCAGGCCGAAGGGGTCCACCCACTCGTCCGGCCGTGGCTTGGCGGTTGCGGCGGGCCCGAAGAACTTGGGCATGTCGAGGCCGGCGGTGGTGTGCTCGCCCGCCGAGCAGAGTATTCCGACCCATAAATCGTCGTTTTCTTCGAACGCGGTGAGGTGCTGCGCGAGCTGCTCCATCATTTCCGGGGAGTAGGCGTTCTTCTTTTTTATGTTGTCAACGGTGATGATGCAGACATGGCCGTCCACTTTCATCGTTACTTCACCTGTTTTTTCCGCTTGCATAGTCGCTCCTTGCCTTGTTGCCTATTGATTTCCATTCGATGGTGACCGGGTGTCACACCACTTTCTTTGCGCGCGCTATCGTGGAATCAAGCCCTTTCTTGAGATGCGACTGGAACTCTTCGGTGACGTGAGAAAGTTGATGCACATCGAAGTGAGCCGTGATCGCCGAGCGGAAGCCCTGCGCATCCCACGTCCGGTTCAGGGAGCGCTTGGTAAAGCGGATACCGTAGGGGGGCGCTTCCGCCACGGTATTGGCCAAAGCCAGTGTTGCCTCTTCGAGTTGCTCTACGGGCACCACCCTGTTGATCATGCCGATCTGCAAGGCTTCCTGAGCGGGAATGCGGGCGCCGGTGAATATCATTTCCTTCGCCTTGCGCATGCTCATTACCCAGGGATGTATCAACACTTCCAGACTTGCTGTTCCCATCGAGTGGGCGACGGGATCGGAGAAGAAGGCGTTATCGGCACAAACGATGAGATCGCACATGTTGGCGACCATGAAGCCGCCGGCAATGCACGCGCCTTGAACTTGTGCGATGGTGGGCTTTTTTAGATCATGGAGGCGCAGGCAGTATTCAAGAAAATGCTCTTCTTCGTATTCCCAGCGTTGTTCAACTGTGGGATTGGGGCGCTCGATCGTGGCGGACTTCAGGTCATGGCCCGCGGAGAAATGGTCTCCCGTGGCACCGATGATGACGACGCGCACTTCGTCGTCCGCTTCCGCCGCGCGCAGTGCGTGATCGAGTTCGCGCAGTAATGAACGGTCCTGTGCGTTTCGCACGGCGGGGCGGTTCAGCCGGATGCGGGCAACGGCGCCGATCCGTTCGCTAACTATATTCTGATAGTCCATGTTGATTCTCCAATAATCGATGTGATGCTGGTCAGATCACGTCCGTAAAATGTCGATTTCCAGCGACAAGCCGCTCAGGGCCCGGCGCGCGAGCGCTTCGTCGATGTCGCTGGATTCCAGATACACGCGAGCCTTGAGGCTCCCGGCAGGCCCATCCATGGCCTCGGCGCGGAAACCGCCCGCGATGCCCGCCTTGTTCAAAATGAGGCGTATGCCGTCTTCCAGCGCCGAGCGCCGCAGCGGCTGCCGCAAAATCTTTCCCATCGGTGATTTTGGGATCTCTTGCGCTATGCAACAGGACTTCGGAATGGCGGCGCGCTCGTGCACATGCGCGGCGACGAACTCCAGTATGTCTTGCGTGCTTGCGCTCGCGCCGCTCTTGAGCTGCACATAGGCGACGGGGACTTCGCCGGCATGGGCATCGGGCCGGCCCACCACCACGGCTTCCACGACATCGGGATGCCGATACAGTATTTCCTCGACCGCCTTCGGATCGATGTTGTGGCCGCCGCGTATGATCACGTCCTTGGCGCGGCCGACGATCCATACATAGCCGTCTTGATCGACGCGTGCGATATCGCCTGTATTGAGCCACGAGCCATGTTCCAGCCAGATGTCATCGTCCAGGACGGAGTCGGAGTAGCCGGCGAACATCGTAGGACCGTTGACCAAGAGGATGCCGGCCTCGCCAACGGGACAGTCTGCAAACGTGCCATCGGCGTCCCGGCGTACGATCCGCACTCGATGATAGGGAAAGGGCAGGCCGACGGATCCGGTCTTCACCTGGCCGTTGCGTGGATTCATCATGATGACGGACGTAGTTTCCGTCATGCCGTAGCCTTCCCTGACGTCAAACCCCGACATCTGCAGAAAGGTCTGAGCAACATGCTCGGACAAGGGGGCGGAGCCCGACAGCACACTCTTCAGGGACACGAGATCGTTGCGGTCCATGGGGCGCTGGACGAGCTGATTCATGATCGTGGGCACGATCGTCAGATAGGCAATGGAAAACCGCCGTACGACGGACCAGATGTGGTTGACGAGCTCCGGATGGCGCCAGCCGGCCGATGTTGCGAGCACGAGGCGCCCGCCGCGCGCGAGTGTGGCGAGACTGCCGGCATAGGCGCCCACCACATGAAACAGCGGCGTAGCCGAGAGACGGGCTTCTCCCGCCTGGATGCCCGCCACCGCCGCGCTCAGCCAGGCGCTCGTGACCACGCCGGCATGTGTATGGCGTGCCAGCTTTGGCAGGCCCGTCGTTCCTCCTGTGGGGAACAGCGCGGCAATGGCGTCGCCTTGGGGCAGTCCCGCGGGGTCCAGCTGCGATGAAAATGTATCGATGACCTGTTCATACTCGATGAACCGTACACCGTGTGGAGGCGTGCCGTTGGAGTCGCCGCCTATCCGTATGACGGTGCGAAGCTGGGGGCATGATGCGACGATGCCCTCGACTTTCTTCCAGCAGTCCACGAGCGCGTCCCCACCGTAGACGAAAAGCACCGTTGAACCGGACGCCTTCATTATTTCGGCGATTGCTTCCGGCTCCATCATCCAATTCACCGGGTTGGCGACGCATACCGCCTGTGTCCCCCAAAGGGCGAATTGCGCTTCGGGGGTGTTTGCCAACAACAGGGAAACCACGTCTTGAGAATCGATGCCCAGCGAACGCAAAAGGTTGCCCGTTTGGTTGATTCGGTCCAACAGCATGCGATAGCTGATCGAGCGCCTCGTTTGCTCGCATCGGGCCGGGTCGCTGAAGAAATCAATGGCGATGGCCTCGGGCTCGTGCCGGCAACTGGCATGCAGCAGGCCATAGGTCGATTTGGGCAGAGCCCATGCGTCCAGGGCCTGCTGCTCGAACAGTTCCAGTCGATTGGCGCTCGTCAGGTCGGCATCGAGCCAGTAGCTGGGTGGCATGGCGGATTTCACTTTGATTTGGCCGTGCTCAACGGCATTCGAGTGCGGAGGGTTCCATTATCGAGTCGGCGGACGCCGAGAGGCGCGCGATTCGCATTTCCACTTCGACGAAAAGATGCTCGAAATAGAATCGAGCGGCCGCAAGTTTCTCGCTGCGGAGCGCATCGTGCTCGGGCAGCTTGGTCAAGGCGGCATGTGCGGCCCGGCACCAGAAGTAACCGTAGACCAAGTGACCCACAATACGCAGGAAGTCGGTTGCGGATGATGAAAATTGCAGAGGATCGTGAGATGCGGAGTCCAGAAGCCCGGGCAGGAGCTCTTCTGTCCGGTTTGCCAGCGATGACAATGGTGTCAGGAACGCGGACATTCCGGGAACGCCCGTGCAGGCGGCGGCTTGCTGTCCGATCAGCGCGAGCAGGAGCTGCAGGCGCGCTCCGGCGTCAGGCAGGACCTTGCGGGCGAGCAAGTCGTGCGCCTGCACTCCGTTGGTCCCCTCGTAGATGGGCAGGATCCGGACATCGCGGAAGGTCTGCTCTATGCCCGTGTCGGTCACGTATCCACTGCCGCCGTGAACCTGCATTGCCAGGCTGACGGCTTCCACGGAATTGTCGGAGACAAAGGCCTTGGCCACGGGCGTCAACAGCGCAAGGAGATCCTGCGCCTGTTTCCGGACGCCGGGATCAGCGCCATGTTGGTCGAGGTCGATCTGGAGCGCAATCCAGTAAAGGAACATGCGCGCGCTTTCCGCCCAGACTTTCTGGGTAAGCAGCATACGGCGCACGTCGGGCTGGCACAGGATCGGATCTGGTCCGAACCCTGCGCTTCTGGGCTTGACGGGTGATCGCGATTGGAGGCGTTCCTGTGCATAGGCGAGCGATTTCTGATACCCCCATTCGTTCAGGCCAAGCGCTTGGGCACCGGTGCCAAGGCGTGCGGAATTCATCATCACGAACATCGCGGCCAGGCCTTTGTCGGCCTCGCCGAGCAAATAACCGCGCGCTCCTTCGAAGCGCAGGACACACGTGGCATTGCCGTGCAGGCCCAGCTTGTCCTCGATGGCATCGCAAAACACATTGTTGAACTGATCCGGGCGTCCTTCCGCGTCGGGCAGCAGCTTCGGGACAAGGAAAAGCGAAACGCCCTTGGTGCCGGCCGGTGCGCCCGGCAGGCGGGCCAGGACCAGATGCACGATATTCTCCGTCAGGTCGTGCTCTCCCGACGAAATGAAGATCTTTGTTCCGCTGATCATGTAACCGCCGTCGTCGGCGGGCGATGCCTGTGTGCGCAGCAGACCCAAGTCGGTGCCGGCGCCGGGCTCGGTGAGACACATCGTGCCTGTCCACGCTCCGGTCGCCAGTTTGGGGGCGTAGAGCTTGCGCAACTCAGGCGGTGCGTTGGCCACGATGCATCGATAGGCGCCTTCCGAAAGTCGCGGATACAGCGCCCACGAAATGTTGCTGCCGGCCAGCATTTCACCGAGAATCGCGGAGGTCACCATGGGCAAGGCCTGGCCGCCGTCTTCCTCTTTGGCGCAAAGACCCGGCCACCCGCTTTCTGTATAGATTTCGTATGCGTTCCGGAATCCGTCGGGCGTACGCACGTTGCCTTGTTCCAGCACGCAGCCTTGTTGGTCGCCGCGCGCGTTCAAGGGTGCAAGCTCACCGTGGCAGAACCGATCGGCCCCTTCGATGATCTGATCCAGTGTCTCGTTATCGATCGCTATCGCGGGCGCATGGCGGGCGAGCGTCTGCTCGACCTCGAGCACTTCGTTCAGCACGAATTTAATATCCTTTTGTGGAGCGGAATACAGACCGTCTTTCATTCGTCTACACCATCAAGCCTTGAGTGAACATGGCGCCAGTGTAGAGAGACGGCCTTTGTTTCTCTGTCAGAAGCCTGCTTGAGCTTGTGTAGGAATTATCTGATGCCGCAGGTCGGGGGTCAGACCCCTCATCTGCCTCGAAGACGAGATTGCCCGGCGCGAACAGAAGAAATACAGCACCCGGCTGCGCCGGGCGGCGTTCCGCACCACCAAGACGCTGGACGTCTTCGACTTTAACCCGTTGCCCAACGTGAACCGCGCGCTCGTGCACGAGTTGGCCACCGGCCGGTACATCACGGAATACGCGCCCGTGCTCATCGTCGGCCCCTGCGGCACCGGAAAAAGCCATCTTGCACAGGCCCTGGGCCACTGCGCCGTTCGCCAGGGCATTGACGTGCTCTTTACCACCTGCGCCAACCTGGTGACCAGCCTGAATGCGGCCCGGGCCGTTGGCGGGTATGAGCGGCGCCTGGCGACGCTGGCGCGTGTGCCGCTGCTGATCATCGATGACTTTGGCCTGAAACCGCTACGGCCGCCCGCCGATGAAGACCTGCACGAGCTGGTGGCCGAACGCTACGAGAAAGCGGCCACCGTCGTGACCAGCAACCTGGACTTGCCCGAATGGGATCAGGCCTTCCCGGCGAACCGCCTGTTGGCCTCGGCCACGCTCGATCGCCTGCGGCATAACGCCTACTGCCTGGTGCTCGATGGCAAGTCTTACCGCAGCCCCAGGCTCGGCCCGACCACCACCCTTGACAAGGAGGAGAAAAATGACGTAAAAAACACCTGATTCCACCCCAAATGACGTAAAAAACACCTGATTCCACCCCTTCAGTCATGCGTTCAGAACTGGCGTTTTAATGGCTCCTAAATGCCGAAAAATGCTGGCTCCTATACGGTGAAAGGTGACACCAGGCTCGTTGCCAGGCCTGAACGATGGTCGGGTACTTCGCGCCCAATTGCCCGTCGGCAAACGCCTGCAAAGCTATTTCGGCCTCTTGCTCGCTGGCGGCGGCATAGATGGGCCGTAGCGCCTGGGCAACCGCTTTGCGGTCGCGCCAGCCCGCGTAGTCCAAACTGTTTCGGATTAGGTGCACAATGCAGGTTTGCACGGCGGTTTTCGGATAGGCGGTATTGATCGCCTCTGCCAACCCCTTCAGGCCGTCCACGACGGCGATCAGGATGTCCTGAACCCCACGGGTCTTCAGCTCGTTGAAGACCTTGAGCCAGAACTTGGCACCTTCGGTCTGCTCAATCCACAGGCCCAATACATCAAGCTGACCGTCGGCCTGGATGCCAAGCGCCAGATAAACGGCTTTGTTGCTGACCATGCCATCGCTGCGGATCTTGACGCGCAGCGCATCGAAGAAAACGACTGGATACATCGCTTCCAGCGGACGGCTCTGCCAGGCAATAGCCTCGGCCATGACTTCGTCGGTCACCGAGCTGATGAAGTCCGGCGACACTTCGGTGCCGTAGCTCTCGGCCAGGAATCCCTGAATCTCGCGCACGCTCATGCCCCGGGCATACATGGCGATGATGCGTTCATCAAAGCCGGTAAATCGGCGCTCGTGCTTCGGGATCAGAGCGGGTTCAAAGCTGCCATCGCGGTCTCGGGGAATATCCACCCGCACGGGGCCGCGATCCGTAATGATCGTTTTGCCGCTGGCACCGTTGCGCTCGTTGGCCTGTTCTGGTGGCTTGGCTTCACCGGGCCGGTAGCCAAGGTGCATGTTCATCTCTGCACCCATGGCCCGTTCGATGATCGCCTTGTTGAACGCCAGCATGAGATCCTGGACTTCCGAAGCCGTCATCGGCCCCTTGACCAGCTCATCGAGCAGCTCTGTGGGTAGATCAGGCAACGGCCCACGGGCAGCTGCCTGAGCGGCAACAGTACGCTTCTTCTTCATTGGCATATCCATGGTTTTTAACCCCTATGATATGCCTCACCCACAAAATTACGGATAGGCTCCGCCAAGGCCTCTCTACTTGGCCTCAGAATGACGTTATCAGGTAGGCCCAGCGGCTTGCCATGCCATTGGCCGTATTCAGAGTGTCGAAGATTATGATGCACGGAAACCGTGTAATCATCAGCGTTAATCGTGATCCAGCCCAAATCGAATAAGGTATGTATATCGGCGCGCAACAGCAATCCGTTTGCGACGACGTTGGTCTCCGCGCCCTGATACGGATAGATATGCGCAGCCTCCAGCACGTCAATGACATTGCATCCGGTGACCGCACAGCGGCCACCGTACGCCGTCAATAACTGCTGCCGAAAAGCGGGCTGCCCTCGGCGACGTAGGATGTTTGCGGCGATGCGTTTTCGCCCGTCCTCGATGCTTTGCGGATCGAACATATCACTGTGCTGGGCCTCGTCCTCTGCCGCCGACATAAGGTCAGTGTGCTCACGTTTCAACACAAAGGACGCTGGATTCTTTCCTTCGTCGCTGACATAGGAAAACGGCCCTTCGTAACGGAACGCGGCACCAGGGTGCTCGTACTTAGCGTGACGGTAGAACAAGAGTAGTTCCAGCCCGCGGAGGTGGTGCTCACGGATCAAGTCATCTGTTCTACCGGAAGTCTGGCCTTGCCAATAAAGCGTGTCATGGTCCAGAACGTCCTCATACTGTGTTCGATCTGGAGTCTTTCGTTCCGTCACGAACAGCCAGACCGAATCATGTTCCTTCGGTCGGAACACGCCGGTATTAATCGTTGCGTCCGAAATATTAAACATCTCCCGCAGTTGCGCCCGACTATAGATGCCGCCGGGCGTTAGCATGTCAGACGTTTTGACTGGCCCCGATTGCACGTCCTGCAGCATGGTCACCCTTTATCTCTTTATTCGTTGGCCATATTGTAGGCAGCCAATCCTCATGGTGAAGATGTCGTTCTCGACGGTCTTTCCAGTGAAGTAATACAAATTTTCCAGGGCGTGTCCCTCCGCCTGACGGCTCCAGGCCGGGCTGTCGTGCTTCGCATCAAGCCGCCTGCGGCGTCTTGCCCCTTCGGGCTTCCATCCCTCACGTCTTCGCGCCTGCCGGCGCTGCGCGCTGCGCTTGCCCCGGGCCGCTGGCCCAAGTAAGAGCCGCGCCGGGCGCGGCTGTGGGCGCTCGCCGCGCGGCTGCCGTGCGGGGTCATCGCTCGGGCGGGCCGTTTTTCCGTCTTCCGTGAGTTCTGTCGCCAAAACCGCCGACTGTATCACTGCGCTTCTCCCTCCAAGGGATTCGCTTCGCCGGGTACTCACCCGGTCCCTCCGCTTCGCTTCGGGCTGCGGCTTCTGTTCCCGCCCCTTTCCGGTCGGCGCTACATGATCCAGATCGGCACGGCGACGGAACTCACGGAAGACGGCGGCAAGACCGGAGAGCCAGCGTAAACCCCATACGGCGGATTTACGTTCCGGCTCAAGAATCTTCGGATTCGGTCAGCTGAAAACCCGAAACCTCATTTGGAGATCAGATCATGAACACCTATGAAGCGAAGCAAGCAGCACGGAAAGCAGGGTATCAGGCCAAGGCCGCACAGGCCGAACGACAGGCAGACGCGGCACACGCCCAGGCGCACGACATGGCACAGGCCATTGTCTTTGGTCAACCAATTCTGGTGGGCCATCACTCCGAACGTGGCGACCGCCGCTATCGGGAGCGCATCCAGCAGGGCTATGAAAAATCCTTTGAGTTGCAGAAGAAGGCCGAACACTATGCAGACAAGGCCGCAGCAGTAGGCAAGGGCGGCATCTCCAGCGATGACCCGCAGGCCATCGAAAAGCTGAAAACCAGGCTGGCATCGTTGCAGGCATGGCAGGACGCTATGAAGAAATTGAATGGGGTTCTTCGCCGCCATGCCAAGGCCGAGCCGGAAACCTGCATCAGCGCCCTCGTAGCCAGCGGTCTGGTGGACGATACTCGCGCCCGCGAACTGGTCAAGCCCGATTTTATGGGTCGTATCGGTTTTGCACCGTACCAACTGCAGAACAACAACGCCAATATTCGCCGCATTGCCCAACGCATCAAAGACCTGGAGAAAGTGGCTGACCGGCCCGAGTTTGAACGCAGCGGCCCCGGCTACACCTACCGCGAGGATCCGCAGGAAAACCGCGCCATGTTCTTGTTTGACGGCAAACCCGCCAAGGAAACGCGCGACTTGCTCAAGCGCTACGGATTCCGCTGGAGTCCCACACGCAGCGCCTGGGTGCGGCAACTGACCGGCAACGCCCAATGGGCCGCCATGGATTTCATGCGCGCCCTGGAACTCGCCCAGCGACAGCAATAAGCCTTTCCTGTCTGGGCGGAGGGTCGCCCAGACATTCCCCCCGACTGACACAAAGGAGAAGTCACCATGGCATCGTTGAACCGCGCCACTCTGATCGGCAACCTTGGCAAAGACCCCGAAGTCCGCTACACCGCAGAAGGTGCAGCCGTCTGCTCAGCGTCGATTGCTACGACTCACCAATGGAAGGACAAGGCCACAGGCGAGCGCCGCGAAGAAACCGAATGGCACCGCGTCGTTTTCTATGGCCGACTGGCTGAAATTGCCGGTGAATATCTGCGCAAAGGCCGCACGGTATTCGTGGAAGGCCGCCTGAAAACCCGCAAGTGGCATGACGCAGACACGGGCACGGACCGCTACACCATGGAAATCATTGCAGACCAAATGCAGATGTTGGGCGGCAGGGAAACGGCCCAGGCTCACACCGCCCAGCCTGGGCCGGCAGCCCGCCCGAAAGGCCGCAGCAGCAAGGCGAAGGCACCCACTGCAACGCCTGACGAAATCGATACATCAGATATTCCATTCTAATCGACAGCCCACCACAGGCCGGGTAACACCGGCCTGGCGAAAACCGCGACTGGCCCGGCTTTGCCGGGCTTTGTTGCGTGTGTCGCCGGAATCCTCGCGCTGACCGACACAGATCATTAAATCAGGCTGGACTGTCGCGGCGGTTCCAGCGGGATGGCATCGAATGCCGCAGCGGGCGGCAGAGTAAACAGCGCCTGCGCGTCGTCCTGGCTGCCGTTCAGCCATTGATCGACATCGGCCAGCTCAATCGGAATCACCGAGCGCTTATCTTGCGCGTCGACAGGCCTGGAAGGATCAGGCTTGTGCATCCTGTTCATCAGGGGGTGAGCGTCCGCGTTCAGTGTGAGCATGGTATAGCTTTCCACCACTTCGCCGGTTTCCCGGCTGACCCAGGTATTCCACAAACCGGCCAGCCCCCAGGGCGCACCATCGGCGCGCCGGAACCGCCACCATACATTGCTGCCGCTTTCCCAACAGGGTTCATCGAAGGATTCCGCCGGAATGATGCAATACGAGCGGCAGCAGCGCCAATGGCAGCGGCATGACGGACAAGGCTCCTTCCTGGCCCGCGTCGGCCGCGGAGGCGTCGCTGTCGTCTTCGTGCGTGCCGTAGCCTTCGCCGACGGCATGGGCGTGCGCAGCTCTGCCGCGCAGCCACCACAGCCCCCCAAGAAACATGATGGCGCCCGCAATCAGTCCCAGTCCTGGGGCCGCGAAGACATTGGTGCCATAGTAGGGAATCGGAATCGCATTCTGTATGGCAGGTGTGCCGGGCAGCGCGGTCATGGTGAAGGTGAACGAGCCGAGGGCGATCGTTGCGGGGATCAGCCGTTTCGGAATGTCCGCGCTGCGGAAGAGATCCTTGGCGATCGGATAGATGGCAAATGCCACGACGAAGAGCGACACGCCTCCGTAGGTCAAGATGCCGCAAGCCAGCACGACGGTGACAATAGCGTGCCGGTCGCCGAGCTTTTCGACGATCCAGCGGGAAATCGTATGGGAATTCCTTTGACGAATAGAAAGCCGTCAGTTTATCAGGCGGTGGGGTCAGACCCCGTACGGGGTCTGACCCTCCTTTCGTCCGGGGTCCGACCCTGCAGGGGCGGGCCTCCAGGAAATTGGCATTTCGACATCAGATCAAAACGAAATTAACAATAAAATTACAGAAATAGTTGGTGTGTTATTAATATTACGCAAGTAAATAGCTGTTAATCCTATTAAAACTCAATAAATTAAATTGAAATAACTATTGACTTAATGAACTACTCTGTCTATTCTTCGCTGTATCAACATAATTCATACAGGAGAAGACATGACGATCGGCAGGTTGCTTCGTAAAGCGCAAAGGTTGATAACGGCAGTTTCAGCTGCGGCCCTTGGCATATCCTGCTTGCCCCAGGTTGCCGCCGCGTCGGCTGCCTATCCAGACAAGCCCATACGCCTCATCGTGCCCTATGCCACGGGCGGCGCTACCGACGTCACGGCACGCGTGCTTGCTAACGAAATGTCGGCCAGGCTGGGCCAGCAGGTCGTGGTCGAGAACAAGCCCGGCGTGGCGGGCGCCATTGGCGCCGCATATGTGGCCAGCCAGCCCGCGGATGGGTATACCCTGCTGTTCGGAGGCGCCGGCAACGTGACACTGCGCCCCTTGATGGATCCCAATCTTTCCTACAAGCCCGAGCGCGATCTGGCGACGGTCAATCATGTCGTGACTTATGACCATCTGCTGGTCGTGCGTTCCGACCTGGGAGTCAACTCGGTCGCCGAGTTGGTGCAAATGGCGAAGGCGAATCCGGGCAAAATGAGCTTCGGCTCCTCCGGCAGCGGCGGGCCTCAGCATTTGGCCATGGAGCTCTTCAAGCAAATGGCGGGAGTGGACATCCTGCATATTCCATACAAAGGGGAGGCTCCTGCCGCGACAGACCTGGCGGGCGGGCGGATAGACATGAGCATCAGCTCGGCCACTGCAGTCGCCTCTCATATTGCCGCTGGACGAATCAAGGCGCTGGCAACGACCAACCAATATCGTTCGCCCGCATTTCCGGATCTTCCCACCGTATCGGAAGCAGGCGTCAAGGGATACGAAGTCGACATCTATGGCGGCGTGATGGCCCCCGCGGGCACGCCACCCGCGATTATCGACAAGCTAAACAAAGCCATTGTTGAAATTGTCACTTCGCCCGAAATCCAGCAGAAGTTTCACGATGCCAAGCTGATCCCCGTAGGACGAGGCCCAGCGGAGTTCGCCGACTTTCTCGCCAAGGAACGGGAAAAGTGGGGGCCGGTCATAAAAAGCTCCGGTGCGCAACTGTAGCGCCAAGTCTTTAGCAGGTAGAGCGATGGAAACGCAGGGTGCTTCGGCATGCGGACCCTTGACGGGAATTCGGGTGGTGGACATGACCACCGTGGGAATGGGACCCTACGCCACCCAGATTCTCGGCGACATGGGCGCAGAGGTCATCAAGATAGAGTCGCCGGGGGGTGATGTCCTGCGTTATACGGAACCGGTGCGCAATGCGGGAATGAGCGCCTGCTTTCTCAACCTGAATCGAAACAAGAGCTTCCTGGTTCTGGATATCAGGCGCGACGAAGATCTGGTTCGCCTTAAGTCCCTTATCGCTGACGCCGACGTATTTGTGTCCAACGTCCGGCCGGCATCGTTGCGTCGGCACGGGCTGGATTACGAGTCCTTGCGACCCGGCAACCCTCGGCTCATCTATTGCGGCGCATATGGCTATTCCGAATCGGGACCCTATGCAGGCTTGCCCGCGTTCGACGACATCATACAAGCCAAGAGCGGCATGGCACATTTCCAGGGAGCGAACGACGATCAAGGCCCCCGGTACGTCAATACGATCCTGGTCGATAAAGTCGTGGGCCTGACGGCGGCATATGCGATTCCGATGGCTTTGTACGAAAGAGAGCGTTCCGGGCTTGGCCAGGCCATCGAGGTTCCGATGTTCGAGACCATGGTTTCCTTTCTTGCGGTCGAGCATCTGGCGGGCAAGACGTTCGTATCGGGCGACGGCTCGTCCGGATACCCTCGGGTCATGTCCCCGCACCGGAAGCCTTATGCGACGAAGGACGGGCATATCGCCCTGATGCCATATACCACCGAGCAGTGGATGCGTTTCTTCATCGTCGCGGGGCGGCGGGACTTGGCGCAAGAGTCCAAGTACGTGGATGCCGCCGCACGGAACGCGAATATCGACGAGCTTTATGCCGTGGTGGCCGGCATCCTCGAGGGCAAATCAACGGCCGATTGGCTCGGCTTGCTGGCCGAGGCCGATATCCCGCATAGCGTGGTGCAGGCGTTCGATGCGCTGCTGGACGATCCCCACATACAGGCTACGGGCACATTATTCGAATACGATCATCCAACGCAAGGCCGCTTGCGCGCCGCAGGCATCCCCACGCGGTTTTCCCGGACTCCGGGCGGAATCCGGTCATGGGCGAGCGAATTGCCCAAGCATGAGGGTTGAGTGTAGGGGTCAGACCCCGTACGGGGTCTGACCCCCGGCAATCCGGCCCCGGCCGGCGCATCAGGTCGATTTGTTCTGAAGTCGTTGGATCAAGCGGTTGACGGCTGCAATGTGTTCTTCCGAGGTGTGGGCGATGGCCTGCAGCGCGGCAGCCATGTCCAGGTGATCGGGAAGGCTGGTGTGTTCCGCGCTGCGCAGCAGGCGCTTGGCCATGCGTATGGTGTTCCTTGGGTGGCGGGCGATTCTGTCCGCGAGCGCCAGCGCGCTTTCCAGCAGTTGTCCGGGTTCTGCAAGCTGTGTCACCAGCCCGCATCGCAACGCTTCGACGGCGTCGATGGGACTGGCGGTGAAGGTCATGGCCATTGCGGTGGATCGTCCGACCAGACGTGGAAGAATCCATGAGCCGCCGTCTCCGGATATGATGCCGAGTTCCGCAAAGCTGACACAGAAGGTCGCATCGGGGGACGCAATGCGGATGTCGCACATGCAGGCGAGATCGCATCCGGCGCCGTAGGCAGGCCCGTTGACTGCCGCGATGGTGGGGATATCGACGTCGTTCAGCGCAAGAGGCACCTGATGGATGGTTTCCTTGTAGCGCATGCGGATGTCTTGGGGTGTTCCCGCCGAGAACCCTTCCCGGTTCGCCATCTTGTGCAAATCGCCGCCCGCGCAAAATGCCTTCCCTTTCCCGGTGATGATCAAGGCGCGCGCGGTAGGATCAAGATTGGCTTGCCGGATCTTGTCGGCAAGCTCGAGGAATTGGCCTTCGGTCGACAGCCGGTTCAGTTCTTCCGGCCTGTTCAGCCAAAGGATGATCGTGTCCCCGCGCCTCTCGGTTTGCACCAGGCCGCCCGCATCTTTCGTCATGTGCCGCTCCATCGGGGGGCGCGCTTTTCCGCAAAGGCGCGCGGGCCTTCGATCGCATCCTGGCTGTGATAGACGCGTTCGTGTATGCGTTTGGCCGCCTCGAAGCCTTCTTTGCAGCCCAGGTCCATGGCGGCGCCTATGCTTTGCTTTGCAGCCCATACGGTCAGCGGGGCATTGTCGCGTATGCTTTTGGCGAGCTTTCGGGCGCGCTCGCGTACGGCGTCGGGCGTGGCTTCAACATGGTTGATGAAGCCAAACTCATGGAATCTTTCGATGGGCTGCAGCTCGGCGGACATCATGAGCTCCATCAAGAACGGTTGGGGGAGCATCCACAGCATGGGCACGGCCCAGGGCGCGCCCCTGCCCACCTTTGCTTCGGATATGCCGCCCAGCGTGCCCGCGGTGCCGATGCGCAAGTCGCAGTTGGCCGCCAGCACCATGCCGCCCGCCGTGAAATGCCCGGTCATGGCTGCAATGATCGGTTTTTCGACGGCGCGCATGCGCTGATGGAAAGGATCGCGGAACAGGTCCAGGATATCTACATTGGATTCGGCCTTGACTCTCGACGCTTCCTTGAGGTCCATGCCGGCGCAAAACGTGCCGCAATCCGAAGAGGTCAGGATCGCCACCCGTATGCTGGGATCTGAATCGACCTGTTCCCAGAGATCGAGCAGGCGGTTGCCGACTTCTATGGACAGCGCATTGCGCTGTTTGGGACGGTTGATGGTAATGGTCGCAATGCCGTCGTCGGCATCGAAAAGTACCGCATCGGTCTGGACCATGGATTTTGCTCCGATTGACATCTTTCTTCCGGCGAGGCTTTACTGTTGCGGACGGCTCTTGACCATGCGCAGCGGGTTGTAGCTTGCTACGATTTCGCCCCGCTGGTTGACGACCTTGTTGGCAGTGCGCATGAGGCCCCGGCCGGCTTTGCTGGTTGCGCGCGCTTCCACGACCTCGCATTCCACGTGGATGGTGTCGCCTGCCGTGGTGGGGCGATGAATCTTTAGGTCGGCCTCGAGGAAAGCCATGCCCGTGCGTTGCATGGTGCTTTGCATCAGCAGGCCTTCCGCGATGCAAAACACGAGCGAACCGGGGGCGGGGCGAGAGCCGATCACCGACACCTCGGAAATGTATTCCACGTTCGTGAACATTTCTTCGACCATCCCGGTTGCACCCACGAACATGGTGATGTCGGCCTCTGTTATGGTGCGTCCCAGTGTGCGGAAACGATAGCCGACTTCGACGTCGTCCCAGTAAAGGCCGATGCCGTAGATGTCCAGGCCGTTCTTGTCTTTTGAGATGGGCAGGTATTTCATGTAGATGTCTCTTTCTGTTGATGTGTGCTATGTGTGATGTGCTCAGACGATGCCGGCCTGTTGAAGTTTTTCAAGTTCATCGTCGCTCAATCCGAGGCGCGCCAGGACCTGGTGGGTATGCTGCCCGAGCACGGGCGGCGGTTCGGTCAGCTTCAGCGGTGTTTCGGAAAAGCGTATCGGGCTGTTGATGAGTGGGACTTGCCCATACAGGGGATGGGCAAGATCCAGGCGCATGCCCCGTTCCACGACATGAGGATCGTTGAATACGCGGTCTATCGTATTGATCGGCCCGCAAGGCACCTGCGCCTCTTCCAGAAGCGCCACCCAGTCTTCGACGCTGCGCGTGCGCGTGATGGCCTCCAGCCGCTCGTTCATCGCAGCGCGGTTGGCGACCCGGTCGCGGATCGTCTTGAATCTGGGGTCGCTAGCGAAATCGGGATCGCCAACCGCATTGCAGAAGCGTTGAAACTGCGTATCGTTGCCGACCGTCAGGATGATGTGGCCGTCCAGCGCCGGGTACACCTGATAGGGGGCGATGTTGGGATGGCCGGTGCCCATGCGGACCGGAGCAACGCCGCTGGTGAGGTAATTCATTCCCTGGTTGACCAGCGAGCCGACCATGCAGTCGAGCAGGCTGATGTCGATATGCTGGCCGCCGCCGCCTTGATCGCGGTGGCGCAGTGCCGCCAGAATCGCCACGGTCGCGTACATGCCCGTCAGGATGTCGGCCACGGCCACGCCCACGCGCTGAGGGCCGCCGCCGGGCAGGTCGTCCCGTTCGCCCGTGACGCTCATGAGGCCGGCCATTCCCTGGATCAGGAAGTCATAGCCCGCCCGGTCTTTGTACGGCCCTGTCTGTCCGAAGCCGGTGACCGAGCAGTACACCAGCCCGGGATTGAGCTCGCGCAAGGAGTTGTAGTCCAGGCCATATTTCTTCAGCGCCCCGACCTTGTAGTTCTCGACCAGTACGTCGGCGTCGGCAACAAGGGCGCGCACGAGCGCCTGGCCTTCTGGCTTGCTGAAGTCGATGGTGACGGACTGCTTGCCGCGGTTGCAACACATGAAATAAGCGGCATCGCCCGGCTCGTCCGTTTCGGCGGCATGCAGGAATGGCGGGCCCATGTGCCGGGTGTCGTCTCCGCTGCCGGGTCGTTCGACCTTGATGACCTCCGCGCCCAGGTCGGCGAGGTTTTGAGTCGCCCAGGGACCCGCGAGAATGCGTGATAAATCCAGAACCCGTATGTTGGACAGCGTTTTTGCCATGGCGAATGCGTAGATGGAATGTGATCGACAAGAACAGACGATATCTTGAATGTTCTGTTATGTCAATTTAAATTTCGTTATCTAATGAGTAGAAATGAGGGATTGATTTTTAAAACCAGAATCAATCGAATGCATAAGAACGTTATAGGGAAGATGGCGCTGTATGCTTGGGCGGGAAATTGTCGTTTCTCAAGCAGAAATTTATTCAAATTCTATTTTTATATTAGTCATTTCATTTTATAGATAGAAGTATGATTTCAAATGAAGCTTCCTTCGCAACGGCCGGCGTGCATGCGTTGAGCATCTGTCTACCGGCCTGCGGCGGACAGGCGCGTCCGCAGCAGGCAAAACTTGAATGGCTGTAGAATAAAACGAAATCAAAAAAATCTAAATGGAATGATTAGGGCGGTTGTGCAGCGATCTTAGCATCTATTGCTATAGGGTACATTATGGAGTGCTATGGCGTTATGGGTTTATAATGAAATTGATGTTGACATATCGAAATTCATTCCTTACCATTTCAACTCATATGACTTGCTCGTCCCAGGTGGACGGCCTTCCAACTTGAGAATTCGCCATGATGAATCTGCCGTACGGTGAACTCGTGATCGGTCAGCGCGCCCGGTCTCGGGGGCGCACGATCACTGAAACAGACGTTGTCAACTTTTGCATGCTGACCGGCAATTGGCTCGAAATCCACGCCAATGCGGAATTCAGCTCCAAATCGATGTACAGGCAGCGGGTCGTGCAGGGCGGCTTGGTCTTCGTCATCAGCAACGCCTTGCTCGGCTTCGACTCAGAAGTGGTGGAAGCCTTCTATGGCGTCGACAAGCTGCGGTTCCTGAAGCCGACCTTCATCGGTGACACCTTGTATGCCGAAAGCGAAGTGATCGCGCTTCGCGACAAGGGGGAAAACCACGGGGTCGCCACGGCGTTGTTGACGGCGGTAAATCAGCGGCATGAACGGGTAATGAGCTGTGAATTCAGTCTGTTGCTTCGCCGCGAGCGCCTGATCGTATCCCCGCAAGAATAGACATCGTCGCCTTCTGTGGGCGAAGTAAGGAAATTTTGATTCACGGAGCCTTTATGAATTTCTTGACAGAAGAACAAACGCTTTGGCATGAAACCGTTGCGCGGGTGATGGAGAAGGAAGTAACGCGCGAGTACGTGCGCCAGTGCGATATCGACCGCCAGTATCCTTACGAGGCCTACGAAAAGATTGCCCGCATGGGATGGCTGCGCTTGCTTATTCCAGAAGAGCAGGGCGGCGACGGCGGCACCATTTTCGATTACGCGCTCATGTGCGAAGGGCTGGCTCGCTATGGCTTCGATTTCGCGACCGCATTCATGGTTTCCACCTTTACTGCCATGAACATCGTCAAGTACGGCACGCCCGAACAGCGTGAAAAATACCTGGTGCCGTTCATGAAGGGCGAAGTCCGCTTCTCCATTTCCATTTCGGAGCCTTCGGCGGGGTCGGACGCAGCGAACACCAAGACGCGGGCCGAGGCCGATGGCGACCATTGGACGATACGCGGGCAAAAGCTGTGGTGCTCCGGCGCCGCGGCGAAAGATGCCGTCATCGCCATGCTGGTCAGGACCGATAAAGAGGCAACGAAGCATCGTGGACTGAGCGTGCTGCTGGTGCCCAACGACACACCGGGCGTCGACATCCGCAAGCTGCCAACCATGGCAAGGCGGGCGACCGGCACGACGGAAATCTTCCTCGATGGCGCCAAGGTGCCGGCCGGCAATATGCTCGGTGCGCCAGGCATGGGCTGGAGCATCATCACGGATCACCTCGAGCTCGAGCGTATCGCCGTTGCGGCCGCCTACGTCGGCAATGCACAGCAAGCCGTCACCGATGCTTTGCGCTACGCCCACGAGCGCGTCCAGTTCGATAAGTCGATTTTCGAGTTTCAGGTGCTGCGCCACATGCTCGCCGATATGCAAACCAGCGTCGATGCGGCGCGCCTCCTGGTGTATCGGGCAGCCGATATGGCCACGCGCGGCGAGGCCTGCAGCCGCGAAGTCAGCATGGCCAAGTTGTTCGCGTCCGAAACGCTGCAGACCGTGACGCGTAACGGCATGCAGATTCTCGGCGGCCATAGCATGCTGCCCGAAGCCGACATGGAGCGCTACTTCCGCGAAGGAATGCAATCCACCATAGGCGGAGGTACCTCGCAGATACAACGGACGATCATCGCCAAATCCCTGCGTCTTTAAACCGCTATCCCCGCTTAACGCACCGCCCACAGGAGGTCTCATGACAACTTCGTCCGTTCCCGAATGCGATCTGACCGCGAGCCTCGCGGATCAGATCGTCGAAATCGTAAACCGGGGCTTGGCCGACCCGGACATCGAGCAAGTCAGACGGCTCATGCTGGACTCGCTTGGCGTGACGCTGCGCGGAGCCGCCCTGCCATGGGCCCGCGATATCGCGAAATGGTCCCAGCGTTTTTTCGGCACGGGCACCGCTCCGGTCATCGGGACCGACGCTTCGGCGGCCGCATCGGTCGCTGCGCTGGTTCACGGCACCGCGGCGCACGGCTACGAGCTCGACGACACGCACGATGAAACAATGAGCCATCCCGCATGTACCGTGCTTCCCGCGGCGCTTGCAGTCGCGGCTGAAACGGGAGCATCTCAGCGCCACCTGTTCGTCGCCATCGCAGCCGGCTACGAAGCCATGGCGCGCGTCGGCATCATGGCGCACGGGCTGCATGTGATCGAAGGCGGCTTTCATCCCACGCCGATCTTCGGCTCGTTCGGCGCCGCGACGGCTTGCGTGGTGCTGCTGCATGGCGAAGGCCGCCCGATCGATGCGGATCGGCTCATCACCGCTTGGGGGCACGCATTGTCCCAGACGAGCGGAACCATGCAGTTCTCCGTGGATCCCACCGGCGGCGCCGTGAAGCGGCTGCATGCCGGGTACGCGGCGCGTAACGGCGTGATCGCCGCCGAATTGGCCATGGAGTCCGGAATCGGCACGCCGCGGCGCTCGCTGGACGGACGCTATGGCCTTGCCAAGATGTTCGGCGGTGAAATCCATGCGGCGGCGGTGTCGCGTGCGGCGCAGGATCCCTTACAAATACACTGCATCAGTCTCAAGCCTTATTCCTGCTGCCGGATCTTCCATTCCACCATAGACGCCCTGGGCGAGGTAACCGAAAAGTACAGTACATCGGTGGAGCAGATTCGCCGCATCGTTGTGCGCGGCCCGCAATTGATCGAGGATCAGCACATGATGCGCCGGCCCCGCTCCGTCATGGCGGCCCAATACAGCTGCCCCTATCTGATCGGCGCGTCGCTGGCTTACGGCCCCTCGCGCTACGACGCATACAGTGAAGCGCATCTCGACGATCCGCGCATACTCGAAATCGCCGATCTCGTGCATTTCGAGTATGACGCCGAGCTGGAAGCCATGTATCCGAAGCAGTTCCCCACAGCGGTCACCATCACGTTCGCCGACGGCTCGATCAAAACTTCATTGGTGAAAGACAGTTTTGGTACGCCGGCCAAACCCATGACGGCCGACCAGATCGCCGAAAAAGCCCGGAATCTGCTTATGGAAATCGAGTCGAAGGTCGATGTGGACGCATGCAGAAGAAAGATCTGGAACGACGGCACCGATGCTCGCACGCTCGCGGCCATCATGGCGGGAAGATGACGCCATGCTGAAGCAAGCGCAGTAATTACACAGTCATATGACGATACCTCGAAGGAGACACGCAACATGAACACGAACCGCAGAAGTTTTCTAGCCGCCAGCGCAGCGCTACTCGGCTCCACGTTGCTTGGTACGCAGGCCCATGCTCAATCGAGCGGCTATCCCAACAAACCCATAACCATCGTTGTGCCCTTCGGTGCGGGCACCACCACCGATCAAGTTGCGCGCTTCCTCAGTCCCTACTTGTCCACCGAACTCAAACAGCCGGTGGTCATTGACAATAAGGCCGGGGCCAGCGGTTCGATCGGCATGCAGTTCGCGGCACGGCAGCCCGCTGACGGATATACGTTCGTGCTTGGCACGAATACCACGCATGCGGCCAACGTCAGCCTGTTCAAGCAACTGCCGTACGATCCGGTCAAGGATTTCACGCCGATCAGCAATCTGATCATTGGCGGGGTCGTTCTGGTGGTAAGGGCGGACCACCCCGCAAAGAACGTCCAGGAACTCGTTGCCATGATGAAGAAGAAACCGGGCGGCATGACGTTCGGTGCCGGTAACTCCTCTTCGCGCGCAGGTGGCGAGGTCATGCGCGAACTCGCGGGCGTCGACATCCTGCATGTTCCCTACAAGACGCTTCCTGTCGCGCTCACCGACCTGATCGGTGGTCAGATCGACATGGTATTCGGCGATGCCCCCGCCGTCATGCCCTTGGTGGAAAGCGGCAAATTGAAAGCGCTCGGTGTGTCCACGGGCAAACGTATCGCGAAGTACGCCGACATCCCAACGATCGCGGAGCAGGGAGTGAAAGGGTATGAAGTCACGGGTTGGATCGCTGCTTTCGGCCTTAATGGCACGCCTCCGGAAATCATAAGCCGCCTCAATGAGATCATCGTTCGCGCCATGAAGTCGGACGAGGCGGAAAAGCAGTTCGGTTCCCAGGGGTGGACCCCGGTTGCCGGCTCGCCGGAAGACCTCGCGAAATTCCAGGCGATCGAGATCGATCGGTGGGCGCGTCTGGTCAAGGCGGCCGGCATCCAGCCCACCTAAACGACACGCAGGAGGCAGAAGTGGCAGAAGGACACGGCAATATGGTGCAGCTATCGATTCCGGAATGGGCCCAGACGGCTCTCGCGATGCCCAATGAATCCCGGTATGTTGATGTCGACGGCTGCCGTGTTCATTACCTGAGTTGGGGCGATCCCGGTCTGCCCCCCTTGATGCTGGTGCATGGCAATGCCGCTCATGCCGAATGGTGGCGCTTCATCGCGCCGCTGTTGGCCGATCAGTACTACGTGCTGGCCATCGACCTGGGCGGCATGGGCGACAGTAGCCATTGCGGCCGCTACGAGCGGGAACGCTATGCTGAACAAGTCATGGCGGTGCTGGATTCCGCTGCGCCGGGACGCCCGGCATTCATCGTCGGGCACAGCTTGGGAGGCTTCGTCACCATCATGGCGGGCGCCGCGCACGGCGACCGCCTTGCCGGCATCATCGTCATTGATTCCCCGATCGAGCCGCCTGAAAAGCATAGCCCCCCGTATTCGGTTCAGGTCAAGACGCCGGGCGATATCTATGCGGACCGGGCCGAGGCCTTGCGACGGTTTCGCCTGATCCCCCAGCAGCGGGTCGGGTGCCAGTTCTATCTGGACCATATCGCCTTTCATTCCGTCGTCGAAACGACGGGCGGGTGGCGATGGAAATTCGACCCGGCCGCCGTCGGGTATCCGCGGCCCACGGAGTTCACCCAGGCGCTGCTCGATATGCGCTGCAATGTTGCGTTGTTCGTCGGCGAGCATAGCGAGCGGGTCGATGGCGAGACTCGGGCCTACATGCGCAGCCGCTTTGGCAGGCTTATGCCTGTCATAGAGCTGGCCAACTGCCGTCATCACGTCATGCTCGACGAGCCTTTGGCCCTGGCCGCTGCCCTGCGTACCCAGTTGGCCAATTGGTCTCTTGAAGAAAATGGCTCCGGGAACGACGCATGACGGATTCCATGATTGAATATTCCCTGGCACAAGGGGTTGGCCATATCAGGCTCAACCGCCCGGCAAAGCGGAATGCCTTGAGCCTGGATATGCGGACCGCGCTATGGGAGGCAATAGCGCGGGCCGGCAAGGACGACGAGGTCCGTGTCGTATTGCTGTCGGGCGCGGGAGAACATTTTTGCGCGGGGGGCGATATCGGCGAGATGCGTCCCGGCGAACTGGATGCCGAGGCGGGCCGTGACCGCATTGCCCCTGTGAGCAAGGGGGCTCAAAGCCTGTTGGAAACGACGAAGCCCGTCGTGGTGGCGGTCGACGGATGCGCCTATGGCGCCGGATGCAGCCTGGCGCTGGCGGCCGATTTCGTCGTCGCTACGGAGCGCGCGCGTTTCTGCATGTCCTTCCTCCGCCTGGGGTTGATCCCGGACGCATGTGGTTTGTTTACCTTGCCACGAGTGGTGGGATGGCTCCGTGCCAAGGACATGTTGTATTCGACCCGGGCTGTCGGTGGCAGCGAAGCGCTGGAATACGGAATGGTCAACGAACTGGCGGCGCCCGAGGCGCTGCAGGCGCGTGCCCGGGAAATTGCCTTGGCCATGACGAACTTGCCGCGAACGGCTTTTGCCCTGATGAAGACCGCCATGCTGCGGTCCATGTCATCGGACCTGGGAGCCATGGCCGATACCGAGATGGCGGGCCAGGCCATAGCGTACTCGACGGCCTACCACGAAGACGCCGTCAAGCGCCTGCGGTCGGGGTCCCCGTCTCTTTACTCATGGCCGGTGAAGAACGCCGGCTGATTCACCCATCGGACCACGCCCAGCCGGGCGCTTGTTGGCAAGCGCCGCGCATGGACATGAAACAGGAAAAACATGGACTTTCAACTCAGTTCACAACAGCAGCAACTGCGGGCCGCCATAGTGGATCTGTGCCGGCGCTTCGATGACCAGTACTGGTTGGACAAGGATCGCGATGGGGGCTTCCCCGAGGAGTTCTATCGTGCAGTCGCCGATGCCGGCTGGCTGGGCATTGCAATGCCCGAGGCCTATGGCGGGGCCGGGCTGGGCATCCTGGATGCGGCGCTGATGATGCAGGCGATTGCGGAGTCGGGCGGCGGCATGTCGGCGGCATCTTCGGTGCACATGAATATCTTCGGCCTGAACCCGGTGGTGGTGTTCGGCACGGAAGAGCAGAAAGCCCGTGCGTTGCCGCCCCTGATCAGGGGTGAGTCCAAGGCTTGTTTTGCCGTAACGGAGCCCGATGCGGGCTTGAACACCACCAAGCTGACCACGCGCGCGGTCCGCAATGGCGATCACTATCTGGTCACCGGCCGGAAAGTATGGATTTCCACCGCGCAGGTGGCGGACCACATGCTGCTTCTTGCGCGGACCACTCCTATAGAAGACGTGCAATCTCCGACCAAGGGCTTGAGCCTGTTCTATACGCGCCTGGACCGGAGCCATGTAGAGGTGCGAGAAATTGAGAAAATGGGCCGCAAGGCGGTCGACTCCAACGAGCTCTTCATCGACGCATTGCCGGTGCCGGTCGAGGACCGCATCGGTGAGGAAGGTGAGGGCTTTCGTTATATCTTGCACGGCATGAACCCCGAACGGATCCTGGTTGCAGCCGAGGCGGTGGGCATCGGGCGGCTTGCCTTGGCACGCGCGGCCGACTACGCGCGTGAGCGGGTCGTGTTCGGCAGGCCTATCGGTCAAAACCAGGGAATACAGCATCCGCTCGCACAATGCTGGGCGGAACTCGAGGCCGCGGAGTTGATGACGCAGCGTGCCGCCAGCCTGTATGACAGTGGATTGCCTTGCGGCCCCCAGGCCAACGCGGCCAAATATCTGGCGGCGGAGGCCGCCGTCAGGTCATCCGAGACGGCGATCCTGACGCATGGTGGATTCGGATACGCCAAGGAATATCATGTCGAGCGATATCTGAGAGAAGCCATGATCATGCGCATAGCGCCGGTCAGCCCGCATCTGATTCTGTGCAATATCGCGGAGAAGGTGCTGGGCCTGCCGAAATCGTACTAGGTCATCAAACCTTATCGTAGCGATGTCCTGGCTCGGGAAGCACGAAAGCGCCTTTGTTCAGCCATTGCCCGCCGTCTATGACCAGCACTTCGCCATTGATGTAGTCCGCCGCCGGGCTGCACAGGAACAAGCCGGCTTCAATGGTTTCTTCGATGGTGCCGAAGCGCCCGGCGGGGATCGAACCCAGTATGTGTTGCCGGCCTTCGGCGGTCGGCCAAAGCGCCGTGCGCGACTGCGGGGTATCCACGAAGCCCGGACAAAGGCAATTGACCTGCACGTTGCGCGGTCCCCATTCCACTGCCAGCGATTTAGACATGGCGATTACGCCGGCCTTGGCGGCAGCCGAATGAGCCGTTCCCGGACCGCCATGCCAAGCGTACGCGGCGGAGATGCTCAGCACCTTCCCGGATTCCTGGTTCAGCATGTGCCTGCCTGCGGCGAGTGTGCAGTATGCAGTGCCGTTCAGCACGGTATTGATGACCGCGTTCCAACCCCGGGGAGAAATATCTTCGGCGCGGGCCACGAAGTTCCCCGCGGCGTTGTTGATCAGCACGTCGATATGCCCTGTCTCGGCCACGACTCGAGCGATGGTGGCGTCGACGTCGTCCGGATTGCGAATGTCGATGGGGCAGATCAAAGACTGGCCTCCCGACTCGGCAATTTCGGCCGATGTTTCGCGCAATGGGTCTTCTCTTCTGCCGCCCAATGCAACCGTGGCCCCGAGCGCCGCCGCCCGCAATGCGAACGCTTTTCCGATGCCCGTCCCGGCGCCGGTGATGAAAAACGTTTTGTTCGAGAACGTTCCGGCTGCAAGCATTTGATTGAATCCAATGAAAATGAAATTAAATTAGACTAATCGGAATTATAGGTTTTGAATCGGATCTGTCAAGAAGCAATTCAAGACCTTGGCAGGATATGGCCTTGTTCATCACATACCGTATGCCAGGTTCACGTTGAATATAGCCATGCTGGGAAATAGCCGTTAAGGCGTTGACTTCGTCAGTCGCTTTATTTAAAATGAAATTCAATATATTAAAACGGAAATCGTGGGCTGCGCAGCTGCGCGGGAGACCAAGGTTATTGCGGCGATCCGCCGTGTATCGATAAAGCTAGGAGATAGCGATGAAAGACGTTCTGCGACTTGGGGCAGGGTCTGGTTTTTGGGGCGACGCTCAGGATCCGGCCGTAGAGTTGCTGGAGAAAGGCGAGCTGGATTACTTGTGTTTCGATTATCTGGCCGAACTGACCATGGCGCTGCTTCAGCGCCAAAAAATGAAGAATCCCGACGCCGGCTATATACCGGACGCCGTGCAGTGCATGAGCGCGCTGTTGCCTCAAGCGCGGGAACGCGGGACCCGCCTGATATCGAACGGAGGCGGGGTCAATATTCGCGCCGCGGCGCAGCGCATCGTCGAGAACGCAAGAAAGGACGGGCTGGCCGGTGCGCGTATAGCGCTGGTGGAAGGTGATGATCTTCTGGGCAAGCTGGATTTGCTGACAGCCGGCAATGTGCCTTTGACCAACATGGACACCGGCGATGAGGACTTCTCCGCGATACGCCCGCGCGTGGTTTCCGCGAACGTGTATACGGACAGCTCGGGTATCGTCGAAAGCCTGAAGGGTGACGCGGATGTGGTGATCACAGGCCGTGTGTCGGACAACGCCTTGTACGTCGGCCCGGTCGTGCACGAGTTCGGCTGGCAACGGGATGCGGCCCATGCCGACTTGCTGGCCGCATCGGTGACGGTAGGCCATATCCTGGAGTGCGCCGCCGGCTGCACGGGCGGCATGTCGTCACGTTTCGCAGATATGCCGCGCATGGGCCAGGTCGGCTTCCCCATCGCGGAGTTCCGCCGTGACGGCAGCGCCGATATCACCAAGCTGCCGGGCACGGGGGGGCGCGTCGATACCTTCACGGTCAAGGAGCATCTGGTCTACGAGATTTCCGATCCGCGCAATTACCTCATGCCGGATGCCGTTGCGGACTTTACTTCGCTGAGCCTGGATGCCGTGGGCACCGACCGTGTCCGGGTGTCGGGCGTCAAGGGCAAGCCGGCGCCGGACCTGCTCAAGCTCGTAGTCGGATACCAGGATGGATGGATAGGGGAAACCATGGCGTTCTTCCCCTGGCCGAACGCCTACGACCGCGCCTGCAAGGCGCGTGACACCATGCTCGAGCGGTTCGAGCGGATGGGCCTGGCCGCAGATCAAATTCACTTCGACTTCGTCGGCTTGAACATGCTGCATGGCCCGGCGGCGCCTGCTCCAGAGCGAAACGGAGCGAATCAAATGAGCGAAGTGGGGCTGCGTTGCGCGGTGCGGACGAGAACGCGTGAAGAAGCCGACAAAGTCCGGCGCGCCGGCACTCACCTATGGATCATGGGCCCAGGCGGCACGTCATTTGGCACGCCGATGAAGTCGCGGCCCATCGTGGCGCTGTGGCCGACATTGATTCCGCGCGAATTCGTGCGTCAAACCACCGACATCTTTGTAGCCTGAAAGGAACACGATATGACACGCCAGCTTCATGAAATTGCCTATGTCAGGTCCGGAGACAAGGGGGATGTTTGCACCGCGGGCCTGGTGGCCAGGAGCCCCGAGGATTACCCGCTTCTGCTCGCAAGCGTTACGCCTGCGGCGGTCAAGGCGCTGTATGGCGATTGGGTAAAGGGAGAGGTCCACTGCCATCCCATGGACAACATACAGGCCGTGGTGGTGGTGATGCACGGGGCATTGGGGGGCGGAGCAACGAAGACGCTCCGCCTGGATCAAACCGGAAAGTCGCTCGGGCATGCATTGCTGCGCTTGACCGTGGTGGAATGACATGGCGATACTTCATTCCATGCTGCGCAATGCCGGCGACGATCTGGATCGGAACCGGGCAGCTTATGAAAGCCTCAGGAAGGAAGTGGAGGCGGCTCAAGGGCCTTCCGTCCGGGGTGGCGGCGGCAAGTATGCGAAGACCCATATCGGGCGTGGAAAGCTCTTGCCGCGCGAACGCATCAATGAACTTCTCGATCCGGGGACGCCGTTCCTGGAAGTCGGCCAGTTGGCCGGGCACGGATTGTATGAAGACGAGGTCCCCTCCGGTGGGCTGATCGTCGGAATCGGCATGGTCGAAGGACGGCCCTGCATGGTGATGGCGAACGATGCGACGGTCAAGGGCGGCACATACTACCCCATCACCATCAAGAAGCAGATTAGAGCGCAAGCCATCGCGCGCGAGAACGGCCTGCCGTGCATCTATCTGGTTGACTCGGGAGGCGCCTTTCTGCCTTTGCAGGAAGAGATCTTCCCTGATGAGCATCATTTTGGACGTATCTTCCGCAACATTGCAGAGATGTCCTCAATGGGAATCAAGCAGATCGCCGCGGTCATGGGGTCCTGCACGGCAGGCGGTGCCTATATCCCCGCCATGTGCGACGAGACCGTCATCGTAAAAGGCAATGGCACGATTTTCCTGGGCGGACCGCAGCTGGTGCAAGCCGCGACAGGTGTCGTGGTCGATGCGGAAACGCTGGGCGGAGCGGACGTGCATACGCGCCTGTCCGGCGTGGCCGATCATTTTGCCGACAACGATACACACGCCCTTTCCATCATCAGAGAAATCGTGGCTCGTCCAGGGCCGAAGCCCTTGCTGCCGCCGCCCAGAGCGCCGGTGCCGCCGCTTTACGATTCAGCCGAGCTTCCGGGGTTGATTCCGGCCAACCCCAAGCAGCCCATTCCAGCGCGCGAAATCCTTGCCCGCTTGATGGATGGAAGCGAGCTCAATCTGTATCGTGAACGCTACGGGCCGTCGCTCATATGCGGTACGGGCGCGATCGAGGGATACCCGGTGGGCGTCCTGATCAATGATGGCCCCCTTTTTTCAGAGAGTGCCCAGAAGGCGGCCAACTTCATCGAGCTCTGCACCCAGAGCGACATTCCTCTGCTGTTTCTTCATAACATCAGCGGATTCATGGTGGGCGCGGAATACGAGCATGGCGGAATCGCCAAGGATGGCGCCAAGATGGTAAACGCCGTATCCACGTCTCGTGTGCCCAAGTTCAGCGTGATCATCGGCGGCAGCTACGGAGCGGGAAACTTCGCCATGTGCGGCCGCGCCTTTGGCCCCCGCTTCATGGCAATGTGGCCCAATGCCCGTACGTCGGTCATGGGAGGCGAGCAGGCCGCCACCGTGCTTGCCCTTGTGCGCCAGGAACAGCTTGTACGTCAGGGCAAGACGTTCACGGCGGAAGAGGCGGAGGCCTTCAAGCAACCGATCCGCGACCACTACGCAACCCATAGCACGCCGGTGCATGCCGCATCCCGGCTATGGGTGGATTCCGTGATAGACCCGGTCGATACCCGCCAATGGCTCGCCTTGGGACTGGCCTTGGCCCATAACGGACCTCGCGAAAGCACGCGCTTCGGCGTATTCAGGATGTAAACATGTTCAAACGCATATTGATTGCCAACCGCGGTGAAATCGCCTGCCGTATCGCCCGGACTTGCCGACAGCTTGGGATGGAGTACGTGGCAGTTCATTCATCTGCCGATGCGGGCGCATTGCATTTGAAGGGCGCCGCAGCGACGGTTTGCCTGGGCGCGGGTCCGGCCACCGACAGTTATCTGAAAGGGGAGGCGATCATCGCTGCTGCCCTGCAGCATGACTGCGAGGCGGTCCATCCCGGATACGGCTTTCTTTCCGAAAACGCGGAGTTCGCTCAAGCGGTGCAGGATGCGGGGCTGACTTTCATCGGTCCACGAGCGGAGACGATCTTGGCGCTCGGCGACAAATCCCGCGCCAAATCCCTGATGCGGGACGCCGGCGTGCCTACCGTGCCAGGCATGGTCGAGGCCAGCGAAGATCCGGCGCAAATAGAGCGGATGATCAGCGAGATCGGACTGCCGGTGCTGCTCAAGCCCAGCGCCGGCGGAGGCGGGAAGGGCATGCAGGTCCTGCGGTCATTGGCCGGGCTGCGCCCCGCGATCGAAGCGGCGATCCGGGTGGCGCGCAGCAGCTTTGGCGATGGACGGCTGATCGTGGAACGTTTCGTCGAGCGGCCCAGGCACATCGAGGTGCAGGTGTTCGGCGACCAGCAAGGCAAGGTGGTGCACCTGTTCGAGCGCGAGTGCACCTTGCAGCGGCGTCATCAAAAGGTGGTGGAAGAAGCGCCGGCTATCGGGTTGCCCGAGGCTGTCCGGATGCGGCTGCACGATGCGGCGGTGCGAGGCGCTCGCAGTATCGGATATGTAAACGCGGGAACGTTCGAATTCATCGTTGATCAGGAGCACAATTTTTACTTCCTGGAAGTAAATACGCGCCTGCAGGTCGAGCACCCTGTTACGGAAGAAATCACTGGCCAGGATCTGGTCGCATGGCAGTTTCAGGTTGCCGCGGGCGGTTCCTTGCCCTTGTCGCAGTCGCAAATCAAGGCCTCGGGTTGCGCGATCGAATGCAGAATCTATGCGGAGGATCCGGTAGAAGGCTTCCGGCCGGCGCCGGGCCGCGTATCGCGCGTGGCTTGGCCGCAAGGCGTGCGGGTCGAGGCCGGGGTGGCTGACGGGGACAGCGTCCCCGCCTTCTATGACCCCATGGTGGCGAAGTTGGTGGTTCGGGGTGAGGACCGCGCCCGAGCGCTGGGGCAAATGCGTGATGCCGTGAGGCGCACGGCGCTGCTTGGTCTGACGACCAATCTCGGATTCCTGACCCGGGTGCTCGAGGATCCCGCAGTCCAGAGCGGGGATGTTCATACGCAGTACTTGGACGAGGCAACGGCGCTTCACAAGCCGCAAGCCGGCGTGGCGGCCGCTGCCATCGCTTGCGCGGCCGCCTGCTCGTGCACGCCGGCCGAATCGCTCTCGCCTTGGGCCGCGGGCGGTAGACACGGTGTGTTGGATCGCAGCTCGTTGAGCGCAACAGCGCCTCTCGGAATGCTGGGTTTCTGGGCGGGCGACCAATTGGTCCAGGCAGGCTTGACGGGCCTCCACGAAAACGGTGTTCAATTGAGTGTGGACGGAGAGGCTTTCCGGGTAGGCGTGTCATCGGCCGGCGGCGATATCTCTCGGGGTACGGTCAACGGAAGCGAATGGGCTGCTTGCGATACGGGCGCTGCCATCGAGTTGCAAATAGATGGCAACCGCTATGCGCTGGTCCCTGCTCGTTTGCGCAGCCCCGGCGAAGTCAAGGCCGCCGGCGCCGCCGTTGCCCCCATGCCTGGCATCGTCACGGCACTACTTGTTCGAATTGGGAGCCTGGTAGCCGAGGGCGAAGTACTCGCCGTCGTGGAGGCCATGAAGATGGAGAACCAAGTGCTCGCGTCGGCAAACGGAGTGGTAACCGCCATCCATTTTCCCGTAGGTGCCAACGTGAATGTCGGCGATCTGCTGGTCGAAGTGGAGGTGGCCGAGCCCCAGGGCGGCTCGTAAATCTGGCGATCAATAGCGCGGTCTCCGGATCAACGAGGCAAATTTTGTTTTAAACCGGTGTCAGCGAAGACTTGTTTCTCTTAAAAATCCGTCGCATAGCCAATTCATCTTGACATGGTGGCCTATAATTCCATTTTCGACTTACAGGACCTACATGAACCAGATCAAGGACCGCTCCGACGCGGACAGCGGTGGAGCCGGCGTCCGTGTTTTGGCGCGGGGGCTTGCCATTCTGCAAGCATTCGAGCCCGACAATGCTTGGCGCTCGAATGCCGAGCTGGCTGCCATGACGGGTGTGCCCAAACCCACTGTCTCGCGGATTACGGCGCACCTTACTGCTTCCGGCTATCTCATTTATTCTCCGCAGAACGCGCAATACAAATTGGGCGCGTCAGTGCTGGCTCTAGGCTACCTGGCTGCCTCGATTGGCGAGCTGACGACGCAGGCGCGGCCTTTGATGCAAGAACTGGCGGACGACCATAATGGGTCCATCGTGCTGGCATCGCTGGACGGGTTGAGCATGGTTTGCCAGGAAGTCTGCCATGGACGGAGCATGCTGTTTGCATTGCGCGTGCATCCGGGCTCGCGCCTGAGCCTGTCAAGATCCGCCCTGGGAAGGGCCGTTATCGGCGCAATGAGCGAAAACGAACGCAGCAAGTTGCTGGGCGCCATCGCGCAGGCGCATCCCGAGCATTGGCCGGGCCTGGAGCCGGCCATCCAGGCCAGCGTCCGCGAAATGCAGGCGCACGACTATTGCATCGCTACAGGAACATTGGAAACCGGAACCAACGGCATCGCGGTCGTGATCGACATGCCTGATCGGCCCCACGCCTACGCGCTGGGATTTGCCGTTCCGGCCAACCAGGTGACGGCGGAGCATCTGTCGGAGGCGATCGCGCCAAGGCTGCTGGAAATCAAACATCGCCTGGAGCGCGATGTCGCACGCAGGAGCATAGGATGAGACGCAGGACCGCTGAAGTAAATCCGTCCGCGCTTGGGCTCGAAACGCCATCCGGCGGCCAAGTGAATTCATTGCAACGAGGGCTCGATATTCTCCATCTGTTCGACAGCCGGGAACCGCTGCTCACGCATGCTGAAATTTCGACGCGCCTGGGTTTGCCACGGACGACGGCGTCCAAGCTGATCGCCACCTTGGTCGACGCGAACTTCTTGAGGCAGGATGCCAGCGGTGCCTACGGCCCCGACGTCGCTTGCCTGGCGTTGGGGCGCGTTGTCAAGCGCGGGCTTCCGGTCGTGCAGGCAGCATCCCCTCAAATGATGCGGTTCGCTGAAGAGTTCGGTGTCCATGTCAGCCTGATGGCGCGTGAGCGCCTGCAGATGCTCGTACTGGAACATGCCGTTCCCAGCGGGCTCAGCCACCTCGGATTGGCTACCGGCGCGTTGGCGCCGATCGCCCGTTCGGCATCGGGGCGCGCCTACTTGTGGGCGCAGAAGCCCGCCGTGCAGGCGGAATTGTTCGAGGCTCTTAAGGACGTCAGCGCGGAGGGTACGCACAAGTACATGCCTGGCATCTATGCGGCCTTTCAGGAACTCGAAGAGCGGGGCTTCTGTTTCATGGCCTCGCCGGTGACGCGTCAATCGAATTCCGTTGCTACGCCCTTGTATGACCGAGGCGCTCCAACATACGTCTTGGCGGCCATGTCTCTGGGTGGGAATGATCGGGAGCGGGAACTGATCGACGAAATCGGCCCCCGCCTGCTGCAGGTGTCCGCAGAGATTTCACGCGATCTCGAACGCTTGCCGGCTTGAGGAATTACTTAAGGGGTCAGACCCTATGGGTCTGACCCCCCACTTCAGCCGGGGTCGGACCCCGAATGGGGTCCGACCCCTCCCGACCCCTCCTTCGACTGGGGTCAGACCCCGTACGGGGTCTGACCCCTTCACCGCCTCAAGCGATGGTCAGACGCTTGGCCTGAGCCTGTGCTTTTTTCGGAAGCGTCAGCTCCAGAACACCATCGTTGAACCGGGCGGTGGCGGTGGACTCGTCCACGTCCTGGCTGAGCTGGAAGCTGCGGGACACTCTGCCGAAGTAGCGCTCGGTGCGCAGGACGCGTTCGCCATCCTTTTCCTGCCTTTCCTGCTTGCGCTCGGCGCCGATGGAAACGCGGGGACCGTCGATCTGCACATGGATGTCTTCCTTCTTGACACCGGGCAGCTCGGCCTGGACTTGGTAGCCTTCGGCATTCTCTTTGACATCCACTCTCATTTCCGGCGATTCGAGCGCCGCATCAAAACCGAAGTCGACGGGCCTGACGAAGAAACCACGGAAGAGATCGCCGAAGGGGTCGCGGCGGGTGATGTTGCTCATGTTGATTCTCCTGAAATCATCATTACAAGATTGGCGTTGGGCCGATCGATGGCGCCGACTTGCTTGGCATGTATATGTGGGCTGGCGTTTTATTTTCAAGAGCGGGAGGGGTCAGACCCCGCATGGGGTCTGACCCCATTGAAAAAATCCTGGATCATCCATGGCGATGGCTTCATAATCGAAACACGCGGGTTCATTCGCGCCTGCCAATAAAAAGGAGGCGCCATGACGAGACTGACAGCCAAAGATTTCGCACCCGAGTTGCTCGAACTTTACGACCATTACGTGCACGGAAAAATCACCAAGCGCCAATTTCTCAGCCGGGCCGGCAAGTTCGCCTTGGGCGGCCTGACGGCTTCGGCCCTGCTGGCTTCGCTACGCCCCAACTACGCGCTTGCACAACAGGTTTCTTTCACCGATCCCGATATCGTCTCGGAATACATCACCTATCCCTCCGCCCAAGGCAATGGCCAGGTGCGGGCCTATCTGGTCAAGCCCGCCAAGTCCGAGGGCAAGCCGCCCGCGATCGTCGTGGTGCACGAGAACAGTGGCCTGAACCCATACATAGAAGATGTGGCCAGGCGCCTTGCCAAAGCCGGGTTCGTTGCGCTGGCGCCAGACGGGCTCACGTCGCAGGGCGGCTATCCCGGTAATGACGACAAGGGCCGCGAGCTGCAGCAGAAGGTCGATCCCGTGAAATTGATGAACGACTTTTTCGCCGCCGTCGAGTTCATGGCCGCGTACGAGGGTGCAAGCGGAAAAGTCGGCATCACCGGGTTCTGCTATGGGGGCGGCGTCGCCAACGCTGCCGCTGTCGCCTATCCCGAGCTCGGCGCGGCGGTTCCCTTTTATGGGCGCCAGGCCAAGCCTGAAGACGTGCCTCGCATCAAGGCGCCCTTGCTGCTGCAATTTGCTGAAAACGATCCCAACGTGAATCAGACCTGGCCTGCGTACGAGGCGGCGCTGAAGCAGCACGGCAAGACCTACGAGGCCTATATCTACCCCGGCACGAACCACGGTTTCCATAACGACTCGACGCCACGCTATGACAAGGCGGCGGCGGATCTCGCCTGGAGCCGAACCCTGGATTGGTTCAATCGGTATCTGCGGTAGTTTGGTAAACTTTGTGTGACCGCATCGGGCGTCTCCCGGCGTTCCAAACCAGAGCGCCAAGCCGCCCGGGCCGCTCCATGCGAAGAGTTCACCAATGGGCATCACGCATGTCGATATGCGTCGTTTCAGGAAATGACCGAAAAAAACAAGCAACAGCCCGGCGGAGCGCCGTTCTTCAATCCTTTTCCCAAGTATCTGCAGGTGCGGCATATTCTCGAACGCCGCATGAGCCTGGAATACCAGCCGGGCGATCGACTGCCCACCGAGCAAGTGCTTTGCGAAGAGTTCGGGGTGTCCCGCGAGACCGTGCGGGAAGCCTTGCGGGGCTTGGAGCACGAGGGAATCATCGAGCGTCACCGGGCCAGGGGGACTTTCCTCAAACGCCGTCCGGATGCGCCCACCAGCAAGCGGCTCACCGGCATGGTCGAGGATTTTTCCAGCCTGCATCTGGACACCTACGCGCGAGTTCTGGAAACCGTGCGCGTGCCCGCCGACCTGGAGCCGGGGCTGGCCCAGGTCGATCCCGCCGAAGTCTACAAGATCGCCCGGCTAAGGTATTTTGAAGGCCAGCCGCTGGTGGTGCACCATGCGTTCATGTCGGTCGAGACCGGAGCCCGGGTCGTGCGGGAAAATCTTGAAAACGCCCCGATCAGCGAAATCCTTGAAACCCGGCTCGGCCTGAAATGCATCGACGAACGCCAGTTCATCGATGCGCTCGTTGCGGATACCGGTATGGCGCAGCTGCTTGCGGTCCCGGTGGGGGCGCCGGTATTGCTGATTAGCCGTTTATGCCGCCTGGGCAGCGGTGCTTCCTTCGTTCTCTTCAAATCCTATTTCAGGGCTGATCGCTACTACTACACGATCAACCTGGCCTCGGGGAGCCAGCAACGAGAACAGAAGGGGCTGAAAAGCCGAGGCCAGCCGAATAGAAAAATCCCGGCGGCGGACCGGGATGGTTGATCGAAGCGGCAGGCGGCAGCCTTACTGTGGTTTCACGCCAGCCTGTTTGGCGACCTTGCCCCACTTTGCCACCTCGTCCGCAACATAGGCCGAGAACTGCTTCCGATCCAGTTTTCCGGCCTCGCCTCCTTGCTTTGCAAGGGTGTCCAGCACTTTCTTGTCTTTCAAGGCGTCGGCCACCGCGCTGGACAAGGTATTAAGCACGGCCTCGGGGGTTCCCGCGGGCGCGAACAGACCATACCAATTGTTGACGCTGTAGTTCGATATGCCGCTCTCGCTCACCGTGGGAACGTCGGGCAGTGCGGGAATGCGCGAGTCGCCGGACACCGCGATGAGCTTGATTCGCCCAGCTGCCGCCGGTCCCAAGGTGGCGGGCGGCGGCACGAACATGACGGACACCATGTTCCCCATCAGGTCGGACAGCGCGGGGGCAGTGCCTTTATAAGGAACGTGGACCCACTCCAGTTTGTTTATCGATCTGAACAAGTCCCCGGACAAGTGCGTGTGGTTGAACTTGGACAGCGGTATTCATAATCGAACTCCATAAAAGACATAAGGCCCGGCGCAATTAAGTCGCCGGGCCTTATGCCGTGGTGGTGGAAAGAGAGTGTTTCATGCAAGCATCGCCAAGGTGCGATCCAGTGCCTTCTGCTTCAGTGCGGCGCCCTGACTGAACCATGCTGAATCCAGGCGGTAGTCGGTGGTGTTACGGGCACGCCGTTCGTGATCCACGAACTCGGTGATCGAATTGAGTAGCCCAAGGGCGGTTCCCTTCGATGAGCCCAGTTCTGCACCACGGCCCCGACCGTTGTAGATGTCCAGTGCTTTGGACATGGCCCGTTCATTGGGCTGTGTGGAAACGTCTTGGCGGGGTTCGGTGAACAGCTGCCGAAAGAACGCTTCCGCTTCCGAGTGCTTGACCGGGCGCTCGCTGAGCATTTTCATGCGGTACATGAAAGTGTCCCAACTGGATACGGAAATGTCCAATTGACGCTTGACGGCCTCTGCATCGAAGGTCGTGCTGTGCGGCACTTTCACGGCCCCACGGCTGTCATCGATGGCTACAGCCAGCGTGTTATTATAGACGACTCGAACCGCTGTGAACTGAGCAGTGGTCGCCAGCGTGCCATCACAAGCCGTAGCCAGCAGCACATAGGCGTTGGTGACATCGTTCGCCTGAATCGTGGCCGTATGCCCTGTACGTGCCAATGCCCAGACTTTCTTGCCACCCTTCAAGACACCTGCGGTTTCCAGCTGAAAGCCTGAGACTTCCGTGAGATCTCGATAGAACTCCAGAAGCTCGCGAGGCTGCACGACCTGATAGCGTTGACTGACAACAGACAACGGAGCGTGGGTGTCGGAGCGGTACAGCACCTTGCTTTGCGGGAACGTAATCAGGCGGCTTTGCGTGTCGTCCACCACATCGGTGAATTGCACAGGGGCTTCTTTAATGTCCCAATCCATTCCGGCTTGTTTTTGCCAGACTTCAAGGGGTTGGTTGGCGGATAGTTCATTACCCAGGCCATGCCAGGGCGTTTGGCCGACATAGGCCATCTGTTCAACGAGGTGAGCCATGAGGGTTCTCCAGAGGAATGGTTATGGGGTCGGGAAGGAATGGCCGCAGTGGAAACATAGGAAGTTGTTCAGCACCGTGTCATCGATGACTTGGCCCAGAGTGGCACCAGTGGCGCAACCTATCGCACCACCGGCCAGTGCGCTAAGCACGGCGGCGGTGATGCTGTTCAGAGAGGAAGTTTGGGCAGTTGCTCTCAGGCCGATGGCAGCACAGGCAGCGGCACCCTTGGCAGCGCCAGAGAACGAATTGGCGATACCGAAGCACGTACCGAAGGCGCCACCGAGCTTCTTGGCGCGATTCTTGGCCTGGGTTTGGGGAGAGCCGCAGCGCGGGCAGAAGATGATGCCTCGAGAGGGATGCGGAGCCTGCTGCTCACCCGGATGCGGGGTAGCGAAGGATTCAGACATTGGAGCTCCTTGATGAAGAGGAAGACGGCAGAAGCAGACAGCAATTGCTGCCTGCGTTCATCAAGGTGATATGTGAGTGAAAAAATCTGCGATCCGAGTCAGGCTATTTTTCGAGCTGTAGTGCGCTCGCCCCGCTGAGTCCAGCCTTACCCCGGCCTGGCAACGCCAAAGCCATCGGGACTAAAAACGGTAGTTATCAAACTAGGCTCCAGGTGCATATCAAAATAATACGATGGGCGTATGTTTATATGATTGATATACTGTCGTCGATATCTACGTAGTAATACTTGGACCCATTTCGTCACAATGCATTTAGAAAAGCTTGCGAATGTCACCCAGCCACAACGCGACCGGCTCGCGTTCGTGGAGTTGCGCGTGCGCTTCATCGGGGAGATACGCCGTCAGGACTTGGTCACGCGGTTTGGCATCCAGTCCGCCGCCGCATCCAGGGATCTGGCGCTGTACAAGGAGTTGGCCTCGGGCAACATCGACTACGACCCCAAGGGCAAGTCCTACGTCATGGGGCCGGATTTCCGGCCCGTGTTCGACTTCCCCCCGGAGCGGGTGCTGTCGTGGCTGACCCAGGGCTTTGGCGACGGTGAGCCGATGCGGCTCAAGGCGTGGGTAGCCAGCGAGAGCCCGTCACGGCTCACGCATCCGGATCTGGATGTGCTTGCGAGCGTGACCCGTGCGATTCACCAGGAGTGTCCGCTCGGTATTGAGTACCACTCCATTTCCAGTGGCCGCACCGAGCGGGAGATCGTCCCGTTCGCGCTGATCGACAACGGCCTGCGCTGGCACGTCCGCGCCTTCGACCGGAAATGCCAAGAGTTCCGGGATTTCGTCATCACGCGGATCAAGCGCCCGTTCCTTATGAGGGATGCAGATGTGCAGCCCCATGAGCGCAGTGATCAGGACATCCAATGGACCCGGATCGTGGAGCTGGAGATGGTGCCGCACCCGGACCAGCCCCGCCCTGAAATTACGGAGATGGATTACGGTATGGTTCGCGGGTCACTACGGATGAAGCTGCGTGCTGCCACCGCCGGATACATCTTGCGGCAGTGGAGTGTGGACTGCTCTCCGGACCACAGTCTGCGCGGTTATGAATTCAGGCTCTGGCTGAAAGATCACCTGGCGCTGTACGGCGTCAAGAACGCTGTGTTGGCGCCGGGGTACCGCTCGCCCGACCAAAACAAGGGAGAGCAATAACGTGGCCTACGACCCAAAACGCGCGCTGGAACTTCTCCGCATCGGCTCCGGACGCGCCGATGCCACTTTCCGCGACGGCCAAGAAGATGCCATTCGTCACATCGTCGAAGGCAAAGGGCGCTTGCTGGTCGTGCAGAAAACCGGGTGGGGTAAGAGCTTTGTCTACTTCATCGCGACCAAGTTGCTGCGGGAAGCTGGAGCCGGCCCGGCGTTATTGATCTCGCCGCTGCTGGCGCTGATGCGAAACCAGATCGCAGCGGCAGAACGGATGGGGGTTCGCGCCGCCAACCTTGGCAAAGACCCCGAAGTCCGCTACACCGCAGAAGGTGCAGCCGTCTGCTCAGCGTCGATTGCTACGACTCACCAATGGAAGGACAAGGCCACAGGCGAGCGCCGCGAAGAAACCGAATGGCACCGCGTCGTTTTCTATGGCCGACTGGCTGAAATTGCCGGTGAATATCTGCGCAAAGGCCGCACGGTATTCGTGGAAGGCCGCCTGAAAACCCGCAAGTGGCATGACGCAGACACGGGCACGGACCGCTACACCATGGAAATCATTGCAGACCAAATGCAGATGTTGGGCGGCAGGGAAACGGCCCAGGCTCACACCGCCCAGCCTGGGCCGGCAGCCCGCCCGAAAGGCCGCAGCAGCAAGGCGAAGGCACCCACTGCAACGCCTGACGAAATCGATACATCAGATATTCCATTCTAATCGACAGCCCACCACAGGCCGGGTAACACCGGCCTGGCGAAAACCGCGACTGGCCCGGCTTTGCCGGGCTTTGTTGCGTGTGTCGCCGGAATCCTCGCGCTGACCGACACAGATCATTAAATCAGGCTGGACTGTCGCGGCGGTTCCAGCGGGATGGCATCGAATGCCGCAGCGGGCGGCAGAGTAAACAGCGCCTGCGCGTCGTCCTGGCTGCCGTTCAGCCATTGATCGACATCGGCCAGCTCAATCGGAATCACCGAGCGCTTATCTTGCGCGTCGACAGGCCTGGAAGGATCAGGCTTGTGCATCCTGTTCATCAGGGGGTGAGCGTCCGCGTTCAGTGTGAGCATGGTATAGCTTTCCACCACTTCGCCGGTTTCCCGGCTGACCCAGGTATTCCACAAACCGGCCAGCCCCCAGGGCGCACCATCGGCGCGCCGGAACCGCCACCACACATTGCTGCCGCTTTCCCAACAGGGTTCATCGAAGGATTCCGCCGGAATGATGCAGCGCTGCCCCCGCGCCCAGGCTTGCCGAAAGGTGGGCTTTTGCGCCAGTTCTTCGGCGCGTGCGTTGTTGGTGGAATAGGGTAATTTGGCATCCTTGGCGAATGGGGGAATCAGCGCCCACTGGCCTACGACAAGTTCCCGCCCCTGGCCGCCTGCACGAATAAACGGCCCCATACCCCGGGGATGCACCAGTGGTCCCCAGAGCCTCGGTGGGTTCTGGCGGCCGACATGCCAGTAGCGTTCAACAGCCGCCTGGTCGGATGTTACGTAGCGATTGCACATGGAGAAATTCTCTCGTGTTTGCTGCGGGTGTGCAATGTCGGGCTTGCTGTTCTCTGCGGGTGGTTGCGGTTGGGTGAGCATGTTGGAGCAGCTTGCGCTGCTGGTGCCCTACAGTTCCCAGGCAGCGCCTGGGACCCTGTCCGGTGACGATGCCAGCCCGGTTCCCGGCCTGGCTGGGACTTTCCGTCCCCAAATTCGCCTTCGCTCATTTGTGGCCTTAAAAGTCCCACACATGACGCACCCCCGACGGGGTGAGGAAAAGGTTGTGTTTTCAAATGCTTAGCGGGAAGCCGTTGTTGGCTTCGATGCAGGACAAACAGGGATACAGAATTGCGTAAACCGTTGATTGTAGAGAGGAAGGGAAGGCCACAGGTGTGGCCTTTCGGGGCGTAGACGGCGGGAGGAATGCTTTCCGCAGTCATGCGGCTACACGCTGACGGCGCCTCGTCTACGTGCTGACTTCATGAACACTACACGCGGCCTGCATGATTGGTGCATCAGGCATGCAAGGCCGCTGCTGTCCAACTGCATAATCGCTACGGCGGCCTCAACTTCAGGCAGGTGTATCGGTAGCGCGCTTCTTTACCAGCCGATTGGTGGTGTTATCCATGCGGTACTGCACAATGCTGCCGTCGATAATGCGCCGTACCACTTCCCGTGCCGTGTCCAAGGGCACGGAAAACCACTCGCGGGGGTTGTAGGTTTTGCCGTCTCTGCCGGTCAGGGTCATTGTCAAACGCTGGGCGTGCAGAAAACCGTGTATCAGTGTCTCGAATTTATTGGGGTTTAGGTTGTAGCATTCGATGGAGGCCAGAATCTTTATCGGGGCTTCCAGGAAGGCGATGTCGCGGGCTGCGTTCCGGGTGCGTTCTTCAACCGTCTGTTCGGTGTAGCCGATTTTGATGAGGTTCGGAATGGCTTTCAGGGTGGGGTTGTCGCTAAGCGAGGACACGAAATAAATTTGCCCGGCCCGCTTATCCCTGTGTGAAATGTTGTTGAAGGCGTCTACCACCGATTCAGGGTCGCGCACGATGCGCCGCCCAGTTTCGTCGGCAAACAGCCGTTTTGCCAGCGATTGCAGCAGGTGATTGGATTCGGTGCCGTTTTCAAAGATGATGCGCAGGCGTGGATCATACCTTCCGGTACTGTCCAGCCGGTGTTCGCCGATTTTGTCGATCAGGCACAGCACCCCTTCCATAATGAAGGCATCGCCTTCCTGGACCTTCGATGACTGCTGGAAGCGTGTGGTCTGAATGCTTCCGTTCTTCAAGCCTTCGTGCAGGTCGCGGAAGATATGCTCAAACTCATAGAAGTCATGGCAGACGGTGCGTTGTGCGATTTCGTCGGGTTGCTCCCGATCAGACACGGCAGGCACGTGCCGGATGTCGAAAATGCTGTCATCGCCCAGGTCCAGTTCGCTGAACTCGGCGCTGGCGAAAATATCATCCAGCGAAGTGACCTCTTCCGCATCCATGCTGGGTTTGCGCATAGGCCCGTGGTCAGTCGCCGCGCCGGAGGGTTCGGAATCCGCGCGTACAGCAGCCGGAGAAGACCCCAGGGTTTCGTTGGCGGGAGCCGCGTCAGCCACGATCAACAGGCCATGCCGGTCATAGGGGCTCAGCGTGTCGTGCAGCGCCGGGTTGGTCTGATAGCCTGCCAGGCGGCGGGCCAGCAGCTTCTCTGACAAATCGCCTTCTTGGCTGGGTGGCCGGCCATGCACATCTGCAAAAGCGCTGATTTCCTCGAAGTTGGTCAACTCCAGCGGTGCGTTTCTGCCGACACGCCGGGCCTGAACATCCAGCAGCCCGAATTCGTCAGGCCCATTGAGAATGTCATCCAGCGTAGGGCGGGAGAAGGCTTTGCTTTTATCGTGTCGGATTGCCGCCATGTGACCCCCTATGATTCCTGGGCCTGAGCCTTGCGTTCCTGGGCTTTACGCTTGACGTAGACCAGCGCTTCGGCCAACCGCCGTTCCGTGGCGTCACCAGAAGTCACGGAGGGTTCCCGGTTTTTTTCCTTGCGGAATTCAAGAATGCGTGGCCACAGTATGACGGCTTCGGCTTCCGACATATTGGAGCGCATCCCCACGACGGTTTCCTGAATGGTCTTCAGCACGGCGGGTGTGACCGCTTTGGACAGAATCTCGTAGGCGCCCTGGAAGGGGTTGATCTGCCGGATCAGATCAATGTTCAGGTGCTCGATATTCACAAACTTGTTGCCAATGAGCACAAACTTGCGGTTGGGTTTGGGGTCGGCGTCGCCAGGCTGCGCGGATTTCTGGCCTGTCTCTGTAGCGCCAGGCGTAGGGGCAACGCCGGGCGGCACCAGGATTTCAGCCCCTTCCGGCAGGTCGTCTTCGTCAAATAGGCCGCCGGTAGACTGTATGCCCAGGGAAGCATGGACGGCTTCGGAAACGGTCATGACCTCGCTGGGTTCCAGATCAGGGTAGAGCTTTTCCACGATCTTGGGGATTTCCACCGTCTCCAGAATCTCGGGGTCGGCTTCGCCGGTCACCGCAGGGGCCATGATTTCCGGCGTTTGCAGAATAGCCGCCTTGATGTTGTCCATGTTCTCCAGGGCTTTGATGACCTTGTCGGACACGGGCGCGGCCGTGTCTTCAATGACCACCGTACCCGGCGCAGCGACCTCGCCCGGCAACATGCGTGAGCGGGGCTTGAAGTTCACCGAAGGGGCCAAAACCTGCTCCATCAGCAGCGACACGGTAATGGCCTTGAGCATATTGTTCACCGAGACTTTTACATCGTCGTCTTCAGCATCGGGCTGGGCAATCAGGTTGGTGAACTGGGCGTGCGGCTTGCCTTCGCAGTCGCGGGTGGCGCGGCCAATGATCTGAATGATTTCGGTGAGGGAAGAGCGGTAGCCTACCGTGAGCACATGCTCGCACCAGGGCCAGTCAAAGCCTTCCTTGGCCATGCCCAGGGCAATGATGATGTCCATATCATCGGCCTGGGATACCTGGCGCAGATAGTTCTGTACTTCCACCCGCATGGGGTTGTCATCCACCAGGTCAGCCACTTTCAAGAGTCGGCCCTGTTTGTCTTTGACCGTGATGATGCCGGTCGTGGGGTCCCTGCGAACAACTTCGCCAATGGCATCCAGGATGTGATCCACCTCCGAGTATTTATCCTTGGTCGATTCCACAGAATTGACGTTGGGGATATGGATGATGGTTTTCTTGCCGGTATCCAGCACCTCATGCAGTGCATCCAGATACTTCCCAGTGTAGAAGTGGTAGCCGATACCCAATGACTTCAGGTGTTTGTAGCCATTCAGCTGTTCATAGTAGGAATAGGTGACCTGGGTGAATTTTTCTTCATCTTCCGGTAGCAGAATAGGAACGGCATCCCCACGGAAGTACGACCCGGTCATGGCGATAATATGGGCATTGGAACCGGCCATAATGCCGTCGATCAGCGCGCCCAGGCGGTTTTCACCATCTGCCGAGGTATGGTGGAACTCGTCTATGGCCAGCAGCGTATCGTCAAAGTCTGCCGGTGACATTTTCTGATACGCATAACGTAGGGTCGCATGGGTGCAGACCAGGGTCTTGGCGTGAGGGTCAGACATAAACCGGATGAAGGTATCGACCTTGCCAGCCTCACCACCGGGTATGCACAGGTTATAGCTGGGCAACACCTTCCAGTCGGCAAAGAAGCCGTGTTCTGTCAGCCGGGTGTCTTTGAACGAGCTGCCGATGGACATTTCCGGTACAGCCACAATCACCTTTTTCAGCCCCTGGTTGCGCAGCTTGTCCAGGCCTAGGAACATTAGCGCCCGTGACTTGCCTGATGCCGAGGGAGCTTTGAGCAGCAGGTACTGTGCATGGCGGGATTCGTAGGCACGGGCTTGCATCTCCCGCATTCCCATGGCATTCAGATTCGAACTTTTGCCGGTTTGCTTGTACGTGACGGTCAACAGGTCGGCCATGGTCATTTGCTCCCTTTAGATTTCTTGGCAGGTTTTTTGGCCCGCTCGGCGGCAATCAGTTTTTCGTAGCGGGCGAACAGATGTTCCAGCCGTTCCGAGGCATCACGGAAAGGCCGGTCGCGATACAGGGCTTCCACCGCACGATCCAAGGTTTTATGGGCGGCCAGCAGCGGGGCGGGCATTTTGTCCGGGTCGTAGAGGTCTGCCAGGGATTTATCCGGGTAGTCTTCGCGGATGAGCAATACTTCCTCGGCCAGAGCTTCAATGTGCTTGCGTTTGGCTTCAGAGGCTTCCGGCCAGGGGAAGGTGTTGTAGACCAGGGTGGCGGAATAGCGGTATCGGCTTTCCAGGCGACCGGCCACAGTGCGCATCCAGTCGTTGTGCATTTCTGAGGTGAGGATGCCGAATTCGTAGAGGGTGGCGTTCGGGATCATCAGATTCAGATTGCTGGATATGACTTCTGCGCTCTGAAAGCCGATGGGAACGTATGCTCTCCGTTCTGACGACACACTTGGAACGAGAATGTAGTGACCATCTTTGGGTTGCCGGATTTCTCCGAATAAATGGGGGGTATCTGCCAGGGCTCGGGTTGATTTTCGGGTGCTTTCGCTGCGAGTCGCCTTTACCAGTGCAATCCTCGCGGAAATTCTCGGGTTTAATTCAATTTCTTCGGTACTAGCATCTGTAAGCCATATGCACCATCGATCCTTGGCCTGAATAAACTCTTGAGCCCCCAGAAATCGTTTTATAAACTTAACCGTTGTTGGTTCCTGCGCGATGAGAGTATCTTTCTCTTCCGAGGAAAGCAGGAGATGGCCACCATCATTGGGCATATTTCCAAAAAGCATCTCTGGCTGCCCGCATAAGGGCGTCCGGCGTGACTCAATTACAGTGTTGCCGGCATCTAGTAAATAAGGGCTAATGTTATCTGCTGCTAACTGGACCGTGTCTCTTTGAATTTCTTTATAAATCACTCTTTTATTGATGAGAGATTGATTGGCAAGTCCAATGATGACAACATGAACGGCAGCGTTTTGCTTGGCGTGGTTTTTCCATGAGAATGTTTGATATGCGAACCTAATGCTTACTTGCATATTGAATAGGTGCGGCCACAGAATCGAGGCTTGTTCTCCCTGGCTCACGGAGTTGGTAGCTACAAAAGCACATTCAGCAATTTTTCCTGTGATGTATTGAGCCCCTTTCATGAACCAACATGTGACGAAGTCTAGGTTCCCATAGGCTGGGAGGCCAGAGAATACGTCTTTCATGTCTTCGTTCTGATCCTGAGTGCGTCCTGCGTGTCCCAAGAACGGGGGGTTACCGCATATGTAGACCTCACAGACATTTCCATGTTCATCTGCAGGTGGGCAGACTTCTTCCCAGTCCCGCCGTAGGCTGTTATCACAGACAATATTGCCGCCGTCCTTCAGTGGCAATACCGCTTCTGCGTAGCCGAATTTGTCCTTGAACACCATATTCATTTGGTGTTCAGCCAGCCACAGCGAAAGCGTGGCGATTTCGTGGGCGAAATCATCAATTTCGATGCCGTAGAACTGGGTCAGGCTAATGCCCGAGTAATACATGACATCCTGTTTACTGACCGCGTTCAGGGCATCAATGATTTCCATTTCAAGCTTGCGCAGCTCTTTGTAAGTGAATCGAACCGGGTTTTGAGGAGGCTTCAATTCTTGAGAGAATGGAGTCATGAGCAAGAACAACAAGTTTTCCCC
>NZ_JAJJOZ010000006.1:0-277301 GCF_021653995.1 Paracandidimonas lactea
ATTGCTTCCATTAGAAATGTTCTTCGCAAAAACAAGTCTAATGAATACCGCTTGTCCCCCGTTCATGATGTAGAGCCCAGCAGTCTCGCTCACGAAAGAATTGCTTTGGCGATTGTGTTGCGCTGGATTTCGCTGGTGCCGGTGACGATGCGGTAAAGGCGCAGGCGGCGGAAGATGAATTCCACGGGGTGGTTTTTGGTGACGCCCACGTTGCCGTGTATTTGCATGGCCTTGTCGGCGATCTCGAAGCATTTTTCGGATACGAAGAGCTTGCACATGGAGGCTTCCTGGCGGATGTCTTCGCCGGCGTCTGCCTTGCGGGCGGCCGCCATGACCATGCTGGTGCATGCGTAGAGGCCGGTGGCCATATCGGCCAGCATGTGCTGAATGGCCTGGAAGCGGCTGATGGGGCTGCCGAATTGCTGGCGCGTCTGCGAGTATTCGACGGCCATGTTGTATGCCTGGCGGGCGAGGCCGATCATGGTGGGGCAGTGCAGCAAGCGATTGACGCTGATGCGGCCCATGGCGGCCTTGAAGCCCTGGCCTTCGCGGCCGAGCAGGTTGCTGCATGACACGCGCACGTTGTTGAATTCGATGTCTGCGTCGACGTGCTGGCCGGTCATGGGCAGGCAGTCGTAGGTCAGGGACACGCCCGGCCTGTCGAGCTCGATGAGGATTGCGGAGATCCCTTCTGCGCCTTTGTCGGGGTCGGTGACGCAGAGGGTGATGGCGTAGTCGGCGAAAGTCGATGCGCTGATGTAGTGCTTGCGGCCATTAATGATGTAGTCGTCGCCGTCTTTCACTGCTTGGGTCTTGAGGCTGCCGGCGTCCGAGCCGGACTCGGGTTCGGTCATGGCGAAGCAGGCGCCCATTTCGCCGCGCACGACGGGCAGGATGAAACGCTCGATCTGGTCGGGCGTCGCGTGGCTGGCCAGGCTGCCGATGCGGGCCGGCCCTCCCCAGTCGCCCAGCACGTGCGGGAAGAGTATCGCGCCCGAGGCGGCGACATCATCTTTGAGCACGCACAGGTCCTGCAGGCTCAGGCCCTGTCCGCCCAGCGCGGGGGGAACCTGCAGGCCGTACAGGCCCAGTTCGCGCGAGCGGCGCCATACGCGATGCACGTCTTCCTTGGTGAAGCGGTCCTCATAGCTGTAGCCCTGCTCGTGCTCGTAGGGGATCAGTTCGTCCTGCAGGTAAGCGCGCAGGCGCGCGCGCAATGTGTCAAGGTTCGCGGGAACGCTGGAGGGTGCGGCTTTGATGTTATCCATGGGAGGCCTCAGGCTATCGTGTTTTCTGATGCCTCCATATTGACAGCCGCCACCGGCCCGATGGATTATCTTTGCGTCAGACTCGATAACGCAGAGGAATGCCGTGCGGATTGAAGATCTTCAGTATTTCCTGGCCGTCGCCGAAACAGGCCATGTGGGCCGCGCGGCGGAAAAGCTCGGCCAGACGCAGCCGGCCCTGACCAAAGGCATACAAAGGCTGGAAAAAGAACTGCACCTGCAGTTGTTCGAACGCACGCCCAAAGGCATGGTGCTGACCACGGTCGGCGAAGCCTTCCATGCGCGCTCGCGGACGGTGCAACTGAGCCTGGACGAGGCAGTGCGCGAGGCGCGCGACCTGCACCTGGGTGCCATCGGACTGTTGCGGGTGGGCGTGCCGCCCAATTACACCGATTATTTCGCCTCGGTCTGCGAGGTGTTGCTGCGCCAGCGGCCTGCCGCCCGGGTGCAGGTGATGCTGGGGATGAATGACCAGCTTTTTTCCGCGCTGCGAACAGGTGAACTGGACCTGTGTATCAGCGGGCAGCACAACGCAGCCAGCACCGAGTTCGACCAGACGCCCTTGTTCGCCGACGACTTGCGGGTAGTGGCGCGGGAAAGCCATCCGCTCTTTTTTCAGCCGCGGATAACGCTGGCCGACCTGAGCAAGGCTTCCTGGATGCTGCCCCGCTCCGAAATCGTGGCAAGGCGCTGGGTCGAAGCGCGATTCCAGGAAAACGGCTTGCCTGTACCCAATGTGGTGATCGAGTCCAACTCATCCAGCATGGCGCTGGTGCGCATGCTGCGCAGCACTGACCTGCTGACCGTCCTGACTGAGTCATCGCTGCGCCAGCCGGGCGGCCAGGGCCTGCGCGCAGTGCCGCTGCGCGAGACGATCTGGCCGCGGGTGGTGGGCATCACCATGCGTAAGGACAGCTATCTGTCACCGCTGGCGCAGCGCTTCATGGAGCTCATGCGCCAGTACAAACCTGACGACTTTCCGGGCGCCGATTTCGCCCAGCCTAGCTGACGCGGCGCTCGCTGCCGGCCCAGTACGGGTCCTTGAGCACCTTGCGCGCGATCTTGCCGTTGGCGTTCTTGGGCAGTTCCGGCAACACATCGATCGAGCGCGGCTTCTTGAAGTCGGCAAGCAATGACTTGCAATGTGCCGTGAGGTTCTCCACGCTCGCCGTGGCGCCCGGGCGCAGCACCACGGCCGCCTTGATCGCCTCTCCCCATGTGTCGTCCGGCACGCCGAACACACACGCCTCATAGACGGCTGGATGCTGGTAAAGCGCCTGTTCCACCTCGGTCGGGTAGACGTTGAAGCCGCCGGAAATGATCATGTCCTTCGCGCGGTCGACGATGTAGAGATAGCCTTCATCGTCCATGCGGGCCAGGTCGCCCGTGTGGCACCACTGCCCGCGCAGGGCCTGGGCCGTCAGGTCAGGCTCGCGCCAGAAACCGGCAAACACGTCGGGACCGCGCACGGCGATCTCGCCCACGTCGCCGGGCTGTACGACTTCGCCATTATTGTCGAGCAGGCGCACTTCGGTTTCGCCGAAGGGTCGGCCGCATGATCCGAGCAGGTGCCCCGCCCCATCCATTGCGCGCGCGTGGTCGTCCGTGCTGAGCATGACCATGCCGCCCGTGGTCTCGCCGGCGCCGTAGCCCTGGCACAGGACGGGACCCAGCGCCTCCCACGCCTCGCGGATGCGGGCCGGCGCCACGGGGGCCGCGCCATAGGAGATCTGGCGCAGGCTGCCCAGATCGTAGTCCTTGAGCTTCGGGTGCGCGATCAGCATATTGATCATGGTGGGCACCATGAAGGTAAAAGCGACGCGGTGGCGCTGCACATCGGCCAGGAAATGCTCAGGATCGAACTTCTCATGCAGAAGTATGGTGCCGCCCTGGAACAGAAAAGGCTGCATGAACATGCCGCTGGCGTGGGTGATCGGCCCGCACAGTCCAAGCACTTCACCCGGCTGGGCGCGCATCCGGCCCATGACGACCTTGCGCAGCGAAGCCATGCGGTTGCCTACGGTCTGCATGGCCGCTTTCAGCTTGCCGGTCGAGCCCGATGTGAAATGCAGCACGGCGAGATCGTCGGCCTGCATTTCCGCGTCGGGACTGCGGGTGCTGGATGCGGCAAGCAAGCGTTCGTATTCACTGGATGCTTCATAGATGGCTGCCATGGCGATGAGGCGCTCGACACTGGGCATCTGGGGTCGCGCATCACCTGCGGCATCGGCGTGCGCCGGGTCAACCAGCAGGATGCGCGCCTGCGCATTGTTGACGGTCTCGACCAGCTCGGCCGGCGACAGGCGGGCATTGAGCGCTACCTTGACCAGGCCCGCCTTGTAGAGGGCGCATTCCAGCTCGATGATTTCGGGCCGGTTCCATGCTTGTATGGCAACGCGGTCCCCCTTGGCCAGACCCAGCCCCAGGAGCGCATTGGCCAATTGGCTGGATCGCGCATCCAGGGCGCCGTGCGTTACCTGTTGGTCCCCGAATATGATGGCCGGCCTGTCCCGCCAGTAAAGCGCATTGCGCGTGATAAAACGTCCTTGGTTCATGGTGTTGGCCTCAGGTTGGTGAAGGCCCTATGGTGCGCGCCCGGAGCGAAGCGCCGAATAACGCTCCCGCGTCGTTCGATAACGGCACGTTATCACGCCTTCGTAACCCGGGCGCGGGCACGCCGATGCCGCGCCGTTATGACGATGGACGCCAGCGGAATGAATGGCCGGGCGCCGCCGGGCTATAAATTCCAATCAGAAGATCAGGCGCCGCTCGGCCGCCATTCGAACTACCGGAGACTACGCATGAATCTGTTTTCTTACCTCGCGCAAGGCGCCATAGCGGCAAGCCTGCTTCTGGGCGCCGCCGCGCCCGCAAGCGCGGCGCCAGGCTACCCCGAACGTCCCCTTCAGCTCGTCGTGCCTTTCAGCGCCGGCGGCCAGTTCGACATGCTGGCGCGGCTGACGGCTGCGTCCATGAGCAAGAACCTGAATCAGGACATCATTGTCGAGAACGTGGCAGGCGCCGGCGGCAATCTGGGCGGCGCCAAGGTGGCCAAGGCCAAGCCAGACGGCTATACCGTCGTGGAATACGGTGGCAACTTTGCGATTGCGAAGTTCCTGACCAAAAACCTGACCTATGATCCCATCGGCGACTTCGAGCCAGTGGCAGGCATCAGCCTGGCACCCCATGTGATTCTGGCCAACAAGGACGTTCCTTTCAAGGACTTCAAGGATCTCGTGGCCTACGCGAAGGCAAACCCTGACAAGCTCAGCTATGCATCGCCGGGCGTGGGGACGTCGATGCACCTGACGTTTGAAGAGATCAAGGCATTGTTCGGTTTCTCTGCGCTGCATGTGCCGTATCGCGGCGGCAGCAATGCGCTCAATGACCTGGCAGGCGGGCAGGTGCAGTTGTGCATCGTCGCGGTCGCGCCAGCGATGCCGTTCATTCAGGCCGGCCAGATACGCGCGCTGGCCGTTACCGGCCCCCAACGCAGCAGCGCTCTGCCCGATGTGCCGACCATCGCAGAACTGGGCCACCCGGGCTTCAGCAGCGGAAGCTGGGCCGCGCTGGCAGTGCCCAAGGGCACACCCGAGCCGATCGTGGAGCGCCTGCACGCATCGGTTCAGGATGTATTGAAAGACCCCGCGGTGCTTGAACGCTTCGAGTCTTTGTCATTCACGCCCCTGCCGGGCACGCGCGAAGATCTGCGCGCGCGCATCGAAGACGAAGCGCGCCGCTACGGCCCGATGATCGAACGGCTGGGCATCCAGCGCTGAAGCATTTCCAGGCGATGAAACGCCATACGCACCGCCAGCAAGGACGCCGGCAAGGCGAGCGGAACGCAGTGCCCGCCCGAAGTCGCCGCTGTGGGCCGGCACCTGTGGCCTTCGTTTGAGGAGGTGAAGGTCATCAACAAATACACGGTGCAGTTCATCCATGCGATCCCTGATCTCACGCTGGAAGGCCGCCCGAACTTGATTGCACTGAGCGGCGAGGTTTGCCGATACAGTGGGGTTCAAAACCCAGTACCAGACTGCCATCGAACCGATCAGCGCAGAAGAGCAGTTCGGAGCGACGAGCAAGATCATCCATCAATGATTATGAAATAATCGTCATGATTAAAATCTAGGCGATCAAACACTGTCTGGAAGGGCGTCTTAGCCTGGCGTCAGTTCTTGGAATGGAAGCGACGTGGAGTCAAAGATCATTGATGGTGCCCCCCATGGATGAGAGATCATTCAGGGTGATGAGTACCTTGCTCGCCACGGCCTGTTTCCTGAGCATGGCCGCGCTGCGCGTGTGCGATACGCTCATCTCTGTATTGTCCGTTACCTTTTCTTCATCCCTTGAGGACACGTCGGTCACGATATACGCATATACCATCGCCTATGGTGTTGCACAGCTCGTATACGGCTTGATAAGCGATCGGTATGGAAAAGCGCGTGTTGTTGCCTGGTGCTGCCTGGTTTCAGCCGTTGGCAACCTCGCCTGTGCGCTATCCCAGACACTGACTGCGCTGATAATGTTCAGGATTTTGACTGGCGCTTCCACGGCGGGGATCTTTGCCCTGTCTATGGCGTGGATTGGAGATAATGTTGATTTCCGGTCCAGGCAGGTCATCCTGGCGCGGTTGGTTGCCGCCGGCGTCATGGGAATGTTGGCCGGTCAATGGCTGAGCGGCCTGATCGCGGACTACCTGAACTGGCGCTATGCGTTCATGGCCTTGACGCTGCCTTTCTTCGTCTGCGGCGTCTTGCTGCGTGCCCGCGCCAAGTATTCCGAAAGCAATGATGGCTTGGAACAGGAGGGCGGATATCGCAGGCTGCTGAAGGTCTTGTGGACGCCGCTCGTGCTGTGGACTTTGCTGTTCGCGTTGGTCGAAGGCGCATTGGGCTACGGCGCGCTGGCATTCGTGCCCAATTATCTGCAGCATCGATTTTCACTTTCACTATCAACGGCAGGGGGTATCGCGGCTTCATATGCCGTTGGTGGCTATATCTATACGAAGCTGGTGCCCATTATTTTGAAGAGGATGTCTGCGGCCGGGCTTGCGCGCCTGGGTGCTGTGTCGCTGCTCGTTGGATATAATGGTATTGCGCTTACAGGGAATCCGTGGGTTGCGGGCGTATTCTGCGCACTTTCGGGGTTTGGCTTTTATTGCCTGCACAACACCCTGCAGACCCATGCTTCCCAAATGGTGGCCGAGTACCGCGGCCTTGCCCTCTCGGCTTTCGCGTGCGCCCTCTTTATCGGCCAGTCGGTGGGGGTCAGTATCGCAGCTTTGATCTATTCCCCCAGTCGTGATGCCGTGATATACAACATTTCGGGCATTGGCTTACTGCTTCTGGGCCTGTTGATTGGCACCCTTTTGCGATTTCGGGAGCGGATCCAGGGCGCGCCGGTGGCACCCTAGCGCGACAATCGGGCCGCGACCGAGGCTTATCACTAGCGCGACCATGCTGCGCGCAAGCGTTGTTCTGCGGGCTGCCATAGCCCCGCAGGCGGTTCGGTTGCAAAATCACGGGGATCAGCTATGGATACGCATCCTGCTGTCTTGATGGGCATCTTCGGGAGCCGTAAGAGCAAAAGACACAACAATCGCCGGGTTTGGGCTTGAGGACCGTATGGCATGCCGGGCATTCGTAGAAGAACTGGCAGGAATCCACCGGCATGATTTCTTCATGCCTGAAACCGCATATTGGACAGGTGATTGTTGATTTCAAGGTAGGTGCCGAATTCATTTCATGTCTCCTTGCAATGCATACGGCGAAAAGGCGGCGCCGGTTGTTTACGGACATTTTCAGGAGTAAGATAGCCGCGTCCAGCACGAACGTCTTACATCATGGAGCCCCCAGTTCATGCGTCAGGTCGAACTTCTGTTTCGCCGTCGGTTTCGGGGGGCAGGCGTCATTGTGGCGATGGTATTCCTGCTGTGCAATAGCGTCAGCAATGCGGCAAATGCGGAGAATACCCGGCAACCCCTGCTGCGCTGCGAGATCAGCCTGATGGGCGACAATCCCCGCAAAGTCGAATTCACGCCCACAGCTGATCCATATACTGTGGAATCCGTCGATATCGACGGGATTTATCGTTTCAAGGCCGTCATGGTCGGCGCCCGGCCCATCGCCTACATCAAGCTTTACGTCTATTACCACAAGTCTGGCCGGTTCATTCTGCTGCATCAGGCCAAATACGTTCCTCCTCCGCTGCCTTCACCGTCTGATTCGGTCGAGCCCTTTACGGGCATCCAGTATCTCTATTCCCCCAATCTTGAAAGGGAACTGCGATACAGCTGCAAATTGACCGAGGCTTACTCATGAGGCGCGCAGGGTCGGTCAGAATTGCCATCGCAAGGTTTTCCGTCGCGGTGGCGCTTTGCATGGGCGTTTCCAGTGAAGTGCTGGCGGCCGAGGGAGCTGACGATCCCGTCGTCTCCCTTGCCTTTGTCGGCGACATCATGCTTGATACGGCGCCCGGCGCCGTGATCAAGGCCGGGAAAGATCCCTTTGCGCACGTTGAGACGATTCTGGCTACGGCAGACATCCGCGTTGGCAACCTTGAGTGCGTCATCGCTACCAAAGGGAAGCCGGAGCAAAAGCCCTGGACCTTTCGCGCAAACCCGCGCACTATCAATATATTAAAGCGCCATTTCACGGCGGTATCCGTCGCCAATAACCATGCCGGCGATTTCGGCCCTGCCGCCTTTACGCAGATGCTCGATCTGCTCGATGCGAAGAAGCTTTCATATTTTGGCGGAGGGCGTAACCTGACCGAGGCGCACGCACCGCTCATAATCGAGCGCAAAGGCCTGCGGATTGCCCTGCTTGGCTACAGCGAGGTCTTCCCCCGCAGTTTCGAGGCCAATTACGATGCGCCGGGGCAGGCCTGGAGCGAAGACGAGCAGGTCATTGCCGACATCGGCAACGCAAGAAAAGCCCACAGCGCCGATCTGGTTGTCACATTCATGCATTGGGGCGTGGAGCATGAGCCGCTTGCCAATGAACGCCAGCGGCAACTGGCCCGCGCGATGATCGATGCCGGCGCCGATGCAGTCATTGGCGGGCATCCGCACGTTACCCAGGACATCGAGCAGTACAAGGGCAAGCCTATTTTCTATAGTCTGGGAAACTTTGTTTTCGACGGTTTCGAGGACGAGGAAAACCTTAAGGGGTGGTTGGTCCGGCTGGAAATGGACCGAAGCGGGGTAGCCGCCTGGCAGGTCTATACCGTGTATATCGACCCAAAGGGCATTCCCCGTCCTGAATCGCCAGAACCCCGCTCGTGCTGGAAAAAAGGGCAGCAGGCAGAGACGGCTTGCGGCGGAGCCTGAAAATTTCTCCGGGCGGCATATAATCCACCTCTATACCGCTTTTATGGGTTCCCTAACCCCATTCATCAAAAAGGTGTCTCATGACCTCCGCATCCGTCCCGCAATCGCGGGAGTCGTTTTACCTTGCCCTGCTGGTGGCGTTTCATATTCTCATCATCATCGCCAGCAATTACCTTGTGCAGTTGCCCATCGAGCTCTTTGGCTTTCATAGCACGTGGGGCGCTTTCAGCTTTCCGTTTATCTTTCTGGCAACTGACTTGACGGTGCGCCTCATCGGTAAGGCCGAGGCACGCAAGGTCATTACGCGCGCCATGATTCCGGCGCTTGTTGTGTCGTACATTGTGTCGGTGCTGTTTCACGAGGGGCGTTTCAACGGCGTTGGCGCGTTGGGCGAATTCAATTCGTTCGTCTTCCGTATTGCGTTTGCCAGTTTTGCTGCTTATGTGTTGGGGCAATTGCTGGATGTACAGGTTTTTGACCGCATGCGCCGCAGTTACGCGCAATGGTGGGCCGCGCCCACCGCGTCTTCCATCGTCGGCCAGGCGCTGGACACGATCGCCTTTTTCGGCATTGCATTCTGGCACAGCAGCAACCCCTTCATGGCCGAGCACTGGGGTGAAATCGCCTTGGTCGACTATGTCATCAAGCTCGGCGTCAGCCTGCTGCTGTTCGTTCCTATATATGGCATCGCACTGAGCGCTATTGTCGGGGCGATGAAGCGGCGTAGCGCGCTCGCCAGCGCATGAAAAACATCCACGCCAATCTGGCGTACTGCCGGAGATTGGCGTGGCATCATTTTTGGTCTAGCACGCCTTCCTTCCGCAAAAACTGCTGTGGGATATCGGTTGATATCTCTGTCAGTGTATGTGCAACGCCGAGCATTGCCTGGCTGACGCCGTCGGATTCCGAAGCGGAGATCGTCATGCGCACGATCGACCGCGCCTCTTCCCCGCGCCAAGGCCGGCCCCGATGCATGGTGGCCCTGTTATCCCACATCAATACGTCTCCTTCTTCCCAGGCATGTGTATAGCGATATTCGGGACGCGTGGCCTGCGTCATTAATGTTTCGAGCATCTTATGCGCGACGGACGGTTCCATCCCTTCGATTGCGCCGGCATGTGACGCCAGATAAAGCGCGCGGCGCCCGTTGGTGGGATTGAGCCACGTCATAGGTTTGCGGACGGGGGGGAGCGCCGCTCGCTCCTCATTGTTCATCATTGCGGGATCAATCAGGTCGCGAGAGGTGGCATAGCTATGAATAACGACTTTATCGATGAGCGCATTGCGGAGGGTCGGATCGAGGCGCTGCCATGCGGCTCGCGTGGAAACGAATTCGGTCTCGCCGCCCTTGGATGGAATGACGCGTGCTGAGAGTACGGACGCCAGCGCGGGCAATTGCTTGAAGGAACTATCGGTATGCCAGAGCTGATTGGCTTTGGCGATAAGCAATGCGCGGTCGGTCGGAGGCACAACCTGGCCGTCCGGACCAATATTGTTCATGCGTGAATAAAACGTGCCTTGACCGCCTGAGCCCACCTTGGTCAGCTCCAGCGCGCCGAAGGCGCGGGCGAATGTTGCCTGAATGTCGTCGGTGACGTGCTGTCGTCGCCACAGAAGCAGCGAGTATTCATCAAAGGCCGTGCGCACTTGCGCAAATGCGTTACTGTCGCAAATAACATCCAGCAAACTGATTCCCTTTACTTGCGCGCCGAAGTCGGGATGCAGCGGTATAAGATCCATGGCGTTTCGTCCCCTGTGATAGATCCGGTGATAGTTGTTTTAAGTGTGTTAAGTTCAAGGCGTGATTGCTGCTTGGACAGATTTTTGCTGGACTTTATCACCGCTTATTCCAGTTGAGGGGATATCGGAACGATCCGGGGGCATTTACATATATGCGGAAAACCCGGCTATGAGTAAGAGGCCGCAAAGAACGTCGGCGTTTACGTGGCTGGAAAATGAATCGTAAAAAAAATCATACTTTTAGAGGAAGAGTGGCAACCAAAAATGGTCCGCTGGCTCGGTATCTGTAGCAACCTCGTCCTCAACTGGAGATTTCACAGTATCGTTCTGCATGGCAGCGGTCAGGGCGTGCCACAGGGTTTTTCATGATCAAGGGACCTATAAAGACATCAAAACGGGTATTTGAAATTCTGGAGGCGTTCGAGGACGTCCGGCGCCCGATGGCGCTGAAAGAGTTTGTGGATCGTTTTGGATACCCTGTCTCCAGCGCATCGGAGCTGCTTAAAAGCATGGTAGTGCTGGGCTATCTGGACTACGATCGATTCTCGCGTACTTATATGCCAACGATGCGTATCGCGTCGCTCGGAAGCTGGGTACACCACGCCTTGTTTGGCGAAGGAAAGATTTTCTCGCTGATGCAGGCTTTGTCGCAGGTGTCGGGAGAGACGATTACCTTGGGGGCACAAAGCGATCTGTATGTGCAATATGTTTATCTAATTCCGTCGCGGCTTCCCATCTGGTATACCCTGCCCATAGGCATGACCCGTCCCATTGCGCGATCTGGGAGCGGATGGTTGATGCTTGGCGTGCGTTCGGACGCAGATATCGAGCACATCTTGAGACGCGCAAATTTTCGTGAGCACGAAAAAAGCAGGCAGGTACCTTTGGCGGAATTGATGGAACATGTAAAGAAAGGACGCCGGGACGGTTATGTATTCTCCCAGAACACGCTGGAGCCCGGTGCCGGAAGTATTGCAATGCTGCTGCCTGAGAGACGCTTCGGAAGGGTATTCGCACTGGGCGTGCACGGCCCCGTTGAACGCTTGAGCGCCAAGCACGATCTGATTCTTGAACATTTGCGAAGCGGCATACAGGCGCTGGACTGACTTGAGGGCTGCGTGGTGCCACACTATGCGCCGCCCTGCGTTGATTCTGGACGACCAAAGATGCTTCTGGCGATCACCTCGCAATCGTGGCTATTGTGCCCAAGGAATAAGCCCCACCCGGCTACCCGGCCATTCCATACTATATCCATAATGCAATGTTGCTATTGGTTGGCGGGCATTCTCTCGGCAATATCCAACATTCTCATTTCCTCCAGCACCACTTTGAGCACCGCCCGTGACGCGTTGGATAAGGGGTGTTTCCGCGTGGCGTCTACAAACGCAGTCTGTCGCAAACCTGGTTCTTTAATGGGAGCCATCGCGAGGGCGCCAGCCCGTATTTCATCCGCCACCGCATGGTACGGCAGCAGACTATATACGTCGCAGTGAAGCACGACTTCTCTGATCAGCGTACCACTGGTCGCTTCGAGCACCACGTTCAGCGTCAGCCCGCGTCGGCTACAGATCTCATCAAGGTATGAGCGCATGCCGTTCGGGCGCGCCGGCAACACGAGGGGCAAGCTCGACATCGCGCTCAAGCGTACCGGCTGCCTACCCAGCGCGGGAGCGCCCGCCCTGCCTACCAGGTGCAGAGGAGCACTGAACACGGCTTCGCGAGCATCACGCTGCTTTGGGCGGTAGCGGTTGAAGATCCCGATATCCGCGCGGCCATCAGCCAGCATATTCTCGACTTCGCCGCTGTAGGCCTCGATGGCTTTCAGCCGGATGTCCGGGTAAGCCAACAGTACCCGCGATAGCACTCGGCTTATCAGCGGGCGCGACAAACCGGGCAGGACACCAATCGTCACGCTTCCGGCCGGACGATCACGCTGGGCCAGGACATCATCCACCAACTGCCCCGCGGTCTGGATCATGATCTGCGCGCGTGGAAGGATTGTGTACCCGATTTCTGTGAGCGACACGCCCCGGCCCGTGCGATGGAACAGCCTGCAACCCAGTAGTGACTCCAGTTGCGAAACTTGCCGGCTGAGCGCCGATTGCGCCATGCCAAGCGTGCTGGCTGCACTGCTGAGGCTGCCATGTTCGGCAGCGGCGATGAAGCAGCGAATGCTTTTCAGGTCGAGCAGTGGGCTATCTAAATTATGCATGACTGATATCCAGGGTATGCAGGTTCCAGCGTATAGCTGGCTTACTTATACTCGATGAACCGATTATTCCACTGAAGTGATAACCATGTCCGCCATGCACGATCCATCCACGTTCTCAGGACCTTTGAAGGGTCTTCGCGTACTCGATCTGTCTACGGTATATGCAGGGCCGTTCGCGGCAACCATGCTCGGCGACTTTGGTGCTGATGTGCTGAAAGTTGAACTGCCGGGCTCCGGCGACTCGCTGCGCAACCTACCACCCCACAAGGCGGGTATACCGCTCTGGTGGAAGGTGACAAACCGCAACAAGCGCGGCATTACCATCGATCTACGCAAGCCGGAAGGCCGTGCTCTATTGGGCCGACTGCTGCCCGACTATGACGTCGTTGTCGAGAATTTCCGGCCCGGCAAATTGGACGGCTGGGGCATTACCAAAGATTGGATGCATGAGATCAATCCCGGCCTGACGATTCTGCGAGTCACGGGGTTCGGGCAGACCGGCCCGTACAGTCATCGACCTGGCTTCGCACGGGTATTCGAAGCGATGACTGGCTTCACGAACATCTGTGGTGAGGCGGAGGGCCCGCCTTTGCATCTCGGTTTTCCGATCGCGGATGCGGTTGCGGGCCTGTTCGGCGCAGTCGGCGTATTGGCTGCCTTGTATCAGCGTCACGCGAATGGGGTGGCGAAAGGCGAGGAGATCGATTGTTCGTTGATGGAATCCATGTTCAGAATCATGGAATTCCTGCCCATCGAGTATGACCAGTTGGGCATCGTACGGCAACGTTCGGGCAGCTTCAGCCAGTATGCGGCACCCGGGAACATCTACATGACGCGCGATGGGAAGTGGGCATCGATTGCCGCGTCCACCCAAAGCATTTACGAACGCCTATGCCGGGCGCTTGAGCGGCCGGATCTGATTGCTGACGAACGGTTTCTGGATAATCCACGCCGGGTGACAAACCGGCTGCCTCTCGATGCAATCATCCGTAGCGAAGTCGCCAAGCATGCGTTGGATGAGTTAAGCGTCAGGCTCGATGAAAACGAAGTGGGATTCAGCCCAATCTACGATATTGCCGATATCTTTGACGATCCGCATTTCGCCGCTCGCAACGCGTTGGTCGGCGTGCCGGACGGGGAGCTCGGTATGGTGCGCATGCAGAATGTCGCGCCAGTATTCAAGAATTCACCGGGCTCAGTGCGGCACGCCGGGCCGTCACTCGGACAACACAACGATGAAGTCCTGCGGTCGCTGGGATTGGGGCATGAGGACATTGCGGCGTTGAAAGAAGCGGGCGTTATCTGAAACGAACCATTGTTAGGCGACATGTATGAGAGGAGACAGAAAAATGAAAGTGCTTGCGAAGTGGATGGCGGCCGGCATAATCGCCGTCGCCTGTGGATCCCCTGCGTGGTCCTCCTATCCGGATAAACCCATCACCATGATCATTGGATATCCGCCGGGCCAGGCAACGGACATTGTGGGCAGGCTGGTGGCGGAGAAACTAGCCCAGAAGCTGGGTCAGCCCATTATCGTAGAGAACAAGCCCGGCCAGGGAGCCAGCCTGGCCCTCGCCCACCTGGCAAAGGCAAATCCTGACGGCTACACGATGGTTCTGTCCGCGACCGCTGCTTATGTGACTAACCCCCATTTATACAAGTCAGTCGGCTACGACACCTTAAAGGATTTCACACCCATCGGCACCCTGATCGATTTTCCGCTTGTGATGGTTGCGCGCCCGGATGCGCCTTTCAGTGATTTCAAAGGCTTTCTGGAATATGCCAAGGCTCACCCCGGCGAGCTTGATCACACATCGTCGGGCAGTGGCACGCTTTCCCATCTGGGGATGGAGTTACTGCAGCGGGAAACCGGCACGGACCTCGTGCACGTGCCGTATAAGGGCAGTGCACGAGCCATGACAGACATCGCAGCAAGCAATGTTGATGTCGGCATGGAGACCGTCACGGTGACCAAACCTTTTATCAATTCGGGTCGCTTGAAACTGCTGGCCGTGACCGTGCCCAAACGGCTGGACTTGTTTCCCGACACCCCCACTCTTGATGAAATGGGGCTCAAGGGCTTCGAGGTGGCCGCTTGGCTGGGCATGGTTTTCCCTGCGAACACGCCCCTTGCGTATGTCAAGGCGATCAACCAACCACTACAGGCAATCCTGCGAGACCCTGATGTGGCAGCGAAGCTCGAATCCCTCGGCGCCTTGCCACGACCCTCAAGCCCCGAGGCCTTCGCTGAGCTTCTCAAGCGCGAATATACGACTTGGGGCGAGATCGTAAAGCAATCTGGCGCAAAGGTGGATTAGCAACCATCCTCGCCCCGCCCCTATCCTCAACCTCATCCGCAACGACAGAATCAGCCCTTCGTCCGCGGGCTGTTGATGGTCGTCAAGTGCGCTGGCTTTGCTTTGCCGAAAGGGATGGAGCGATAGGCGATGTTATTTGCAGTATTTTCGCTTGAGGCAGCGTGAACAAAGCGGTTTCACGGGCGGGGGCCTGATCCTGAAGGTGCGTCACCAACTCTAGCGTTGTCGAGCCGCGGGTGAGCATGACGCAGTTGACCTCGTTGCTGAGCACTTGTGTGGCGTGCCAGCAGCCAGGCTTCATACAGACGCCCCGGCCCGGAGGGACGCGGAAGGCCTTCAGGGTGGCCAGGTCTGGGCGTGTGCCGGATGCGTCGCATATGGCAACGACGTGAATAATCTCTTGGTCTCCGAGTGGAATAATCGCCTGCTCAGTCAGCCAGTGCACTTCGAGTGTGTTGATCAGCCGGTCGTTCTTGCGATAGTTGACCCATAAAACTTCGGGCGTGCCGTCTTGGCCCGCATTGAAGTGGTGTTGGTGCCAAAAGTCTGTAGCGGGGTTGCTGTATGCAGGGGTATCGTGCCCATATGGCCTCCCCAACATGCTGCCGTACGGTGCAAACGCTTCTTCCGTCAGTGGTTCGATATATAAGTATTGCTGCACGGGTGTGGCCTCAAGAAAGAATTGGGTGGGTAGGGCTCGGCGCCTGCTACAGTGAGTCTATAGGAAACCCGCAAGTAAACCGAGCCAACAGCCATGACAATCTCCCGGTTCATCGTTTCGAAAGAGGACATGGTCTTCAGTGCTATCCGCGCACAGGGCGCGGGCGGCCAGAATGTTAATAAGGTATCAAGCGCCGTCCACCTGCGTTATTCGATCCCGCGGTCATCGTTGCCGCCAGAGATCAAAGAACGTTTGCTCGCCTTGCGCGACCAGCGCATCACAGATGATGGTGACGTGGTCATCAAGGCGCAGAGCAGTCGCAGTCAGGAGAAGAATCGGCTTGACGCTATTGCGCGTTTACAGGCATTGGTCGATAGCGTCTCGCAGCCCACTGTGCCGCGCAGGGCGACACGCCCGACGCTGGGCTCGCAGCGCCGGCGGCTGGAGGGCAAGGCTGTACGCGGTCTGGTAAAGAAACTGCGGGGGCGGGTAGAGCCCTGATATCTACGCGGGACCGCCCTTAACTCGCCGCATTATCCTTGCCGCTGCTGCCATACATGGCAACCAATCTCCACATTCGCCCCCTATTCCTGTCCATATTCCGGCCCATATTCTGGCCCCACATTCCGCCTCCACATTCCGGCCCTACATCGGGCGCCAGGTGCTATCAACGCGGGCGGGCGCGGCCAGTCGGCATGCCACTTGCTGTGTTTGGCTGCATCTACAAGGAGATATGCAATGAGCAAATGTGACGCTTGTGGAAATGAGTATGACAAAACCTTCGAACTGACCGCGTCGGGCAAAACCTATACGTTCGACAGCTTTGAGTGTGCGATCCGAATGGTTGCACCGCACTGTGCGCATTGTGGTGTGTCGATCATCGGGCATGGCGTGGAGAAGAGCGGGCGGATATTCTGTTGCGCGCATTGCGCGGCTGAGGAAGGTGTAACGGAGCTGCGTGATCGTTCAGGATAGCGAGCGCGTCAGGAACTTAACGGATACAGGAGTTAACCATGCAACAGATTGCGGATGTAATGAGCCACGACGTAAAAATACTGCACCCAGACGCCAGCATTAAGGACGCTGCGCGACAAATGCGCGACGGGGATTTCGGCCTCATGCCCGTGGGCGAGCATGACCGGCTCGTCGGCACGCTGTCGGATCGCGATATCGTGATACGCGCGATTGCAGAGGGCAGTGATGCTAACGCAAAGGTGCGTGAGTCTATGAGCACCGATGTCAAATGGGTGTATGACGATGAGTCCGTCGACACTGCTAAACAGATTATGCGTGACCACCAAATCAGACGGTTGCCGGTCGTCAATAGAGAAAAGCGGCTGGTGGGTATTGTTGCACTGGGGGACTTGGCCGTTGATGGTAAGGACATACGCGCCACTGGGGAGGCGTTGGCGGGTATTTCGAAGCCAAGCGCTTAGTGCTTTATAGGGTCTGAGTTGTCGCAAGAAACAGCTGGCCCGCATCGTCCAAGCCGGGTATCTCCAGATGCTGGTCGAGAATGGGCGGTATCGTGGGGTGCCTCGGGCTAGGTTGAGATCTCATTCGAACGCTCTTTCGCTTGCGCCGTCTGCCTGAATTCTTCGCGCAGTTTGTTCAGGCTCTCTTCGCTCAGGTCTTCAAGGTTCACCATTCCGTCCCGGGCCCCCTTCACGGCACAAAGCAGTTCGTCCAGCTTCAGCTGCAAGGTAAGGGAGTCGCGATTCTGTGCGTTCTGAATCAGGAATACCATCAGGAACGTAACGATGGTCGTGCCGGTGTTGATAACGAGCTGCCAGGTGTCCGAGAAGCCGAACAGGGGGCCTGATATTGCCCATATCACAACAAGTCCGATGGCGGCGCTGAACGCCCAAGGGGAGCCAGCCGCTTTTGACGTGGCTTCGGCAAACTTTCTAAATGGCTCTTGCATGCGTTTACTCCTCGCGTACGCGCGGACCGCGCGTGAGGCTGAAGCCGCGATCGTCCTTGGCGCTAGTCGTCAGTGTGTTCAGCGGCGTCATGACTGGCGTTCAGTCCAAGGCTGGCATGGAGGTGAACCAAGCGCTGAAGTGCATAATCCGCGCTCGCGCTTCGAATTTCATTTCTCGAGCCGTGAAACTGCCGTGTCTTTGAAAAAACGTGTATGCTCGCCGCGTCCTTGAATATCCAGCAAAAGCATTGTGTGCCAGCGGCCGGCCCGTCAGGCATGGGTTCTGTAACACCCGTATTGGCGATGGAAACGTTTGCGCGGCTTCGTGAAAGCGCGCCGCGCGCCATCTCTATCGACACTTCTTCGCTCGTCAAACCAAAGTGTTCCAGGGTCGATGGGCGTACATCCAGGCAGTCACGCTTCGCGGCTGGGGAGTAGGTCACGAACGCGCAATCAAGGATGTCACCCGCACCGGGCGCATCCACCAACCGCGCCGCAATCAGGCCTGCGGTGCAGGATTCGGCCGTGACGAGGAGCAAGTGGTGGTCGTGCATGTATTGGGCGATTGATTCGATTTCGCGCATGTCCGCAGGTTTGGTCGTTGAGTTTGGTCGTTGATTTTCTGAATACACGCCTGCAGCAAAGTGCGTGCCTGGGAGGGCGTCGCTGCCATGCCCGAACTTGCGCGGGCTACTCATCTGGACGCCAGAAGGGTCCGGGCCGCCTCTCGTCTTTGGTCTTGATGCTAACGTCGCCCGTGGATTCCATATAGGCATACACCACATCGGCAACGTCATTGATGCCCTGCAGCCGCAGTTCCTCCATCAACTCATCTTTGCTTACATGCTCGCGGCGCATGCCGTGGCGTTGAAGCTGGCCGTCTTTAATGAGCAAAACCCTGTGGGGTTCAAAAAATGGTCGGACGCGGGGGAAGTAGAATGCGATGCGATTGGACGCGGCGCTCCAGAAAACCAGCGTGAAGACGAGAATCCCGCCATCTGTCACGCTGTTGTATTGGGCGGACATGCCGTTTTGCGCGGCATCGGCGATGAGCACCAGCAGCAGCATGTCTGTGGTGCTGAACGACCCCAAGTCCCGCCGCCCGGCCAAGCGCAGCACGATAAAAATAAACCAATACATCAGTGTGCCGCGGGCGATCAGTTCCCAGGGCGACATAGAAAACGCAAACATCCCTGACCAGTCTATGTTCATGGCTCGCTTCTGAAGAATGACTCATTCCTTCGAATGCAAGTGTTATGCCTGCTGGAGTCATATCATGCGACAGCGGGTGGGGAACAGCACAGGCGGACAGCCTTGCGTGCCATCGAACTGCGTCCGCAGAACGCTGATGGGCCTTGGATTTGCTGATTCTTCGATAGCCGTCATGTATTCAACAGAATTTTTATGCCAGACTTTGAGTTGCTGGGCGTGCATGCCTTGCTTGTCCCGACCTATTTGTTCACGGAGGAACTCCCATGAAGCAACCCCACGAGATTGATTCTGCCCGCGTGGCGGAAGCGCTTGCCGTGATGCGCGAGAAGCGAGGCTGGTTTCTCACACTTGGAGTCCTGTTGTTGATTCTGGGTGTTGTCGCCGCTATGTCGGTGTTGGCCGCCACCGTCGCCAGTGTACTGGTGGTGGGGATCATGATGCTGATCGGCGGCGTGGGCATGTTGATCCATGCCTGGAAATTAAAAGGTCTGGGTGGTTTTCTGCTATGGACGCTGAGTGGGGTGCTGTATCTGGCGGCGGGCTTCGTGGCGTTCTACGATCCGCTGGCAGGCGCCGCTGTCCTGACTTTGTTGCTGGGTGCAACGCTCATCGCTTCCGGCGTCTTTCGCCTTTGGGTGTGGCTCCAGAATCGTGGCCAGCCGGGCGGCGGCTGGTTGGCGCTGTCGGGCGTGATTTCGGTGCTGGCGGGGCTGCTGATAGCGGCGGGGTGGCCTCAAAACAGCGTCTGGATACTGGGCGTGCTGCTCTCAATCGACCTGATTTTCCAGGGGATTATGCTGATTATGCTGGCGCTGGCCTTGCGCCGCACCGACGCATAACGCATTTGGTGCGGCACCTGCTGCAGCGAGCCGCGAGGCATATGCAATACAGACGATCTAGCAGCGAAAACAAGCTAACAACACAGACGAGCTAGCAGCAAAGACGATCTTGCAGCAAAGACGATCTTGCAGCAAAGACGATCTGCCAAATTTGACGGCACTCATGGTTCATGGTGCTTTCGCCAGCCACTCGCGGGGGCATGCTCCTACTTTCCCTGCGAAGGCGCGCGACAGCGCCGACGGATTGGCATAGCCGAGTTCTTGCGCCAGCGTCTTGAGTGGCCGCCCCTCGCGCAAACGCCTTTGTGCCAGCGAGATCCGCCAGTCGCTCAGGTAATCTGCGGGTGTTTGGCCAACCACCTCGCGGAAGGTATTGGCAAATGCCGTGCGAGACATCCCGGCGTGTTCCGCCATGCGCGTCAGTGTCCAGGGCTCACCTGGGCTTTCATGCATGGCCACCAATGCGCGGGCCAGGCGATGATCAGACAGGCCCGTGATCAGGCCTGCCTGTATGCCGGCCTCCTGCGGGTGGTCGAGCAGCCAGCGCAGCAGCTGGAGGACAACCACTTCGAAGAGTCGATCGGCCAGCAAGCGCTGGCCGCAGCGTACACGTTCGGTCTCGGCGAACAGCAATTCAAGTGCTGCATGAAGGCCAGGCACGTATGAGAGCGGAACCGCAATCAAGGATGGCAGCGCTCTGGCCAGTGGGTTGTGTGCGCCGCCATCGAAGAGCAGCCGTGCACAGACGAAGTCCGACCCTTCCGCCGGCGGATTGTGGAAGCGATGTGTGATAGGGCGCGCATACAGCAATAGAGCTGGCTCGTCGAACTGTATCGACGGGGGGACGCCTTGTGCGCCCGGATGGCTTACCGTCAGCCGTCCACGGCGCAGTACATGCAAATACCCATACCCTTCACTGGCATCGAAATGCGTCAGCCCGCACAGCACGCCTGCGTGATGCAGCTGCGCCTGTACCTGGAAGCGTTCCAGGATGCCTGAAAGACGGTCGATGGCGGGTGCTGTTTGTAGGGTGCTCATTGCAGGATGTTTATTTGAACGAAATGATATGTTTTATGAACTAATTAACTCAAATAATACAACGGGACTGCATATACTTGTCCATACCAAAGCTAAGGACAAAGGATCAATGATGAAATCGTCAAAGTCATTTCTTCTCTTCGGTGCACTGTTGGCGGGCATGGCCGGCGGTATACCCGCTTACGGCACGAGTAGCCATCACGGTATCGCTTCCGACGCGGGCAAAACCCTGACAGGCGTCAATGCACCCTTCGACATCGTCCGCACGACAATCACCACTGAGGGCAATGTTGCCACCTTCCAAATGGCCGTATCCGGGAGGGCCGGTGAGACGAAGCCCGCCGCCACGGGCAAGTTGGCTGGCAGTACGGTTTTCTCCTACGTCTGGCCAACCAGCCTGGACCCATCCGTCGTCGGTTTTGCGCCGAAAGCGGGCATTCTTGCTTTTGCGGTTACCGCGCATCCCGATTTTGATGACACACCGCTGTTCGATGAGAACGGCGATGGAAAACTGGACAACGATGGCGACCTTTGGCATTCGCATTGGGTGGTTCTGCAACCGGATGCGGCCTGCGGAAAGGACGCCTTGAAAGTCGTGGACATCCCCGACGGCAGTAAGCCGAGCCTGCCCAAGACCTGGCCTGGATTGCCCATCCTGATTGACAGCCCGGGATGGGCGCCGGTATTCAACGCGCAAACGGTAGCGGTGCGTGTGCCTTTCGATGATATCGGCGTTATCAAGGCAGGCAGCTTCGACGGGGTGACCGCCGCGCTGCGAGTCAATGCCAGCATGCATACGCCATTGCTGTGCGTAGCCAACGTCTTCAAGGTGGCGTCGGGTGATCTGTCCCTACCCGGAAAGGTAAATCAGTGATGTACGGGCGTGCTGTGGGCCGCACTAATGTCACTGCATTGAGCCCCACCGGCATTTTGCCGTGCTGTGGCAGCGCTGCTGCTGTGCATGCAATTTGCGGGTCCGACGGGCGCTTGCACTGCATGAGGTAAAGCCGCTACGGGCACGGGTGCCGGGCATTGAGGCTCCCGTGCCTGGGCAGCCGTTCGTGTTCAATGCTTCGGCGCCGGCTCCGTGACTTTGTCTGCATACTTGACAAGTATGTCACCCATCGCGCGCATCATCTCCCCATGCATCTGCATCGCTGTCTTGCGATCCAGGCCGGTGTCCATCGCGGCGTGGCAACCGCCCATCATGCCCGCCATACCGCTATTCATCATGTCACCCATACCCCCACCCATCATGCCCCCCATGCCTCCGCCCATCATGCCTCGCCCCATCATCCCGCCGTCCATCATGGGGCCACCGGGCTTATGCTGAGGGGCTGCTTGATCGCTGGACATCCCCGAGGAAGAAGGGGTTTGGCCCTGCGCATGCGTTGCCGCGAGGCTTGGCATGCCCGCACCCAACGTCAAGGCAGCGAGGGATGCAATAAGAATGGCTTTGGTATTCATAGCGATCTCCTGATCGTGAGATGTAGCACTCGGCAGCCTACTACTTGCCGAAGAGGTATTTGATAAGTGCTGCGATGGTGAGGACAAGTACGGCGACAATGAGCAGCCAGAAAAGTATCATCAGCCACATCATCCCGCCCATCATTGAGCCGTCTGCAAAGTGCGCGTGTGCCTGGCCGGGCATGATCGCCAACGCAAACCAGACCAAGGGAGCGTAGGCGTGGACAAGGTTTTTCATGATCAGCAGCCTCTATGTTGAACGGGCGGGTATGGCTTATTGATATGCATGGCTGTAGTGGGGCAGGTGATGGTAGACGCCAGAACAGTCGATCCGTTCGTGGAAAGTTCCGTCCGAAGGTGTCAGTGGCCCAGTGGGTGCCTGGAAACTTCAAACAGAACTAGCATAATCCTTCTTGTTGTTGGAAGGTCAAGTGTGCCGTGCCTGATTTTCGGCATCCGCGCCACAACGCCACTCGGAACGGGCTGCCGCCACATATGACTACGCTGGTTCGAGCAACCTGGGCGGGTGGGGCGATCAGCGCGCTGCAGCCGCCGGGGGGGCGTAATACGCAGGGCGCCGGGTGATGCGCACATCCGCCTACTCCGAGAGCTGCCGATCATCCACAGCCATCATCATGACGGGGCTGCCGAAATAACCAAAGGGGCTGCCGTAGCTGAATCCGCTCACTGGGGTGCCGGGGTTGAACATCGAGCCGCTGAAGATATTCGGGGCTGAATCCGTGCGGTAGCCCATGTAATTGAGCAGCGTAGGCGGGACGTTGAAGTGCGAGAGGCGGCCATAATGTGCATGCGTGCTTTGTGCCAGATCCGCATCGGGGTAATTGGTGAATGCGATCAATGGCACCAAGCCCTCGCCCTTGTAGGGCTTGCTCGATGCGGTGCAGTGTGTGGCGCCAGGCTGATCGGCCAGGTTCTGGCCGTGATCCGACGTATAAATGACTACGGTAGGCATATTCAGGTCGAGTTGCAGCAGTTTCTTGAGGAAGCGTTCGGTCTGCCATTCGACTGCCTTGGCGTACTCTTGGCGTTCGTTGTTGGCGGCGATGTAGTTTGATGTGCGAATCAGCACATAATCTTCCGGATAGTTCTTGCTGTACGGAAAGTGTGCTCCTTTTTTGAGGATGATGGAAAACGTCTTGCCGGGCGCTTGAAGAAAAGGCATGGCGTCCAGGATCTGTGCATCGTGCGGCAATGACATGACCGGGATGTTGGCGGTCAGCATATTTAGCTCAGCTTTGTCAAAATGGTTGTGGCCGTTGCCGTCACCCTGTGCATCGAGCAAGTACCGTTCAAAGCCTGCGTTGGCGGCATAGCTCCAGATCAGCGCGTGACGATGCAGATCAGAGGCAATATGGCTGGGCCGCGGGCCTTTGCGCAGGATCAGGTTGCTGGCTGAGCTGCAATTGTTGCCGGCAAGCGTGGGGCCGAAGTCATAGGCGTTCCAAGGGCTGCGTGTGCTTTGCATGATGGCCCTGAGCCGTTCGCCATTCATGAAGTCAGACCGTATGCTTTCGTCGATCACCAGTACGATGTTCCGGTCGGCTACCTGCTGCGCCGGCAGCATGGCTGTTGTGTAGAGATACGGTTGGCGCTCGCGGTCGCGGTCGAAATATGTGGCCGCGTGCAGGCCATAGGCTGCGACGGTGCCCGGCAGCAAATGGGTTACTGCGCCTTTTTTAGCCACGCATACCGCCGTGACGAGCGCAACTGATATCAGCAGCATCGCCAGCGCCTTGGGCGCCGCGCGGGAGGCGGGGGGCATCAGGCAAAACCCCGCCAAGAGCATCGTATGGCGCAGGAGGGTGTAGGGCGAGGCGGTGGCGTATTCCGCCAGGGCGTCAGTGGTGTTGCTGAGCGCGTGCTGCAGAACAATGTAATCCGAGTACATCAACGCATGCCCGGACACAACGTAGAAGAAATCGGCGAGCATGGATGAAAGTGTGAGGGCGGCGAAGAGCGCCCATTTGAGGACGCCGCGGCAGCGGGCAGCGTACAGATATAGAAGAACAATGAGCAGCCAGCTCGTGAGGACCAGCATGGCAAGCGCAATGTTTTTAATGAGGTCGGGCGTGCCGAACAGCCGCTGGATTTGTATCAGGATGAAGGGGCGTTCCATCGCGCAGGCCGCTACGATGAGCCATTCGGCCAGCCGCCACGCGCGCAAGCCCGATAATATATCCCCGCGCCCAAGCGATACCCCGAGCGTGCTGGCAGCCAGTGTCTGCCGCTCCATGTCCTATCCCCCGCAATTTTTGACACTTATTGTGCGGGTCATAAACATAGCTGGGCATCCGACGAATGGCGGTGCTGATTTGGCGGAGTGGGAGGGATGCCCGGTCCCTCCCACCCATATACAGATACAAGCCCCCGCGCATGCGGGTTTGATCAAGCTGCGGCGATATCTCAGTTGCTCGGCTGCATATTTGCTTGCTTCATGACGTCAAGCCACGTATTGCGTTCTTTCAGGGCAAACGCGGAGAACTGCTGCGCGGTTAGCTGGCTGGGCATGACACTGAACTTCTTCATGCGCTCTAGCGCGGCGGGTGTTGCGGAAGCCTCGCGCATCGCTTTGTTGAAGGCATCGATGATCTTGGGGTTGGTGCCCTTGGGTGCCCAGACGGCGTACCATGCGGTGACGTCGAAGTTGTCCAGGCCCATTTCTTCCGCTATCGTCGGCACGTTCGGCAGCTCAGGCATGCGTTTCTGGCTGGATACGGCAAGCGCCTTCAATTTGCCCGCATAGATCTGAGGCATAACGCTGGCAGCAGTTGAATACAGTAGATCCACATGGCCGCCCATCACGTTTGTCAGTGCCGGTGCTGTTCCGCTGAACGCTACATGCGTCATATCCAGCTTACCCTGCAATGCAACGCGTTCGCCGGTCAGGTGGGGCAGGGAACCTTGTGCGCCCGATGCGTAGGTGATGTTCTTGGTTTTTGCCGCGGCGACGACATCCTTGAACGTTTTGTACGGCGCATCGGCGCTGGTAACGACAATGATAGGCGCGGAGCCGAGCAGGCCAACCGGCACAAAGTCTTTCACCGGATCGAACGGCAAGTTCTTGAACATGCCGTCGTACATGACATGCTGCGAGGTATTGGCTAGCAGCGTATAGCCGTCTGGGGCAGTGTCGGCCACGCTGCGCGCGCCGATAGTGCCGGCTGCACCTGGTTTGGGATGAACGACGATAGGCTGGCCGAGCAGCTTCGCAACGTCATCGATAATCACGCGTGCGAACGTTTCAGTTGTTCCACCCGCCTGATAGGGAATAACCAGGGTGATTGGGCGTGTTGGGTAGGCATCTTGGGCACTGGCGGCCGAGACCACGCCCATCAATGCGGCTATGCCTGCAATTCGGGCAAGGCTGGCTGAAGTGATACGTTTGAACATTGTTGTCTCCTTGTTTGAATTCACGTTTGGTTGAAGTTGGTTTTATTCGTGCGGATGCATGACCACTCTTCCGATCACATCCCGTGTGGTGAGCATTTCCAGCGCCGAGCGAAAGCGGGACAGCGGCAATACGGCGTGGGCTCGCGGCTTGATTTGACCCTCGCGCACCCAATCGAAGATCTGGGCGTAACCTTCGCGCAATCTGGCATCATTGCCCGCGCGCGGAGCATGGCGCCCCCAGCCGAAGTAGTACCCCCAGTAAACGCCTAGAACGCTGATGTTCTTGACCAACGCGATATTGGCGGGAATGCTGGGGATCGTGCCGCTGGCAAAACCCATAGGGATGATCCTGCCTTCCGGGGCGATACATCGGAGCGAGGTGTCGAACGTGGCGCCGCCCACGGGGTCGTAGATCACATCCGCGCCGCGCTGGCCGGTCAGGTTCAGGACCTCCGTTCGCCAGTCTGTATCGTGGTAGTTGATCGCGTGATCGGCGCCGTGCTCTCGCACAATAGATTGTTTGGCCGCCGAGCCTGCAACCGCGATTACTTTCGCGCCCAGCGCCTTGGCGACCTCGACCGCCGCCAGGCCGCTGCCGCCTGCCGCCCCATGCACCAGAACGACCTCTCCGGGCTCGACTTGCGCGCGCCACTTCAGCGCGCCATACGCGGTGCCATAGATCGTTGGCAACTGTGCACCGGCGTCAAAACCGATATCGTCGGGCAGATGGAATACAGTTGTTTCAGGCGCGACGACCTCTTGCGCATAGCCGCCTGACTGAACGCCTGCGATCACCCGATCTCCAGGTCGAAAGCGCGACGACGCGCCGTCCACCTCGACAACGGTGCCGGCGATCTCGGTGCCCGGTATAAGCGGGAGAGGCGCGCGATTCTGGTGTTTCCCTTCCATGACCAGCAAGCTTGCGAAGCTTGCCGCACATGCGTCCACGCGGATACGCACCCCGCCGGGAAGCATCGCGGGGGCGGCGATCGTTTCCAGTTTCGCCACGTCGGGCCCGCCATAGCGACGACAAACCACAGCCTTCATGATCCAGCTCCCGCAGCGGTGTTTTCAGCGAGAATCGTTGCGATGTCCGCATCGCTGAAGCCTGCTTCAGTCAGAACTTCCTCGGTATGTTCGCCCAGACGCGGCGCATGCCGTGTGGAACTGGGCTGTGTGCGCGACCAGGTGCTGGTTTTAGCCATGGTTCGGATGGTGCCTTCGGATGGGTGATTGGTGGTGGCGAAGAACCCGGATGCCGCCAGATGTGGATGCGTCATCAGTGATTCCATTGTTTCGATTTTGGCGACGGGGATGTCTGCCGCCTCCAGCAGCGCAATCCACTCTTCCGTGCCGCGCTTTACCAGTATCTCGGACACAATGGCGTACAGCGCTTCCAGGTTGTTTGTGCGATCCGCCATCAGCTTGAAACGCGGATCCTCAATGATTTGCGGCTCGCCGACAGCCGTAAAAAATGTCTTCCACTGTCTGTCTGTCAACACCATCATGGAAAGAAACCCATCGCGAGTCTGAATAGGCCGGCGAATCTCGGCATAACGCCGGAAAACAGGCGGCCCGAGCGGCGGCTCGAAGGTCAGGCCCGCCATATGGTCGGCCAGCACCAGCGAGGCAAGGGATTCGAACATAGGTACTTCAACATGCTGGCCCTGGCCGCTTTGCGCGCGATAATAAAGCGCTCCCAACGCCGCGTTGGCTGTAAGGATTCCAGTGATGCGATCCGCGATGGCGATGGGCGCATAGCGGGCGGCCGCGTGTGCGGGCCGCAGCGACGCAATGCCGGCCGCGGCCTGAATGAGATCATCGTAGGCGGGCTTGTCGGCGTAGGAACCATCGCTGCCGTATCCAACGATGTTGACATAGATAATTTCCGGATTGACGTCAGCAAGATCGGCGTACGACAAACCCAGGCGCCTCATGGCTTTGGGGCGCGCATTACAGACGAAAACGTCGGACATGGCCGCCAGACGCTTGAAGGCCGCACAACCTGCCGGCGACTTCAGATTGAGAACAATACTGCGTTTGCCGCGGTTGGTATGCAGAAACATGGCGCCCATGCCTTGATTGCGGGCCGGACCGATATCGCGAATGCTGTCGCCCTCGGGGGGCTCCACCTTGATGACATCCGCCCCCATGTCGCCGAGAATCTGGGAAGCGACGGGCCCCGACAGGGCTGTGGTCAGATCCAGAACCCTGACGCCATTCAATGGTCCGCTCATATCGTTGAACCTCCTTCTGTGCTTGCCCGCTGATGTATGCGGAGGACGATTGCGTTACGCAGCCCGGCGAGAGATGCGCGGCACGCTGGATCGCGTCATGACGAAGCACGGCATAACAGCCCAGAACCTGATGACTCATGGCGCGGCCTCCCATATTGCTAATCTGCGCGCCCGTTCATCGAGTCACCTTCATCAAGTTACTCTGATCGACATCCTCGCTTTGAGATACTACGCAGTATCATATATTTATTTTGAAATTGCAATTCGACCAATAACATCCATTACTCATGGTGTGGATGAGGTTTTATTCTTAAGCTCTATGCTTGACATAAACAAGATACTGAGTAGTATGTTGTCTGGTCTGGGCAATTCCACGCATGGGATTCTGCACACTGAAAATACTGAAAGGGAGCTTCAATGGCCGTAATATGGGAACCGCAACTGGACGAGGACGCGGTGCAATGGCGCGATATCGCGCGGGGCTTGGGCGCAAAGTACTTTCAACCGCTCGCGCATGCCATTGATCAGGATCAGCGCTATCCGGTTGAGCATCTTGAGCCTTTACGGCAGTCGGGTGTTTCGGGCATGTTCCTGCCCAAGGCATATGGCGGCGGCGGCAGCTCATTGACGTCGCTTGTAGCGGCGGTCGAAGCAATTGCCGAGAGTTGCGGTTCCACAGCGGCCATAATGGCCGCCCTTTCCCTGGGTGCCTTCCCCGTGCTGCTGGGCGGCAGCGAACAACAAAGGCAAGTGCTGCTTGGCGGTCTGGCACAAAATGGCGAGGCAGTGAACTTCGCTTTGAGCGAGCGGGATGCCGGCTCCGACGCCGCGGCCATTCAAACCACTGCCGTGCGGGAAGGCGATATGTGGCGCATCAAAGGGGAAAAGTGCTGGCTCGGCAACGGCGGCCATTCCAGGCACTTCATTGTCTTCGCAAAAACGGCAGACCCAAGCGTGCGCGACAATATCACCGCATTCTGGGTGCCGCGCGATACGGAAGGCGCGGTCGTCGATTTCTATGAAGACAAAATGGGTATACGCGGTACAACCACCACCAACTTCAAGGTCGACGTTCGCGTACCGTCGTCGAGCATTGTGGGCGAGGTGGGCGGCGGCTTGCGCTTGGCATTGTCCACCTTGAATGTGGGCAGGATCGTCGTTGCCGCGCAGGCGATGGGTATTGCACTGTGCAGCTACCATGCCGCCGTTGAATTTGCGTCGTCGCGCAAAACCTTCGGGCGCGCCATTATCGACCACCAGGCCATAGGCTTCAAACTGGCCGACGCCGCGACGCAGTTATCTGCCGCGCGCATGATGCTCTATGAGGCCGCCAAAGCCTATGACAACGGGCAAGATGTCCGCACCCTTGGCGCCATGGCCAAGCTGTTCACCAGCGAGGTCGCGCATAGCGTGTGCGACGCCGGCATGCAGACGCTGGGCGGCCGCGGGTATGTCAAGCCCAGCGCGGTCGAGCGATGCTACCGGGACCAGCGCATCACTGAAATCTACGAAGGCACATCGGAGATTCAGCGCGTGGTAATTGCGCGGGCAATCAAGCAAAATGCCTTGTCCTGAGGCCGCTGTACAGCATCGAGGAATGAGAATTGAACACTGATCACATCACCGACGAACCTATACAGGCATGGCGCGCCGTCGCAGAGCTTTACCACGCGTACTTCACTGGCACAGTGCTGTATGTTTCCTCCCGGCATGGGGCCGCAAACGCCGCCGAGCTTGTCTATGAAGTCTTTTGCCGCCAGCGTCGCGAGCGATTCCTTGCGGGGCTGGAAAAGCTCGGCCTCGCCAAGCTGCCCCATGCTGTCGCGGCGGCTCAGTACCATTATCTATCGAACCATATTGGCGGGGTTGCGGTGGAGTACATGTATGAGTCGGAGCAGAAGGCGTGGATCCGCTACGCGGCCCCGCGTTGGATCTGGTCTGGCACGGCATTATGCGGGATACCGCCGGAAGCCTCTCGCGCCATGCTGGCGGGATGGCATGCCCAGAATGGCGTCATGCTCAAGAATCCGAGGCTGGGCTTCGTCTGCACCAAGCAAACCGTGGACGGGCAGTCGGGGCTGGAGGGCTATTACTACGAGTACGATCGCGATCTTGCGCCGCATGAGCGTTTACGTTTCGCACGCGACGAGGACGCGCCTGATTTCGATCCCGAGAAAGCGCCCCGGCTACCCACGGATCAATGGCCAACAGCCAGGTTGGCCAAAGCGCACCGCAACTACGCAATGGAATATATGCGCTCCGTGTATCCGACCGCCTTGCAGCTTTGGGGGCCGGACGAGGCCGCCCACCGCTTGCGCACGATAGGGAAAATGGTTGGCATGCAGTTCTATCATGAAACCGCGCGAGGGCTGGGCGGCGCATATACAAGCGACGCCAAGGGGTTTGCAGGCTTTGTCGCCGATCTGGCCCGGGCGCATGGCGACGAGTGTGGCGTAGAACGCCTGGCGGACGGTGCTTATGAAGTCAGCCAGAAGGGTTGGGCCTTCAGGAAAGGGCTGAACGAGTATCACCCTGCGCTGGGCGGCGCATGGAATGGCCTTATGGAGGGCGCCGCATACGCCCATAACCGGCGGCTTCAGATCGATTATTCCGCGCCGCTGGGTAACCAGGAAAGCGGGCCGATCTGGCGGATACGCAACAACGGTGGCTAACAAAGCCAACACGAAAACCGCAAACTAACTAACGTCTTACTGCCATGAATACTCAAAAACAGACCTTGGGCGCCCTGGCCGGGTTGAAGGTTGTGGACGCTTCCAGAGTGCTTGCCGGCCCGTTTGCCGGCCAGATTCTGGGCGACCACGGCGCGGCTGTGATCAAGATCGAAAGCCCCGAGGGCGACGAGTGTCGCGGCTTCGGCCCACCCTTTGTAAATGGCAGCTCTGCTTACTTCAACGCAGTCAACCGGAATAAGCGCAGCGCCATCCTGGACCTGGGCGAGCAGGCGGATCGCGACCGGCTGTTTTCACTGCTGGAAACGGCGGATGTGCTCATCGAGAACTTCAAGCTGAGCACGCTGCAGGCATGGGGCATCGATCATCCGTCATGGTTCTCCCGCCAATATCCACGGCTCATACATTGCCGCATCACCGGTTTTGGCGATGACGGGCCCTACGGGGGGCTGCCCGGCTATGATGCCGCCGTTCAGGCTATGGCTGGCCTGCTTTCCATCAATGGCGATGTAGACGGCGAGCCGGTGCGCCTGGGGGTTCCTGTCGTCGATCTGACAACAGGTATGAATGCCGCCATGGCGGTGCTGCTGGCCTTGCAGGCCCGCCACCGGACGGGGCGCGGGCAGATGGCGGATGTCAGCCTGTACGACAGCGCGGTGTCAGTGGCCCATCCTTTCCTGACCAACTACCTGCATTCTGGGAAAGTCCCAGGGCCGTCCGGAAATCGGCACGCGAACATTGTTCCGTATAACGTCTACAAAACCAGTACAACGCCGTTGTTCGTCGCGGTTGCCAACGACAGGCTGTTCATCAAACTGTGCGGGCATCTTCAAGTGCCCGCATTGCCGCAGGATCCGCGGTTCAGTACCAACCGCGCGAGGGTTGAAAACCGGGAGGCGCTGGAGGCCGAGCTGTGTGCCGCATTCGAACGCATAGATGGCGAAGCGCTTGGGCCCATGCTGCTCGCCGACGGCGTGCCGGCCGCGCCGATTCTGGATATAGAAGCCGTTGCCAATTCCCCGCACGCGCAGTTTCGGAATATGATTGTCCGCACCCCCGGCTACACCGGGCCGGGCATCCCCATCAAGCTCGCGGACACGCCGGCCAGCATACAGCGTCCGCCTCCTGCGTTGGGCGGCACCAGCCTGGCGGGCAACGATGATGTTTTTGAAACCTGATCAAACCAGCGCGCAGCATTTTCCACCGCCGCTGCGCGGGCGGGGCGCCCTGTTCGGGTAATGCCGATTGTGCAGAGTGTTTATAGCTATACTGGCCCCGCCAACCCCGTTGTCTTGCAAACACTGCGAACAAAACACCGTGAACCTTACCTCCGAACTTGAAAAATGGGTGGATATCGACTACGAGAATCTGCCGCCCATTCAGCTCAGCTTGCTTGATGCAGCGGCCAAGGCATTTACAACATACGGGTTTAGCGCCGCATCCATAGATTTGATCGCAAGCCAGATTGGCGCTACCAAAGGCAGCGTCTATTATCACTATCGCAGTAAGATCGATCTTTTCTTTGCGGTACACAAGCGCGCGATGCTCATGAACCTGAAAGCTCAGGTTCCCATCGCTACGGACAACACGCTCGATGCCAAGGAAAAACTGGATCGCATGGCGCATTCCCACGCCAGGCTGATGATGGATACGCTTTATTATCAACGCGTCACGGTGCAGGGTGTTGAACTGCACCAATCTGTCAGCACCACCCCCATGGAGCGCGAAGCGCTGGCAGAGGTCATTGCCATGCGCGACGCCTACGAAAACTTGTTTATCGATGTTATCGGAGCGGGCATTGAGCAGGGCCAGTTCGCTGCGATCAATGCCTCGCTTGCCGCAAAAGGCATATTGGGCATGCTGAACTGGATCACGGTCTGGTATCGCCCCCGTGAAACCGAGCCCGCCGACTTCAGGCGGCGCGTAGCCGATCAGTTATCCACGCAAGCCATCAAAGGGATTTTGGCGGATTGACCTGGATACGGCTTCGCAGCCCTTGAATCCTTGATGTGATTTTGCCCAGCGGCAGTCGCTCAACAGCAATATGCCTGATTGCAAGTTTGTTACATCCCCGCACAGATAAAAACAGCTGGCAGGTCACCCTGCCAGTAGCCTTTGCTCGACGGTCATTTTCTGGAGAGCAATAAAATGATTACCCGAATTCTGCTGCCTGCCGTACTCGCGCTTGCGATATCCGGGGCGGCTCACGCCGGTGGTTCGACGATTGTCGGCGGCGCGCTGGGTGGCGGTGTTGGCGCCGCAGTGGGCGAGTATGTCGGTGGGCGTGATGGCGCAATCATCGGCGGCGCGTTGGGCGGCGGCGTGGGCGCCGCGGCCGGCTACGACTATGGCGAAGAGCGGCCACGCTACGTGCGGGAGCGCCGCCACCGCCATCACCATCATTACCGGGAGTGGGATGACGATCGCCGAGGTCGCGGCTACTTCTGCCCCCCCGGGCAGGCAAAGAAGGGCCGTTGTTAAAAGCCCACTCGGCCATTACAGCTTGGTTACATGCAACTCAATGATTGTATCGAAGTGGTTCACGGCAAATGCTGTGGCCACCATGACAATGTAGGGCGGGTGCGCGCCTCTTCTGTTGGTGCTGGCGCCCGCTATTTTTTGGAGCTATTAAGCATGGCAAGTAAATTACTAGCGGTTATGGTTGCGTCGATCGCATTGGGGGCCGGTTCGGTCGCGCACGCTAAACAAGGAAACGGGCATCCGGGCGGCAAGTCTGGTAGCTCTATCAGCCAGCAAGGGCTCTTTAATACCAACGGCCCAAACGCCACTGATCGGTTCAAAGGCCGTGAGCGAGCCGCTGACCGCAAGACGATCGAGCATACGAACAAGGGCGATCGCGGACATCGGTACGGAAAGTCCAAGCGTTAAGACATAGCGGTGCGGCCTACTGTGCGCGCGCCGCACCGTCCTGCTTGATCTGCCCGGGCGGTTCCACGTTTTGTGCCGCAGATGCTTCGCCTGCCAAGCCGTCCAGCGCCCGGGCAGCTGCCGCGTGCATGGGCACAGACATGCCGATGCGGCTGGTGGAGACCGATATTTGCGCGCCCTGTGTGCTGCCCAGGGCAGAGTAGTCGCGCCCAGGGGCGAAAATGTTTTGGGTCAGGGCGGTGATTTCCGCATCGGAGAATGCCGTATCGGTGAGCAGTAGAGCAGCGGTGGCGATGGTGTGCACATCATCGTTCTGCCCAGGGTAGGTGCCGCGTGCCACGGTGTAGGGAAAGTAACCCTGCCGCGCGCCGACCAGTGTGTGGATGGCCGTTTCTGAAAGCGGCAGCATGCGCAGGGACATGTCAGTTTGTGCTTCGCGGATGGCGTCGGCCGGTGTGCCGATGACTTGCATGACAGCATCGGTCTGGTTGTTCTGTAGTGCCTGCAGGGCGCCACCTATGGTCAGCGCTTCTGCAATGATGTCTTTCGGTTCCAGCCCGTGGGCGGCCAATACACGCAGCGCCGTCGTGCGCGAGGCGGCGCCTGTTTCTCCGATGGCGACGCGCTTGCCGCGCAGATCCGCCACTTTCTTCAGGCTGCTTTCAGCGCGCACCAGGATGTGCATGGGCTCTGGGTACAGGCTGGCAATGCCGCGCAAGGCGACCTGTGGCCCCTGGTCTTTGAACACCCCGGTGCCCTGGTACGCATCCAGGGCCGCGTCGCCCTGAGCAAGTGCGATGGGTACTTTTCCAGAGCGCAGCAGCCTCAGGTTTTCTTCGCCGCCGCGTGTGATCAGCGGAACCGCGCGCGATCCCTTTTCTCCGAACAGCGCTTGTGCGACGCGCAGGTACTGCCCATGCTCCGCGCCGGCGGCAATGGCGTAGCCGTCTGAAACCCTTGCCAGGCGGGCCCGTATACTTGCTTGTGCGGCAGCGAGTTCTTCTTCGATTGCGGCATGCTGCTCTGGTGAGGTGTCCCGCGGAAATGATTCGACTGCGCGGCGCAGTGCGGCCAGCAAGGCATTGGTGCGCTCTGTATAGCCGGTTGCTACGCCCGGCGCGATGGGCGGCTGATAACCCGCCGGTACGATCAGTGTCCAGGTGTTGTTTTCTTCGCGGTATAGTGCGGTGCCGTGGGCGCGGATGACGTCGCCGGCTTTGTTGCCGCCCGCTCTAATGCCCTCAATACCTTTTGGGCCAGCGCCTAGCGCCGATACCAGCCCGGCGATACCGGGTGCATTCCAGGCGCCAAAATCGATGTCGCGCAGCAATTTGAGCTCTGCGTCGAAGTACACAATACGGCGGTTTTCCCCGGCGGGTGCGCGTGTATCGCGTTGCGAACCGCGCCGGATGAGGCTCGTTAGATCAAGCACGCCGGCGGGCAAGGCATGCTCCAGGCGCGTGTCTACGCCTGTGCGCAATGCTTGCACGTCGGGGCCGCCGCCGCAGGCGGCAAGAAAAATGAGAATCAGGCTGGCAAGCAGGGCGCGCATCTTCAGCCTCCGATGAATGGCAGTGCCAGCAGGCCGGTCAACACAAACGCATTCATGATGTCCACGAAAAAAGCGCCGGCTAGCGGTGCGATGAGATAACTGGTGGGCGCCGGCCCATGCTTGGCCACGATGGCTTGCATGTTGGCCATGGCCGTGGCGGTGGATCCCATATTGAAGCCGATAAACGCCGCCGACGTGACTGCGGCTTCATAATCGCGCCCCATGAAACGGAAGCAGACGAAGACAACATACAGGACGATCGCCACGACCTGGGCCGCGATGATGACCAGGAAGGGGCCGGCAGACAGCGCAACCTCGACCAGGTTCAGCGTCATCATTGTCATCACGAGAAACAGCGACAGGCAGACATTGGCGATCAGGTCTGAGGCCCGGTCGTCGAAGCGCATGCCTGTGAAAGGCAGCAGATTGCGGATCGCGATCCCGATCAGCATGCACCAGAGAAAGGCGGGTATGGTCACCGCGCCACCGGAGTAGCGCTCGGCCAGCCACTGGCCGATGATGACTGCGGTGAAAATACCCGCCAACGCCCCCAGGGCGCCGGTGGTGCTGATGGGAGCGGCCGTTTCGTGATATTCGTGCGTATCGGAGGCCTGCTCGGCCGTTGATCGAAGCTTATGGCGGTTGATCAGGTACTGCGCCACGGGGCCCCCGATAAGGCCGCCGATGATCAGGCCTATGGTGGCGACGGTCATGGTCAGGTCCATGACCATCTGCAGGTTGTTGATCTCGGCAAAGCGGTCGGCATACGCGGCGCCGGTGCCATGGCCGCCCACCAGGGTGATAGAGCCAGCCACCAGCCCGAAGATGGGGTGCAGATCGAGCAGCTTCGCCACACCCACGCCGACCAGATTCTGAACCACGATAAAGGGCAGCAGCACGAGCAGGAAAATCAGCAGCGCCTTGCCGCCGCGCTTGAGCTGGCGAAGATCCGCACACAGGCCCACGCCGCTGAAAAACATCAGCAGAAGAACCGGTTTGATGGATTGCTCGAACGAGATCTGGAAATCCGCGGACGCCAAGGCGATTGCGGCCGCTATGGCGAAGATTAAGCCGCCAGTGATCGGATCCGGGATGTTGTAGCGCGAAAGAAACGGTACCTTGCGATTGACGATGGTACCGATCAGCAGCATAGCGATGGCCGCCAGTAGCGAAAGCAGGGGTGGGACGTTGAGGCTCATTGTGGTGCGTGTACGGCTGCGAAAAGGTGGTACGGCGCTTTGCCTGGCCGCGGCAGCATTTTACGTGCCAGGCTGTGCGTTGTTTATATGCATGTATCATTCATGACACATTGACAGGATGGGTGTGTGCGCCATAATTGCCGCCTAATTACCGCGTTGCCACCATGTCTTCGCGTGCCATAATAGGGTAAATCAGGCAGTGCCCGCCGGGTCTGTTCAAAATTAGAAATATATGCAGCAGCCATCGTCAATCAGTTGCGTTATTCCGTGCCTCAATGAAGCGGCAAGTCTGAGGGTTCTGTTGCCGGAACTGGTCGCATTGCTGGGTACGCTCGCGCCCCGCTTTGAAATCATTGTTGTCGACGACGGCAGTACCGATGCAACGCATGCCGTGCTGGCCGAATGGGCGAGCCGCCAACCCGAAGTCGTCTGTATTCAGCTTTCCCGCAATTTTGGTAAAGAGGCTGCGATCAGTGCGGGCCTGGAGGCCGCGCAAGGCCAAGTCGTGGTGCTTATGGATGCCGATTTTCAGCACCCTCCCGCCTTAATCCCCGCCATGGTCGAACGTTGGTCTCAGGGCGTCGAGATGGTGTATGCGGTGCGCGCATCGAGGGCCGATGAAACAATCTTCAAACGGCTAGGCACCCGCTTGTTCTACCACATGCTGCGTACATCGGACGGCTTGCACGTGCCCGAGAACGCTGGCGATTTTCGCCTGATGGATCGCGTCGTGGTAGACGCCTTGATGGCGCTTCCTGAGCGCACGCGTTTCATGAAGGGCCTTTTTGCATGGGTCGGCTTCCGTTCGGAGCCTATGTATTATTCGCCCCCTGAGCGCCTGCACGGTCAGTCGCATTTCAAGGCACTGAAGCTGTTTCGTCTTGCGATGGAAGGGCTCACGGCGTTCACAACCTGGCCCTTGCGCCTGCTGAGCCTGGTTGGCCTGTGCTTGGCCCTGCTGTCGTTCACCTATGGTTTATATATCGTGTTGGCACATTGGTTGTATGGTGATCCGGTGCAGGGTTGGGCGACATTGATTACACTCATTTTGTTCTTCGAGGGCGTGAGCCTGCTTTCGGTAGGCGTGGTGGGTGAGTACATTGCCCGCATATTCGGTGAGGTCAAGCATCGCCCGCTTTATGTGGTGCGGCACAAATCCGGCGAGGGGCTGGGCGTCTCGTCGTCGAGCGATTCGCGCAAGTAATCTGGGCGCCTGCGCGCAGTTGGTGTCTAAGGCCTGTGATGAAACGCCCAGAAGCGCCCCAGGACGAATGTCATGGCGGCGATGCCGATCAGAATCATAGCCAGCAGAATGTCGTAGCGGATTGGCGTGATATTGAGCAGAAAAGCATACGAGGCTTCGTTGACGGCGAAGCCTAGCGCCGACACCGCGAAGAAGCGCCTGGCTGCCGTGCGTATGGGCGCTTTACCGTGCCGGAAGGTCAAGTGATAATGTCCTGTAAACGACACAACAAACGCCGCGAGCCAGCCGGCAATGTTGGCGATCAGCGGCGTCAGGTGTGCATAACTCACCACCAGCACAGCGGTGAGCCAGTGTGTGGCAGATGCTGCGCAGCCAACTGCGACGAACCAGCCGAGCTGTCCGATAAGGTGCCGCATGTGAACGTTTCCAGTAGAGGTTAATGTGGGCAATGATGCCGGCTGCGGCAAATTCCTGACAATTTGTGCCGATGATTTCGGCATGAATCCGGCTATCGACGAGGCTATTTTACGGTTGGCGGAGCTGGGGCGCCTGAGCGCAGCCAGCTGTATGCCGTACGGGCCGTCCTTTCGCAGCCATGCCGACGCACTTTCCACGTCGGGCCTGCAGCTTGGCCTGCATCTTAACTTTACCGAAGCCTTGAATGGCGAAGGCCTGTATCGGCCCTTGCCGTGGCTGATTGCCGCCGCGTATGGGCGGCGCCTGGATGCGGCAGCGGTGGAGCGCCAGATCGTACACCAGCTTGATGCATTCGAGGAGGTGCTGCGGCGAGGCCCGGATTTCATCGATGGCCATCAACATGTGCACCAGTTGCCCATCATTCGCGATTGTCTGCTGCGCGAGCTGGTGCGCCGCTATGCGGTCGCGGATCGGCCTTGGTTGCGATCGACCATCGCTGCGGCGCAGCCGGGCGTACCATGGCCGCTGCGCGGCAAGGCGCTCGTGATCCAGATGCTGGGGGCGCGTCGGTTTGCGCGGCAGGCAGGTGCACGCGGCTTCACGCTCAATAAAGGGTTTCTCGGTGTATATGGTTTTTCTGGCGGCGAAGCAGCCTACCGCCGGCTGCTTGCCTGTTGGCTGCGCGCGGCCGGCGATGGCGCGCTGTTGATGTGCCATCCCGCGACGGCGGCGGCCGATGACGACGTCCTGGGCGCCCAGCGGGTGGCCGAATTCAGGGTGCTCGCCGGCGACGGTATGGCGCAGCTTTTGCGAGACACAGGCTTCTCGCTGGCGCGGCCAGACGGCTTTCGATTTCCCTAACACCCTTCTTTCCATTTCGGAATTGTGGGGTGCGCCGCCCTTGCCGCGGCGGCAGTTTGACGCCCACCCTCAAGGCCGAGGGCATGAGCGTCGATTGATCAATTGAGCTTGACCCCTGCGGATGCGATCACGTCGCCGAGCCGTTTGGTTTCGGCGACGATGTACTGTTGATACTCCTGGGGCGTTGCGCCCAGGGGTTCGGCGCCTTGGAGCTTCAGCTGTGCGCGTACTGTATCGGTTTGCAGCGCCTTGCGGATTTCGCTGTTCAGCCGTGTCACGATGGCGGTGGGTGTGCCGGCGGGGACCATAATGCCTTGCCACGCACCCATTTCAAAGCCGGGGATCACGGTTTCGGCGATGGTCGGGACGTCGGGTACGGCGGGGTTGCGGGCGATACTGGTGATGGCCAATGCCTTGACGCGTTTTTCTTTGATGAAGGGCAGCGAGTCGTTCAAGGTGTTGGCCATGAACTGGACTTGTCCGCCGACCAGATCAGTCAGTGCGGGGGCGCTGCCGCGATAGGGGATGTGCGTGGCATCGATGCCTGTAGTTTGATTGAAGAGAAATGCGCCCAAGTGGGTGATGTTGCCGGCACCCGCCGAGCCGTAGGAAAGCTGTTGAGGATGCTTGCGGGCATAGGCAACGAACTCTTGCACAGTGCTGGCCGGAACGGATGGGTGCGTTAGCAGCACCATCGGGATGACGGCCGTGGAAGACACCGCGTCGAAATCTTTCAGTGGATCAAATGAAAGTTGTTTGTATAGCGCAGGCGCCAGAGCGATCGATGAGGTGTTGTACAACAATGTATAGCCATCGGCGTTGGCTTTAGCGGCGGCGGCCATGCCGATGGTGGCGTTGGCGCCAGCCTTGTTTTCAACAACGATGGGCTGCCCTAACTGATCGCCGAGATGTTTTGCCAGCACGCGAGCGATTAGGTCTGTGGGCCCGCCGGGCGGGAAGGGCACGATCATGTTCATGGCTCGGGACGGCCACTTGGCCTCCTGTGCCATGGCGGCGGGGCCCGTCGTCATGGCCAGTGCGGCCAGCGATACAAAAAGCATTTTTCGTATGAGTTTCATTGTTGTCTCCTTCTTCCTTATTGTGGGTTGCGTTCTTTGCAGGGTGTCGTGCAGCCTAATCCGGCCTGCCGGCCAGCATGCGGGTGACGGTGTAGGTCATGACGTCCTGGCCATGCTGATTCTTGACGTCGACGCGTGATCCGACAATGGCTCGGTTGTTTTTCGATGTAGGCCGCACGGACAGAATTTCCACCAGGGCATGGACGGTGTCGCCCACCATGACAGGGGCGATCATTTTTTTATGCACCTCCAGCAGTGCGAGGCCTGTGCCCTGAACCATGCCTTGCATAAGCAACCCTTCGATCAGCCCATAGGTAAGCGCGCCCGGGACAGGCCGCCCTTTGATCGCGCCGCTGGCATAGGTGGTGTCGATGAATATCGTCTCCAGCATGCCGGTTGTGCTAATGAAGTTGACCAAATCGGTTTCGGTGATGGTGCGGCGAAAAGTCTGGAAGCGTTGGCCGGCGTTCAGATCCTGCCAGTAATAACCTAGGCCGAGTGTGGGAGGGGTATCGTGCATGCTATATCCGAGAAATGAAAAGCGAGTCAGTAAAGTGTCAAGGGCACTGGATGGCGTCCAGTAATCAGAGTTTCGCGTGGTGCTTCGCGGCGCCGCTGCGAAGCAGGTTGTCGATCGTGTCGGCCGACAGCCCCGCTTCGGCAAGAACTTCACGGGTATGTTGGCCCAGGCGTGGCGGCATGGCGACAGGGACCACTGATTGCTCCATCCGCACAGGGTTGCGGGTGAAGCGGTATGTATTCTCTTGCGGGTCGCGCAGGTCGACGAAGAAGTCCACGCTTTTCAGATGTGCATCTCGCTCCAGGTCTTCCAGCGTGTTCACGCGTGTGGCGGGGATCTCGTGGTCCGCAAAGAAGGCCAGCCATTCGGCGCTGTCGCGCTCTCGCATGAGCGTGCCGGTGATTTCGTAAAGTGCATCGATGTGCTGGGTGCGCGCGGAAATACTCGTGAAACGCGGGTCATTGGCCCATTCCGGATGCCCTGTGCCGGCAAAGAAGCGCTGCCAGTGGGTATCGGTATACGGCATGATGCACAGATAGCCGTCGCGGGTCTGGTAGGGGCGGCGCCAGGCCGAGAGCAGGCGCGGGTACCCCGCGGGTTCGCCGGCGTCGACCAGATGGCGGCCATAGAAATGTTCCACCAGGGTGTACGAAGCCATGGATTCGAACATGGGTATCTCGACGAACTGCCCCTGGCCGGTTCGTTCGCGTTGAAACAGTGCGGCCAGGATGGCATGCGCGGCAACCAGACCGCAGGTTTTGTCTGCGGCGATGGTGGGCAAGTAGCGCGGTTCGCCCGACTGACGAGCGACAATATCTGCAATCCCGCTCAGCCCCTGTATGGTGTCGTCGTATGCCGGATCGCCCGAATAGGCGCCGCCGTTGCCGAAGCCGTGCAGCCCGGCGTAAATGAGCCGTGGGTTGCGTGCGCGAACCGTGTCCGCGTCCAGGCCAAGCGCAGCCATTTTTTGCGGCCGGACGCTGTGCATCAGGACATCCGCGCTATCGATCAGCGACAACAGTGCCTCTCTGGCCGACGCCTTCTTCAGGTCCAGAACAATGCTGCGCTTGTTTCGGTTGATGCCCAGAAACACAGCGGACATGCCTGTTTCCAGGGCCGGGCCGGTATTGCGCGTGGAGTCGCCGGCCGGCGATTCGATCTTCACTACATCGGCGCCATAGTCGGCCAGAATCTGTGAAGCATAGGGGCCGAACACAACCGAGGTCAGATCAAGAACCCGGATGCCGCCTAGCGCAGCGGTTGTAGAAGACAGCATGTGGTTTTCTGCTCCGGCCAGGCGATCAATGCGCTCCGGCTATTGTCGTGGCGCGCCTAAGGGGCGCCGGTGATGGCCTGCGGATGCGCGACTCGGCTGTTGTGCACTGCAGCCCCGCTTCCAGATGGATTTTCTGAGCATATCCAATCGACTCATAATGGTCTAATATTGTTTATCAATTGATCGATACATAAATGTTATGTCTGTAAGCCTGCGCCAGCTCCAGCAGCTCATTGCCATTGCCGAAACGGGTACCTTCCGCCGCGCGGCGGAACAGTTGTTCATTGCACAGCCGGCGTTATCCGTGTCGATACAGCGGCTGGAGCAAACCGTGGGTACGCCGCTGTTTGTGCGCGGTGCGCGTGGCGTGTCCTTGACGCCCGCCGGGCATGCCATGCTGGACGATGCGCGCATAGCCATCCACCATGCCGAGCAGGCCTGCAGGGCGGCGAGGATGGTGGCCAGTGGCGAGGGCGGTACGCTGCGGCTTGGTTTCGTGGGGTCGGCCACGTATACGCTGCTGCCGCCGGCGCTCAATGCATTTCGTGAACGCTATCCGGATGCTCGTCTGGACCTGCGCGAAGGGAGTACGGTCGAGCTTATTGAATTGATTCACAGCCGTGAACTGGACGCCTGTGTGGTACGCGGCCCGATTGCAGATGATCCGCGGCTGGGCGCGTGTATTCTCCAGCGCGATGATTTGGTGCTGGCCGTGCCGGCCCAGCATCCCCTGGCCGCGAAGCGCGATGTACAACTGGCTGATTGTCGAGGCGAGAATTTCGTGATGTATGACGCCGTCAAGGTGCCTGGCCTGTACGGTGTTGCGCTGGCGCTCTGCTATGCGGCGGGCTTCACGCCCCGCATCAGCCAGGAAGCCATACAGGTACAGACCCTGGTCAGCCTGGTGGCGAGCGGCATGGGCATTACCTTGGTGCCCGGCGTAACGCGGGCCTATCCAACTGCGCACGTGCGTTTCATAGAACTGGCCGACGTCGGTGCACACGCATGCCTGTCTTTGTCGCTGGTTGCAAAGCGCGATGCGCCGACGCCGTTGGTCGGGCGTCTTCGCGATATTTGCCTGCAATATGCCTGACGCCGCCGGCGGTCTGGTGCATGCGGCCGTCTACGTTGAATCCTGCCCGGATGTGGAGATGCGCGCACTGATCTTCGCTGCTGTGCTGGTGGCCAGCTCCGCCAGGTAATCTTCATTGAATGCACGATACCGTTCGCGTTGGGCAAGCAGGGTGATACTGCCCAGCACGCGCTGCTGCTCATCGAAAATCGCCGCCGCAACGCCGCTGAGATTGACGTCGGCTTCGCCGTGAGTGATGCAATAACCACACTTGCGGATATCGCGCAGAGTGCGTGAAAAATGCTTCCAGTCTGAGCCCAGGCGCTTCAGTTGCGCGTTGCCTTCGTGCTCGTCGAAGATGCGTCGCAGCTTGCGCGGCGGTAGATGAGCGAGGATGACCCGGCCAGTCGCATTCTGGAACAAACCCATTGCCTTGCCGCGCCCGAACTTCAGCTTGAACGGATCCCCGCGCGATTGTTGGTGAACACTGACGACAGAGTCGCCGTAGAGCTGGCTCAGCAATATGTCCATGCCTGTCTTTTCAACGATCTCAACCATGAGGTCGCGGCTGCCCGCGACGAGCGGATCGTGGTCGCGCATCAGCAGGTCGAGCTCGATGATGCGGGGGCCCAGCGCATATCCCTTGGGGAAGCGGGTGAGCAAGCCGGCATCGCACAACTCCTTGATGTATCGGTAGGCGGTGGCCGGCGCGAACGCCAGCTGCGCGCAGATTGATTCCGCGTCGACGACGGATTGTTCGGGGCCGAACAGATCAAGGATCTGGAGCATGCGGCGGAGACTGTTCATGGTGTTTTTTATTTGACGAGCGAGAACATCATAGCCCGAGGGGCAGGGCGAACCGGATCGCCGCTTGCGTGACCTGCTGAGCGCGTGCGGAACGCATGACGGTAGGGCTGTTCGAAAATTCTGCATATTTATCCAATATCGGTATTTTCCATTAGATTTGCTATTTTTACACCTATACTATTTACGTAATTATCAAATTACGATAATCTTGCTAAAAATTAGATCAGATAAGAAGTGCCCCGGAATGGAGTGATTATGGAAGCGAAGGCAGTCGTATCAGTTGGCTCGGACGCGACGCGCGAGCACGAAGGTGAACGGGCGGGCGAGCAGATGGGTGGGTGCGCGCAAAGCGGCGCCGGCGCCATGCTTGGTGCACTGGTGCAGTCCGGCGTATCGGTCTGCTTCGCAAACCCTGGCACGACGGAGCTGGATTTTGTGCGGGCTGCGCAGGCCCACCCTGAAATGCGGTGTATTGTCGGTTTGCAGGAAAACGTCTGTACCGGCGCGGCCGACGGGTATGGCCGCATGCGCGGTAAACCAGCTGCAACGCTGCTGCATCTGGGGCCCGGCTTTGCCAATGGCATCGCTAATCTGCACAATGCGCGCCGCGCCCGCACGCCCATCGTCAACTTGATCGGCGATCACACCAGTTGGCATCTGCCTTACGATGCGCCGCTGTCCTCCGATATTGAGTCACTGGCGAAGCCCGTATCGGGTTGGGTGCATCGCGTCGCGAATGCGCAGGACATGGCTGCGTCGGCACATCAGGCCGTCGCGCAAAGCCGGGCGAACGGCGGGCAAGGCGCTACCCTGATTGTGCCGGCGGATTTCCAGGCGGCGCAGTTGCCGCACGCGCCACAAGCGGTTCGTCTGGTGGAAAAAGCCGCGCCCGCGGTTACGCGGGCACACATCCAGGCGGTGGCGGCGCGCTTGCGCGCGGCGCGCAAGCCCTTGTTTCTGTTGGGAGGCGGGGGCGAAACCGCCGCGCTGAGCGCTGCGGGGCAAAAGCTCGTTGCCCGCCTGTGTGCTGCATTGGGTGCCAAGGCTTACGCGGAGACATTTCCGTCGCGCGCCGAACGCGGGCAGGGGCTGCCCGATTTTGACAGGCTGCCGTACTTCCCTGAGCCGGCGCGTGCCGTACTCGACCTCGCCGATATTGTTGTGCTGGTAGGTGCGTTGCGGCCGATTACCTATTTTGGCTATGAAGGCCAACCCAGCCAGATGGTGGAAGATGCACGCCTCCTTACGCTGGCGGGGCCGGGCGAAGATGCGGTGGCAATCCTGGAAGCCGTGGTCGAGGAGCTTGGCGCCGCGCAATATGCCGCCTCCGAAGCGCCTGTGATCGCGCCGCAGGCGGGTCCGCTCGATGCGCGTAATGCCTCGGCCACGCTTGCGCGCATGCTGCCAGAGGGTGCGATTGTTTCGGTGGAAGGCGGGACGTGCGGCTACCCGTTCTATGCCGCATCGGCGGCCGCCCGGCCGCATACCGCGCTTACCAACACGGGCGGTGCGATTGGGCAGGGCCTTCCTGTTGCTATGGGGGCGGCTATAGCCTGCCCAGACCGCCGTGTCGTGGCGCTGCTGTCCGATGGCAGCACGCAATACACCATACAGACGCTCTGGTCGCTGGCCCATGAAAACCTTCGTGTAACGGTGCTGATCGTCGCCAATCACCAGTATGCGGTGCTGCGCAATGAGTTGCGCCGCGACGGCAAGGCGCTTAGCCCGAGCGCAACGCAGATGACGGCGCTGGATCACCCGCGTATCGATTGGGTGGGCCTGGCCACCAGCTATGGCGTCGGCGCGGTACGGGTGGAAAGCGCCGAGACGCTGTCCGATGCGCTCGAGCGCGCCTTTGCCGTGGATGGCCCGATGCTCATTGAAATGAGCATGTAGGGTGTCGGCACACAAAACATCGGTACAAAAACAAGTGTCAAGAAGCGTCCGGGCGGCCATGCCGCAGGGCGGCTGGCGACCGAACGTAATCACGAAACCGGAGGATGGAAAGCAATGGATCTGCAATTGAAAGGCAAAGTGGCAGTGGTGACGGGCGGCAGTTTGGGCATTGGCCGTGCAGTAACGGAGGCGCTTGCCCGCGAGGGTGTGCGTGTGGCCATCGTGGCCCGAGGCCGCGAACGCCTCGAAGAAGCGGCCAGGGAGATCGCTGCGCAGACTGGCACTGAAATCATGCCGGTAGCTGCGGATGTCTCGAGCACCGAGCAGATCACGTCAATGATGGATCAGGTAGCGGCGCACTTCGGCAGGATCGACATTCTAGTGAATGGTGCCGCCCATCCGGGCGGGCTGGTGCGCAGCGACATTGATGAAGCGGATCCTGAGGGACTGCTCAAGGATATCGATATCAAGGTGGTGGGCTATATGCGGTGCGCCAAGGCCGCATCGCCGCACATGAAGAAGAATAGCTATGGCCGCATCATCAACATCGGCGGCCTGACAGGGCGGGGCAGCAAGCAGTTGTCGGGTATGCGCAATGTGGCGATCTGCCACATGACCAAGGTGCTGTCCGACCAGCTCGGCCCAAGCGGCATCACCGTCAACGTCATACACCCCGGGGTTGTGGAGACACCGCATATTCACGAGCTGTACGAAAAAGAGGCGATCAAGCAAGGCTTGACCGCGGGCCAGGTCGAAGCCAACTACGTCAAGGTAACGCCGATACGCCGCGTCTTGCAGCCGAACGAAATTGCCGACACCGTGCTGTTCCTGGCATCGCCCCGCGCCGGCGCCATCACCGGAGAATCCATCGGTGTGGATGGCGGCATATCGCGCGGCGTATTTCTCTAGATCTCCAGACCCTATTCGAGGAGTTGAACATGGAAGGAACCATTCTGGTTGGAACGGCTGGCCAAGGTATTGTGCGCAGCGCCGACAATGGGGCGACCTGGCACAGGTTGGGCCTGAAGGAAGCGATCGAGTTCGATGGCACGGTGCGCAGCCTCGCTGTGGATCCCGCCGACTCCGCGCGGATCTACGCGGGCGCCGATGTGGGCATATGCTTGAGCACAGATGGCGGGGTGCATTTCGAGCGCCTCGACTCGCCCTTGAACGATATGACGGTTTGGGCGCTGGCCATTGATCCGTCCGATTCGAACATCGTCTATGCAGGCACCGGCGCCCCGTCGCGGGCGGCGATGTTCCGCTCCGACGACGGTGGCAAGCACTGGAAGCGCCTGCCACCGGAGCTGCCCGAGTACTGCAAGGGCGTGAATCGCCCGCGCATTCTGACGATCTGCGTTGATCCAACCGACACACGCCAGGTATGGTTCGGCGTCGAAGAAGGCGGCGTATGGCGCAGCGATAACCGAGGCGACACCTTCACGCGCGTGGATAGCGAGGGTGGTGCAATTGCCAACAGTGATATTCATGCCGTCAGCATCGTGCCGGGTGATGGCGATGTGCCCAAGACGACCATGGTGCTGTCTGTGAACACGGTTTATACCAGCATCGACGACGGCATAACCTGGACAGGCGTGCCCTCGAAGACCCGCTTCGACGGCATGTATTACACCCGCACTGTGCAGCCGCTGGGCGACGGCGAGCAGGCGCTGATGCTGGCCATTGGCGACGGCACACCTGGCACGCGAAGCAAACTGTACCGGTCTACTGACCGTGGCGCGAGCTGGACACCAGCGACGCTGCATACGCAGCCGAATTCAACCTTCTGGGCGTTTGGGGTACATGCGTCCGAGCCAACGCTGGTATTCGCGGGCACTAAGTACGGCCATCTGTTCCGCTCGATGGATGCAGGCAAAAGCTGGTTCAAAGAGTGGCGCGATTTCAGCGAGATAACCGCCGTGGCCTGGACGCCCTACAAGGCCGCCATTGTGGCCCATCCACAATCCATAGACTGAGAGGCGGGAACATGGCGACGGATTATTCCCTGGTCAAGCCGCGCATCGCGCGCACGCACCTTGCATTGTTTGTGGCGGATCCGTTCGCGTCGGCGCCGTGGTACGAAGATGTGCTGGGCATGACGGAAACCGCGCGTGGCGAGAAATGGGTGTTTCTTTCCTTCGGCGTCAAGCATCACGATATTGCGCTGATCAAAGCGGAAACACCTGAAGAGCGCGCGCTGATGCGGGGCGAGGTGAACATGCAGCACTATGGCCTGGAGATCGAGGGTGGCATGGACGCGCTGCGGCGCCTATACGGCATGCTGCTGTCCAAGAACGTGCCGATTGTGAAGGTCACCGATCACAAAGTGGGCGTGGGCGTTTACTTCACCGATCCAGATGGACACCGTTTTGAGTTCTTCTGCGAAACCGTCACCGATGACGAAGAAGGCAAGCGCGTTCTCAATCTCTACAACGCGCCCAGCGAGCCGATTTTGCTGGATCCGCTGTGAGCGCACCGAGGCAGCCCTGCGCATCGTGCATCAAGAATGACTGAACACTACGGCGGCGGATGCCGCCAACAGGAGATAGAAATGAAGGAAAAGAATTTCGGCGAACTGCATGTACGCAAATGGTATACGCAGATGGAAGAAACCCACGCCAACGAGACTGGCCGGCTTGCGGATGGCGAACCCGTGCACAAGTACCTCATCGCTGCCGCGATTCAGAACCCTCACGCTGGGCGCGACGATCAGGATCTGACGGGCACAATCAAGGCGTCGGTGGCGTTGGGCAAGGAGTTCGGCCGCCGCATCCGCGAACTGGCGGGAAACCGTGTTGTCAGCTACGGCAAGGCTTGTCTGGTGGGCGTGAATGGCGAGTACGAGCACGGGAATGCCTTTCTTTCGTCGGATTTTGCCAACCCGGTGCGCGAGGCGCTGGGCGGCGCCAAGGCATGGGTGCCGTCCACCGGCAAACGTGGCGTGCCGGGCACCGAGATTGACGTGCCATTGGCGCACAAAGATGCGCTTTATGTGCGCTCCCATTACGACACCATCTCCGCAACATTCGGCGATGCGCCGATGCCGGATGAGGTGCTGATTATTTTCGGCTTTTCCACCCGCGGGCGTCTACATGCCCGACTGGGCGGCCCCAAGGCCAGCGAGATCAAGGGCGAAGACGGGCTGTACTGAGACCGACTCGAAGGCAAGGAGGTAAATCATGGAGCGCCGGGAATATTTTCAAACGATCAACGGTCTGCGTCTTCGTGTGCTGGAATGGGGAGATACCTCGGCCTTTCCGGTGGTGATGATGCATGGCATCCGCGGATACGCGGAGACGTTTGCAACGCTTGCGCAGGCGCTGGCGCCGGAGTTTCGTGTGATTGCCTACGATCAGCGCGGGCGTGGCGAGAGTGAATGGGATCCCGCCCGCGAGTACTACACCGACGCCTATGTGAGCGATCTGCAGGCCCTCATCGCCAGCTTGGGCCTGACGCGTTACGACATGCTGGGGCACTCCATGGGCGGTATCAATGCAATGGTGTATGCCGCGCAGCGGCCATCCGGCCTGCGCCGCATGGTCATCGAAGATGCCGGCCCTGGCGCGTTTGAGAACAGCCGCGGGGCCACTCGCATTCGCGGGGAGCTCGAGACAACGCCCGTGTCGTTCGCCACTTGGGCGCAGGCCCGCGATTTCATGCGAGGATTACGGCCCGGCGTCACGGAAGCGGCGCGGGAATCCCGGCTCAGGAATATGCTCAAGCCCGCGGCGGCCGGTGGGTATACCTGGCGCTATGATCACGCGGGCATCGCGCACACCCGCCTGAATCCGGATCCAGCTCGTGTGGTGGATCTTTGGCCATGCGTTGAACGGATCGCCTGTTCGACACTCGTGCTGCGGGGCGGCGCCTCGGACTATCTGCAGGCCAGTGCGGCCGAGGAGATGACCAGGCGCAACGCGTGTATTGAATGGGCCGACATCCCGGATGCCGGCCACTATATCCACGATGACCAGCCGGCCCTGGTGTCGCGCGTGGTCAGGGAGTTTCTGCTGGACGGCGGCCCGCTGCCCGGCAAGGCGGCCGCGTGTCGCTGACATCAGAACAGCAGTACAGGAGACAAAAAATGGCGCAGAAACATGACGTCGAAGTAATTGTTGTTGGCGGTGGGCCTGTGGGTGTGACACTGGCGAACCTGTTGGGGACCTATGGTGTGAGAACCCTCGTGCTCGAACGGTCTGCGTCCATCCTGGATTATCCGCGGGCTGTCGGGTTGGACGATGAGGCAATGCGTACGTTTCAGGCGGCTGGCGCCGCCGACGAGATGCTCAAGGACATGATTCAGAACGTGCCCATGCGCATGTACAGCGCCAGAAAGAAATGCTTTGCGGAGATTCTGCCCGCCACGCGGGAGTTCGGCTGGTTTCGCCGCAATTTGTTCTCGCAGCCGCTGGGCGAACGCACCCTGCGCAAGAACCTGGCCCGGTTCGCAGAGGTCGAGATGGCGCTTGGCGCGGAGCTGATGGATATCGTGCAGGATGCGCACGGCGTGGATGCTCGGGTGCGCTTTGCAGATGGAACTGAACGCACGGTGCGCGCCCACTATCTTCTGGGCGCCGACGGCGGGCGTAGCACTGTACGCGAGAAGCTCCTGAAGATCCCCTTTCATGGCAATACCCACGAGCGCAAGTGGGTGGTCATCGAATGCAACCATGATCCGCTCGATGCGCCTTATACGGCCCTGCACTGCGAGCCGGCGCGCCCTTATGTCTGTCTGAAGCTGCCCTACGGTCTGCGCCGTTGGGAATTCATGCTGTTCGAAGGTGAAGACGGTGATCAGATGCTGCGCCCCGAGAAAGTGCGCGATCTGCTGCGCAATCATGTTGCCCATCCAGAAACGTTGAATGTGATCCGTGCGCGCGTTTATACCCATCATTCCAGGGTGGCGGAATACTTTGTCGATGGCCGCGTTGCCGTTGCCGGGGATGCGGCGCATTTGACGCCGCCTTGGATAGGACAAGGCTTGAATGCCGGGCTGCGGGACGCCGCGAATCTGGCCTGGAAAACAGCTTGGATCGTCAAGGGGCGCCTCAAGCCGGAGGTGTTCCAGACGTATCACGACGAGCGTCATGCGCATACCAAGGCCATGATCGATCTGGCCGACAAGGTGGGGGCGATCCTGTCGCAGCGCAATCGGCTCCTGGCGTGGGTCAGAGACTGCTTTCTGCATGGTATCCAGTATGTGCCCAAGGTGCGTGATTACGTTATGCAATTCAAATTCAAGCCTATGCCGCGCTACAGCAACGGAGTGGTGTTGAACACGGGAACAGGCGCCGCGAATGCGCTGATAGGGCGAATGTTTGTTCAACCCAATGTCGAGTGCGGCGACGGGCGTGTCGTTCGGCTCGACGACGCGCTTGGCGCCGGGTTTTCCTTGCTGTTCTGGGGGGCCGAGGCGGCGGATGCGCTGGACGCCGATATGCGGGCTATTCTGCGGCGCCTGGATTGCCGCGCGGTGGCGGCGGTGCGCGCTCGCAGCGGCGACGGCCCGGGCCGCAGGCCTGGTGTACCGGAGGGCGTGCGCGTCGTAGAGGATGCGGAGAATGCCCTGCATTTCTGGTTTCAGAAGGCCGGCGTCGACTGGGTGCTGATCAGGCCCGACCGCTACGTGGCGGCGATGGGGGCTCGCGAAGCGCTGCAGCCCATCATGAAAGAATTTGAGGCGGGCTTCATGGCGCCCGTGCCAACCATCGGCGTTGAGATGGTGCCTGCGGGCGAGGCCATTGCCGCCCGGTGCACGGCCGAAGCCGCCTAAGCGAGGAGACACGATGAACCCGAAGTCATCCGGCATGGCTACCCCCGGTAGCGCCGCAGCACGACAAGGCGCCGCCGGCCGGGTGGTGCGCAATGTGCTTTTCATCATGTGCGACCAACTGCGGGCCGATGCGCTTTCGTGCTACGGCGCGCCTGGGGCGGTGGATACGCCCAATCTGGACAGGCTGGCCGGCATGGGGGTGCGCTTTGATCGCGCATATGTAAGCTCTGCGGTGTGTGGGCCTTCGCGCGCCTCCTACTACACCGGGCGTTATCCGCACTCCCACCGGGTGACCTGGAACCGCGTGCCCCACCCGATCGATGAGTTATATCTGGGCGACTATCTCGCCGAGAACGGGCGCGACTGCTGGCTGCTCGGTAAAACGCACCATGTTTCGGATCGGCAGGGCCTGGAACGGCGGGGGTTCATGGTGGGGCAGGATGCGGCTACACGGTTCTGGGAGGGCGGATTCAAACCGCTGGAACGCTACGATGGCCATTTCGAAATGAAGCCAGATTCGCCCTATCGCGCGTACCTGCATGAAAAAGGCTATGCGGGCGAGCGGCCCTGGGAGCAGTACGTCATCGGCAGCGTTGGGTCGGACGGAGAATTCAAGTCGGGCTGGTATCTGCGCAACGCGGGCCTGCCAGCACGCGTGCGCGAAGAGGATTCCGAAACCGCGTATCTGACGACGCGCGCCATGCGCTTCATTGACGAGCAGGGCGAGCTGCCGTGGGTATTGCATTTGTCTTATATCAAGCCGCACTGGCCGTACAAGGCTCCCGCGCCCTACCACGATATGTACAAGGACGATGCGCTTGCGGCGCCTGTGCGTACCGAGGCTGAGCGTTCGGATGCGGCGCATCCTGTACATGCCGCCTATCAGCGGCACGAAGAGTCTGAGTCGCTAGCCAGGGACGAGGTGTGGCGCACCGTCAAACCCGTCTACAAGGGTCTGGTCAAACAGATCGACGATCATATCGGCCGCTTGCTGGATCACTTGGAAGAAGCGGGGCGTCTGGCGGATACATTGATCGTGTTTTGCTCGGATCACGGCGATCTGCTGGGGGATCACTGGCTGGGCGAGAAAGAGTATTTCTTCGAGGGTGCGATGCGGGTACCGCTGATCGTCTACGACCCGTCAGCGCGTGCGGATGGCTCGCGCGGCACGGTGAGCCGTGCGCTGGCCGAGTGCGTTGATGTGACACCTACGATTCTGGATGCGCTGTCCATCGAGATCCCCGATCATCGCGTGGAAGGCCGTTCCCTGCTGCCCGGGATTAGAGGCGAGGGCGACGTGGCGCGCGCATATACGGTGGGCAGCCTGGATTACGCATATCGCGAGGCGCGCCAGTTTCTTGGGCGCGACGTGACCGAATGCAAAGGCATGATGGTGTACGACGGCCACTACAAAGCCATGTTCTGGCAGGGGTATCGGCCGCAGTTGTTCAACCTGAGGGATGACCCCCACGAACTTACCGACCTCGGGCAATGCCAGGCGCTGGCGCCGGTGCGCCGGCGGCTGGAGGAAGCCTTGATGGATTGGCACGATCAGTTGAAGGGCCGCGCCTCCGAGACAACGCGCCAGGTGATAGACCGAACCAACGCGCATGAGCGAATGATGAATATTTTGATCGGCCGCTGGTAAGCACGATCCGCCGCATCAACGCATCCCTCGAATGAAATATTAATTATTAATACCCTGGAGACAATGATGACCAAGTTGCTGAAGATAAGCCTGATCGGCGCGGTGGTGGGGCTGTGCACGATTGCCGCCGGTGTGGGCATTGCCAATACCGGGCAAAACGGCAAAAAAACCGATGCCCCAGCGATACGCGGCGCGGCGTGGCCTACTGGACAGGTGCGAATTGTGGTGCCCTATCCGCCCGGCACGGAGCCTGATGTGCTCGCTCGTGATCTTGGCAATCACCTGAACAAGCAGACGGGGCAGACATTCGTGGTGGAGAACCGCCCCGGCGCGAACGCGATTATTGGCACCGAGAGCGTCGCGCGTTCAGAAGGTGACGGCAATACGCTGCTGATGGTGGATCGCCTTGCGCTCGAGACCAATCCGTACCTGTATACCAAGCTTACCTACGATTGGCACAAGGATCTGAAGCCGGTGGCCGATCTGGCTAGTGTCAATCTCTATCTGGCCGTGCGCAAGGATTTTCCGGTCAATAGCTTTGAGGAATTCATCGCTTACGCAAAGAAGAACCCTAATGCGGTCAATGTGGCGACGGGCGGCAAGGGCCACGTGACACACCTTGGCATGGCTTCTTTGGCGAATGCGGAAGGCGTCGACTTTACCTATGTTCCGTATCGCGGTGTGAGTCCCGCGCTCAATGGCCTGTTGGCGGGCGAAACCGATGCGATGATCGCGGGCGGGCTGGTGATGTCTCAGCAAAGCAAGGCTGGCAATGTGAAGGTGCTGGCGGTGGGTACGGACGAGCGCACAGCGTTGATGCCAGATGTACCAACGCTGCAGCAAGCGGGCGGCAAGCCGGCGAGTATTCCTTCGACGACGTTCACGTTGGTGGCGCCGGGCACAACGCCCGATGCGGTAGTGGCACAGATCAACGAGAAGGTGAACAAGGTGCTCGAAGAGCCCGCGCTGTTGAAGTCGTACCAGGCGCGCGGCTTGATTGTGCGCCGCGGAACCCCGCAGCAAGTCAAACAGCAGATGTTGACGGAGGCTGGGCAGTACAAGCAGATTGTGAATGAACTCGGCATCAAGCCCGAGTAGGGCCGATCCTGGGCCGCCGATCGCGGCTGCCCAGGCATTCGGATCAGTCAAACCAGCAGGCGCCACAATGTATCCCCAACTTCAACTGTATCTAGACGGCGAGTTTATCGATGCCGGCCGCCGCGAAGTGCGGGCGGTGATCAACCCGGCCACGGCATTGCGCATCGCATCGCTGCCGTGTGCGGATCGCGATGATCTGGATCGTGCGCTGCAAAGCGCGCAGCGCGCATTCGCGCACTGGAAAGCTTCGGACCCCATGGAGCGTTCGCGCATTCTTCGCGCGGCGGCGAGCCTGCTGCGGGAGCGCGCGGAAGAGATCGGCCGCGGGATTACTCAGGATCAGGGCAAACCGTTAAAGGAAGCGGTGGGTGAGGTGATCGCCAGCGCTGAGATCGCAGAGTGGCACGCGGAGGAATGTCGGCGCATCTACGGACGCGTTATTCCGCCGCGTGACCCCACGGTGCGGCAGATGGTGGTGCGCGAGGCGGTCGGTGTATGCGCGGCGTTCACACCATGGAACTTCCCGCTTCACCAAGCCATCAAGAAAGTTGCCGCCGCTATCGGCGCAGGTTGCCCGATGATCCTGAAAGGGCCGGAAGAGTCCCCCAGCGCAGTGCTTGCGTTGGCACGTGCTTTTCACGAGGCAGGTCTGCCGCCCGGGGTACTGAGCATCGTATGGGGCGAGCCGGCTGACATCTCCAGCTATCTGATCGCATCGCCCATCGTCAGAAAGATTACCTTCACTGGCTCAACGGCAGTTGGCAAAAAGCTGGCAGCGCAGGCGGGCGCGCATATGAAGCGCGCGACCATGGAGTTGGGCGGACACGCACCGGTTATTGTCTGCGACGACGCAGATGTGGAAGGTGCGGCTGGGATGCTGGCTCGATACAAAATGCGCAATGCGGGGCAGGTCTGCGTATCGCCCACCCGCTTCTATGTGCAACGCGGCATTCACGACCGCTTCGTCCAGGCCTTCACTGATGCGCTCGCAACGCTGCGCGTGGGTGATGGCCTGCTTCCGGATACGGATATGGGGCCGTTGGCGAGCGAGGCGCGCCTGCTCGCTATGGAAAGTTTGACGGCGGATGCGCGTTGCCTGGGGGCATCGCTCGCCCTTGGTGGGGAGCGGCTGCAAGGCGCAGGTTATTTCTTCCCGCCTACGGTATTGCTTGATCCGCCTGATGCGGCGCGTGTGATGACAGAGGAACCGTTTGGCCCCTTGGTGCCCATCGCGCGCTTCGATGATATAGATTCCGTACTCGCGCGCGCCAATAGCGTGCCCTACGGGCTGGCCGCTTTTGTTTTCACTAACTCGCTCCAGCGCGCGCACCGGATATCGACGGCGCTGGAAGCTGGCATGGTGAACATCAACCACTTTGGCATGGCCTTCCCGGAATGCCCGTTCGGCGGCGTCAAGGAAAGTGGCATCGGCAGTGAGGGTGGCCAGGAGACATTCGATGGCTATCTGGTAACGAAGTTTATTACCCAGCGCTGAGCCGGTGCGTTGCGGCGGGCCACGGTTTGACGCTTCCGTCGGCTTGGCCCACCGCCGGCATAGCGTGGCGTTGCCGTCCGGTCACCGTGGTGCCGTTGTGGGTGCGGTTGGCGTCGCTGCCGCATGGCCCGACGCCGGCCCAATCATGGCCTAACGTTGCCGCATATTGTGCGGGCCGCCACCCCGGTGCATATTGCCACCACCGAGTTCTTGCGCGGCCGCTTCGATCTGCAGGGTTTCACGCTTGCCGGATGCGGCTTCGACAACCAGCGAGACGGGGATCTTCTCGCCCGCCTTTATCGGCTGCTTCAGGTCCAGCAGCATGATGTGATAGCCGCCGGGCTTGAGCATGACCGTCTGGCCGGCGGGCAGCGCCAGCGATGGGATCTGCCGCATTTTCATGACGTTCCCGTCCATGGCCATCTCGTGGATTTCCACCGTGCCGGCTATGGGCGAATCGGCTGCCACGAGTTTCGCGTCGGTCTTCGACTTCAGCGTCATGAATACCCCCGTGGCCTGTTGGCCAGAGACAGTGCCGCGCACCCAGGCATCCTCAACCGAAACTTGCGCATGGGCGGGCGTCGCCAACGCCACCGTGAGCGCCATCAGTGCTGTGCTCAGTATGGCGGTGGCTTTGTTCATGGAAGTAGGGAAAACTGTGCGCATGGTTATTCTCCTGAGAGTGCGGACGCGGGCGCGACGGCCCGTTGCAATGAAACTGAACAGTGATGAGCAAGAAGCACGTGTAAGGCGTTCGGGCGGGATCAGCCGGCTGGATTAACCGAGAGCCATTACTTTGCGGATATCGCTTACGAATTCTTCAATGGGCTGATTATGGCCAAGTGCCAGCCGCAGCTTTCCGTCTGCGTCAAAGACGTAGCTCAAGGCCGTGTGATCCATGGTGTAGGACGAGCCCGTTGGCACCTTGCGGTAGTACGCTTTGAAGTCCGCCGCCGTTGCGGCGATTTGTTCAGGAGTGCCATACAGGCCAAGAAAGCCCGGATCGAATGCCTCGGTGTAGGCGCGCAGTATCTCCGGTGTATCCCGTTCGGGATCGACTGAGATGAAGGCGACCTGCAGTCTGTTGCCATCAGCACCGAGTTCCCGTTTTACTTCGGATGCGCGATACAGCGCGGTGGGGCAGATGTCGGGACATTGGGTGAACCCGAAGAAAACCAGCAAAACTTTGCCCTTGAAGTCGGGCAGCGAGTACTGTCGCCCGTCCGCGCCTTGCAGCGCAAAGCCTGTGCCGATACCCGAGCCATAAAGATCCATGCCGGACACGTTATCGAGTTTTTTCTCGCCGCTGCATCCGGCCAGCAATAGCGTGGCCAGGCTGGTGGCTGCCAGCAGAACCGCTCTTCTGCTTATTGACATGCTGAGTGCTCCAGTCGTTGCGATCATGAGCGACATGAATAGCCGCACAGCGGTGCCGCCTGCGGAACCGCTGCCCGGCAAATGAATGCCGCCAAACGTCCATGTCTGCATTCTATCGGCACGTACGATAGAAAGTGACGCATCGCCCCAGGAAATACTCCCACTCTTTGCGCCAGATCACACTGACGCGTATATCGCAGCGATTCGGGTGTCAGATACGCCGAGCGGTGATGTGTTGGGACACCACCCGCCCCGTCAGCGGGTATGCAGGATCCGTATAGCCGTGCGTCGACGCATACCCAGGCGGCACCAATGCGTCGACCGCAGCTTCGTCTTCTTCGGTAATGCGCACCGACAGTGCCGCGATGTAGTCGGCCCATTGCGCCAGGGTTCGCGGCCCCCCGATAACGCCATTGATCAATTGATTGTTCAGCGCCCAGGCGATTGCGAACTGGGTGGGGCTCAAGCCGCGTGATTGTGCATGGGCCTTCAGTTTCTGTGCCGCGTCCAGCGATTCGGTTCGGAACTCGGTCTGCATAATGCGCCTGTCGCTGCGGCCTGCTCGCGTATCCGCGGCGGGGGCTGTGCCTGGTTCGTACTTGCCTGAAAGCACCCCGCGCGCCAGCGGGCTGTAGGCTACGACACCCACGCCATAGTGGGCGCAACTGGGAAGAAGTTCGGTTTCGATCAGGCGCGTGACGGCACTGTAGGGCGGCTGGCATGCCACAGGCTGCGGGATACCCATGCGGCGCGCGGTTTCGACAAACTGTGCCACGCGCCAGGCTCGGAAATTGGAGAGGCCGTAATAGCGAATCTTGCCTTGGTCGATGAGGCGGGCGAACGTAGAGAGGATTTCTTCGATCGGCGTGTCCGGGTCGTCGCGGTGCATGTAATACAGGTCGATCCAGTCGGTGCCCAGACGCTGCAGGCTGTTCTCCACTTCCTGCAGTAGCCAGCGCCGAGACAGGCCGCGGCTGTTTGGGTCGTTGCCAATGGGGTTGGCCACCTTGCTGGCGACGACCCAGCGTGAACGTTCCTGCGCGATCAGCCGGCCCACGATGCGCTCGGACTCGCCGTCGGCGTAGTTGTCCGCCGTGTCAATGGCGTTGAGCCCTGCGTCGCGCGTGGCGGCGACGATTTCGCGTGCGGCTGTCTCGTCGGCCTGGTTGCCGAACATCATTGCGCCCAGCCAAAGACGCGGCACCTTGAGGCCGCTACGGCCGAGTGAGTGATATGACACCATTTCGTATTGCCCCTGTATGTTTGTTTGCAAGGTTGGCAGGCGAATCACGAGCGACGAACAGCGAACGACGAATCGTCAGCTATGAATGAGGAATCGTGAATCGCCCATCGCGAACCATGAATCGCGCATCGCGCATCGCGCATCGTGAATCGCGAACGCGTCGTCGGTCGCGGCTGCCGTGTTCAGGAACTATACCCTGACGAAACACCGAGGACGAAGTTATGCCCCGTTGCCGGCAGCGGCCCACCGCTTTCACGCCTCAGGCAAGCCATGGCCGCGTTGCAGGCTAGGGAGGATCAGGAAGCGGTGTCGAAGCCGTAAAGCCTTGCGGGGTTGTCAACCAGCGTCTTGCGGCGCTGCGTTTCATCGGGAATCCATTGCGCCAGTTGGTTCCTGAGTATGCCGGTATCCACCATGCGGCTGATGTGTACGTGGGGCCAATCGCTGCCCCACAGGATATTGTCGGGCGCTGCGTTGGCCAACGTCTGTGCCCAGGCTGTGACGTCGCGAAAGGCTTGCCAGTCGTCGCTGATGCGGTACGCACCCGAAAGCTTGACCCACCAGCCATGCGCCTGGAGCAGGTGCAGGAGCGCCTGCCGGCCTTGCGCATCAGGCCCTTCGGCAACTGGCATATGGCCCATATGATCGAGCACGCCGGGTATGGGAAGCCGTTGCATCAGAGGCATGAGATCGGGCAGTTGCCGGGCGTCGAGCAGAAACTGCATGTGCCAGCCCAAATCGCGTATGCGATGGGCCAGCCGCACCATTGCATCAAATCCGATGCCGCCCTTGAACAGCACATTGAGCCTCACGCCGCGGACGCCGGCACGATGCATGGCTTCGAGTTCAGCGTCGGAAACGTCGGGGCTGACCACGGCCACGCCGCGCAGGCGCTGGGGGTGGCGCCTGAGTACATCGAGCATATAGCGGTTGTCGGTGCCGTAGACGCTGATCTGCACAAGTACACCGCGCGTCATGCCTTGCGCGGCAAGCATTCGCAGATAGTCGCCTTCTGGTGCGGGTTGAGGTGTGTAGCTGCGATCAGCAGACAGTGGGAACTGCGTAGTGTCCGGCGATACAACGTGGGCATGAGTGTCGCAGGCGCCCACCGGCAAGGTGTAGTCTGCACGCGTAAGCTCGCTGTGGGGCGGCAGGCACAGCGGGGGCTCGGTATGTGCAGTGCTCATTGTTTGCGTCCCGTTGAATTCAACAGCCCCCAACTGCGCGCCCATGCCAGGCCCGTGTCCGTATCTTCGCGGGGGGTGTACTCGCAGCCCACCCACCCCTCGAAACCCTGCGAGGCGAGAAGATCCAGGAGATAGCGATAGTTGATCTCGCCGACGGTGGGCTCATGCCGGCCGGGAACGCCCGCGATCTGGATGTAGTCGATCTCGTCGCAATATCGCCGCAGCAGGGCCGCAAGATTACCTTGCTCCATCTGGGTGTGGTAAAGGTCAACCTGTAGGCCCACGTTGGCGCATCCCGCGTGTCGGATCGCTTGTAGCAATTCCGAGGCGGCTTCAACCCGTGTCAGGGAGTAGTCGGGCAGCACCTGGCTGCTCAACGGTTCGAGCAGCAGCGCGATGCCATGGGGGGCGAAGCGCTCGGCCGCATAGATGAGGTTGACGAGCATGGTCTGGCGCACAGCCTCGCTGGGCGCACCCGCGGGAATGTTGCCCGTCAGCACATGCACATTTTGGCAGCCTGTGACGTTGGCGTAGTCGATTGCGCGCGTAATGCTGTCGCGGAAGTCCTGCTCACGCCCCGGTATGGCAGCGAGCCCGCGCTCGCCTGCCGCATAGTCTCCTGGCGGTGCATTGAGCACAGAGAGCGTCAGGCCGAATTTACGCAGTGCGTGCGCGAGGTCGTCTGCGTTGTGCTCATAAGGGTACATAACCTCGATAGCCCCGAAACCCGACTGTGCGGCCGCTTCGACACGCTGCAGAAACGGGAGATCGGGATAGAGCAGGGAAATATTGGCGGACAGCTTGAGCATCGTCGTTCGCGCACCGTTCTCAGTTCATCTTGACGTTGGCTTCCGCAGCGATCTTCTGCCATCTCTTGAGCTCTTCGGCGGTGTAGCGCTGTCCGTCCTCGAGACTGTAGGCGGCGATATCCGCGCCCAGTTGGCGCACCTTTTCCTTGACTGCGTCACTTTCCAGCGCCTTGGCCGCGGCGGCGTGCAACTGCTTCATCGTTTCGGGAGGCGTGCCAGATGGTGTCAGCACGGCCCACCATGACGTTGTCTCGAAATCCGGAAACCCTTGTTCCGCAACGGTTGGCACGTCTGGCAACTGATCCCAGCGTTTCTGCGAGCTGACGGCAAGCACCTTCAGCTTGCCGTCCTTGATCAGCGACATCGATGACAAGGGCTGGTCGACCATGAAGTCGACGCGCCCCGACACCAGGTCGGGATACGCCGCGGCGCTACCCTTGTAAGGGACACTCACCATTTTGGCTGAGGATTTGGCCTCCAGCCATTTTGCATTGAGTAGATGCATGGTTGCCCCGGTTGCATAGGCCACGCTTTCTGGGGATGATTCCGCCTGCTTGAGCAGGTCTGCAAGCGAATTAAAGCGGGAATTGGACGGCGCTAGGAATACGTTCGGCGATGACGCAATCATGGCCACGGTCGAGAAATCCTTGGCCGGCGAGTATGGGATCTGCGAGAAGATGGCCGGGTTGATGGCGTAGACGCTTGTGGTGACCATCATCATGGTGCGGCCATCGGATGCGCTGTTTTTCAAGTCGCGGGCTGCAATAAACCCTTCGGCGCCCGGTTTGTTTTCCACCACGATTGTTCTACCCAGCGTGTTTCCCATTTCATTGGCCATCAGTCGGGCCAGAATGTCTGTGGAGCCGCCGGCGGAGAATGGCACCAGCATGCGCAGCGGGCCGTCAGGCAAGGCTTGCCCGATGGCCGCGGTGCTGGCTGTGGCCGAGAGGATCAGCGTGTATACGAGCCGTTTAATCATTGTTTGTCTCCATTGGACGAATTACGGGCAATATGGGCCCGGAGCATGGCAGTGCACTCGTCAGGCACGATGTGCTGAATCATGTGGTAGGTTGTGCTGACCTGTTGAATGGTCAGATTCTTTACGTGGCGTTCCAATGTTTCCTGCTGTTCGCGGTTGGCAATGGCGCCTTGTTGGGGGTAGAGGCACAGCGTGGGTGCAGTGATATCAGCAAGGTAACGGGTGGCGTCGGCATCGAGCGCAAACTGGGCCAAAGCCGCCAGGACGTCCGTACCTGTTTTTTCTACAGTTGCCGTATACCATGCCAGGAAGCCCGCCTCGGTCTGGGGCGGAAAGCGGGTCGAAGCATTTGTGCGGTCCAGCCATTCGCGCGGGCCAAGTTTGCGGACGGCATCGGGCCAAGAACCCTGGCCCAGCGCATAAGCGGTTCGGGCACCTTGCGAAATGAATACGGGGCCGGATATGTTGGTCAGCGTTGCGACTCTGTTTGCGTATCGACCAGCAACGGCCAGGCCGACCAGTCCGCCGATGGATTCGCCCGCATAATGAAACTGCTTGATGCCGAGAGAGTCTGCGATGGCGATTACATCATCGCTCAGGGTTTCGAGCGTGAACCCTGTATCCAGGTCGAATGCCCGATCAGACTGTCCATGTCCGCGAAGATCCGGGCAAATCACTTTGAAATGACGGCACAGCTGTGGAACCCATTGGAACCAGAAGCCGCCGTTGCGCCCGTAGCCGTGTTGAAGAAACAGATAGGGTGCATCCGTCCAAGGGTCGGTGTAATCACAAAGTGTGTAGTGCAGGGAGGGAGAATCGGCGCGGGAGACGATAGGCATGGCGTAATTCCGTTCTAGGAGGCGTGGAGGCGGTGCGCCCGATTGACGCAATGCTGTAATACTACGAAGGGTTGTATCATTCGTCCAATATATGAAAAAGATGATTTGATATGTTATTGATATGGAACTGAGGCATCTTCGGTACTTCGTGGCGGTGGCGCAAGAGCTGCACTTCACCCGCGCGGCGGAGCGGCTCGGGATAGGCCAGCCGCCGCTCAGCCAGCAGATCCAGCAGCTCGAGCGCGAGCTCGGCGTGACTTTACTGCTCAGAGGGCGTCGGGGCGTGGAACTGACCGAGGCGGGGCAGGCCTTTCTCGATGAGGCCACGCGATTGCTTCAGAGCGCAGATCGCGCGGTCGAGACTGCGCGCCGTGTGGGGCGAAGCGAGATCGACACGCTGACAGTCGGGTTTACCGTGTCAGCGAGTATTCATCCCTTCGTGCCCCGCGTCATACATGCCTGCCGAGAGCGTTTTCCAAGCGTCGCCATTACCTTGCTGGAGCGCACCACCAATGAGCTGGTCAGCGCTGTCAGGGACGGCCAGGCTGACTTGGCCTTTATCCGCGCACCGGCACCGTCAGCCGCCGATGTGCAGATCGAAACGCTGCTGCATGAACCCATGGTGGCCGTGCTTCCAAGCGCGCATCGCCTCTCGGGCCGAGCCGCTATCAGTCTGCGCGATCTGAACGGCGAACCGTTCATTTTCTACCCACGCAAGGTGGGGACCGGTATCTACGACGCCGTTGTCCAGGCGTGCGCGAGTTGCGGATTTGAACCGGAGGTAAGGGTCGAGGTGCCGCAGATGACATCAGTGATCACGTTTGTGGCCGCAGGCATGGGGGTTTCGCTGGTGCCGCACACTATGCAGCAGCTGCGGGCCGAAGGGGTGGCGTACGTGCGGATTGCAGACGAGGCGGTGCCGCAGGCCCATCTTGCGATTGCCTATAACCGCCGCGCCTTGTCGATGGCGCTCAGCCATTTCATCGTTCAGATCCGGGAGTCCGCGGCTGGCTATGCGCAGGATGCGTTGCTGCGCGGTTAACGCTCCGCGCGGCGTGCGTGGGCAGTGCGGCTTCGCGGACTATGGCGCGGCGTGGGCGCTAGCGTTGCCTATATTGAGTGACACGGTGTGCGTCGGGACGCTCAGGGGCGTCGCGATGGCTGCCGGAGCATGCTGCGTGCCAACAGGTGTGCTGCGATATGCACCGCCGCCAAAGGCAAGGGGTGAGGCGGTGGCCGAAGGCCGCCAGGCATCATGTTGGCGCATGAGCATTTCGTAGTGCTGCGTCGGGCCTGTGGCCCGCGCGATGATGTACGTGCCGGCGTTGGAGGTCAGCAGGGCAGGTGGCGAGGCGGCGATGGCAGGCAGGCGCTGTGGCTGCCCGGCCTCTGTCAGCCACAGCGCGCCGCCTGGGGTTTCCAGTGTGGCGACCATGACATTGCCTGCGCTGTTCAGGGCGATGGCGGGTGGGCCGCTGAAAACGATGCCCAGGTCGCTTGTGCCCAGCCAGTCCAGCGTGTCGGCCCTGCGGGGCAGGGAGGGGGCGGACGGTGTAAGGTGCGCGGCGGCCGCGCCCAGGGCGGGCGCGGCGATTGCGCCTTGGTGGTTGGCAAGCATTGCCGGGATGATGCGCGGCGCGGCTGGATTGCGGTAGCGGCCAGTCATGCGCAGTAGATGCCCATCGTCGCGTTTGCGCAGGTACAGCTCGACATCGCCAGCGCCATCGCGTATCACAGCCATGTCGCCCTGTATGGCAGGTGCGGCCACATGCTGCCATACGGCTCCGGCCGTTGTGTTATGCCAAGCCAGGGTGTACAGACGCCCCTGGGAGTCAGCCGCGAAGGCGCGCAGGCCGCCGCTGGGTTCGCGCAGCAGGGCGGTGTAGCGCGTGGCGCCCGGCAGGGGCGGCAGGGGCTGCCAACTGCTCCAAGTGTGGGTATGCGAAGGCAGGGCTGCCCAGTAGTACAACCCGTCGTTGGCCAGCAGCAGTAGGGCGGGGGCGCCTGCGGCCGTCTGCGCTGGCAGGTGTGGCGTGCGACGTCCGCCCAGGGGCTGCCAGCCAGACCAGGCAGTACCCGCGAGTTGGTGGTTGTACCAGAGATGGCCCAGCGTATCCCGGGAAATCAAACCCGCTTGGCCGCCTGTGCCGGCGACGGCAAGCACCGGGCTGGCAGTGCGCCCGCCCAAGGCATGCCAACCCATTGTTCCGCCCTGCCATATATTGACTGCGTTGTTGTATTCGCCAGGCGCGGCCAGCAACAGGCCGCCTTGGGCGTCCAGCAGGGCGGCCGGCGGGGTGTTGCGGCGTGAAACGAAATAGGTGCGGCCCACCCATGCTGCCGCCGGCCCCGCAGGTTCGTTGCAGGTGTCGGCGCGCGCGCAATAGCGGTAGTCATTCCAGGCGTAATGCCTGAAAACGTCCGCCTTAAGGCTGGTTTCTGAATTGCTTAAATTAGCCGTTCGTTCCTGGGTGGGGTAATTCACGTACCCGATTTCCGCATAAGTGCCCGGTGCCAGCAGCATGGCGTCGCGCACCAGGCGTGCGCTGGCGATGTGATCGGGGTGGTCATGCCCGGCACAGCGCCAGCAAAGCTGGGTGTAGGGTACGCTGATCGTGTCGTCCAGGTGCCGCACGGAGGTGGGCTGGTAAGCCTGGATGATGGCCGCGAGCGTAGCGACGAGATCGGCACGGGTGTATTGCTCGCGGTAGTCGCCAAGTGTTTCGACGACCGCACCGGACACGGATTCCGTTTGGCTCAGTGGGGTCAGGCTGCCCCAGCCGCGGCCCAGCCAGGGATCCTGCAACCGCAAATGCCATAGCTCCACCCGTGGGTTGCCCTGCAGCGTAAAGCGGGCGATATGGTGATGCCCGACAACGACGCTGTCTTCGCGCCACTGGTCAGGCACGCCGGCCATATAGGCATAAGCCGCACGCACGCCGCGCTCGCGTCCCAGCATGTATGGGTTCCCCTCGCCGCGATCGCTGGCGGTCAGATACACCATGCGCAAGCAGCCGCCTGCTGCGATGCCATCGCGCAGATCGGGGTTCATGAACAGCAGATCGTCGTCCTGGTGCGCGACAAAAGCCAAGTCTTTGAGGAAATTGCAGGTAGCGGGGGCGGGCGATACCGTTGCCGCTGCGTTGGCTATTGGAACTGGAAGCGCGGTTGTTGCGCTTGGGGCGGTGGGTAATGCCACCGTTGCCGCCATGTCGGCGTATGCGCCGGCATGCGCGGCTGCGCACAGGATGGCTGCAGCAAGCAGGCGGACGAGTCGAGCCGGAAGGGTAGGCATCATACAGCCATTGCCGGGCTGGCCGCCCGCGCGCTTATGGACGCGAAGGAGTATAACGGAGCGCAGTTGTCAGCTTGCTGAATAAGGCGGCTTTTCAGCGAGTTCGAACACTAGGGATTACGCTCACAGGCGGTGCCATGTATGGCCTATGATGGCGGTTGCGCAGCACGACGCGGATGCCGCATGCCGCGGGTGTCAGCGTCAACGGCCGCCCGTGGCTGTCGTGCCTCTCCGCAACACTTGTTTTTATCTGGATGTCATGCATGTTCTGTTGATTGAAGACGACGCACTTGTGGCCAGCGGCATCTCCGCCGGCCTGCGCCTGCACGCCATGACCGTTGATCACGTCAGCAGTGCGCAGGCTGCCGAAACGTCGCTGGCCACAGGCCATTTCGATATCGTGGTGCTGGATCTCGGCCTTCCTGACGAAGACGGGATGAGCCTGCTGGCACGGCTGCGCAGCGGCGGACAGTCGTTGCCCGTTCTCATTCTTACCGCACGTGACGCCATCGAGCACCGTATTGCGGGCCTGCAGTCCGGCGCGGACGATTACCTGCTCAAGCCCTTTGACCTCGGCGAGCTTGTGGCCCGCCTGCAGGCATTATTGCGCCGAGCGGCGGGGCGCAGCGCCAATGTTGTGCAGCATGGCCTCCTGTGTGTCAATCCGGCCGATCAGCGGGTCTTGCTGGCCGGCAAGCCGGTGGAACTGTCGCGGCGCGAGTTCGCGCTGTTGCAGGCGCTGCTGAATAACCCCGGCCGCATCCTCACGCCCGAACAAGTCAAGGACAGCTTGTACGGCATGGAAGGTGATGTCGAAAGCAACGCGATCAATGTCCACATCCACCATCTGCGGCGCAAGCTGGGGCCCCATATCGTCGAAACCATACGGGGCGTAGGCTTTCGGCTCGGAGAGGCTGGTCCATGACCCTGCGCTTGCGGCTCATGGTCATTATCGGCCTGTCTTATACCGTGCTGTGGCTGGCGACGTCGGTCTGGATGTACGCCGATGTGCGGGCGGAGTTCCGCCGCGCACTCGACAGTAGGCTGGCTGCCTCCGCGAGCATGGTGGCCGGGTTGGTCGCTGATTTTTCGGGGCCGGGCGCCGCGTCATCCGAGCCGCGCAGTATTCTGGATGTGATTGCGAAAGACGGTGTGGCGTGTGAGATTCGCATGCTGAACGGGGGGGTGATTGCCCGTACATTGGACAGCCCCGAAGGGCTGGGCGCCGTCAGCGTCGGCTACCGTACCCGCACGATCAATGGGGTGCGCTGGCGCAGCTATACGCTCGAACAGGCGGGCAAACGGGTGACAGCCGCTGACAGGGTCGAAAACCGGCTTGCGCTGCTGCGCAAAATTTTGCTGTCCACCATTCTTCCTGTACTTGTCGCCATGGCGGGCAGCCTGGTGGTGCTATGGTTCGGCATACGCAAAGGTCTGGCGCCACTCGAGTCATTGCGCCAAGTGCTTGCCCGGCGTCAACCCGAAGCAACCGATGCTCTTTCGTTGTCGAGGCTGCCGGCCGAACTCACGCCGCTCGTGCAGACTATTAACTCGCTGCTCGACCGCACCCAGCGCGCTATCGAACGTGAGCGCCGATTTGCCGGCGACGCGGCGCACGAGCTGCGTACGCCATTGACTGTGGTCAAGACGCACATCCAGGTTGCGCGCCTGGCGCAGGGTGAAGACAGGGCGATCGCCCTGGCTAATGCTGAGCAGGGCGTCCAACGCCTGCAGCGCACGCTGGAGCAGTTACTTATGCTGGTTCGCGTCGAGGGGCCGTTCGATTTTGAAGGCCAGGACATCGCCTATGCCAAGGATATCGCCCGCTTCGCCATCGATGATATTCCCGCCGCCGGGGCGCGCCGCATATGCCTGCGGGCGCAAGCGCCCGACTGCCTGATCGACATGCCGCCGGTGCTGGTGATTACCGCGTTGCGCAACCTGCTCGACAATGCGCTGCGCTACTCGCCGGAGGGGACGACAGTGTTGCTGTGCGTGGAGCCCGATGAGGCGATGTGCCGCTTTGCCGTGCACAACACGGGCCAGGGGCTCTGGGCCAAGGACAGGCCATTCGTCGTCCAGCGCTTCTGGCGCGCGGGCCCGGGGCAGGGCAGCGGCCTGGGTTTGTCCATCGTCGATGCGATCGTCAGGCGTTTTGGCGGCAGTTTCGAACTTCGGCAGGATGCCGAGGGTGGAACCGTCGCGGAAATCCGCTTGCCTGTGGCGCAAGCGCAGTGAGCGCACCCTGGGGCGCCTGTGCGCCCCAGGGGCAGTTATTGCTTAAAAGACATCGAATAGGACGTCAGCGATGATGGCGGTGCCCAGCGCCACGAGGATCAGATCCCGGCCAGCGATCCGCCACTCGTAGCCATCGTAATGAGGCAGACGGGCGAGCATGGGCCCCGGTACAAGTTTTTTTGCGATGCCCGGAGGCAGCGGCTTGCCGCGCGCCAGGTTCTTGCGGATACCCGGGGGCAGCGGGGAATAGCCGTGGTAGCCGTATTCGCTGGCGTAGCTGCGCGCCGTCGCCAGCGTGATGCCGGCCCGTATCAGCACGTCTGTGCCCGAGCCACCGCGTACACTGCCGCGGTAACCGTCGCCATCGTGGCGGCCGCCGGCGCGGTAGACTTTGTCGGAGTTGCCTTTGTCGGCGCGGTGCGCGTTGCCGTTGCCTTGGCCTTTGCCGCCCGCGTTGCTTTTGCCTTGTCCATGCACTTGGCTGTTGCCTTTGCCACTGTGCCCGGGGTTGCCTTTGCCTTCAGGAGGGGCGGCATACGCTGTGCTGGCCAAGGCTGCCGACACAAGCGTCGCAATCAATAGTTTGCGGTTCATTCGTCGTAGTCCATTTGGCCCGTGGGGCCGACGAAACCAGTGTAATGGTCTCGCCCGCCCTATGGGTTGCAAATTGAAACGACGGCGACGCGATGTAAGTGGATACGACGGTCGCGTTCAGAATGTCACGTTGCGTGGATGCCGCACACGGCGATTGATGCGTAGCGCTATCAGCGTACACACGCAGCCGGACAGCAGGTATAGGCTGATCGAACCCAAGCCGAAGTAGGTCGTGAGGCCCAGCACCACTAGCGGCGCAAACGCGGCGCCCAGCAACCAGGCCAGGTCGGATGTCAGCGCGGCGCCCATATAGCGGCACTGCGGGACGAAATTGGCGGTCACCGTGCCCGAAGACTGGCCGTAAGAGAGGCCGAGCAGGGCGAAGCCCACGAGAATGAAGGCATCCTGGCCCACGACCCCGCCGGCAAGCAACCAAGGCGAACCGATGGCGTAGATTGCAATCAGGATGGCGACCAAGCCCAGTGTGGTGCGTCGCCCGATGCGATCGGCAAGCAGACCCGACAGCAGCATAAAACCGGCCGCGATCACTGCGCCAATCATTTGCACGATCAGCACATCGCCAATGGCCTGGCTTTCATTCAGCGCGATCCATGACAGCGGAAAGATGGTGACCACATGGAAAAGCGCGTAGCTGGCCAGCGACGCAAAAGCGCCGATGAACAGGTTGTAGCCCTGGGTGTGCAGCATTTCAAAAACGCGGATTGGTTTGAGTTCGCGTTCTTCCAGCATCTGGGTATATTCGCTGGCCAGCACCAGGCGAAGGCGGGCGAACAGACCGACCACGTTGATGGCAAAGGCCACGAAGAACGGGAAGCGCCAGCCCCAGTCGAGGAAATCAGCTTTCGAAACGCTCTGGTGCAGGTACAGGAACAACGCGCCAGCCACCACAAAGCCCAACGGCGCCGACAGTTGCCCCAGCATGGCGTACCAGCCGCGCTTGCGCGCGGGGGCATTCAGGGCCAGCAGCGAGGGCAGGCCATCCCAGGAGCCGCCGTAGGCGATGCCCTGCACGCTGCGGAACACCCCCAGCAGTACGATGGCTGTGGCCCCCGCCGTGGCATAGCCGGGCAGGAAGGCGATCCCCGCCGTGGCCGAACCCAGCAGGAACAATGCCGACGCTAGCTTGGCGCCGCGGCTCCAGCGGCGTTGAATACCCATGAATATTGCAGTGCCCAGCGGCCTGAACACAAAGGCCAGGGCAAACAGCGCGAAGGAATAGATAGTGCCAGTGAAAGGGTCGGCAAAAGGGAAGAAGACGTAGGGAAACACCAGGACGGACGCAATACCGTAGGTGAAGAAGTCGAAGAATTCTGAGGTTCGGCCAATAATGACGCCGACCGCAATGTCACCTGGCGTGACGGATTCGTGGCCTTGGGCGGCCCGGGCGAGGCGGGCGTCGTCATCCGCCTGGGCGCGTGCGCCGGGACCGGGGTATTGCAGAGCCTGGACATTCATAAGCTGTTCATCCTTCCAGTGTCGAAAGCACTTTCATTTGCACTGTCATTTGCTACAGTTGACGCCTCAAGCATCCCATCCGCCCAGCCGGTGCGCCATTGGACAAAACCCTTGTCTTGAAGTGTTGCGTCGATCAGACAAAGTAGGACAAAATGTCCAATTCCCCTCGGGGGAAGTTCAAGCCTATAGTAGCGGCCGTCAGTCCTCCTAAGCTATTTCCGGCCTTGCGGCAATGATTCGTATCAAATATCTGCGGCTTTTCCTCCTTTCCTCCATCGCTGTTCTCCTCTCTGGATGTAACGCTGTGTTGCTCAATCCGTCGGGCGATATTGCCGTTCAGCAGCGCGATCTTCTGCTTCTGGCCACCGGGCTGATGCTTATCGTTGTCGTGCCCGTCATGATTGCGGTGGTGGTTTTTGCCTGGCGTTACCGCGCGTCGAACACCTCGGCTCACTACGATCCCGATTGGCACCATTCCACCAAGCTCGAATTGGTGATCTGGTCCGTGCCGCTGCTGATCATCATCGCCCTGGGTATCGTTACCTGGGTCAGTACGCACCAGCTCGACCCCTATCGCCCGCTCGACCGCCTCGATGCGCAGCGGCCCATCCCCGCCGAAACGCGCAACCTTACGGTCGAAGTGGTGGCGATGGACTGGAAGTGGCTGTTCATCTATCCCGAATACGGCATCGCCACTGTCAACGAGCTGGCCGCGCCGGTCGACCGTCCCATCGAATTCAAGATTACGGCCTCGTCGGTCATGAACTCGTTCTTCGTGCCGGCGCTGGCAGGCCAGATCTACGCGATGGCCGGCATGCAGACCAAGCTGCACGCGGTCATCAACCAGCCCGGCGTCTACGAGGGTATGTCTGCCAACTACAGTGGCGCAGGCTTTTCGGGTATGAATTTCAAGTTCCATGGCTTGTCCCAGGCTGATTTCGACGCCTGGATCGAGAAGGGCCGCGCCGCTGGCGCCAGCCTTGACCGCACGTCCTACCTTGCGCTCGAGCGCCCCAGCGAAAACGAACCTGTGCGCCGCTATGCCAGCGTTGCGCCCGACCTCTACGACGCCATCCTCAACCGCTGCGTCACGCCCGGCACGGCGTGCATGCGAGACATCATGCACCTTGACGCCCAAGGCGGCGGTGGTCTGGGCAGCCTGCAGGGCGGCCGCGACGAGGCCGGGCACCAGCCCGTCGCGACCGGCGACGCCGGGCACCAACCGGCAAAGGCTGGCAGCGCCGGGCACCAGCCCGCCATGACCAACGCCGCGTCGTCCTCCCATGGAGGCCACAACATGAGCACCCCGGCCGCTGCGCCAACGAGCCATGGTAGCCATGCTGCCCACGAGGCGCGCTCGTAACTGATCCGACGTGCGCGCGTCAGGCGTCTTGGGGCGGAGTCCCCGGGCCTGCGCGCCGCGTTCGTCCTAAGCGGGCTGCCACGGCAACCCGCCCTGTTTCGCCCCGACGCGCCTTGTGCGCCGCCGTTTTTCAATCCTTGCCGTTCCGGCAAAACCAGATGTAAGACTTATGGACCTGCAAAAACTGGTATTGGGTCGTCTGACCTGGGAATCCATTCCCTATCACGAACCGATCCTGGTCGCGACGTTCGCCGCCGTGGTGTTGGGCGGCTTCGTGCTGCTCTATCTGATTTCCCGAAACCGCCTGTGGGGCACGATCTGGCACGACTGGATCTGCAGCATCGACCACAAGAAGATCGGGATCATGTACATGATCCTGGGCATCATCATGCTGCTGCGCGGCTTTGCCGACGCGCTCATGATGCGTATCCAGCAGGCAATAGCATTCGGTGATGCCGCAGGCTACCTGCCGCCGCATCACTACGATCAGATTTTCACCGCCCATGGCGTGATCATGATCTTTTTCGTAGCCATGCCGCTGGTCACGGGCCTGATGAACTACGTCATGCCCCTGCAGATCGGCGCCCGCGACGTAGCGTTCCCATTTCTGAACAACTTCAGTTTCTGGATGACGGCAAGCGGTGCGGTACTGGTAATGATCTCGCTGTTCGTGGGCGAATTCGCCAAGACGGGCTGGCTGGCCTATCCGCCGCTCTCGGGGCTTGAGTTCAGCCCCGATGTAGGGGTGGATTACTACATCTGGGCCTTGCAGATCGCCGGGGTCGGCACGCTGCTGTCGGGCATCAACATGGTGGTTACCGTCGTTAAGATGCGCGCCCCAGGCATGGGCCTGATGAAGATGCCGGTGTTTGCCTGGACGACGCTGTGTACCAACATCCTGATCATCATCTCCTTCCCCGTGCTGACGGCGACGCTGGGCTTGCTTAGCATGGACCGCTACTTGGGCACGCAGTTTTTCACGAACGACCTGGGCGGCAATCCCATGATGTACGTGAACCTGATCTGGATCTGGGGCCACCCCGAGGTGTATATCCTGATCCTGCCGCTGTTCGGCGTGTTCTCCGAAGTGGTGGCCACATACTGCCGCAAGCGCCTGTTCGGCTACACCTCCATGGTGTACGCCACGATGGTCATCACTGTGCTGTCCTATCTGGTGTGGCTGCACCACTTCTTCACCATGGGCTCGGGCGCCAGTGTGAATGCCTTCTTCGGCATCACTACCATGATCATCTCGATCCCGACCGGGGCCAAGATCTTCAACTGGCTGTTCACCATGTATCGCGGTCGCATTCACTTCGAGCTGCCCATGATGTGGACGGTCGCTTTCATGCTCACCTTTGTGATCGGCGGCATGACAGGCGTGATGCTGGCTGTACCGCCTGCAGACTTCATCCTGCACAACAGCCTGTTCCTGATTGCTCACTTCCATAACGTGATCATCGGTGGCGTGCTGTTCGGCCTGTTTGCCGCCATCAACTATTGGTTCCCCAAGGCTTTTGGCTTCAAGCTTGATGTGTTCTGGGGCAAGTGGTCGTTCTGGTTCTGGGTGGTGGGCTTTTGGGTCGCCTTCATGCCTATCTATATCCTGGGCCTGATGGGTATCACGCGCCGTGTCAGCCATTTTGATGATCCTTCGCTGCAGATCTGGTTCCAGGTCGCAGCGGTGGGCGCGTTCCTGATCGCGCTGGGCATTGCCTGCTTCTTGATCCAGATCTACGTCAGCTACCGCAACCGCGAAGCGTTGCGCGACCACACGGGCGACCCCTGGAATGGCCGCACGCTGGAATGGTCCACGTCGTCGCCGCCGCCCAGCTATAACTTTGCCTTCACCCCCCGCGTACATAGCCTTGATGCGTGGTGGGACATGAAGCAGCGGGGCTACCAGCGTCCGATCGATGGCTTCGTGCCTGTGCACATGCCCAAGAACACGGGTGCGGGATTCATTGTCGCGATGCTTAGCACGGCGTGCGGCTTCGCCCTGATCTGGCACATGTGGCCGCTGGCGGCGGTGTCTTTCATCGCCACCGTGGCTTATACGATCTATCACACCTTCAACTACAAGCGCGATTATCACATCCCCGCCAACGAAGTCGCCCGTGTCGAAGAAGCGCGTACTCTGCAGCTTGCCAACCATGTCTAATACTATCGCCATGCACCAAACGGGCGCCGCCGGCCAGCCGGCCGTGGCGGGCGCCAAGCCTGACTTCATCGTCAGGGAAGACCACCACCCCGAGAACGGCACCATGCTCGGGTTCTGGATCTACCTGATGAGCGACTGCCTGATTTTTGCCTGCCTGTTCGTCGTCTATGGCGTGCAGGGCCGGGCGTACGCGGGCGGCCCGTCGGGCGCCGACCTGTTCGACCTGAATCTGATCGCACTGAACACGGCCATGCTGCTGTTCTCGTCCATCACTTACGGCTTTGCCATGATCAAGGCGCAGCAGAATCGCGTGGGAGGCACCCTTGGCTGGCTGATCGTCACCGGCCTGTTCGGGCTCGCCTTCCTGGCCATCGAGCTGTACGAGTTCCAGCATCTGATCCACCTGGGGGCCGGCCCGCAGCGCAGCGCTTTCCTGTCCAGCTTCTTCACGCTGGTGGGTACGCACGGCCTGCACGTTACCTTTGGCGTCATCTGGCTCGTAACCTTGCTGTTCCAGATCAAGCGCCATGGCCTGATCGCTGCCAACCGCCGCCGCCTGATGTGCCTGTCGATGTTCTGGCACTTCCTGGATGTGATCTGGATCGGCGTGTTTACCTTTGTCTATCTCATGGGGGTGCTGTAATGAGCGCGAATCACCAACACCATGACGCCCACCACGGTGCCCATCACGACGAAGGCGGGCACGCCCACATTACGTTCAAGGGGTACATGACCGGGTTTATCCTCTCGGTTATCCTCACCGTCATCCCGTTCTGGCTGGTCATGGGCAATGTGTTCGAGAAGCCCGGCGTCACCGGCCTGGTGATCCTGGCCATTGGCGCGGTGCAGATGGTCGTACACATGGTTTACTTCCTGCACATGAACCCGCGATCCGAAAGCGGCTGGACGGTTCTGGCGCTGATTTTCACGGTGGTGATCGTGGTGATCGTCATGGCTGGTTCACTATGGGTGATGTACCATATGAACACCAATATGATGCCGAACATGCTCCACGATTGATGACACCTGTCCAATCACCGCATCCCCGCGCACATCGCGCGGGGGTGTTGATACTGTGGGCGCTGGCGGCCGTTATGGCCTTCAGCGCCTTTGTTGCGCTGGGCTCCTGGCAGGTGCAGCGCCTGCACTGGAAGCGCGATCTCATCGCCCGGGTCAACCTGCGCATTAATGCCGCGCCGGTACCCGCGCCCACACGGCCGCAGTGGTCCACCGTCACCGCGCAGGCCGATGAATACCGCCGCGTTACGGTCACCGGCACCTTCCTCAACCAAGACGAAACCCTGGTGCAGGCGGCCACCGACTTTGGCGCGGGCTTCTGGGTGCTTGTGCCGCTGCGTCTGACCGACAGCAGCTATGTCCTGGTCAACCGTGGTTTTGTTACGCCCGATAAGCGCGACCCAGCCCGACGCGGCTCACCCCAGCCGCAAGGGGTGGTCACCGTAACGGGTTTATTGCGGATGCCCGAACCGGGCGGCGGGTTTCTGCGCGACAACGACCCGGCCGCCGGCCGTTGGTATTCTCGCGATGTCGCAGCGATTGGGGCGCTGCACGGCGTGGCGCCCATGGCACCGTATTTCATCGACGAAATCGGGCCCGACGGCTTGCGCCAGCAGGCTGAAATCCCCGCCTTACCGGATGCCTGGCCCGTGCGAGGGCTGACGGTGGTCCATTTTCGCGACAACCATCTCAGCTACGCGATTACATGGTACATCCTGGCTGCGATGGTGGCGGCTGCCGCCGTATTTGTGGGCTTGCTGGAGCGCCGGCGCTGCCGCACGCCGGCTGCTGCAGGCGAACCTGAGGCATGATGATGGCAGCCAGCCACACCGCAGATGCTGCGCAGGCAGGCAGCAGCGGCTCAAGCCGCCAGAACTTGCGGCAGTTGATCCAGCTGCGCTGGATCGCGGTGCTTGGGCAGGTTTTCACGATCCTGATCACACGGGTCAGCTTTGGCATTCCTCTCCCGCTCGAACCCATGCTCGCCGTCGTGGTGGGGTTGGCGCTGTTCAACTTATTCAGCCTGTTGCGCCTGCGTATCCGCACGCCGGTCACACAAATAGAGCTGTTCCTGGCACTGGCGCTGGATGTGGCCGCGCTGACGCTTCAGCTGTATCTCAGCGGTGGTACCACCAACCCCTTTGTGTTCCTGTTTCTGCTGCAGGTTGCATTGGCCGCAGTGCTGCTCAGGCCTCTCGCAACCTGGGTCGTGGTGCTGCTGACGGCCCTGGCATTTCTCGGGCTTGCCTTCGCCAGCCGTCCGCTGGCCTTGCCCATCGATCCTCTGCGGGGCGTGCCGCCCCTCTTCGTGCTCGGCCTGCTGGTATGTTTCGTGCTCAATGCCGTGTTGCTGGTGATTTTCATCACGCGCATCATGCACAACATGCGGGCGCGCGACGCCCGGCTTGCCGCGCTGCGCCAGCGCGCGGCCGAAGAAGAGCACGTGGTCCGCATGGGCCTGCTCGCGTCGGGTGCGGCGCATGAACTGGGTACGCCCTTGTCGACGATCGATGTGATCCTGGGCGACTGGGCGCACGCCGAGCCCGTCAGCCGCGACCCCGATTTTGCCCAGGATGTGCTTGAAATGCAGGCACAGTTGCAGCGCTGCAAAACCATCGTTAGCGGCATCCTGATGTCGGCGGGCGAGGCGCGCAGCGAGGCACTTACCGAAACCACGGTCAACACGTTTCTGGATACACTGGTGTCACAGTGGCGGGCATCGCGGCCGGGCAATCGCCTGGCGTACGACAATCACTTTGGCGACGATGTGCGCATTATTTCCGACCGCGCCCTGCAGCAGATGATTTGTAATGTGCTGGACAACGCCCAGGAAGCCTCGCCCCGGGGCCAGCGCCTGACGGTTGCGCGCGATGGCGGTACGCTGGTGCTCGATGTTACCGACATTGGCCCGGGTTTTCCGCCGGGCATGCTTGAGCGCCTGGGCAAGCCATACCAGTCCAGCAAAGGGCGCCCTGGCGGCGGGCTGGGCCTGTTTCTGTCGCTGAATGTGGCGCGCACGCTCAGCGGCACGCTGCATGCGCGCAATCTACCCTTTGGCGGTGCGTCAGTCACTATACGGCTGCCGTTGTCCGTCCTGAGGCCCGAGGAAACCGATGATGACGATGACTGAATCCGGCGATCACGCCACGGCAGCGCCCGAGCGCCTGCTGCTGGTGGTGGAAGACGACGCGGCGCTTTCGCGTACGCTATCGCGCTCGTTCGAGCGCCGCGGATACCGGGTGATCACCGCCGACAGCCTGGAGCGTGTGCGCGCGCTGCTGGCCGAGTATTCGCCGGGCTATGCGGTGGTCGACCTGAAGCTGCATGGCGATGCCTCGGGCCTGGCCTGTGTCCAGGCCCTGCATGAGCATGATCCCGCGATGTTGATCGTGGTGCTTACTGGTTTTGCCAGTATCGCCACGGCGGTCGAAGCCATCAAACTGGGCGCCTGCCATTACCTGGCCAAGCCATCCAATACCGACGACATCGAACATGCCTTTCAGAAGACGGAAGGCAATACCGATGTCGAGCTCGCTACGCGTCAGGCCTCTATCAAGACGCTGGAATGGGAGCGCATCCACGAAATGCTGGTGGCCACCGATTTCAATATCTCCGAGGCGGCGCGCCGCCTGGGCATGCACCGCCGCACGCTGGCACGCAAGCTGGAAAAGAAACAGGTCAGGTAAGCAGCAGGCCTCACGCCACTTGAGTATGCGCTGCCATACGCCGGTGGGGCGCTCTATCGTGGTGCAAATGGGCCGGGCGCGATGGCCGGCTTATGATGCGACACCATCGATTCGAGCAATACCGCGCTGCCGCAGGCCAGTGTGAAGCCCAGCGCCCCGTGGCCGATGTTGAGCCATAGGTTGGCTGCTGCCTTGCTGCGCCCGATGATGGGCTTGCCATCGGGCGTGGCGGGCCGCTCGCCAGCCCAGGCTTCTGCCTGCCCCAGCGCCAGGCCAGGGAATGTATCATCCACCTGCTTTTTCAGAAACTCCACACGGCGCGCATTGATTACCGCGCCCGGTTGGCCCATGTCGACCATGGCCGCAATGCGCAGGATCGAGCCGATGGGGGCGTAGACAATGCGGCGTTCGTAATCGGTGACACTAATGGCGGGTACGGCGGAATCACCCATGGGCACGCTCAGGCTGTAGCCTTTCAGGCCGTACAGTAACGCGTCATCGCCCAGCGGGCGCAGAAGGGCGCGGCTGTGCAGGCCGGCGGCAATCACGAAATGGTCGGCCTCGATCGCGCCGCCGTTTTGGAATTGGGCGGCCACAATGCGGCCGCGCTCACGGCGCAGCCGAATAACGCGGGTGTTGAACATCAGCGTAGCATCGCCATTGCGCTGCAAGGCCTCCGCCAGCCCGCGCGTGAAAAGATAGCAATCGCCCACTTCTTCGCCGGGGGTATATATGGCGCCCGCTAGCCGCGTGCCCAGGCCCTCCAGCGCAGGCTCGAGCGCGACACACTGGCGCTGATCGAGCACGGATTGATCCGCCCCCTGAGTGGCTTGGTATTCGACCTGCCTGCGCGCCTTGTCCAGCAGCGCATGGCTGCGGTAGACGATGAGCTTGCCGTTGCGCTGGTGGTAGAAATCCAGCGCGGCGTCTTCCTGCCAGCGGTGCAGCGTATCGCGGCTGAGGTAAGACAGCGTCAACAGGGCAGCGGTGGTGTCGCGCACGGCATCGGCGCGGCAGGCTTTCAGGAACGCCATGCACCATTGCCATTGTTGTGGATCCAGCCTGGGCCGGAAACGCAATGGCGAGCCGCTGTCGAGCAGCCATGCGGGCAAATGGGGAAACACGCTTGGGTCGGCCAGCGGAGCAACGTAGCTATAGCTGAGCTGGCCGCCATTGGCGAAACTGGTGACTTGGCCCGGGCCGGGCTCGGCATCGATCAGTGTGACGCGCGCGCCTTCTTGCGCGAATTGCCAGGCGGTGGCGACGCCGATGACGCCGGCGCCGATGATGCAGACATGCATGGAAAGTAAATGGTGTGGTTTTTGTTACACCTATTCTTGCATGTTTGGGCCGGATTGTCCCTCGCGCCGCAGAAGCTCGCGCTTGCGGTCTATGCCCCAGCGGTAACCCGCCAGATCGCCGTTCAGCCGCACTACGCGATGGCAGGGGATGGCGACCGCCAGGGTATTGGCGGCGCAGGCGCTGGCGACCGCGCGTACTGCGCCCGGTGCCCCGATGCGGCGCGCTAGTTCGGTGTATGTGACGGTGGCGCCCGCAGGGATCTCGCGCAACGCGCGCCAGACGCGCTCCTGGAAGGCGGTGCCGCGAATGTCCAAAGGCAGGTTCAGGCCCACCGCAGGTGCTTCAATAAAACCCACCACCTGTGCCACCAGGTGCTCGAATTCAGCGTCTCCGCCCACCAACCGAGCCTTGGAAAACCTATCCTGCAGCGCGCGTACCAGCGCGTCAGGGTCGTCGCCCAGCGAAATCGCGCACAGGCCGCGGTCGCTGCGCGCCACCAGCAGGGCACCCAGCGCGCACTGCGCTACAGCGAATACGATAGTGGCCTGCACGCCGCCGTCGCGATAGTGGCGTGGCGGCATGCCCAGCAGTGTGTCGGACTTTTCGTAGAAGCGGCTGCTGGCGTTGAAGCCCGCATCATAGGCAGCCTGCGTCACGCTGGCTCCGCCCTGCGGCGCCAGTGCGCTGCGCAGCCGTTGGGCTCGGTGCGCGTCGGCATAGGCTTTGGGCGTCAGGCCGGTCTCGGCCTTGAATTGGCGATGAAAATGAAACGGGCTCATGCCAGCATGCGCGGCCAGACTGTCGAGCGTAGGCGGCGTGGCGGCCGTCTCGATCTCGCGGCAAGCCCGCGCGATCAGCGCTGCACGGCGCACCGCGTGGGCCCGCGAGGCTTGGCTGCGTGCGTCGTCATTCTGTGCCATGCGGGGTGGGGTCGTGTTGAATGGTTTGTTCGCAAAAGAATACGCCATGATCAGCCTCCTGGACAGCAGGGCCCGTGCGCAATCCAGTACATGCGGGAGGCGGGCGCCCGTGTTGTTGCATGCCTATACGATAGGCTGAACCGCCACTGAAAACATCCCGTTTCTTGCTGCGATTGTTTCATACGCCAGGCCTTGCTGAGCATGGTGCAAAGCGGCGGGGCCTGCCGGAAACCCTGCCGCCACCGCAGGTGGTATGCGGCATGCAACTGCCTTGCGGCTGCCGGCTAGATCTCGATTTGCGCGCCCAGTTCGATGACGCGGTTGCGCGGCAGGCGGAAATAATCCGCCGCCGAGCGGGCGTTGCGCGCCATGGTGACATACAGCGCTTGGCGCCAGTGCGCCATGCGGCCGCGGCCCGATGCAAGAATGGTTTGGCGCGAAATAAAGAATGAGGTTTCGAGCATTTCGAACGTCAAGCCATAAGGCGCGCATGCCGCCAAGGCGCGGGGGATATCGCGTTCTTCCTGGAAGCCGTAATGCAGATCCATCTGGTAACAGCCGTGGCCGAGTTCGGTGATCTTCATCCGTCGCGCCGCAGGTATGTAAGGCACGTCGGCATCATGCACGGTAAGGAAAATGATGCGCTCGTGCAGTACTTTATTGTGCGACAGGTTGTGCAGCAATGCATGCGGCACGCCGTCGCCTACGGAGCGGAAGAATACGGCGGTGCCGGCGATGCGGGTGATGCCGTGTGTGAACAGCGACGACAGAAAATCATCAATCGGGATCAGATGCCGTTCCATAGTTTCGGCCACCATCAGACGGCCAGTCTGCCACGTCAGCATCAGCAACATGACGCCGGCGCCCAGCAACAACGGGAACCAGCCACCGCTTGCCACCTTGAGCAGGTTGGCGCTGAGCAGTGCGACATCAATCACCAGGAACATCAGCGTGGCGCCGATGCACAGCGCAAGATTCAGGCGCCACTTGAAGCGGATGACAAAGAAAGTGAGGCAGGTGGTGGCCAACATGGTGGTGGTTACGGCAATGCCGTATGCGGCGGCCAAGTGCTCGGACGAACCGAAGCCGATCACCACCATCAGTACCAGCGTCATCTGCAGCCAGTTTGCAAAGGGGATATAGATTTGCCCCATATGCCTTTCGGACGTGTAGTTCACCTTGAGCCGGGGCAGATAGCCCAGCGCAACTGCCTGCTGCACGATTGAGAAGGTGCCTGAGATCGTGGCCTGTGACGCAATGATGGCTGCAATGGTGGCCAGCATGACCAGAGGATAAATGCTCCAGCTGCCAAGCTGGTGAAAGAACGGGTTTACGATGGCTGCCGGATTGGCCAGCAGCACCGCGCCCTGGCCCAAATAGTTCAGTGCAAGGGCGGGAAACACAGCATACAGCCAGGCAACTTGTATCGGCTTGGCGCCGAAATGGCCCATGTCGGCATAGAGCGCTTCGGCGCCCGTCAGCGCCAGCACGATAGCGCCCAGCGAAATGAAGGCGAGCCAGCCATTTTGCGCCAGGAAACCGAATGCGTGCATGGGGTTGAACGCCTCCAGCACGATAGGGTGCTGGATGATATTGAGACTGCCCATGATGGCCAGGGCGATGAACCAGACGAGCATGATGGGGCCAAACCACTTGCCGATATGGGCTGCGCCTTTGCGCTGCAACATATAAAGGCCCACCAGTATGCCCACCGCCATCGGCATGACGTAACCAGACAGTGCTGGTGTGGCGATGCTTAAGCCCTCTACAGCGCTGAGCACTGAAATGGACGGCGTGATGACACCGTCGCCGAAGAACAGCGCCGTGCCGACCAGGCCGATGAATGTCAGCACATAGTGGGTGCGCGACTGTCGCTTGAACGTTGAAAGCGCCAGCGCCAGCAAAGCCATGATCCCGCCTTCGCCTTCGTTGTCGGCCCGCATGACGAGGATGACGTACTTGAGGGTGACCACAATGATCAGGCCCCAGAGGATCAGCGAGACAACGCCAAGAATGTTATCTTGCGTAGGCGCCAGGCCATGCACCGGGGCAAAGGCCTCTTTCATGGTGTAGAGCGGGCTGGTGCCGATGTCGCCGTATACAACACCAATGGCGGCAAGCGCGAGGGTTTTGAGATTGCTGCTGGGCTGGGAATCGGGGTTGGTCAAATTGGGTCTCCGCAGCGGAGTCGGCTGCCGGTTGAAGCAGTGATTCTAGTGATTTTTGCGTTGCACAATCAACAATTTTCGATAGAAGTGGCCGGAGAATCGGCGGTTGGCACTGTGCTTGATCGATGCGCTGTCGCATTGCAGCAAAGATCGTGCCGAGGAAGGCTATGGTAGTATCCCATCGCATTGTTCCGCAGTTTTGCCAGAGGCTGATATGCTCAGGTGGTTAACGGGGCGGGGCGCGTCGCGGCGTCAGGTGGCTCGCGAGCTGGCGCTCATTTCCGCCGATGCGTGGCGCGCCGTGCTTGCCCGGTACGGCTTTCTGCACGGGCTGGACGAGCACCAGGACGCCGCGCTGCGCGAGCGCGCCGCCTGGATACTGGCCAGCAAATCCTTCAGCGGCGCCCACGGCTTCGCGGTCACCGACGACATCATGTTGTCCGTCGCCGCTCAGGCCGCGCTGCCCATTCTCGAACTCGACCCCGCCTTATATGAGGGATGGACGGAAATCATTGTCTATCCCGGTGGGTTCCTGATCCCGCGCACCGAAATGGACGAAAGCGGCGTGGTGCACGAATACATCCAGGAAGCGGCCGGCGAAGCCTGGGAGGGCGGCCCAGTGATCTTGTCCTGGGAGGACGTGTCGGCGATGCCGTGTGAGCATGTCAACGTGGTTATTCACGAGTTCGCGCACAAGCTCGACCTGTACGGCGGCGGCCCCGACGGCGTGCCGTTCCTGGGAGGGCGCCGCGACATTCCCGTGCGCGAATGGCGGCGGGTGCTGGATGCATCATTCAAACTGTTCTGCAACGCGGTCACGGTTGCCGAAGAGGCGGTGCCGCCTGATGTCGACCCCGAGTCCGACGAAGCGGCGCCTTGGTTCGATGCTTTGCCGCTGGACCCTTACGCCGCCACAGATCCCGCTGAGTTCTTCGCCGTCAGTTCCGAGACATTTTTTATCGACCCCTGCCCGTTGCTGCACGCCATGCCAGCATGGTATGACATGTTGCGCAGATACTATCGTCAAGATCCGGCGGCCCGTCTTCCGATGAGGACGATGGTCTGAGCGCATATTTATTTCATTAATGAATTAATATATTGGCTCCCTCGTTGTCTGTAATTGCATATGTCCAATCCTGTGTTGATAGAGCAGTTGCTTGCCCACTCGTGCGAGCAGTTTCCGGATTATCCGCGCCAGATCGCTGCGCTTTCGCGCTTTATTCAGCTTTCGGCCAAACGTATCCAAGAACATGGCGCCGCGACAGTGCAGCCCTGGGGCCTTACTTTTCCTGAGTTCAACATACTGATAATGCTGCACGGCACTGAAGGGCACAGCATGACACCCTCGTCGCTGGCCAGTGTGTGCGGCGAGAAAGGGCCCAACATGACTCGGCTTCTCGGCCAGTTGTCCGCAAGGGGCCTGGTTTCGCGCAGCATCGGTGAAAACGATCGCCGCAGCATTGTTGTTTCGCTCACCGATGCGGGCCGCACCCTGCTCGACGATCTGCTTCCTTATGTCAGTATGCGCCTGCGTGACGCCTTTTCCATCTTGTCGCCGGGGCAGGCGCGGCAGCTCGAACAGATGCTCAAAATGATGCTTGAACACATGGCTGTCGCAAGCTGACGCGAAACGCTGTGCCGCGCATGGCGGCCGGTGCGCTGGGCTGTGTGCTATACCTATGCTTTTTTCGACTGAGGCGGGCGGGTCTTATGTTTACAGGTATCATTCAGGCGGTTGCGCAGGTTGCCTCCATCCACGATCGTGAGGGGCTGCGCACCGTCGCCATCGACTTCCCGCAAGGCTTTTGCGAAGGCTTGGCCATCGGCGCCAGCGTGTCTGTTGATGGCGTGTGCCTCACTGTCACCGAGTTGCTTTCTCCCACGCGCGTCACCTTCGACATCATGCTGCAAAGCCTCAATCTCACCACGCTGGGCGCTTACCGGCCAGGCACAGCGGTCAATGTCGAGCGCGCCGCGCGCGATGGTGCCGAGATCGGTGGGCACCCGCTGTCGGGGCATGTAGACTTCGCTGCCGCCATCGAATCCGTGCGTACGCTGGACAACAACAAGGTACTGCGCATCCATATCCCGCGTGCGTTTCGCAAATACGTCTTTGCAAAAGGCTATATTGCCGTCAACGGTGCCAGCCTTACGGTGTCCGACGTTGATCGCGAAGCAGGCTGGTTCGAGGTCTGGCTCATCCCCGAGACTCGCCGCGCCACGGTATTCGAGCAAAAAGCCACAGGCGACCGCCTCAATATCGAGATCGAGCGGGGCACACAGGTCATGGTCGACACGGTCCGCGACGCCGTCAACGAGAGCCTCGGCCGCCTGCGGCCTGCGCTTGAACTGGTGCTCAAAGAAAAAGGCCTGTCGCTCGACGAGCTTCTAAGCACGAACGTGCCACCAGGCGATTAACGTGTAGATTCGATGAAGGTGCCGAGCTGGTCCAGGTCGTGCGACCAAAATAAGGTCAGCCCCAGATCCTGGGCCTGCTCAAGGTTGAGAACCTTGAAAACGCCAGCGAGCGCGGCTGCTGGAACCACCTGCGCTTTCCCGAACTGATTGATCCAGCGTTCTGCCTTGGCGGCAGCGTCATTATTGAGGCGCTTGACGCTGTTTGTGGCACTGTTTGAAACTTTGCACTCGATGGCCATGAGGCGAGTGTCGTGCAGGCGCACGACAACATCGGCCTTGCGTGTGCCAAGCATGCATTGAGCGTGAATTGCGGTGGTCGACGGGCCATGTAGGTGCAGAGAATCGGTGCAGGCGCCTTCAAGCCCACCGACCACCAGGCCTTGCGGTGCCTTGCGATATAGCTTTGATCCGCGCCATGTGATTGCGCCCATGACAAAAAGTCGTAGATGCGTCGCCGTTCATCACCTGTAAAATCGTCCAAATCCGCAGGCAGGTCGATGACGCGTCGTAACTCGTCGGTCGAGCGCAGATGCGCGCCGGCTAGTATCAGGTCTCTGGCCTTGGTCACGGCAGGGAGCTTGACGCGATCGGGCAGGCCTACAGCATGTTCGCCGGCGATCCAGATACTGTTGGCGCCGGTGACCTGGCCGCGATGCACACGGAACAATTCACCCAACTCAAGGCCGTCTGCTGCTGGCAACCCAGAGGGACGGATGATTGGAGACCAGCGTGCCGCAGCGCGTAGTTGCTCACGCGGAATGTCTGTTCCTGCGCGCAGATTGTTAAGGCGTTTCAATTCGCCAACGGCGCGTACGCGTATGGGCTCGAGTGTCTCGCCGACGCGAAAGCATGTGATTGCGGCTGTGGTTGCCGTGCCTGGAAAAGCTTCGACAGTCGGTTCAAGCACATGCAAGGCGATACCGCCTAGTTCGCCGACCAGTAGCCGGCGAAGCGCTGACCCGTAGTTCACATCCATCCATTCGGCTGATGTGATGAACGCGCCGATATCGCCGGCTTTTGCCAATAAACGCGTTTGCAGAAAGAAGTGCAGATGCAGACCAGCCAATGCGCTGGCCTTAATGCCGAAATCGGCAAAACGAGAGGCGTACCAGGCTTTCCAATGCTCATCAATGCCGTGATGGCGAACATAAGGAGGATTGCCAATGAAGGCCGTTATGCCGGCACAGCGCGGAAGCCTGACCTCTCGATAATCCTTGACCATCAGGTTCACCCGATCCGACCAGCCACGGGCGCTGAAATTCGCGCGCAGCATCAACGCGGCGAGCGGATCCATTTCGACCGCAATGAGCTTGGCGTCGGGAAACGCCTCGCCGGCAGCCAAGATGAAGCGCCCCGAGCCGGCACCTGCATCGACGATGCGAGTCGGCTGCCCTTGACGGGCTAGCCACGACATCATGGAGCGGACGATAGGTGCCGGTGTGTAGACCGCCCCGGCCGCGCGTCGTGCATTTGCCGGGCGAATCGACGAGAAGGCTTCTCCGAGCGGATCCGCGCCGCGAGCAATTGCCTTGCGGGTCGCCTCAATGTTCTGAGGCGCGGGTGAGAACCCACGGGCGGTTTTCGCCAGCTTGCGTTCGGCGGTGGACAGCGTTTGCTGTTCACCGATGAGCGCAAGGCACAGGGCGACCAATGTTTGTTCCGAGCACACATTCATTTCTTGCGCCTCTTGGGGGCGGCAAACAGGTCGGCCAGGCCTTGTGACTGCCTTGCTGTGGAAGCGCGGATGAGTTCTGGCAATACATCAGCGGCGTGCCGGTCTTGTATACAGCATATCTGTACGAACGCCTCGCGCGGTTTGTCGTCGACCTGAATGCGTATCCCGCAATCTTTCAGTAGCATAGGCGGCATCGTAGCAGATGGATAAATATCTGTATATTAATACAGTATTTGGCCCAGGTTTTCACGTGCCCAGCGTTCGCAGGCGTTGGCCAGATACCACGCGATGGTGTGTATCGAGGACTTGCAGGTGCGCAACATGAGCAAATCAGCGGCAGGTAGCGCCAACAAGCTGGGTAAAAACGTTCGAGCCAAATCCGGCCTGAACAAAAGCCATTCTCGATCAAGGCTAGTTCGAGTTCCGCAGGCAGCTTGAGTACAAGCTGGCGTGGGCGGGCGGTTGGCTCATTGCCGTGCCGCCGCACAACACCAGCCGGACATGCCCAGCCTGCGGCCATGTCCACGCGGACAACCGCAAGACGCAGGCGCGGTTTGCGTGCGTGCAGTGCGGCTACGAGGAAAACGCCGATCTTGTCGGCGCCCTGCGCGGGCGCATGGGCAACGTCGCGCTGGTCGTGTGCCTGGATTCTGGTGCGGGCAACTACGAGCAATTGTGAATGACCACATCGCTGCGCGGGCTGGTAAGCGGAACGTTCGAGGTGCAGGTGCTGGACGAAGGGGTGCATTCCGGCGATGCCAGCGGTGTGGTGCCGTCGAGCTTGCGCATCTTGCGCCATGTCGCCCTGGCTGGCCCGGGCTCTGGACGACGCCTCTACGTAGTATTATGGCGGCCCCTGCGGCTACATCGGGCAGCGGCACCATCCCCTGATGAACCTGTTGCAGGCGGGGTTTCCGGCCTCTCAGTTTCTGGTGTGTGGGGTGCTTGGGCCCAAGTCCAACGCCCACGGGCCCAATGAGTTTCTGCATGTGCCCTACGGCAAGAAACTGACAGCGTCTGTGGCGCACGTGATCGCCGCCATGCCGGCATAGGGTGGTTTGGCGCCTGCCTGCGGCTGTTCAGATTAGCCGGTTGGTGTTGGCGCCGTGTATGGCGGGGTCAGTGCGCCAGCAGGTCCAGTTCTAGATTCACGAACCTCGGCGGAAACTCCAGACGGGCGTAATAGATGATGCGATCGTTGGCGCAGGCGTAGCGGCGCACTTCGGCCACGCTGTCGCCGGGATTAAGCCGCAGAGCGTGGGCTGACTGGAAACCTGCTTCGATCATCGTCAGCTTCTGGCGCGACTCGGTGATCGTCAAGCCGGAGATGCGCGCCAGCACTGATGCCGCCGCGCTGGCTTTGAACCGCTTTTTGTGCGCACGGAACAGGGTGTCGTCGATATACACCTCGCTATAGCAGAAAGGTTGCCCATCGGTGCTGTGCAGCCGGCACATGTACTGATACTTTGCCGCGGGCTGCCCCTTGCATGCCATGCCTAGAGGGGGCAGTTCGGTCACCATCTGTTCCGATTCGAGGATACTCTGGGTGCCCAGCACATCGCTTAATGCCACGGCCTCCCGCCAGCTTGTGGGTATGGCCAGGGACGGCGCCTGTGGAGCACGCGGCATGACAAAACTGCCTTTGCCGCGGGCGCGACTGATCCTGCCCTCGCTTTCCAGCACGCTTAGCGCCTGCCGCAATGTCATGCGCGATACCTGGTACGAGGCCATGAGGGCTTCCAGCGTAGGCAGGCGCTGCGATTCAGGCCAGGCGCCAGACTCGATACAGTGCCGGAATTCCGCAGCCAACTGCAAGTAGATCGGCAGGCGGCTGCGGCTCATGACGGCGCTGTTCAAGCTGGTATTTGGCATGGTGTGTGTCCTGATCGGGCAGTGGCGGGCCGCACCCGCCGCCTGGAGGCGGGCTCATGCTCCCGGTGGTGTGTGGGCACCCGCAACGGATGTGTTGCGGGAGGCTGCGGCGGAACCCGGTGTGTCGAGCAAGGCCCTTGCCATCTCCTGCAGCCGTCCGCGCTGGATTTTATTCGAGTTCGCGCTTTCCACCACAGGGAAGGTGTCGATCATCGCTGCGCGCACTGGCACTTTGAAGTGCGCCAGGCTGGCTTTGCAGTGCGCGATGATTGCCGCCTCGCTGACAGCCTTGCCCGCAGCGGTGATGAAGAATGCGACTGGTACAGTCTTGCCAGCATGCTCGGCGCCGACCACTTGGCAGGCCTGTACGCCATCCAGGGTTTCGATAAAGCGCTCGATTTCGACCGGGTTGACCAGAAAGCCGCTCAGGCGCAGATAGTCTCCCTTGCGGGCGCGAAAGATGAAGCTGCGCTCGTCCAGTGCAAGCCCCAGGTCGCCAGTGCGAAAATAGCCTTCGTCGTCAATGGCTGCGCGGGTGGCCGCGTCGTTGTCCAGATATTGTTTCATCAGGCTGGGTGAGCGTATTTCGATCTCGCCCACTTCGCCATACGGCAGCAGTGCTCCCGAAGCAGTGTCGCGCACACGCACGCTGGCCTCTGGCCAAGCCAGGCGCCCGCCTGCCTGGTGACGCTGCGTCGCGGGGGCGTCGGCGGGCTGCGCCGCGATCAAGGCCTGCAGCTCGCTGGATCCGTACAGCCCCACCAGCGTAATCCCCGCGCGCGCAGCACGCTCGGGCAGGTCATTCAATGAGGGGGCGAAGCTCGCGAAACCAGCGATCCGCAGCGTTGGCAGGGGAGCGGGTTGATCGCCGGCGGTGTCCAGGATACGCGCCAGCAGTTCATTGTTGGCGAATGTGTGCGTCACGCCGTACTGCCGGATCTGCCGCACGCACTGGGCCGCGTCGAGCACCGGTGACGATACCAGTGGCGCTCCTACCGCCAGGCCCGCCAGCGCGCTGGAGAAGCCGAATGCGCCACACAGCGGCGCGCCCAACAGCACGGCATCGCCGCCGGTAATGCCTTGGAAGGCCGCCACGTGTGCGCCATGGCCCAGCAATGTACGTTGATCGTGTACCACCAGCTTGGGCAGTGATGTGGTGCCCGATGTGGTGTACACCAGTGCTTGCGTCGTATCGGCGGGTGTGGGCACCCTGTCGAGTATGCCGGCGGGGGCAGTATCTGTGTAACGCAGTACATCTTTGCCAAGTACGGGGGCCTCCGCGCCAGCGGCGTCTTCGCCTACTACCAGCACAGCCTCCAGGCCCGCCAGCAGTGCGGGCTCCACGTCATTCAGTATTTGCCTGAAGGGCAGCCCCTTGAAGCTCGGCCACATCGCTAGCCAGCGGCAGCGGCCCCGCGAGATCAGATCGCCCACTTCGCGGCTGCGAAAGCGCGTATTCATGGCCACCACGGTGACGCCCAGCCGTGCGCAGGCCAGGAAGATGACCAGCCAGGGCGTGCAGTTGGGCAGCCATAACGCAAGCCGGTCGCCCGCCCGAGCACCCCGTGCATGCAGCAGCGCGGCCACGCGGTCGGCCTCGGCGGCAAGCGTGGTGTAACTAACTGCCGCATCAACATCGTAGAACGCTGTGGCGTGGGGCTTTTCGGCGCAGTGCCGAGCGAGCAGCGCGGGGAAGTTCATGGCGACGGCGTCCTTACACAGTGGCGATGGGTGTGACCGGCGAACCCACCGCGCCCGGCAGGCGCAGCGGCGGCGCGGTGAGCAGGAAGCGATTGCGCTTGTTGTCGTGCAGCCATTGTGCAAGGTCGCGCAAGTACCACAGCTCCGCCAGCGGCAACCCTAGCTTGAACAGGCAATGGTGATGCAGCGGCAGCAGGGATTTCTTGCTGCCCTGGTTGCGGGCGGGGTAGGCTTCCACTGCGTAGTTGTCGGCGCACAGGGCGGCAATGCCGCTGTCGGTAATCCACGCCAGCAAATCGTTATCGGCGCCGTCAAGCACTGCGCCGCTGTTGTGCAGCGTATCAGCGTCCGGTTTGCCGGCCATGTCTATCACCGTTTCCGCAAAACCCGTGCGCAGCACCAGCATGTCGCCGGCTTCGACGGTCACTCCGTCCTGCTCCATGATGCGCATGAGATCGCGGTGGCCGACTACCGTCCGGCCATGACCAAAATGGCGGGCAAGGTCTACCAGCACCCCGCGCCCCTGCATGCCCTTGACGGCAAAATTCTCAATGCCCAGCTTGCGGGCGCCGAAGGTATGGTGGTCGCAGCAGCCGCCTTCATTGTCGCCGGCCGCATCGGGTATGTCGGTGCCGGCCGCATAGCCGTTGTAATAAACCTTGCGCGTCGAACCATCGCCGTGCGTGTCGAACTGCGCACCCACATGCGCCAGCGCGTCCCATTGGGTAGAGTATTGCAGCGACAGGGTTACCTGGTCATCGCTGAGTACATCGATCGATGTGGCGTCCAGTTTTTCCATGGGGAAATTGATGTACGGCACGCCATCGCGCTCGGTGGCGGCCAGGCGGGGCGGCTTGCGGCGCGGGTTCAGTACGCTGCCACCAGGCAGATCCAGCGGCAGGGACAGACAAAACACCTTGCCTTCACGCACCTCGTGCACGCCTTTCAGCACCTGCGCTTCAGTCAGCAGGTTGACACGGCCGAGTTGGTCGTCGGCGCCGAAATCCCCCCAGTTTGCGCCTTCCGGCCGTTGTGTCCAGCGTTGCTGCATCTGTGTCTCCTATGTTTTGAATAAGCTGCAATGGTGTTGCGTTGGGGGCGGTTCTTTCACAACAAGGCGGTTCATCGCGGCCCGCCTGCGCGTTAGCGGCGGGGCTGGCGCCTGACGGCCCTCAGGCCGCGCCTATGGTGATGCCGCCGCAGACGAAGTGCGTCTGCCCAGTGACGAAACCGCAGCGCGGATCGATGAAATATGCCGTTGCGTGCGCCACGTCTTCAGGTTGGCCGATGCGGCCCACCGGGATGCCGGCCAGCAGTTTCTGTGTTGCCGGATCGTCGCCGCTGTTGACGCCCTGGAAAAACTCTGTGGCAATGGGGCCTGGGGCGATGGCATTCACGGTAATGCCTGCTGGTGCAAGCTCGAGCGCCCAGGTGCGCGTCATGCCGAGCACACCCGCTTTAGTCATGCTGTATAGCGTGCGTGCGGGCTTGCCCAGCGCGGCGCGTGAGCTGATATTGACGATTCGGCCGCGGCCCAGCGATTTCATACCCGGCAGCAGTGCCTGTGCGCACAGGATATCGACTTCGACATTGAGCGCTACCGCCTTGTAGAGGTCTGCGCTGTCTACGTCCTCGAGCCTGCCGGCTGGAACAAAGCCGACATTGTTCACCAACCCGTAGAACGGCCCGCCGTTGGCAATAGTGGCGAGCGTTGCGCGGGTGGCTTCGCGGTCTGAGAGATCTGTGCAGTGGAAAGGAAGGTTTGCGGGCCAGTCGGTGGGGCGTGTGCGCGCGATGCCGGTGACGTGGTAGCCGTCGGCTGCGAGGCGCTGGCAGATGGCGCGGCCGATGCCGCGGCTCGCGCCGGTGACGAGGACATTCAGGGCGGTGGGCATAGTGTTGTCGGGTAAAGGGTTGATCTTGACGAACGCTGATGTTGGCGATTACTGTATAACACAATAGTCTATAAAGCTAGACTATTGATATAAATTTGATGGGTGCTGCTTAGCGGCGCCCCGTTGAACATAAGCACCGTATATGTGCGAGGAGACAAAAAGAAATGGAAGCGAAGAAGATCGAGGCAACTCTGGACGTGGACACTGTAGCGACCTGTGCGGCGGCGTCGCCCACGCGGGTGCTCATGCGCCATGTGATCGCTGGCGTAATCGCGGCTGCGGGCCTGGCCGTGGGTGGCGCGCCTGCCAGCGCGGCAGAATTTCCGGCACAGCCGATCAGACTGGTGGTGGGCTATGGTGCGGGTGGCGGCACCGACATGTGCTTTCGCGCGTTGGCCATCACGGCAGGCAAGAAACTGGGGCAGACCGTGGTTGTCGAGAATAAGCCCGGTGCCGGGTCGTCGCTGTCGATCGGCTATATCGCACGGCAGAAAGCCGATGGGTACAACGTTGCTGCATTGTCCACCGGGGCGGTGCTGAACCAGTTTCTGGTGCCCAATATTGATTATGACGTCATGAAAGACCTGACGCCCATTGCCATGGTGGCCCAGTATCAAGTGGGTCTGCTGGTGCGCGCCGATGCCCCTTATCAGTCCTTGAAGGACGTCATCAAGGCGGCCAAGGAGAAGCCTGGCAAGCTATCCTTCAGCACGGCGGGGGTTGGTACGCCGCAGCACCTGACGATGGAGAAACTGGGTGAACAAGTCGGTGTGTCGTGGACGCACGTGCCATACAAGAGTGGTATCGAGGCCTCCACCGCGCTGGTTCGCGGTGATGTGGATGTCATGGCCCAGACGGCTGAATGGGTGCCCTATGTGCGCGATGGCCGCTTGCGCCTATTGAATGTGTTCACCGCAGATCGCATGGCGGGCTTCGAGAAGGCCCCCACACTGGTGGAGGCTGGGTATGATCTGGTGGCGCCCAGCATCCTGGGGCTGGTGGGTCCCAAGGGTATGGACCCCACAGTGGTGGCAAAGATCGACAGCGCATTTAAGGCGGCGATCGATACGCCCGAATTTCGCCAGTGCGCAGATCAGTTCGGCTTGAAGACCGACTACAAAAACTCCGCTCAATTCTCTGACTACATCCAGAACACGATCAATACCTGGGCGCCTGTCATCAAGGGCCTGGCCAAACGCTGAGCAGCCACGCGCCCATTACAGACGGAATCATCATGATCAATGCACAAGAACATTTGTCCTGGCCTTTTTTTTCAGACATGCATGGCTCGCTGGCGCGTGAGCTCGACGCCTGGTGCGTGCAGCACCTGGCCGATATTGACGACCGCGATGTGTTTGCGACCTGCCGCCGGCTGGTCGCTGACCTGGGGCAAAGCGGCTGGCTGGCCTATTGCGTGCCGGCCGGCGAACGCGGCGAACTGGGTGGCCGCCTGCCAGTACTGGATTCGCGCGCCTTGTGCTTGATACGTGAAACGCTGGCGCGCTACCACGCGCTGGCCGACTTTGCCTTTGCCATGCAGGGGCTGGGCAGCGGCGCCATTTCGTTGGTCGGCAGCGAGGCGCAAAAGCGCCATTACCTGCCGGACGTGGCGGCGGGCCGGCGCATTGCGGCGTTTGCACTCTCCGAGCCGCAGGCGGGTTCGGATGTGGCGGCGCTGTCATGCGCGGCGGTGCGCGATGGCGGCGATTATGTACTTAACGGCCATAAAACCTGGATTTCCAACGGCGGCCTCGCGGATTTTTATTGTGTGTTCGCCCGTACGGACGCCAATGCAGGGGCGCGCGGCATCAGCGCCTTTGTGGTAGATGCGGGCACGCCAGGCTTGGTGATTGAGGAGCAGATCGACGTCATGTCGCCGCATCCGTTGGCTTTGCTGCGCTTCGATGATTGCCGTGTACCTGCACGCAGTATGTTGGGTGACGAAAACCAGGGCTTCAAACTGGCCATGCGCACGCTGGATATTTTCCGGTGCTCGGTGGCGGCGGCGGCGCTGGGTTTTGCGCGCCGCGCGCTCGATGAAGGGCTGGCCCATGCCCGCCAACGCAAGATGTTCGGCCAGACGCTGGCAGACTTCCAGCTGACGCAGGCAGCTTTTGGGGATATTGCCACCGATATCGACCAAAGCGCCTTGCTCACCTATCGTGCCGCCTGGACGCGTGATGTTGCGGGCCAGTCGGCCACGCGCGAAACCGCGATGGCAAAGATGACGTCGACCGAGTCTGCCCAGCGCGTGATCGATCGCGTGCTACAGATGTTTGGTGGGCTGGGGGTCAAGTCTGGCATGCCCATTGAGCGGCTGTATCGCGACATCCGCTCGCTGCGCATCTATGAGGGCGCAACAGAAGTGCAAAAGCTGATTATTGCGCGCGAACTGATGAAGCAGGCGGACGATTCGGGCAATTGAACACGCGCCGGATGCGACCGCGATTGCGGCTGCTGTTGATATGTTTTGGGTTATGCTTCGCAGCGCCCGGCCCCGGTGCAATAAAACGATTTGCACCGAGGCCGGGCCAAGCTCAGACGGGGCTTGTTCTCTGCTTACGCCTCATGATAAATGCGGGCGCCTTTTTCAAGAAACTCCACCGACTTCTCCCGCATGCCTTCGGTGAGGGCGCTGGATGCATCCAACCCTTTGCTTGCGGCATACTCGCGCACGTCCTGCGTAATCTTCATACTGCAGAAATGCGGGCCGCACATGGAGCAGAAGTGGGCCACTTTCATGGACTCCTTCGGCAGGGTTTCGTCGTGGAAGGACTTGGCTGTGTCGGGATCAAGGCCCAGGTTGAACTGGTCTTCCCAGCGGAACTCGAAACGTGCCTTGGACAGTGCGTTGTCGCGGATCGCCGCGCCCGGATGGCCCTTGGCCAGGTCGGCCGCGTGGGCGGCGATTTTGTAGGTGATGATGCCGTCCTTGACGTCTTTCTTGTTAGGCAGGCCCAGATGCTCTTTGGGCGTTACATAGCACAGCATGGCGGTCCCGAACCAGCCGATCAGCGCGGCGCCGATGCCAGACGTGATGTGGTCGTACCCTGGCGCGATGTCGGTGGTCAGTGGCCCCAGCGTATAGAAGGGCGCTTCATGACAGTGCTCTAGTTGCAGGTCCATGTTTTCTTTGATGAGCTGCATGGGTACATGGCCCGGCCCCTCGATCATTACCTGCACGTCATGCTTCCAGGCGACTTGCGTGAGTTCGCCCAGCGTCTTGAGCTCGGCGATCTGGGCCTCGTCGTTGGCATCGTAGCCCGAGCCAGGCCGCAACCCATCGCCCAGCGAGAAGCTGACGTCGTAGGCTTTCATGATTTCGCAGATGTCTTCGAAGCGCTCGTACAGGAAGCTTTCGCGGTGATGTGCCAGACACCACTTAGCCATGATGGAGCCGCCGCGTGACACAATGCCCGTCATGCGGTCCGCCGTCATCGGTACGAAGGGCAGCCGTACGCCCGCGTGGATGGTGAAGTAATCCACCCCCTGTTCGGCCTGTTCGATCAGCGTATCGCGGAAGATTTCCCAGGTCAGTTCTTCAGCCTTGCCGTCCACCTTTTCAAGTGCCTGGTAGATCGGCACGGTGCCGATGGGCACTGGGGAATTGCGCAGGATCCATTCGCGGGTTTCATGGATGTTCTTGCCTGTAGACAGATCCATGACAGTGTCGCCGCCCCAGCGCGTGGCCCAGGTCATTTTCTCGACCTCGTCGCTGATGCTGGAACCCAGGGCTGAGTTGCCGATATTGGCGTTGATCTTTACCAGGAAGTTGCGGCCGATGATCATCGGCTCGATCTCGGGATGGTTGATGTTGGCCGGGATGATGGCCCGGCCGCGCGCCACTTCGTCGCGCACGAACTCGGGGGTGATTGTGGCGGGGATCGCCGCGCCGAACGATTGCCCCGGGTGCTGTCGCGTGAGGCGCTTTGCCAGGCGTTCGCCATTGGGGCCGCTGGCGCGCAGCGATTCGATGTACTGTTCGCGCCGAAGGTTTTCGCGGATGGCGATGTATTCCATCTCGGGCGTGATGATGCCGCGCCGTGCGTAGTGCATCTGCGTGACGTTGGCGCCGGCCTTGGCCCGGCGCGGCGGCCGTACGCGCGGGAAGCGCATGTGATCAAGGCTGGCGTCCTGCTCGCGCATGCGCCCGTACTCGCTGGTGATGCCGGGCAATACCTCGGTGTCGCCGCGTTCGGTGATCCACCCCTCGCGCAGCGGCGCCAGGCCTTTGCGCAGATCGATGACCGCATCGGGATCGGTATAAGGCCCGCTTGTGTCATAGACGGTGATGGGTGGGTTTTTTTCGCCGCCGAACATGGTTGGCGTCGAATCCTGTGTGATTTCCCGGAACGGCACGCGAATGTCGGGCCGCGAGCCGGTTTGGTATACCTTGGTTGAGCAGGGAAGGGGCGCGACGGCGGCTGTATCGACGGCGGCGTCCTGGGCGGAAAAAGCGGTGTGGGTTTTCAAGCGATGCTCCAAGAAAAAGTTGGAGCCGATGGGAATTGTCTCGTGTTGTTATGTGTGGCGCGAGGCCGATGGATATCAACGAGTACGCTCCCAGCATCGGCGTTATCCGTACTGGTACGAAGGGTTTTATCTCAACCCGCAGGCCGCGGATGCGGCCGGCAAGTACCCCTGCGTGCTGCCTAGTATAGGCGATTGTTGCGTGTTTAGCGCCCCAGCAGCTTCATGCGCTGCTTGCGGCCCTTGACGGCGATATTGCGCAGGCGCGCAAACGCGCCGTGTGCGACGCCGCGATCAAGTGCAACGTACGACACCTGGTCGGTGACGGTGATCTTGCCCACGTGTTCGCGCGACAGCCCGCCGTCGCCCGTGAGCGCGCCAAGCAGATCGCCGGCGCGCATCTTGGCCTTTTTGCCTTCCAGCACCAGTAGCGTGACCATCGGTGCTTGTCGGGGGCGGCTGGTAGGCGCCTTCAACTTGTGCAGCGGGTTCCAGCTCAGCGGCCGCGCCAGGTATTTTTCAATGCGCGCGGCGACGAACCTTTCGTCGGGTGCGCACAGGCTCAGCGCCAGGCCTTTTGCGTGCATGCGCCCGGTGCGGCCGATGCGGTGCACGTATACCTCGGCATCGCGCGGCAGCTCAGCATTGATCACCATGGATAACTCGGGGATATCCAGGCCGCGCGCGGCCACATCGGTGGCCACCAGGATATTGCAGCTCTGGTTGGTGAACTGCGTCAGCACGTCGTCGCGGTCGCGCTGGTCGACGTCGCCGTGCAGCGCGAGGGCGGTGAAGCCCTGGCCTTGCAGATAAGCGGCAAGGTCGGCGCAGGCGGCCTTGGTATTGCAGAACACCAGCGCCGAATCGGGCGCGAAGTGCCCCAGCAGCCGGGCCGTCGCTTCGAAGCGGCTGCCGGGGTCGATTTCGTAGAAGTGCTGGCCGATTTGGGCGTCGCTGTGCAGTGCCGGCGCCTGCACCATTTCGGGGTGGTTGAGCAGGCGGTCGGCATCTTCACGGATGCTGTCTGGATATGTGGCCGAAAACAGCATGGTCTGCCTTTCGATGGGGCAGACGTTGACGATATCGACCACATCGGGAAAGAAACCCATGTCGACCATACGATCCGCCTCGTCCAGTACCAGTGTGTGCACGGCGGAGAGGTCGAGCACTTGGCGGTCGAGCAAGTCGAGTATGCGGCCTGGCGTCCCGACTACGATGTGTGCGCCATGCCCCAGCGACTCGATTTGCGGCCGGGCCGACGCGCCGCCCGTAAGCGTGAGTACTTTGACGTTGCCCAGCGCGCGCGCCAGGCGGCGCAATTCGGCAGCGACCTGTTCGGAAAGCTCGCGCGTGGGGCAGATGATCAGCGCCTGCACCACCCAGCGCGCCGGGTTCAGGCGCTGCATGATGCCCAGGCCGAACGCGGCGGTTTTGCCGCTGCCCGTCTTGGCCTGGGCGATGATGTCTTTGCCTTCCAGGATGATGGGCAGGCTGCGCGCCTGGATGGGCGTCATGTCGGTATACCCGAGCTGCTGCAGATTGGACAACTGGGCCTGGGACAGGGGAAGGCTGGAAAATGGATGTGTCATCTTGATACCTGCCTCGCGTAGCTTGAGCAGAAAGTATCAAGTCTAGCAGGTACGAACGGTCGTCTAGCGCATATCGAATGCTTCTTGGCGCATGGTTACACCTTTCAGCTCCAGCGCTTGGAAACCGTTCTTCAAACTGGCCGAAAATCCCAGGGCAGGCGCGCGCGCAACGCTTTGCCTTGGTTGATGAACGGATCGGCGGCGTCGCGCATACGGCACGCGATTCCGCCCGAGCTACCTGCTCAATCGTGCTTGCGCTTGGCTTCCTTCACCTCCCCGGACGCCGGGTTGCCATACACTTTGACGCGGTTTCCTTGTGCATCTGTGGCCTTGGCCTCGTATTGGCCATGCTCGAGCTCGATTTCGGTAATATCGCGGTAACCCGCCGCATTGAGCGCTTCGTCAATCCTGCGAAGATCAAGCCGGTCCGCCGTGGCGGCGGGCTGCGCGGCCTGTATCGGCTGAGGCGCCGCCTGTTGCTGCTGGGCGTGGGTAATGGCTGCGGTTCCGGCGAGCAGAGCAACGGCAATGCCGAGCGCGGAGGCAATTTTCTTTGTGCGGATCATCATGGTCTTTCCTTTGAGGCTGGAGCCTGGCGAGTGCCGGACTGCGACGCCATTATTTGTCTGGACGCATGAATCGTCCGTGAAGCGGCCGTTCATCTTCTGTTCATCCTGGAAGCGCTAAAACAAACCCATGAACAGCATCCCGTTCTCACACCGGCCAATCCGGTGGCGCATTTTCCGGGGCGCACTGCGCGTCGTGGTGCTTTTTTTCGCCATGGCGGCTGGCACTGCATCGGCAGACCATGGCGGTAGCCATGACCACGAAGCCGCCCGCGAGGCCGTGCTGCAGGGGCGCGTGCTGCCCTTGCGTGCCGTTCTCGACAAAGTCGAGCGCGAATACCCCGGCCAGGTCGTCAAGATAGAATTCGAAGAGGACGATGATCTCTATGTGTACAAGATCAAGGTCCTTCGCAGCACGGGTGATATCGTCAAGCTCAAGGTCGACGCGACCGACGGCCGCGTGCTGGCTGTCCGGGCACGTGAGACGCTATCCGGAGATGACTGAACAATGCGGATACTGGTGGTAGAAGATGATCCGGCACTCGCGTCCCAACTGGCCGATGCCATCTCGGACGCCGGGTATGTTGTCGACCGTGCCGGGGACGGAACCGAGGCCCACTATATGGGCGAGGTCGAGAATTACGATGTCGTGGTGCTCGACCTTGGCTTGCCCGGCATGGACGGCCTGACGGTATTGCGCAAATGGCGCGCGGCGCGGCGCAATATGCCGGTGCTCATTCTCACTGCCCGCGACAACTGGAACGACAAGGTCAGTGGCATCGATGCGGGGGCGGACGACTACCTGGCCAAGCCGTTTCACATGGAAGAGCTGCTCGCACGCCTGCGGGCGCTGATCCGGCGCGCCGGCAACCATGCAAGCGCCGAGTGGGTCTGCGGCGATCTGGTGCTCGACACACGGCAGGCACGCGCGACGGTGAATGGCCGCGCACTGAACCTCACCAGCCATGAATACCGGGTGCTGGCTATCCTGGCGCAGCGCGCGGGTGAGGTCGTCTCGCGCACCGAGTTGACAGAGCATCTGTATGCGCAGGATTTCGACCGCGACTCCAATACGATCGATGTGTTTATCGGCAGGCTGCGCAAGAAGCTGCCCACGGGCATGATCGAAACGGTGCGCGGAATGGGATACCGGCTGGCGGTGCCCGAATGAGAGCCTGGTTGCGTGCGGCCTTTTCCGGTTCGCTGCGCGCGCGGCTGCTGGCCGGAACGCTGGCGTGGATACTTGCATCGGTGGCTCTGGCCGGATGGGGCCTGGCTGATCTCTTCAGGCAGCATGTCATGCGCCAGATGCAATCCGAGCTCGTGCTGCACCTGAATCAGCTTACCGCGGCCTTCAATGTCGGCGATACGGGCAACGCCATAATCTCGTCGTCGCTTAGTGATCCGCGGTTCGAACGGCCTTTGTCAGGCCTGTACTGGCAAGTAGACGAGCTGGGGCGCAATACTCTCCTCGATTCAGGCGTTCTGCATTCCCGCTCATTGTGGGACGAGGTATTGGCCTTGCCTGCGGCGTCTGCAGCCCGGGCTGCAGACATCGGCGTACCGGGCATGCCGCGCGACCGGGTATATGAATTTGCCGGCCCCGATGGAGAGCCGCTGTTGGTGCTTGCCCGTACCGTCAACCCGCCGGAGAGCCCCTCAGCCTATCGCCTTATTGTTGCCGCCGATATGGCTACGGTGGCCGAGCCCGTGGGACGCTTCACGACAATGATGTGGCTCGCGCTGGGCGTCCTGGCGGCTGGGCTTACGCTTGCCGCGGTACTGCAGGTCGTGGTGGGGCTTCGGCCTTTGGCCCGCCTGAGGAAGCGCCTTGCGGATGTGCACGAAGGGCGCGCTGCGCGGGTAGAGGGCGGCCTGCCGTCTGAAGTGCAGCCGCTCGTCGATGAACTGAACGCAGTGCTGGCCGCGAACGAGGAAATCGTCGAGCGGGCCCGCACTCAGGCTGGCAACCTGGCGCATGCTGTAAAGACGCCGCTGTCGGTGCTGGCCAACGCCGCCAGCTGCGAAAACTCCGCCTTCGGCAAGCTCGTCGCGGAGCAAACGGCGCTTGCACAGCGCCAGGTGGCGCATCACCTGTCTCGGGCCCGTGCTGCTGCCGCAGTGCGCAACCCGAGTGTCCGCACACACGTGGAGGCGCCGCTGCAGGCGTTGGCTCGCGTTTTGCGCAAGCTATATGTCGAGCGACAGCTCGATATCGAGTTGGCGCCTGTTCCCGAGGGGGCGATGTTTCGTGGCGAAGAGCAGGATCTGCACGAAATGCTCGGCAACGTGATGGAGAACGCCTGCAAGTGGGCGCGCAGCCGCGTGGCGGTGAATGTCGGGCTCGACGGCCACGAACTGTGCATCACCGTCGACGACGACGGGCCCGGGCTGCCACCAGAACAATATGACGCCATATTCGAACGTGGCGTACGCATGGATGAGCGGCGTCCCGGTCATGGGCTTGGCCTTGCGATCGTACGGGATCTAGCGGGGGTCTACGGCGGCGGCGTCAGCGCTGCCAAGTCGCCGCTGGGGGGCTTGCGTGTGCATCTGCGGCTACCCGCCGCCGGGCGTATGCCCGGCTGAGGAAATCGGGGGCTGGCATCGACCCGGATCGCGGGTGGTGGTACAACATAACCTGGCGGTATGCACGAAGGCCTGACGCGCGGTTGGCAGGCCTGCCGCGATGTTCCCTTCCTGGAGCGACCATGAGTGCCAAAAACGACAAGCCCGAGGGGCTCGACGCTTTGCGTGCCCGCTTTGGCGGCGAAAACGAATACGCCATCCATGATCCACACTTCCACGAGATGGCGTCGCTGATCATTGAGCCGCATGGCTCGCGCCCCGCGCCTTATATAGGGGTGCCCACACTGCTCGACGCCCCGTACAGGCAGATGGACTGGGCACGGCCGGATTTCGGCGATCTACAGGTTGCACTGCTGGGCGTGCCGATGGACCTGGGCATTACCAACCGAAATGGCTGTCGCTTTGGCCCGCGTGCCTTGCGCGCCATCGAACGCGTCGGCCCTTATAACCATGTGCTCAAATGTGCGCCCGTGCATCAGTTGCGGGTGGCCGATATCGGCGATGTGCCGCTGCGCAGCCGCTTCAGTCTCGATCGCTCGCACCGCGACATTGAAACCACCTGTGATGCGATTCATGCAGCGGGAGTGCTGCCGCTGTCGGCGGGCGGCGATCATTCCATTACGCTGCCGATTCTGCGCGTACTGGGCCGCGAACGTCCAGTGGCGCTGGTGCATATCGACGCCCATTGCGACACTGGCGGGCCGTTTGAAGGCACGCGTTTTCATCATGGCGGTCCGTTTCGGCAGGCCGTGCTCGATGGCGTGCTGGATCCCGAGCGCACGATACAGATTGGCATACGCGGCGCGGCGGAATATCTATGGGAGTTTTCGTACGCATCTGGCATGACGGTGCTGCACATAGAGGATGTCGAGCGCATGGGCATGGAAGCCGTCATCGCACGGGCGCGCGATGTGGTGGGCGATCATCCTGTCTATGTGTCGTTCGACATCGACAGCCTGGATCCCGCCTTTGCGCCGGGCACGGGCACGCCCGAGGTGGGCGGGCTGACCACGCGAGAGGCGCTGGCCTTACTGCGTGGGCTGGCGGGCGTCAATATTATCGGTGGCGATGTGGTCGAGGTGTCGCCGCCCTACGATGCCACGGCCAATACCGCGCATGCGGGCGCGCAGATGCTGTTCGAGATACTGAGCCTGATGTGTGTGCGGCTGGCGGGGCAGAAGTAGCGCCCTGCGGGTGGGCGCCGCAGGGGCTTTACGAAGTTTGCGTTCAGAACCCGCACAGGGCTACGAAATTGGCCCATTGCACCCGCATGTCGGGCGTCAGGTAGCCCAGGAACGCCAGCGCGAGCACGAGCGCCAGGGCGATGCCGCCGGCAAGGCGCCAGGAGCGGCGATGCAAGGGTTGAGCGGAAGGGGTCATTACGGCCTCGATCAATGCCACGACGCCGGTGCCGTGGTATCTATGATTCTTGCTTCATTGTAGCGGCCCGGCCCGATAATGTGCACGCATCCATCCGCGCGCGTACCAGCGGCGTACGGCGGTATGGCCGTGCGCACGGGGAAAGACGGCTGGCTGGCCTGCGCGCTGCTCAGGCTGCTGCGGCAGCCGGGGCGGGCAAGGGCTTTTCGCGCACGGGCAGGCATAGTGCGGCGGCCGCCACGGCCAGGGCGATCCCGGTGAGCCATACGCTGGTATAGCTGCCGGTGGCCTGGTAGGCGTAGCCGCCCATCCATACGCCAATGAAGCTGCCGATCTGATGGCCCAGGAAGGCAATGCCCGATAGCGTGGCCGCGTAGCGCAGGCCGTAGATCTGGCCGATCAGCCCCTGCGTGAGCGGCACAGTGCCCAGCCAGAACAGGCCCATCCAGGCGGCGAATACATAGGCCACCCAGGGCGTGAGCGGCATGGCAAGAAGGAAAATGATGCCGAAGGCGCGCAGGAAGTACACCGCCGCCAGCAGGTTCTTCTTGCTCAGCCGCCCCCCCAGCTTGCCGGCATAGAAGCAGCCCCATACATTGAACAAGCCGATCAGCGCAATGGCGATGGCGCCATGCCCGGCGCTCAAGCCGCCGTCGGTGAGGTAGGCGGGCAGGTGCAACGTGATGAAGGCCGTATGAAAGCCACAGACTGAGTAGCTCCAGAACAGGAAATGAAAGGAGCGGTGCGCGAGCGCCTGGCGGATGGCGGCGCCCAGCGAGTGGCTACCCTCGGCATGCACGTCGGGTTTGCCACGCAGAAAAAATGCCAGAGGGATGCCGACGGCGGTAAACAGCGACAGCGCCCAGAGCGCGCCAGTCCAGTCCAGGCCGGAGATCAGCATCTGGCCGGCCGGCACGACGGCGAACTGCCCCAGCGAGCCGCCCGCGCTGGCAATGCCCATCGCCGTGCTGCGGTACGCTGCGGGCACCGCGCGAGCGACTACGGGCAAGATGACAGGAAAGGTGATGCCGGCCTGGCCTATACCCACTAGCAGGCCGGCTGTCAGGTAAAGCTCGGTTTCAGTGGTGGCGAAGCGCAGGCCCAGCATGCCCAGCGCATAGAGCAGCGCACCGAGCGCAACCGTGCGGCCCGAGCCGTAGCGGTCGGCCAGGATGCCCATGAAGATCGCGCCCACACCCCACACGATGTTCTGGATGGCGAAGGCCAGCGAAAAAACATCGCGGCCCCAGCCGTTGGCCAGACCCATGGGCTGCATGAACAGGCCAAAGGTTGCCCGCACGCCTAGGGCGATCAAGACGACGAACGCGCCGACATAAAGCGTACGCAGCGAGGTGGTTTGGGTTGTGGGTGACATGATAAGTGCGGTGCCTGGTGCGGTGCCGGGAGGGGGCGGGCGGCGCACCGAAGCGTTACGCTATCGGGCGCTAAAAGGAGATGACAGCAGGCAATGTTAGCACTCAATCATGATGGGGCGAGGGCGAACGGGCATCGCTGCGGGAGGCGCGTGTGGCCATCCGGTAAAATCCAGGCCTGAATAGTTTGCGTCCGCGCCTGCCTGTGCGCAGGCCACCCGGCCTGGCGGCAATGTGCGGCGCCCTGTGGTTCTTCATGTCTTCTTCCGTATCGCGCCGCCAAGTCGGCGCGCCGGCGCCTGGCCTTGTTTTGTTCGTACTGGCCATCGGCGCCTTTGCCATCGGCACCACCGAATTCGCCACCATGAGCCTGCTGCCGTACTTTGCGCCTGATCTGGGCGTGGATGCGCCCGCTGCGGGGCACGTGATCAGCGCCTATGCATTGGGGGTAGTAGTGGGGGCGCCCATACTTACCGTACTCGCCGCACGTATGGCCCGGCGCACGCTGCTGATCTGGCTGATGGGCGTCTTCGCGCTGTTCAACGGCCTGTGTGCCTTCGCGCCTAATTACGAAACCATGCTGGTGCTGCGCTTCCTGAGCGGGCTGCCGCATGGCGCATATTTCGGCATTGCGTCGCTGGTGGCTGTTTCGTTGGTGCCGCTCAATAAGCGCAATCAGGCAGTGGGGCGCATGTTCCTGGGCCTGACAGTGGCCACTATTATCGGTGTGCCATTCGCTAACTGGCTGGGGCAGGCGGTGGGCTGGCGCTGGGGCTTTGCCATGGTGGCCTTTACCGGCTTGCTGACGGCCGTCTTGGTGGCGCTGGTCGCGCCATACTCACCGCCCAAGGCAGGCGCCAGCCCTTTGCGCGAACTGGGTGCGCTGAGGCATGGGCAGGTATGGCTGACGCTCGGCGTTGGCGCAATAGGGTTTGGCGGGCTTTTTTGCGTGTATACCTATCTGGCCGATACCCTGATGGCCGTCACTGGCGTAGCGCCGGCCAGGGTGCCGGTGGTGCTTGGCATATTTGGCCTGGGCATGACGTTCGGCAACATCATTGTGCCCTGGTTTGCCGACCAGGCGTTGTTGCGCACGGCGGCCGGCTTGCTGCTTTGGAGCGCGCTGTCCACACTGTTGTTTGTCGTGGCGGCGCACAATGTCTGGGCGGTGTCGCTGAACGTATTTATGATCGGCATGGGTGGTGCGTTGGGCACTGTTCTGCAGACGCGCCTGATGGATGTGGCGCGCGACGCCCAGGGCCTGGCAGCCGCCCTCAATCATTCTGCATTCAACCTTGCCAATGCGCTGGGCCCCTTGTTGGGTGGGCTGGCAATTTCAGCGGGGCTGGGTTGGGTGTCCACCGGCTGGGTGGGCAGCCTGCTGGCACTGGGGGGGGTGTTGCTTCTGCTGCTGTCGGTCTGGCTGGACCGCCGGGCGCACGCTGCGGCGCCTTCTCTTCGGTAGCCTGGCGTGAGAAACAGTGGTCCGCCGCGCGCAACGGCGGTGCCGCAATTAAACGGCGTGGCCGCGAGGGCACGCGTTGCCGTCGGCTTGTTCTGCAACGCAGCGTCGCTCGCATATGTGCACGGCCCAGGCTGTGCGATGCGCGACACTGCGTCAGAAGGCGCGAACTGGCTTGCTTGCGTTAGGCGGCCGCAGCGAGCGCGCGCTCCAGGAAGTCCAGCCTGTCCTGGCCCCAGAAGGGCTCGTTGTTGTAAATGTACCAGGGGGCGCCGAACACTTTTCTGTCGATGGCTTCTTGCGTGTATTGGTGATACAGCTCTTCGCTTTCACTACGGTCGGCATACAACGCGGCGCCGTCCAGGCCGCATTCATTGCCAATCTGGGCCAGCGTTTCGCCATCGGCAATATCACGCTCCTGTGCCCATACAGCGCGCAGCACCGCCCCCGTCAGCTGCAGCGCCGCATCGGCGCCGTGTCGTTGTAGCGCGGTAATGATCATCAGCGAGGCAATCGATTCATCGGCGGGAAAATGACGCGGATTCAGGGCCAACGGGATACGCAAGTATTCGGACCAACGTTTCAGCTCGACCTGGCGGTACATTAGCCGCTGGACGGGCCGCTGCTTGAGCGACAGGCCGCCCGATACCGGGAAGATCGCCTTGTTCAGCGCACAGGGTCGCACCGTGATGCTTGCGTTGTGTGCCTTGGCAATAGCGATCAACCGCTCATGGCCCAGGTACGTCCACGGGGACTGCGGGGAAAAAAAATAGGAGATGGATTTCATAGTGCTGCATGCCTGCGATAATTGATGCATGCCCAAAAATGCCCGCGCTGGGGCTGGCACCGCTGCGCGCAACATGCGGCTGGACGTCGCGCACAGGGTGTGTGGTTCCGGCTGCCGGCGGTGTCAGCCGGTGCGGCAGGCCTGCCGCCCGCCGCGCGGTGCTCAGTCCTGGCGTTCGGTGACTTCAACCAGGTGGTAGCCGAACTGCGTCTTTACTGGGCCTTGCACCACGCCGACGGGGGCGCTGAAGACCACCTGATCAAACTCGGGCACCATCTGGCCGCGGCCAAAACTGCCAAGATCGCCACCCTGGCGGCTGGACGGGCAGCTCGAGTTTTCTTTGGCCACCTGCGCGAAATCCGCGCCGTTTTCGATGGCTGCCTTGAGTTCCAGGCATTTTTCTTCGGTATCCACAAGAATGTGGCGAGCGGAGGCTCGAGCCATATTGCTACTCCTGATAGGGTAAAAAGCACAGCGTAACGCAATTCGCGATTCGCTGCCTCAGGTCACGAGAGGGCAGTACCCGCCGAGTACACAGGTGGCCTGAAGGCCAGCGAACCACCTGGCCTAACTAAGCATCGCGATCGTAGAATAGGCATTGCTTCTGACACGTACTCGCCACCACCATGTCCTCCCTTCGCACACAATGTCCGCCCGGCGCCTGTATCTGCGAGCGCGACCAACTGCTGGCGCAGCCAGGCGGTGACGCGCGGGTGCTGATGTTGACGCGCGAAGAAGAAAACCGGCTGCTGGACAGGCTCAAGCGCCTGTCCAGCTTGGCAGACCTGCGCCGCATGCAGGCACGTATGTACGAGCAACTGGGCATCTCACTTACGGTCGAGCCCGGGCCCAACGAGGTGCGCACCATCATGGGCCTGCACATCGAAGTCGCACCGCAGCCGGGCTTGTGCCGCAAGACGCGCAAGTCCATCCCCGCTGCGGTGCGGCGCGGGCTGGAAGCCAATCTGGATATCGTGTTCGATCTGCTGAACGAAGGCGATCTGCTGGGCCTGGCCTCGCCGCGTTCGTAGCGCAACGACGTGTATAGTCTCATCATGGCGGCGCCGCGGGGCGCGGCCTTTAATACATTGATTGCGGGGGTCGAACGTGAAGCACAACGTCCATCTCTTGATTGTCGATCCACAGAACGATTTCTGTGACCTGCCGCCGCTATATCGCGGCATCAACCCTATCTCCCCGGCAGGCGAACGGCTGGAACCCAAGCTGCCTGTGCCGGGTGCGCACGCAGACATGATGCGACTGGCGCAGTTCATCCGTGCGCATGGCAGCCTGCTTGCCGATATTACGGTCACCTTCGATACGCATCATCATGTCGGCATTGAGCGCCCTGCTTTCTGGCAGATGGGTGATGGCGGCGCAGTGCCACCCTACACACAGGTAACAGCCGAGGATGTGCGCGCAGGCCGCTACGTACCGCGCGACGCTGCCCGGCGCGAGCGCGCCCTTGCCTATCTGGATGCCCTCGAGGCGCAGGGGCGGTATGCGCTCATGATCTGGCCGCCGCATTGCGAGGTGGGCACATGGGGGCACAACGTGCATGCGGACGTTGGCGCGGCCTACAACCAGTGGGAAGAAGAACGCGGCCATCCAGTGGGCAAGATACTCAAGGGCCTGAATCCGGGCACCGAGCACTACAGCGCCGTCAAGGCCGAGGTGCCTGATGAGAACGATCCGTCCACCGGCGTGAACCAGGGCTTGCTGGCCCGACTCGAACATGCCGACGTCGTGGTCATCGCGGGTGAGGCGGGCAGCCATTGTGTTCGCGCCACCACCGAGCACCTGCTGGAATACCTGCGCCCGCAGCGTCCGCCCGCATACGTGCTGCTCATCGATTGCATGAGCCCGGTGGAAAACTTCGAGGTGCAATACCAGGACTTCCTGGAAGACATGCGCGGCTGCGGCGTCGAAACAATGACGGCGGTGGCGTTCGCCAAGTCGTTGCGCGCGCATGCGCAGGCCGAGCCGGCCGGCGCCTGACTATGAGCCAGCGCCGGCCGCGTCGATGATACGCGGCTGGCGTGCGGCGCCTCGCATGGCTTGCTGCAAGCTCGCATGCCGCCCATCGCCACGGCAGGGGCGTGGCCGCGCGCGCATGGGCGTTGTTGCAGGCGCTGTCAGGCCGGCGCCAGGATGGGGTACAGCGAGGCGACCAGCAGCAGCGCCATGCAGACATTGAAGTAACGGATTGCCAGGCCCTGGCCCAGCAAACGCCCCACGGCGCTGCCGAACAGCGCCCACACGCTTACACTCGGAAAATTCACCACCACCAGCACCGCCGATGCCAGTACCAGATTCTGGAAAAAAGCTTGCTGCGGCATATACGTGGCCACGATCCCGATCGCCATCATCCAGACTTTCGGGTTGATCCACTGGAACGCAGCCGCTTCCAGAAACGTGAACGGGCGCTGGCGCGTCGCGCCAGCGCTGCCGTCGCCGGGGCCGGCGCAGGCGATGCGCCAAGCCAGATACAACAGATAGGCGGCGCCCAGGTATTTCAGCCCAGTGTGGAGTGCAGGCTGCGCTTGCAGCGCGGCGCCCACGCCCGCGCCTGTGAGCAGCACCACAATCGCCGCCCCCAGGCTGACGCCGAGAATATGGGGCAGGGTGCGCCGATAGCCAAACGTAGCGCCGGATGCCGTAAGCATGACGTTATTGGGGCCCGGCGTGATGGAACTGACGAGCATGAAAAGGGCGAGGGACAGCAAGATATCGGAAGTCATGGGGGAACACGCATGGCATCGGGTAATAGTCATGGGCGCGCGGCGCCCGGCAAATCGCGGGGCCGTTCCGGTTGTTCACCGTCAAGCCGCGACAATATTGATCCTACCCGTATTGAGCGGTACAGTACCGGTACAATTAAACAGTTCAAAGTTCAAACTGGCCTGGTGTGCTTTCCATGACAATTACCGATACTGACGCGCGCAACCTGGCGCCCGCGCAGCCAACTGTGGCCGAAACACAAGCCATAGCGGGCGGCGCAACGGCTGTGCGGCGCCCCGCCGCATCGCCGGGCATTCCGGTGCCGCTTGGCGCATCGCCGGGCATGTGGGCGCCGGTGCGTCGGTCGGGTATCTCGCTGGCCGATCAGTTGGCCAATCATCTGGCGGGGCAAATCCACAACCACGGCCTGCGGCCTGGCATGCGGCTGCCGCCTGTGCGCACCATGGCGCAAGAGGCTGCGGTCAGCCGCTTTACCGTTGTGCAGGCCTACGACAGGCTGGTAGCGATGGGGCTGGTGCAGTCGCGTCGGGGGTCGGGCTTCTACGTTTGCCCGCCCGTGCGGCTGGCCAGCGCGCCGGACGATGCCGGCGCCCCCGGTTTGGCGCCTGATGCCGCCTTCGATACCGCCTTTCTGCTGCGCAGCATGTTTCAGCCGGGCATGTCGGGGCCCGATGCGGCGGGCGCGGGCCTGCTGCCACCCGCTTGGCTGGATCACGACATGGTGTGCGCCGCAGTGCGCTCGGTGGGGCGCACGCTGGGGCGTGGCATTTCGGGGTATGGGCTGCCGCAAGGCTATCGGCCTTTGCGCCAGCAGGTTGCCTCCATGCTGCAGGCGCAAGACATCCCCGCTCATCCAGATAATAATTTGATGACGGTTGCCGGCGTTACGCATGGCCTGGACTTGATCGCTCGCTGTGTGGTGCGGCCTGGGGACACCGTGCTGGTCGAGGACCCTGGCTGGTTCATGATCTTCGGCCGCCTCACGGCGCTCGGCGCCAACGTCATCGGCGTTCCCCGGCGCCCCGACGGGCCGGACGTTGAAGCGCTTGCTCGCCTGGCCCAGGCACACCAGCCACGCCTGTTCATTGTCAACTCGGCTGTGCACAATCCCACTGGCTATACGCTGGCGCCTGGCGTTGCCTACGAGATCCTGCGCTTGGCCGAACGCCACGACTTTCTGATCGCCGAAGATGACACTTACGCGGATTTTCATCCGGGCGCACCAGTGCGCCTGGCGACGCTCGATCGCCTGAACCGGGTCATGTTGGTGGGGGGCTATTCCAAGACCTTGGCGGCAAGCCTGCGGGTGGGTTATGTAGCCGGGCGCGAGGCGCTGATTCGTCAGCTCACAGACTTCAAGCTTCTCAGTGCGCTTACGACACCGGAAATGAATGAACAGGTGGTATGCCGCGTTCTTGCCGAGGGCCAGTACCGCAGGCATGTGGCTCGCCTGCGCGCACGCGTGGATCAGGCCCGCAGCCTATGTCTGAAGCGTATCGCCGAACTGGGTTGGCAGGTGCGCCAGGAGCCGCACGCGGGCATGTTTGTGTGGGCCGACTGCGGCGTCGATACCGAGGAACTCGCACGCCGTGCCGCTTCGCAAGGCGTGCTGCTCGCGCCCGGGGCGTTGTTCTCGCCGCGCCAGGGCCCCTCGTCGTACATGCGTGTCGCAGTGTCCATGGTGGACAGCCCGCGCTGCTGGGAAGTGTTGGGCAGCCTGTCCGCACAGGCTTGATCGCTGTGGTCCAGTGCCCGGGTGACCGTCGAGCGCATCTGCCGCAGGATGCGCCGGGTCAATCGCATCGGCAGGGGCCGCAAAGGTATGCGGCGTGGCGATGCTCTACAATCAATCGCAGTCCCGGCGCCGGCCTCAAGCGGCCTCAAGCGCAGAAGCGCCAGTTGAATGCTGGCGCCATGCGCTACCCCGTCAAACACCTGCGCGCCGGTCGCACATTACAAGAATCACAAAGGAGAACACCATGCCCGGCTTGCTGCCCGACGTCGATCCTGACGGCCTGCTCGAATATTCCGTGGTCTATACCGACCGCGCGCTGAACCATATGTCCGCCGCCTTCCAAGGCGTGATGCGCGATATCTCCGCAACGCTCAAACGTGTCTACAAGGCCGAGGCCGCTATTGTGGTGCCGGGTAGCGGCACCTACGCAATGGAAGCGGTGGCGAGGCAGTTCGCCACCGGCAAGCGCTGCCTGGTGCTTCGTAATGGTTGGTTCAGCTATCGCTGGACACAGATCTTCGACATGGGTGGTATCCCAGCGCACACCGAAGTGTTGAAGGCGCGCCCGGTCGAGGCAGGCCCGCAGGCGCCGTTCGCGCCGGCGCCGATTGAGGATGTGGTGGCGGCCATCAAGGCTAGCCGGCCCGATCTGGTGTTCGCCGCGCACGTGGAAACCGCATCCGGAATCATGCTGCCGGACGACTATATCCGCAAGGTTGCCGATGCCGTGCATGCGGTCGGCGGCATGATGGTGCTCGATTGCATTGCATCCGGCACAGTGTGGGTCGACATGGCGGCGACCGGTGTCGACGTGCTGATCTCCGCCCCGCAAAAAGGTTGGAGCGGCCCTGCTTGTTGTGGTCTGGTCATGCTCAGCGCCTTGGCCCGCAAACGCATCGACGGCACCACCAGCACCAGTTTTGCATGCGACCTGTGCAAGTGGCTGCAGATTATGCAGGCCTATGAAGACGGCGGCTTTGCCTACCACGCCACCATGCCCACTGACGCGCTTTCTACGCTGCGGGACGTCATGGCCGAAACAGAAGCCTATGGCTTCGACAAGGTGTGCGCAGAGCAACTGCAGCTGGGCAAACGCGTGCGTGCCATGCTGGTTGAACGTGGCTTCAAGAGTGTCGCTGCACCGGGCTATGAGGCGCCGGGAGTTGTGGTCAGCTATACCATCGACGACGGCATCCAGTCCGCCAAAAAATTCGCCCAAGCCGGCATCCAGGCGGCATCCGGCGTGCCTTTGCAGTGCGACGAGCCCGCTGAATTCAAGACCTTCCGGATCGGGCTGTTCGGCTTGGACAAGCTCGCCAATATCGATCGCACGGTCCAGACACTGGCGGGGGCGCTGGATCGTATGAAGTGACGGCCGCTGCGGCCGCCATTTGATCAGGTGTGTTCATTTCATCAGGTTCGGCAGCCACATCACGGCGTCCGGCCAGAGGATGATCAGGAACACGAACAGCAGCATCACCGCCAGGAAGGGCACGGTACCCACGATCACATCGGTGATCGACCCGTGCCCCCGCACGCCCTGCACCACATAAAGGTTCATGCCGATGGGCGGGGTGATCAGCGAGATTTCCATCATGATGACCAGGAAAATGCCGAACCAGACGGGATCGAAGCCGAACTGGACGATCAGCGGCACGACGATGGGCACGGTCGCGATCATCATCGACAGCGTTTCCAGGAAGCACCCCAGCACCAGGTAGAACAGCACCAGGGCCAGGATCAGCTCGGTGGGGCTGAGGCCCAGCTGCGACACCCAGCGCGACAGGGCGCCTGGCACGCCCATGATGCCCACTACGTAGTTCATGAAGTACGCGCCGATGATGATCAGCATGATCATTGCCGTCGTGCGCGCCATCGACAGGAAACATTCGTGCAGCATCTTCAGGCTGAACTTGCGCTTGTAGATGGCGATGGCAGTAGCGGCCACCACACCCAAGGCCGCGGCCTCCGTGGGCGTGGCCCAGCCGCTGTAGATACTGCCCATCACAATGAAGAAGACGAAGGCGGGCGGCAGCAGGTCGGCCAGTGCGGCCAGCCGTTCGCGCACGGGCGCGGGCGGCTCGGCATTACCGGCCACCCCCGGACGCAGCAGTGCGCAGGCAGCGATTGTGAGCATGAAGGCGCCCGCCAGCGCGATGCCGGGCAAGATGCCGGCAATGAACAGCTTACCGATGGAGGTGTTGGTGATGGCCCCGTAGATGATCATGTTGATGCTCGGGGGGATCAGGATGCCTAGCGTGGCGCCGGCCGCCAGCGAGCCCAGCGCCATGCGCTCGGAGTAGCCACGCTGCTGGAAGGCGGGCAGGGCGACGGTACCGATAGTGGCTGCCGTTGCCACCGATGACCCCGACATGGCGGCAAAGACGGAGGAGGCGCCGATGTTGGTGTGCAGCAGGCCGCCTGGCAGGTGTTGCAGCCAGGACGACAGCGCGCTGTACATGCGCTCGGTGATGCCGCTGCGCAGCAGCAGCTCGCCCAACAGGATGAAGAGCGGTATGGCGGTGAGCAGGAAGTCGTTCAGCGTGCCCCAGAGGTTGTTGCCGAAGTTGAACAGCAGCGAGGGCGTGAGGTACATCAGCGCGCCTACCGTGGCCACCGAGAAGATTGCCACTGCCACGTGGGCGCCCAGGGCCATCAGGGCCAGCATCAGGATGAAGCCGCCGGTGATTCCGGTAATCGTGATCATGACAGGGCTCCTTCTGTATCACTGGCGACGCGGGGTTCGCCCGTGGTGGCTTTCACGTCCTCCAGTGCTTCCTGCAGCTCTTCCTCGGCCGTGCGCGGCCCCAGTTCGCGGTTAATTTGGTTGGTATTGCCGCGTGCCAGCAGCTGGATCCCGCGCAGGGCATAGGCCAGCGTCACGGCCGCGAAGGCGGCCAGACCGGCCACCCACAACGACTGGGGTATCCACAGCGGAGTCTGCAGCGGCGTGGAAGCGCGGCTGCCATATTCAAGTGTTTCGAGCAATGTGCGGATGCTTTGCCAACAGAAGAAAATGGCAAGGGCGGCAATGAGCAATGTCGCCAGCACATTGAACAAGCCCTGGCCGCGCCCGCCCAGCTTCAACAGCAGCACGTCGACCCGTGTGTGGGCACGCATGATGAAGGCATAGGCCAGGCTGAAGCTGACGCCGATGGCCAGCACATAGCCGCCGATCTCGTCCACGCCCTGCAATGAGAAGTTGAAGAGTTTGCGCGACACGACCTCAATGGCGATCAACAGCGACAGAATGAATGTCGCATAGCCGGCGATCAGAGCGCCGGCCTCGATGATCCGGGAGGCGGTTCGGGAAGGTTTGCCAGACATGGATGTCTCCTTGCGGCAGGGCGATAGGGCTTGCCGGCAGGGCCGGCGCGTCAAGCCATGATGCCGGGCACGGCGCGGCGACAGGTGCCGCCGCGCCGTGCAGGTGATGGCCGTTCAGGCCTTGCTTGGCCCTTACTTGGCCGGCGGCGCGATGCTGAAGCCCGTCGCCTTGCCGACCGTTTCGTTCCATACCGGCACGCACTCCTTGTAGCCGCGGGTGCAGCTTTCGGCCCAGGGCGGCAGCACCACCTTGTTGGTCAGTTCGACAATGCGGTCGCGGTTCTTGCCGCCGACATCGACCAGCTTCATGTCGTAGCGGCCATGATGCTTGCAATCCTGCTGGCCCGTATTGCAGCGGATCGCGTCGTCGTTATAGTCGGCGGCGATGTCCCACATGCGCGCTTCCATCTCGTCGAACTTGACCTGCAGCGTCTTCTGCTGGTCAGGCGTGAGCGAGTTCCAACGGTCAAGGTTCATCAGGTGGCCCTGCACCGAGTAAGACAGCGAGAGCGGCACGAACACCTTGGTGACCTCAGGCCATTTCCCGCTGTTGCCGGCGCTTGGCGCGGTGACACCGCAGTCCGCGACACCACGCTGCAGCGCCAGGTATACCTCGCTGAACTGCAGGGTGACAGGCGTGGCGCCGAGGGCCTCCACCAGCCGCGACATCGACGCGGTGAACACCCGCACCTTCTTGCCCTTCAGGTCGTCGACGGAGCTAATATCGCCGTTACAGAACATCATCTGCGGGCCGAAGGGCCAGAGGGTGAGCAGCTTGGCGTTGAAGCGCTTTTGCAGCCGCTCGTCCATTTTCGGCTTGAATGCCTTCGCGGCGGCGCGCTGGCTCTTCAGGTCAGCGGCGACGCCGGCCAGGTCGATACCCTCGAAGAATGGGTCGTCGCGGGCGGCCATGCCGATCTGCACCGACATGATGTCGAACGATCCCGACTTGATCATGCGCAGCGCGTCGGCAGCGTTCACGCCAATCGCGTCCATGGGGTTGTAGACCATCTGCATGCCCATGGTTTTTTCCAGGTCCTGGAAAAAGGGCCGCTCGACTTCCTCTACGTGGATTTTGTTGCCCGAAAAGTTGCCGACTACCCGCATGGGCGCCTGCGCGAATGCTGCAGCCCCGAGGGCGAGGGTTGCGGCGCCTGTGATGGCGGCCGTCCAGCGTGTCAGGTTTTGCATGGCGTCTCCTCCTGCGTTCAGACCTGATTCAGGCGATCCCGGCGATGTTTGTGCGGTGTGGTGTAAGGCCGAGATCGGGGTTGGTGAAAAGGCGGCCCCAGCGCTTGATCTGGCCGGGGTCTTCGTTGACCAGCAACAGTGATTTCCAGACGGTCAGGCTGACCGAGTCATAGACCGGGATGCCGATTTCCGCCTCGACCTGCGCGGCCAGGCGAGCCCCGCGCAGGTTGGTGCAAAGAATGGTGATGGCGTCGGGGCGCGCCTTGGCGACCTCGAGCACCATCTTGCGCAGGGTGGTTTCGTCATATTCGGAAAACGAGAAATTGCCCTTGTCTTCCAGGTGCGCCTCGGCGGGCACGGTATAGCCCGCCCGCTCGTAATTGCGCACGATGGCCTCCTGCACGGAACCCAGGTAAGGAGTGACCAGGCCAAGCCGCCGTGCGCCGGTGCGCTCCAGTGCTTCATTCAGGGCCAGCACGCTCGTGGTGGCTGGGGCCCCGGTGCGTGCGGTAATGGCCTTGCACAGCGCTTCGTCCACCTCGAAGCCCAGCCAACTGGCGGCGGTGCCGCTCCAGGCGATGGCGTCCATCCGTGCGTCCTGCAGCATCTGCGCCGCCTCGAGCAGAGGTTCATTGTCAAACTGGGCCAGAGCCTGTGACGACAACGATATCTCCCGCACAATGAACCGCTGGAAATGGGCGGTGACCCGGGGGAACAGCTCCCCGAGGACCGCGCTGGTATAGGGCTCGAGCACGGTGTTCGAGGACGGCGTGATCATGCCAAGCAGCTTTCTGTTCATGGTGCGCTTGTCTCCAACGCGAAGGGCTAATTGCTGATGCTGCCGCAGACTGCTGTAGATTGTGTTTTTAATTTTGTATACAAGATGCAGTGTGAGATAATTCTAGCCAAGCGCAATTGACTTGACAATAATTATTTGCGTGCGTTCGCCGGATGGCGGCGCCTCGCTACAGGGCACGATGCGGCCCTATAAGGAAAAACCATGAGTGTTGGCGTGTCTGAAGGCATGCCGGCGGAAGATCTGAGCCGGCAGCCCATCTTTCCTCTCAAGCGCGAGCCGCTGTACGTGGCTATTGCAAACCAGATACGGCAACTTATACTCAGGGCGGAACTCAAGCCTGGCAGTCGCGTCCAGGAACAATATCTGTCCGACCTTTTCGATGTCTCGCGCACGCCTCTGCGCGAAGCGCTGAAAGTAGTGGCCCAGGAAGGCCTCATCGAAATCCTGCCCAACAAAGGCGCGCGCATCACCGATATCGACGTCGACGAACTGGCGGAAATCTTCCAGGTGCTGTGCACGCTGCAGCGCCTGTCCGCCGAACTGATGCTGGCCAATGTCACCGAGCAGCACCTGGCTGAACTGCGTGCCATGCATGCGGCAATGCTGGCCGCCGGCAACAACGGCGAGCGCGACCGCTATTTCAGCCTGAACCAGGATATCCACCGCTACATGACCCGCATCGCCGGCAACGGTGTGCTGATCGACCTGGAGACTCAGCTGGGCTTCAAGATCTCCCGTGCGCGCTACTTGGCCAACCTCGATCCGGACCGCTGGCACGAATCGATGCTGGAACACGAAGAGATCATGCGTGCCCTCGAAAGCCGTCAACTGGATCGCCTGGTTCAGGCCATGACCACCCACATCCGCAAGACGGGGCAGGCCGTCATAGAAGGCGTGCGCCGCGCCTGAGGTCTTTCTCGCGCTTCAGGGGTCGATCGCCGTCGCGGCGGCGACGGCCTTGAGCTGCGCGATGAAGGCGCGGCTGGCCGGCGACAAGTGCCGGTTCTGGCGATAGACCACGCCGATGCGCCGACGGGCCGATTCTTCGTCGATAGCCCGGTGTTGCAGCTTGCCCATGGGCAATGCGCTCAGCGGCAGGCGGGGCAGCACGGCAATGCCCAGCCCTTGCTTCACCAGCACGACCGCCGTTGTCATATGGGTGATGTCGTAATGCAGCAGCGCGGGCGCCGGCGCCAGCCGGATCGCCTGGTCGAATTGGCTGCGCGCACTAGAGCCGGGCGACAGCAGAACAAGCTGGTGTGACGTCAAGTCATTCCAGGCAACCGAATCGAGGTCGCCGATAGGATGCCCCGGCGGGTACACGGCGCAAAAGGTGTCGTCCAGCAGTGGCTCGAATGCCATATCGGCCATGTCGCCCAATTGCGCCGCAATCGCAAACTCGACCTGATTGGTGCGCAGCATGTTCAGCAGCTCGTCGTTATAGGCTTCGACCACGCGGGTTTCCAGGCCAGGATGGCTGACGCGCAGTGCGGACAGCGTGGGCGGCACCAGCATCAACGAAGCTGAAGGCAGGGCGCCGACGACGACTTGCCCGCGGCGCACCGCAGCCAAGTCTCCCATGCTGCGGTAGGCCTCTTCAAGGTCGGCAATGGGGCGCTGGATGCGATCGCGCAGCTCGGCGCCGGCAGCTGTCAAGGCAATGGTGCGGGTATTGCGTTCGAACAGTTTCAGCTCAAGCACGTGCTCCAAGTCTTGGATCAACGCAGTGAACGAGGGTTGCGTCACGCCCAGGCGGCTTGCGCCCAGCGTGAACGAGCCGGCCTCCACCGCGTAAAGAAATGCCTTGAGCGAACGGTATTTGATATTGAGCGCCATATGAAAGCCGCCTGTTTGCTATATCAGCGAGGCGCCCCTCAAGGCGCAGCCCGTGGATACACGCCCAATTATTAGGTAAAAGCTAATAGTATCTTATTATTTTCGAATTGTTTCTATAAATGAGCTCAGGCACCATAGCGGACGCTTGTGAAAGTTTCATGGAGACAACCCGCGATGGCGACCCAAACCGTCAAACCCTTCCGGATCGGCAGCATTATTCGTGACTCGTCCGCTGATGTCGGCATCATTACTTCCATCAATCCTGCCGACGGCAGCATAGCGGGGCAGGTCGTGCGCGCTACGCCTGACGATGTGGAGACGGCCGTCAATGTGGCGTGGGATGCGTTTCGCAACAAACCATGGCGCAAGTTGCGCCCCGACCAGCGCGCCTCGGTGCTGTTTGAGGTCGGGCGTCGGCTGCTTGCCGAGCGCGAGAGCCTGGCGCATCTGCAGATGCTCGATAGCGGCAAGCCCTACAAAGAATGTTTGAATATGGTGACCTCGGCGGCGGGGCATTTTCGCTATTACGCCTCCGTGTGTGAAACCTGGCAGAACGAAGTCACCTCGCCGCGCGGGGAGTATTTCTCGATGGCGTTGGCCGAGCCTTATGGCGTGGTGGCCTGCATCACGCCCTGGAACTCGCCCATCATGAACGAGGCGCAGAAAGCAGCGCCGGCGCTGGCGGCCGGCAATGCGGTGCTGATCAAGCCCTCCGAAGAAACGCCGCAGTTAGCGCTCGAACTGGTGCGCATCTGTACCGAGGCGGGGCTGCCCGAAGGGCTGCTGATTGCCCTGCCGGGCTATGGCGAAGACGTAGGCGCGGCGCTGGTGAAGCACCCCGGCGTGCGCATGGTTTCGTTTACAGGCGGTACGGAAACCGGTCGGGTGATCGGCGCCATTGCGGGGCAGCGCCTTATACCGGTGGGCTTGGAACTCGGCGGTAAATCGCCTCACATCGTATTCGACGATGCTGATCTTGATCGCGCGGTAGCAGGTGTCATGTCGGGCATATTCGGCTCGGCCGGCCAGAGCTGCGTCGCCGGATCTCGGCTTTTCGTGCAGAAGTCTGTCTACAACAAAGTAGTGGCGGATTTGGTTGCGCGTACACAGGGCATTCGTGTGCGCCTGCCCGATGCTTCCGACGTGCAGATGGGGCCGTTGGTGTCCGCGGCGCATCGCAATAAAGTTGCAGCCTGCGTAGACCTGGCCCGCAGCGAAGGCGGCAAGATCCTGGTGGGTGGCAACATACCTGACACGCAACCCCTGGACAAGGGCATGTTCTACATGCCGACCATTATCGACGGCCTCGATAACTCGTCGCGCTCGGCACAGGAAGAGATCTTTGGCCCTGTGCTTGTTGCCATCCCCTTCGACGATGAAGACGATGTCATTGCCCAGGCAAACGACACCGTATTTGGCCTGGCAGCCGGCATGTGGACGGCTGATTACGCCCGCGCATGGCGCGTTGCCCGCGAAGTCGAGGCTGGTTCCGTCTGGATCAATACCTACAAGCAGTCCCACATTGCCACACCTTTCGGCGGCTTCAAGGATAGCGGCATTGGCCGCGAAAAAGGCCTGCATGGCCTGCGCCTGTACAGCCAGGTAAAGAGCGTGTTTTTTGGCATGCACGAAAAGAGCATGACCCTGTAATTTCCACTAAAGGAGAGACGAATGCAATTCAAGCAGTATGTTGCGGCAGCCCTTGCGGGTACAGCGTTGATGGTGTCCGGTGCGGCCCAGGCGTGGCCGGACCGCCCGATTGAACTGGTGGTCGGGTTTGCACCCGGTGGCGGCACGGACATCACGGCCCGCTCGCTGGCCAAATTCATGGAAGAGGAATTGGGGCAGACGGTTACCGTCCTGAACAAGCCGGGTGCATCGGGTGCAATCGGCCTGGCTTACGTCGGACGCGCAAAAGCCGATGGCTATACCCTCGGCATGACCAATATGCCCGGCCTGGTGAGCCTCCCCATCGAAAGGCAGCCCGGCTTCACGCTCGACAGTTTCACCTACCTTGCCAATTTGGTGCGTGATCCCAGCGCGTTCAGCGTCACCATGGATGCCCCCTACAAGTCCCTGAAAGACTTGATCGAGAAGGCCCGCGCGAAGCCCGGCGAGATCAGCTACGGCTCGACCGGTGTGGGCACGGATGATCACTTGGCGCTTGTGCTTTTCAAAGAAGAGGCAAAAGCCGTGCTGAATCACGTGCCCTATAACGGCGCCGGCCCGCTGCGCAACGCGGTGCTGGGCGGCCATACTGCCGTGGGCGGCATGAACCTGGGAGAGGCAATGCCCTACAGCGGCAAGAATCTTCGGATCCTGGGTCAGGCCAGTGAGAAGCGTTCGCCACTCGCGCCGGATGTACCCACCTTCAAGGAGCAGGGTATTGATCTGGTGTTTGCATCCGAGCGCGGGCTGGTCGGCCCGCAGGGCATGCCCGCGGACGTTACCGAACGCCTGCGCGGCGCGCTGAAGAAGATCGCCGAGAACCCTGAGTTCCAGAAGCAGATGCAGCAGCAATTCACGGAAATGGATTACCTGAACGGCGATCAGTGGCTGGCGCGCCTGAAGCTTTCCGACCAGCGCTTCCGCAAGCTCTGGACTGAGAAACCGTGGACTGAATGATTGGCAGGTGTCATCAATGAGTGTCAAGCAAGTCGCCCTTTATGGGTTGGGCAATATGGGGTACCTGGTGGCCGAGCGGATAGCCGCCAAGTTTCCGATTCAGGTGGCAGATCTGAACGAAAGCGCTGTTGAGCGGGCGCGGCAGGTATTGGGTGCCACACCTGTGCAGGTGCCCGAAGACCTCGCGCAGACCCGCGTCGTCGTGCTATGCCTGCCCAGCCCCGCCGCCTCGCAGGCCGTGCTCGCTCAGATCGCACCGCATTTGCCGAAGGATGCAGTGGTGGTTGAGACCAGCACCGTCAATCCATCCGACATCCATGCCAGTGCGCGTATGCTGGCGGGTTACGGCATTCCGCTGGTCGATGCCTCTATCATGGCGGGTGTCAGCCAGATGGCGGCGGGGTCGGCCATGCTGTTGGTGGGCGGCGACGACATCGCGCTCGCAGCATGTGAAGACGTGCTCGCGGCTATCTCGGACAAGCGCATCCATTTTGGTGGGGCGGGTTCCGGGGCCGCAGCGAAGGTGATCAACAACGCCGTGGCGCACGCCGTCATGGTGGTGGTTGCCGAGGCCGGGTCGATGGCGACCGCTGCGGGCGTCGACTGCGAGAAGTTGGTGGGCTTGCTGGCCGACAAGCAGATGGGCCTGCATCGTCCGCTCACGCACCGCTATGCCGAGCGGATCATGCAGGGCAATTATGAAGGCGGTATGCCGCTTGAGGCCGCACGCAAGGATTCGGTGCTGGCGCTGGAGCTGGCGCAATCGTTGCGTGTTCCACTGTTTGCAATCCAGGGTGCGCATAGCGTTTACGAGATCGCGGCAGCCGCCGGCTACGGCCGCGACGATTACGCCGCTATTGCGAAAATCTGGGCCGACTGGGGCTGCCCGGCAGTGCCTCACGGGGGCGCCTCAAGGGCGTAAGCGGGCGACAATAGGTCAGGCCGGATGCGAGTTTTCGCATCCGGCCTTTTTTGCGTCCACCGCACGCCCGCCGTTCGGGGGTGTTGTGTCAGGTACGCAAAGCTCCTACCATGAAGCTGTCTCCGTCATGAGGGCTGCTGCCGTCGCGGGTTGGCAGCCACTGCCTTGGCATCCGCCAAGCCGGAACGCATCACGCCACATCCGCCACAAGGAGCGCGACCATGAGCAATCACGTCTACAAGCATCTTGAGTTAACCGGATCTTCCCCCACCAGTATCGAAGACGCAGTCAGCACCGCGTTGGCCAAGGCCAGTGCGACGGTGCGCAATATCCAGTGGTTTGTCGTCACCGAAACGCGCGGGCATGTTGAAGGCGGCAAGGTCGCGCATTGGCAGGTCACGATCAAGGCGGGGTTTACGCTGGAATAATCGACGATGTCGTTGCGTATGAAGTAGGCCGTAATTCCGTGAAGGAGGGTAATACATGAAACGTACGACGAGCAATGAGGCAAGCCTGTCGAGCCTGCGCAGCGAGCAAGCGCTGGTCGATATGGAACAGCGCTTTCTGGCGCAGCAGCAGCACGACCCGGATTCTCCGTATTATCGTGGCGATACACCGCAGCAGCCCCCGGGCGGTGTCCCTGCACGCAGGCGCTTCATGCTTGGCGCCGTTGCCGCGCTTGGCGCTGCCGGGGTGCCCGCCGGCGCCAACGCCAAAATCCCGGGTGCCATCGAGCGCGCGGTACCACCAGACGCCACCAAGATACAGGGTGTAGGCGTAAAGGACGACGACGGCGGCTATGGCAGCCGATCCCAGTTCGAAACCGAAGTGCGCGAGCGCTACGCCACCAAAACCACCCAGTCGTCCTGGAGCTTCACGCCCCTGCAAAACAGCATGGGCATGATCACGCCTTCTGGCCTGCATTACGAGCGACACCATGGCGGCATCGCCACCATAGATCCGTCCAGGCACATGTTGTACGTGCACGGCATGGTCAAGCAAGCCAAAAAGTTTTCTATGGCCGACCTGAAACGCTACCCGGCGTTGTCGCGGCTGATGTTCATGGAATGCTCTGGAAACGGCCTGACTGAGTGGGCCAAGCCCACCCTCAAGACCGTGCAGGGCACGCACGGGCTCACCTCCTGTTCAGAGTGGATAGGTGTGCCGCTGTCCACCGTCCTGAACGAAGTGGGGGTTAAACCGGGTGCCAAGTGGCTGTTGGCCGAAGGCGGCGATGCCGCTGTCATGACACGTAGCATCCCGCTCGAAAAAGCAATGAAGGATTGTCTGCTGGCCTACGGGCAAAACGGCGAGGCCATCCGGCCCGAACAAGGCTACCCGATTCGTCTGTTCGTGCCGGGGTATGAAGGCAATATATCCATCAAATGGCTGCGGCGTATCGAGGTCTCCGATGTACCCTTCATGACGCGCGAAGAAACCTCCAAGTACACCGATCTGATGCCCGACGGCTCGGCACTGCAGTTCAGTTTCCTGATGGAGGCCAAGTCTGTCATTACCTACCCCTCGGGCGAGATGCTGCTGCAAGGCCCCGGTTTCTACGAGGTATCAGGCCTGGCCTGGTCAGGCCGCGGCACCATCAAGCGGGTAGAAGTGTCGGTTGACGGCGGCAAGACATGGCGCGATGCCCAGTTACACGGCCCGGTGCTGCCCATCTGCCATACCCGCTTCACACTGCCCTGGGAGTGGGACGGTAAAGAGGCCATATTGCAAAGCCGGTGCACCGACGATACCGGCTATGTGCAGCCCACAATCAAGGCGCTGGCCGACGCGCGCGGCCTGTATTCCGTCTACCACTTGAATGGTATTCAAAGCTGGAAAGTCGCCGCCAACGGGGAGGTGTCCAATGTTCACCATTACTAGACTGGGCGCCGCCCTTGCCGGCGCGGTGCTGGCCTGTACGGTTGCGCAGGCGCAAAGCACAGCCGCTGCGGGCGGGGCCGAATCGCCGCACCAATACGGGTTCGGCACACCAGTGACGGATGCCGACCTGCAGCAGTTCGTGTCGCCCTTGCCAGACGGACGCGGGCTGCCAGACGGGTCTGGCACGGTCATGCAAGGTGAAAAGGTATATGCGGCGCAGTGCCTGGCCTGTCACGGCGCCAAGCTCGAAGGAGGCATCGGCGACAGGCTGATTGGTGGGCGCGACAGCCTGGCCCGCAAAGAAGGCGCCGGCCCTCCCGTCAAGACAGTGGAAAGCTACTGGCCGTATTCCACCACGCTGTTCGACTACATCAAGCGCGCGATGCCGTTCACTACGCCCAACAGCATGTCCAATGATGATGTCTATGCCGTTACCGCCTACATCCTGAACGAGGCCGGCATTGTGCCGGCGGATGCGGTTATGGATAAGACGACATTGCCCAAGGTGGAAATGCCCAATCGCAATGGGTTCAAGCCTGCCGGCCGTTGATGGCCGGCCGCCTGCCCCGCTTGGCGGCATCGGGGCAGGCACGTTACGTGGCGCGCTGAAGACGACGGTTACCGCCCCGGCGCAGGCACAGGCGGCGACAACGCGGCCACCACCTCAAGCAGGGCGTCTTTCACCTCACCCCTGATGCGGGCTTTGGGCAGGATGCTGTCTGGCCCGCCGCAACTGATCACGAACGTGCCTTCCCCCGTCAGGGCCGTGAACGGCGCCGCCACCGCGTGGATGCCAGGCTGCCAGTCTCCCAGCCCATAGCAGCAGCCGTATTCGGCGAATTCGCGGCAGGCTTTTTCGGTGATGACAGCCATGTTGTCGGGCATGTGTGCCGAGGCCAGGATGCGGCTGCGCTCGGATGCCGGCAGGGTGGCCAGATAGGTGCGCCCCATGGTGCTGTGCATGGCCGCCCGGTAGCCGGCCGGCAGGCGCAGGTACAGGGCCGACGAGCCATGCACTGCCTCGATGTATGTCATGGATTCGCCATCGAAGGTGCCCAGTGCGACGGCTGCGCCGGTATCGCGCGCCAGCCGTTCCATCAGCGGCCGCGCGAGTTGCCGCACGTCCAGGCTCGCCAGGCAGCCGAACCCCAGGGCCAGCACCCCATAGCCCGGGGAGTAGCGGCCTGTGTCGCTGTGATAGCGCAAATACCCCAGCGTTGTCAGCGTATAGACGATGCGGCTGATAGTGGATTTTGGCAGCCCGGTGCATTCGGCCAGTTCGAGATTGCCCAGTGACCCTGTTTCAGGCGTGAAACAGCGCATCACGCTCAGGCCGCGCGCCAGCGCCTCGACGAATTCTGGTGAGCCCGTGTCGCCCGCGCCTGGCTGCCGTTTTCTGCGTGCTGGCCGCCGGCCTGCGGCGGATTTTGCGGAGCTGGGCGCCGCATGGTTCGAGAAGGATTGCAATTGCCACGCTCCAGTTTTATAGTGGACTGCAAATAAAAGGAATTGAATTCCATTGTACGGAATTCAAAAGAATAATCCATATGCAGTGCACAAAGAACGCACATAACCAGGAGACAAAAAACCATGCCAGGAGTATCAATTCGATTACTTGCCGCCATCATGCTGAGCGGCGTCGTAGGTCTTGCGTCTGCCGCGGGCTTTCCGGAGCGCGCGGTGACTGTGGTCACGCCGTTTCCCGCCGGCGGCGCCACAGACGCGCTGGCGCGTGTGCTGGCCGAGCACATGGGCAATACGCTCGGGCAGTCAGTCATCATTGAAAACCGCGCGGGTGCGGCCACCACAATTGGCGCATCGCACGTCGCCCGCGCCGCGCCTGATGGCTATACCTTGCTGTTGGCCACTAACTCCACGCTGGTTACCAATCGCTATCTGTTCAAATCACTTTCCTACGACCCCGATGCGTTTGCGCCAGTGGGCATGATAGGCGTCGGGCCTATGGTGCTCCTCACGGCCAAAAAGCATCACTTCGAATCGCTCGAAGATGTCGTCAAGGCAGCAAAAGCCAAGCCACAATCGCTCAGCATCGCGTCGTTCGGCGCGGGCACCTCGTCGCATCTGGCGGCCGAATACTTCCAGCAGATGGCCGACATCTCGCTGCTGCACGTCCCGTTCAAAGGGTCCACCCAGGCCTTGCCGCAGTTGGTGAGCGGCGATGTCGACCTGTTCTTCGATATGGTCAGCACGGGGATGCCGCAAGTACAGGCAGGCAAAGTGGATGTGCAGGCTATTACCAGCAAGGCACGCATGTCGGCGCTGCCCAAACTGCCCACGGTAGCCGAGAAGGGCTACACAGGCTTCGACATCACCGCATGGTTCACGCTGGTAGCGCCGCCTGGCACGCCGAGCGACGTCACTGCAACGCTCACCAAGGCCCTCAAGGCGGCACTGGCCGATGATGCCGTGCGCAAGCGTATGCTGGTCATGGGCATAGAGCCTGCCGATGGCGAGCCGCAAAGCATAAAAACCCAGATCCGTACCGAACAGCCGATCATCCAGTCGCTGGTGAAACGAGCCAATATAACGGTGCAATAACAATGTGCGGGTGTGAAGCACGCTGCCCCCGCAGGGGCGCACGGCAGGATAAAGCGAGTGCGAATGCGCATGAGCGGCCGGCCCGGCGCCTACCTGAATTTTTCTTCGTCGGATATCACCATGACTAGCAGCCTCTTCTGGGATTTTCCCAACGCCAGCCGCATGCCGGTGCTCGCCGCCAATGCCGTCAGCACTTCGCAACCTCTGGCCGCGCAGGCAGGCCTGCGCATGCTGCTGGCCGGCGGCAACGCTGTTGACGCCGCGCTGGCCACCGCTATTGCGCTTACGGTGGTCGAGCCCACCATGAACGGCATCGGCGGCGATGCCTTTGCGCTTATCTGGCACGACGGGGAACTGCACGGGCTCAACGCATCGGGCCCGGCGCCGCGGGCCTGGACGCCCGACTATTTTGCGGCGCGCGGCAGCATACCCGAGCTGGGCTGGGACACGGTGACGGTGCCCGGCCAAGTGGCGGGCTGGGCAGAGCTTTCCAAGCGTTTCGGCAAGCTGCCGTTCGCCAATCTCTTCGAGCCCGCCATCGCTTATGCGCGCGATGGCTTTGCGGTATCCCCCGTTATTGCGCGCCAGTGGGCGTTGCAAGCGCCCCGGCTACAGGACATGCCCGGCTACGCGCAGGCGTTCCTGCTGCAAGGTGCGCCGCCTGCGGCGGGCAGCGTGTGGCGCTTCCCCGAACAGGCCGATACATTGGCACGCATCGCCCAAAGCAAGGGGCGCGATTTTTACGAAGGCGACCTGGCAGAGAAAATCGCGGGGTTTGCGGCCGCTACGGGCGGCGCCATCACACAGGCCGACTTGAAAGACTATGTCTGCGAATGGGTCGAACCCATATCCATGCGCTACCGTGGCGATTACGCGCTGTATGAAATCCCGCCCAACGGCCAGGGCATTGCCGCACTCATGGCGCTTGGTATGCTCGATCATTTCGAGCCGCCGCGCGCGGACCAGCCGCTTGCCAATTTCCACCTGCAGATCGAGGCAATGAAGTTGGCCTTTGCTGATCTGCACGCGCACGTGGGCGATCCGGTTTCCACTGCGGAACTGACCGCGCAGTTGCTGGATGCGGACTACTTGCGCCGCCGCGCCGCCTTGATTGATACGGCGAGGGCTGGCGCGCCAGCGGCGGGCGTGCCAGGGCAGGGCGGCACGGTCTACCTCACCGCGGCCGACAGTAGCGGCATGATGGTGTCGTTTATTCAGTCCAATTACCAGGGCTTCGGTTCGGGCGTGGTAGTGCCGGGCACCGGCATCGCGCTGCACAATCGCGGCCGCGGCTTTACGCTCACACCGGGGCATCGCAACCAAGTGGGCCCGGGCAAGCGCCCTCTGCATACCATCATCCCCGCATTCATTACCCACAAGGGCGAGCCTTTCGCCAGCTATGGCGTCATGGGCGGCAATATGCAGGCGCAGGGCCATGTACAAATAATGCGGCATCTGGTCGATCTTGGTCGCAATCCTCAGGCCGCCATCGACGCGCCCCGCTTTCGCGTTGAGGCGGGGCCGCGTATCATGCTTGAAGCTCATACGCCCGCGGACATCATTGCGGGGCTGCAAGCGGCGGGCCATTATGTCGACGTACAACCGGCCGGCAGTCTCGAGTTCGGTGCGGCCCAGGCCATACTCCGGCAGGCGCATGGGCACTATGTCGCCGCGTCTGATTCCCGTCGCGACGGACAAGCGGTCGGGTACTGAAGCGGCATAAGAAAATGCCTGCACAAGCAGGCAACACACAAGGAGACAACACTGTGACAAAGCCCAGTCAATTTCCCCATGCCTTCATCCGCTACGCGTGCGCGGGCATCGGCGCGCTGACGCTGGTCGCCGCCGCGCAGGCGGCGGGCTATCCCGAGCATGCCATCACCATGATCGTGCCCTATCCACCAGGCGGTACAACAGATATCGCCGCGCGCACAGTTGCGCAAGCCATGGAAAAATCGCTGGGCCAGACCGTGGTGGTCGAAAACCGAGCCGGTGCGGGTGGCTCTATCGGTATGGGGCAGTTGGCGCGCGCCAAGCCTGATGGCTACACCCTTGCCATGGGCACCATCGGCACCCAATCCATCAACCAGTACCTGTACAAAGACCTGCCCTACGATCCCGAAAAGGATTTCTCGCCCATTGCCCTGGTGCTTACTACGCCCAACGTCATAGCGGTCAACGCCAGTTCCGATATCAAGAACATGAGTGACCTGATCAAGGCAGCCAAGAAACAAAAGCTCAGCTTCGCATCGCCGGGCGTGGGTTCGTCGGTTCACCTGACAGGCAACTATTTCGAGCAGATCGCCGGCATCGAGATGCTGCATGTGCCCTTCAAGGGCGCATCGGCGTCAATGCCCGCTGTTATCGGCGGGCAGGTTGACGTACTGTTCGACAACCTGCCCAGCTCGCTGGCGCAGATCAAGGATGGTTCCAAGTTGCGTGGCATTGCAGTCACATCCGCCAAGCGCTCGCCCTCGGTGCCCGATATCCCCACCGTTGCCGAAGGCGGCCTCGATATGGACGTCAATGCATGGTTCGCGCTGTATGCGCCCGCCGGCACGCCGTCGGACGTGATGAGCAAGCTGATTGCAGCAACCAAAGATGCGTTGGCCACCGCATCGGTGCGAAAGAAATTCGAATCGGTGGGGGCTACTGCGGGTACGTTCACTGGTAAAGAGTTGACGGCCTTTGAGCAGGCCGAGCGTGCGCGCTGGAGCAAGCTCATCACGGATCGTCACATTACCGCTCAATAAACACAACACCACGCCCCCGCGGCGCGCTGCGTTCGCGTGCGCGGGGCCTTCCCGCATTGCTTGTCTTTCCAAGGAAACCTATTACTCATGAACGGTGCAGATAGCCTTTGCGACACGCTGCTGGCCAATGATGTCGATGTTTGTTTCGCCAACCCGGGCACGTCCGAAATGCATTTCGTGGCGGCCCTGGACAAGAAGCCGCGCATGCGCTGCATACTCGGCCTGTTCGAAGGTGTGGTCACCGGCGCCGCCGACGGCTACGCCCGCATGGCCGATAAACCGGCCGCGACACTCCTGCACCTGGGGCCCGGCCTGGCGAACGGGCTGGCCAACCTGCACAACGCGCGCCGTGCGCATACCCCCATGGTCAACATCGTGGGCGAGCATGCCAGCTACCACATCCAGCACGATGCGCCCTTGCATACCGACATCGAAAGCCTGGCCGGCCCGATGTCCGACTGGGTGCATCGCATTGAGTCGGCAGGGCATGTGTCGTCCGCCGCAGCGGCGGCGGTAGAGGCCGCAACAGCCGGGCAGGGGGGCATTGCCACCTTGATACTGCCGGCCGATGCCGCATGGTCTGAAGCCCCGGCAAGCATACAGCGCGCACGGCCTGCGGTGCATACCTCTGTGGAGCCCGCCGCGCTCAAGCGAGCGGCCCAGGCTTTGCGCAACGGCCGCAGGACGGTGATGCTGCTGTCCGGCAAAGCGCTGCGCGCCGGTGCACTTGAAGCCGCCGCCCGCATCGCCGCGAAAACGGGTGCGCGCATCATGGCGCAACAGTCCAACGGCCGCATGGAGCGCGGCGCTGGCCGCGTAAAGATTGATCGGGTGCCTTTCAGTGTCGATCTCGCTGTCAAGGCCCTCGAAGGCACCGAGCAGCTCATCCTGATCGGTGCGCGCACGCCAGTGGCATTCTTTGCATATCCGGGCAAGCCCAGTGTGCTCGTGCCTGAAGGCTGCCACATCATCGAGCTGACGCGGCCGCAAGACGATTTGCCACAAGCGCTGGCGCAATTAGCCGACGAGGTGGGTGCCAAAGAGGCGGGGGTCGCGCAGCTATGTGGCCGCACGGCCACCGAACTGCCGAAGGGCGAATTCAACGCTGGCGCCATCATTCAGGCGTTGGGCGTGCTGGCACCCGAAAACGCTATCATCTGCGATGAGTCGGTGAGCTCGGGGCGCGATTCATTCAAGTCTACCTACGGCGCCGCGCCGCACGATTTTCTGCAGATCACGGGTGGCGCGATCGGCATCGGCATTCCGCTCGCCACCGGCGCAGCGGTGGCCTGCCCCGACCGCAAGGTAATCCTGATGCAAGCCGACGGCAGTGGCATGTATACGCCGCAGGCCCTCTGGACGCAGGCGCGCGAGCAACTGGACGTGGTGACGATTATTTTCGCCAACCGCCGTTATGCCATCCTGCACAATGAGCTAAAACAAGTCGGCGCCGGGGAGCCCGGCCGCAACGCGAGCCGGATGCTGGATCTGGACGAGCCCGCCATAGACTGGGTCCATCTTGCCAAGTCCGCCGGCGTCGAAGCTGCGCGCGCCAGCGACACCGCCACGTTCATTGATGTACTGCGCGCCGCGCTGGCGCGCAAGGGCCCTTTCCTGATCGAAGCGCTGATCTAGGCCAGCACCCGCATAACTTTTCTTGGATTCAATACCATCATGACGACGTTGACCCCGACACAGGAACGCGACATCCGCTATCAGCTGCACCCCTATACCAACGCGGTCAAGCACGAGCAGATCGGCCCCCGCATTATTGACCGGGGCGAAGGCATTTACGTTTACGACGACCAGGGCAGGCAGTACATCGAGGCTATGGCCGGCTTGTGGAGTGTGGCGGTGGGCTTCAACGAGCAACGCCTGATCGATGCAGCCAGTGCGCAGATGGCCAAGCTGCCGTTCTATCACACGTTTACGCATAAGGCGCATACACCGTCGATTGCTCTTGCTGAAAAGCTGGTTCAGTTGACCGACGGCGCCATGGATGCAGCCTTCTTCACCAACTCAGGCTCCGAGGCTAACGACACTGTCATCAAGATGGTGTGGTACTACAACAATGCCCTGGGCCGTAAGGACAAGAAGAAAATCATCGCGCGCAATCGCGGCTATCACGGCGTGACGGTTGCGTCGGCCAGCCTGACCGGGCTGGCGCCCAATCATCGCGACTTTGACCTGCCGCTGCCGCGCATGAAGCACACCACCTGCCCGCACTTCTATCGCGAGGGCAAGCCGGGCGAAACCGAGGCCGATTTCGCGAACCGCATGGCCGACGAGCTGGAGGCGCTGATACTGCGCGAAGGGCCCGAAACGGTTGCCGCCTTTATCGGTGAGCCGGTCATGGGGGCGGGCGGCGTCATCGTGCCGCCCGATACCTACTGGGACAAGATCCAGGCCGTGTGCCGCAAGCACGACATACTGATTGTCGCCGACGAGGTCATCACAGGATTCGGACGCCTGGGCACCATGTTTGGCGCGCAGAGGTTCAACATCAAGCCCGACATCATGGTGCTGTCCAAGCAAATCACATCGTCATATATGCCGCTGGCGGCCGTGCTGATCAACAAACCGGTGCATGAGGTGATTTCACGGCATAGCGGCGAGCTCGGGACCTTCGGGCACGGTTACACCGCCAGCGGCCATCCAGTCGCCACCGCCGTTGCGCTCGAGAACATCCGCATCATCGAAGAGCGTGGTCTGGTCGAAAACGCCGCGCGTATAGGCCAGGTGCTGCAATCCTCCCTGCGCGCATTCGTCGATCATCCGCTGGTGGGCGAAGTGCGTGGCACCGGGCTGATCGCGGCCGTTGAGCTGGTTGCGGACAAGGCCGCTCGAACCCCTTTCGATCCGGTTGGCAAGGCCGGCGCCGCCATCTACGAAGCCGCCCACAACCACGGGCTTATCGTTCGCGGCATCCAGGACAGCATTGCCTTCTGCCCGCCGCTGATCATCAACGAAGAGCAGGTGCGCGACGTCGTGCGCCGCTTTGGTAACGTCCTGGAGGACGTGGGGCCGACGCTGAAGGCATAGCACCCTGTGGTCCGCCGTACGTCCGGACGCCACCGCATTGCCATTTCGCGGTGCGGCGGCGGATTTTCATTGCACGCTCACTGGCATTACATGCCTTGCAGCCCGGGCCTTGCGTGGCACCTCTCCAATCGCACAATACACATTTTTCAACGCGGGAATCAGCCCTGCCGCGCCGGCTGTATTAGCTATTTCACAATTGAGAATAGTTTGCGATAATCCTCGCGTTCTGTTTTTATTCTGGCTCCGCGAGTCTCCTCCCGCCTCATGTTCCGTGCACGCATCCGTCTTATTGTCGTGCCTGCCGATCAGGGTTTCAGGCCAATAACGTCGGCTATACAAACCCCGCAGGCCGCGTGCCGTCTTTCCCATCCTCTCGCCTGGCGGTGCGGCCCCTGTAATTGAGCGCCGGCCCCGCACGGCAGTGCAGGGCCTTTCTGTTCACCGAAGCGGCCAGCGTTGTCGACGCAGGCAGTGCGTCCATGCGTCGGCCGTTTCACTCAGGGTCTCTCGCATCATGAATACGCATTTTCCACGCGCACCCATGCCGGCAAGCTCGCCGGTCTTTGGCGGCGCCCGCTTCTCCGTTGTGTGCCGCCTTACTCCTGCAGCTTCTCGCCCGTCACCCCTTCATATGCCTGCGCGTGCTTCGGGGGGCCAGCACTTATCCCGCTTGCGCGCGCAGGCATTCCTGGTCGCCCTCGTACTAGGCTTCGCCCAAACACCTGTGCTGGCGCAGCGGGGTTTTGCTGCGCGGTTGGCGCCGATAACGGTAAGCGGCCAGAGGCAATCCGCTGCTCCCACCGAAGGCACAGGCGCCTATACCGCGCCGGCTGCCGAGACGGCCACGCCACTGGGCCTGGCGCCGCGCGACACCCCGCAGTCTGTCAGCACGATGACCCGTCAACGCATGGACGACCAGGGGCTGAACCAACTCACCGATGTCATCGCCCAAACGCCCGGCCTTACTTACAGCTCCAGCGCCAACACGGCCACCGACCAGAGCGTTACCTACGCACGCGGCTTCCGGGTCGAGAATTTTCAGGTTGATGGCGTGGGGTTGGTGTACAGCAGCTATAGTTCTATCTTCCAGGCTAACGATATGGCCATATACGACAGGGTCGAGGTGGTGCGCGGCGCCACCGGCCTGATGAACGGCGTAGGGTCGCCTGGCGCTACCATCAACCAGATCCGCAAACGGCCTACACACGGCTTCCATGCGTCGCTCAAGGCAGAGGCCGGTGCCTGGGACTACTACCGTGGCCAGGCGGACATCTCCACGCCACTGAACGAATCGGGGTCGCTACGGGGCAGGCTGGTCGTTGCCCGCCAAAAAAACCAATCCTACATAGATCGCCTCGAAGAGCGGGCGAGCGTGCTATACGGCATCCTCGAGGCCGACCTTGGCGAGTCGACGCTGGCAACACTGGGTTTCGCTTACCAGCAGCATGATGCCACCGGGCATGCGCGGTCAGCGCGGCCGCCGTTCTATTCCGATGGTACGCGTGCGCACTGGGGCCGCAGCGACTCGGCCGCGGCTGTCTGGGCATATGGCAAGCGCCGCACCCAAGACTTGTTCGCGTCGTTGGAGCATCGGCTGGAAAACGGCTGGCGGCTAAAGGCCATTTACAGCAATGCCGTCAACGTCTATGACGAGAAGCTGGGCTACGCGATGTTTGGCGCGCCCGACAAAGTCACGGGCGCAGGTCTCGGCCTGTGGGCCGGTCGCTGGCGCGGCAAACCCACGCAACACACGCTCGACCTATCCGCGAAAGGGCCTTTCCAGCTGTTTGGGCGCAGGCATGACGCAGCAGTCGGCGTCACCGCATCTCGCGTCACCGATCGCGCGCCCAACTACAACCTCTGGTACTTTTCGGGCTGGAGCAATGCGATCCCTAATATCTACACGTGGGATGGCCGCACGCCGGCCGAGCCCCCTAACCCGTCGAACGGCAACCGACGCGAGCGTGAGAATGTCGCCAGCGCCTATGCCACAGTACGCCTGCGCCCCACCGATCAACTAGCCGTCATCGCGGGTGCCCGTGTCACCAACTGGCGCCAGAGCAAGGCTACCTATCCCATCGGTAAGCCCGCGCGTTTTGAGCATCGCGCTGAGTCCGGCCGCATTACGCCATACCTGGGTGTTGTCTACGACCTCAACGATCAGTGGTCTGCCTATGCCAGCTACACCAACATCTTCAAGCCCCAGAACAAAAAGGGCCTCAGCGGCAAGACACTCGATCCGCTCGTTGGCAACAGCTATGAAGCCGGCCTGAAAGGCGAATTCATGGATGGGCTGCTCAACGTCGCGGGGGCAGTGTTCCTGATCCAGCAAGACAATTTCGCCGTGGCTCTGCCGGGGCAGCTCGCCCCCGACGGTTCAACCGCCTACGAAGCCGTCGCGGGCGCACGCACGCGCGGTTTCGAACTCGAACTCGCCGGGCAACTCGCGCGCAACTGGCAGGCATCGGCCAGTTACACGCGTGCACTCTCGCAAGATCGAAACCATACATCGCTCAATACCCAAATACCGCAAAACACCTTCAAATTGTTCACCACCTATCGCATCCCGGGTATTGGCGGTGGCTTGACCGTGGGCGGCGGGCTGCGTTGGCAAAACCGCATCTACAGCGACAACATCGGCTCGCGCAAGGCGCGTGTCACCCAGGGCGGTTACGCGCTGGTCGACCTCATGGCGCGCTACGACATCAGCCGCAGGGTGTCGGTATACGCCAATCTGTATAACGTTTTCGACAAGGTCTACTACACGACCAGCGGCTACTCCTACTATGGCGCGCCGCGTTCCATCAAGGCTGGCCTGGATATCCGCTACTGATGATGATGCAACTTCAACGCAAAGGCGCAGGCTGGCGCCCTATGGCAATGGCACTGGTCTTGCTTCTGGCAATCGTGGCCATTGTTATCTGGAACGCGCGGCGGCAGGCACCGGTGTATCCGTCCGCGCCGGTTGTGCGGGGGGCGCTTGAGGCAAGCGTCGCAGCCATCGGTGTGCTGCAGCCGCGCCAGTATGTGGATGTTGGGGCGCAAGTGTCGGGGCAGATCAATCGCCTTCACATCAAGCCGGGCGACAAGGTGGCAAAGGGTGACTTGTTGGTCGAGATCGATCCCAGCGTACAGCAGGCGGCGGTCGACGCGGGTCGTGCGCAGGTTGCAGGGCTGCGCGCGCAGTTGCAAGACCAACTGGCCCAGCACAGGCTGGCGCAGCGCCAATACAACCGCCACACTTTGTTGGCGCGTGAAGGGGCCACGCGCGACGAAGACGTACAGGTGGCCGAAGCCGCTGTAGCCTCGGCCGCTGCCCGTGCTGATCACCTGAGAGCCCAGATCGCGCAGGTGCGGGCGACGCTCAAGGCCGACGAGGCGCGGCTGGGCTACACGCGCATCTATGCGCCCATGGAGGGCACTGTTGTTGCGGTTTATGCACGCGCAGGGCAGACGCTGAATGCGGCATATCAAACGCCCAATATCCTGCGCGTTGCCGATCTCTCCGGTATGACGGTCTGGACCGAGGTCTCCGAGGCAGACATCGGGCGCGTCAAGGCAGGCATGCCGGTTTACTTCACCACGCTGGGCGCTGGCGGCGACGACGCCGCGCGGCGTTGGCATGGCACGGTGCGCCAGGTGTTGCCCTCTCCGCAGGGCATGCCGTCTTCAGGTGAAGGCCCTGCTGGTGTGCAGCAACAGGCAGCCAGTAAGGCGGTGATGTACACCGTGCTGTTCGATGTCGACAATGCCGACGGCGTGCTTATGCCCCAGATGACTGCGCAGGTAACGTTCGTTGTCGCGCGGGTCGAAGACGCGCTGTTGGTGCCACTGACAGCGCTCGTGGCCGGCGGCCAGCCTGATCACTATACGGTTCATGTGTTGGGCCGCAGGGGCGGCCCGGCCCAGCGGGAGATCGTCACGGGTGTGCGCAGCCGCATTGCCGCACAAGTGGTCGATGGCTTGCGGCCGGGCGAGCTGGTCGTGACCGGCCCCGCCGCCAGCGATGGAGGGGAAAAATGGCTGCAATGGTAAACGAAGGCGTTGGGGCTCCAGGTGCCTGCCCACTCATCCAACTAAGCGGCATCCGTAAAGCGTACGGCGGCACTGCAGGTCAGCCTCATGTAGAGGTGCTGCGGGGCATTGAGCTGTCCATTCATGCGGGCGAATTCGTGGCTGTCGTTGGTGCGTCGGGGTCAGGTAAATCCACGCTCATGCACATACTAGGTTGCCTGGACCGCCCCAGCGCCGGCACCTATCGCTTTGGCGGGCGCGACGTCGGTACCCTGTCGTCAGACGAGCTTGCCGCGTTGCGCCGATCCGCGTTCGGCTTTGTTTTCCAAGGCTATCACCTGATCTCCACCGAAACAGCCCAAGAAAACGTAGAGGTGCCAGCTGTCTATGCTGGCTGGCCTCAGGCCAGCCGCAGCAGCCGCGCGGCCGTCCTGTTGGCGAAGCTGGGCCTGGAGGGAAAGCTCGGCCACCGTCCGCATCAGTTGTCGGGCGGGCAGCAGCAGCGTGTATCCATCGCCCGCGCACTCATGAACGGCGGCAGCATCATACTTGCCGACGAGCCCACCGGCGCGCTTGATACGCAAAGCGGCGCGCAAGTGATGGCCTTGTTGCGTGAGCTTGCCGCCGAAGGCCATACAGTTGTGTTGATCACGCATGACCGCGCCGTGGCGGCCCAGGCGTCGCGCATCATCGAAATCAGCGATGGCTGCATCGTCAGCGATTCAAGCGGCGGCGCGGCGCCTGGGCCGCCTGAGGCAGGCGCTTCAGGCGGCTGGTTGCAGAACACCTCCGTTCCGCTCAGCGCTACAGAGGGCGCCAGTATATGGGCCGATCTGCGCGAGGCAGCCCGAGGCGCCTGGCGCGGTATGTGCGTAAATCGGGTGCGAACCGCGCTGACGCTTCTCGGTATTGTCATCGGCGTGGCTGCCGTCATCGTCATGCTGGCGGTGGGCGAGGGCGCGCGGCAGCGGGTGGCCGCGCAGATGGGCACGTTGGGCACCAATATCATGTATTTGGGCAGCCGCGTGCCGCCGTCCGGTGGTCCGGCCGGAACGCTGACGCCAGACGACCTCGATGCCATCGCGCATGTAAGGGGTGTGCACCGCGTCATGCCGGTGATCGGCGACCCTGTCTCGGTGCGATACCGCAATGCCGAGCGTAGCGTATATGTGTTCTCCGCCAGCCATGAAATGCCCGACGTGCATCATTGGCGCGTTGCGGTGGGTAGGTACTATACGCGCCACGAAGACCTGTCCCTGGCGCCGGTGGCCGTCTTGGGCAGCAAGGCGCACGCCCAGTTCTTCCCCGACGGGGGTGATCCGCTGGGCCGGCTGCTGCTGATAGGCAACTCGCCTTTTGAAATCATTGGCGTCATGAGCGAGCGCGGTTCGATGTCAGGGGCGGAGGACTACGACAGGATGGTTTTCATCCCCTATCAGTCGGGGCGCGCCAGGGTATATCAGGCGCAAACGCAGCCCGACTACGTAGTGATTGATGCGAGTGCTGCCCATGACGTGCTGCGGGTCGAGAAAGCGGTGCAGGATGTGCTTCGCCTTCGTCATGGCGGTCGCGAAGACTTCTCCATCGCCAACGCCGCGGCGTGGATACGGGCCGAAATGGCCACCCGCGACACCATGACGATGATGCTGGGCCTTATCGCACTGGTGTCGCTGGCGGTGGGCGGCATCGGCGTCATGAACGTCATGCTGATGACAGTGCGCGAACGCACCCGTGAGATCGGCATTCGCGTGGCAACGGGTGCGCGAGAGCGCGACATTCTGCGCCAGTTTTTAACCGAATCCATGCTGCTTACCCTAATGGGCGGGGTGGCGGGCATTGTGCTGGCGGTTGTGGTCTGCACCGGCCTGTTGATGGCTGGCGTGCCCGCGGTGGTGTCAGTCAGGGCCATGGCGGGCGCTTTTGGCTGCGCCATCGCCACAGGCCTGTTATTCGGTTATATGCCAGCCCGCACCGCGGCGCGGCTCGATCCTGTTGTTGCGCTGGCTGGCGTGTGAGCGGCCGTTGTATGTCAGTGCCCACGGTGTCCCGGTAAAGCTGGTCATTCATTGCCGGCTGCAGCCAATGCCTCAGGCCTGAAGGCCAAGGTTTTTCGCACAAGTTGATAAAACAATGACGACTATGACAACGAAGCTGGCCACAAATATGGGTTCAACCATAGTAGCCACGCCACCCCTATCCTCGGCCTATCGATATGCCGGGTGCAAGCCGCTCGCCCGAGCCATGCCCCCAGTGTTGCACACCAGGGCGACATGCTTCGGCGCCGCGTCTTCAGTGGTACATCGCAGCCGGCGCCGAGCATCGTGCGCCGGCAAGGTGCGGCGTCGGGTTTCACGCTGCGCGATTGCTGTTTGCGCCACCGTCATCATGGCTGGATGCACGGTTGCCCGTGAGCCCAGCACGCGCGTGCTGGCGCTGCCGCAGTCCTGGTCCGCCCCGAGCGCTACAGCCTCGGCGCCAAAGGCCACGGCGCGATGGTGGGCAACTTTCGGCAGCGCCGAACTGGCCCGCTTTATCCGCGATGCTCAAGCCCAAAATTTCGGCCTTGCAGCCGCCGACGCCCGCATCCGCCAGGCACAGGCTCTGGCCGTTGCCGCAGGCGCTGCGCAATGGCCACAGATAGGTGCGCGGGTCGGCAGCAGCCATGGTCGGCATGGATCACGCTCCTCGACCGCACAGCAGTCGTTGGGCATTGAAGCCTCTTTTGATGTTGACCTCTGGGGCGCCGTCGCCGCCCGGCGCGATGCCGCGATTGCAGACGCCGCGGGTGCGGCATACGCACGTGACGCCGTGGCGCTCGAGTTGGCCGCCAACGTAGCCGCCACATACCTGCAAGCCGTATCCGCACGCGAACGCACGGGCTTTGCCCAGCAAGCGCTGCAAACCGCTGAACGCATCCTCCACCTCGTTGCAGTGCGCGTGCGTGCAGGCGCCGCGGCGCCGCTCGACCTGGCCCAGCAGCGCGGCCTGGTCGCCAGCCAGCGCCAAGCCCTCAGCGCAGTGCGCGAAACAGCACAGAACAGCATGTCGGCGCTTGCCATCCTGTTGGGGCGCGCCCCGCAGGGCATGTGGCTGAGCGCCGATACACTGGAGGGCATAACCGCAACAGATATCTCGCCCGGCGTACCAACCGACATCCTCACCCACCGTCCAGATATTGCCGAAGCTGAGCAGCGGCTGGCCGCCGCCGATGCCAACGTGGCCGCAGCGCGCGCCGCCATGTTGCCCGCGCTCACGCTCACGGCACAGGCCGGCGGCGGCGCCAGTGCCTGGGGTGCCATCCTTGAGCGGCCTTTCCACGAACTCACCGCTGGCCTGCTTGCGCCCATCTTCAACGCAGGCCGCCTTAAGGCCGGGCGGGTTCAGGCCCAGGCGCAGCGCGATGCGTTGCTGGCCGCATACCGCGGCGCCATTCTCACTGCGCTCAACGAAGTCGAAACATCCCTGACCATCGTACGCGAAGCCGATTTGCGCCACGCAGCACAAACTGAAGTACTCAACCAGGCCCAGACCGCCCTGCGGCTGGCCGAGGCCCGCTACCGCATGGGCGGTGAAACCCTGCTTACCGTGCTCGACGCGCAGCGCACCCTATACGCCGCCCAGGATGCAAGCGTGCAGCTAACGGTGGCGCGACTGCTCGCCAGGGTTGAGCTGTTCAAGGCTTTGGGGGGCGGGTGGCACGGCAAGGTCAGCAAGGGCTAAGCGCGGATACCCTAGTGCTTGAGTCGTTTGTTGCCAAAGCTCATCCAGGAGACGCTCGGGCTCGCCGACCAGGCGTGAGACAAAATGTTCGGTGTTGGGGTGATCACTGGCCTTGTGGCGGGCCACCCCTGGCCCCGCGCCCCACATAAGTGTCGAACTCCGCAAGCTGTGCCTCGCTGCGGGCGATTTCGTTCAGGCTTGTCTTGCCGCCGCTGGCGACCAGCATTGCCACGAGTGTCTGGGCGACGGCCAGGGCAGGCACCACGGACGGGAAGAGCGAGGGCGTCTGGTTGCTGAACGAGATGGTGACGTTGGCCAGTTTGGCAACGGGCGACACGGCACTGTCTGTGACCGCTATGATGCGGGCGCCCTTGCGATGGGCGTAGCGGGTTGCCGCCAGCGCATCCTTGGCATAGGGCTGACAACTGAAGACGATCAGTGCATCGCCGGCGCGGGCGCGCCGCAGGCTGTCGGCGAAGCCGCCGCCGGTGCCCGCAAGCAACACCGTGTTGTTCAGGAACATGCCGCACGAATAGCTGAAATAGTAGGCGGCGGGAAACAGGCTGCGCAGCCCCACCACGTAGATTTGCCCCGCAGTGCGCAAAGCGTCGTGCGCTTGGGTGAGCGCGCCGGCTGTTGTCTCGTCGAGCAATTGCCCAAGGTTGTCGAGGTCGGCCTGGAGGATGTCCTGAATGAGCGGGGACGTGGCTTTGCCGCGATGGCGCTGCAATTGCGTGGCGCGGGCCGAAAACGAGGTGTCGCCGCGCGCGAGCCATTGTCGGTAGACGTTGCGGAAGGCCTCGTAGCCATCGAAGCCAAGCTGCGTTGCCAGTCGGTGCATGGTGCTGGCTTGCACGCCGGCCTCGCGCGCCACTTGACGCATGGACGCCATTGCGACCGTGCGCGGATGGTCGATGGCAAACTGGGCGGCCTGCTGCAGCATCGGCGGCAGCGCCGCAAAGTCTTTTTTGATGAGGCTGTCCAGTTGGGGTTTTTCCATACCGGGTGGGGGCGTCAGTAGGCTGCCGTGGCGGTGGTTGATATGGCTGCGTCGATGGCGGCAGCTAGGATGTCTACGGCGGCGGAAAGCTCATTGATGTTGGTTGTATAAGGCGGCGCCAGCAAGACATGGTCGCCTGAGCGGCCGTCAATTGTACCGCCGCCGGGGTAGCACAACAGGCCGCGCTGCATGGCTTCGCGCTTGATGCGCGCATGCATCTGGTGTTTCGGGTCGAAGGGGGCTCCTGTATCGCGGTCGGCCACCAGCTCGACGGCCTGGAACAGCCCGCGGCCGCGAATCTCGCCCAGATTGGGGTGGCTGCCCAGCCGCTGCGCGAGCATTTCTGTTAGCGCAAGCCCCAATTCGGCGCAGCGCGCAACCAAGCCTTCGGACTCGATCACTTGTTGTACCGCTAATGCGCCCGCGCAAGCGACGGGGTGGCCGACGTAGGTATGGCCGTGCATGAAGGCGCCCGATGCCTGCACGATGGTTTCTACGATACGCCGTTGCGCCATGACGGCGCCAATGGGCTGGAAGCCGCCGCCCAAGCCCTTGGCCAGGCAAAGAATGTCGGGCTCTACGCCTTCCTGCTCGAAAGCATGGTAGGTGCCGGTGCGGCCCATGCCGCTCATCACCTCGTCAAGGATCAGCAAGACCCCATACCGGTCGCACACGTCGCGGATTGCGTGAAAGTAGCCCGGTACGGGCGCTACGGCGCCTGCGGTTGCGCCCACGACGGTTTCGGCCACGAATGCGGCAACAGTGCGCGGTGGCTGGGCCAGGATGGCCTGCTCCAGTTCGTCGGCCAGGCGAAGCACATACTGCTGCGTCGACTCGTGCTTGTGCTGATAGCGGTAGGCGTAGCAGGGCGTAACCTGTATTGTTGAGGCAAGCAGGGGCTCATACAGTGCGCGGCGGGCGACATTGCCGCCTATGGCTAATGCGCCCAGCGTATTGCCGTGGTAGCTCTGGCGCCGCGAAATAATTGTGCTGCGCTCAGGTTCGCCGTTGTCGACATGAAACTGGCGGGCCATCTTCAGTGCGGTTTCGACGGCCTCTGAACCGCTCGACAGAAAATACACGCTGTCCAGCCCAGTGGGCGAGTGTGCGGCCAGGTGTGCCGCCAGTGCTTCGGCGGGCTCGGAGGTGAAGAAGCCCGTATGTGCGTACTCGATCTGCCGCACTTGCTTTGCCACCGCATCGGCCACTGCGGGGTGAGCATGGCCAATGCAGGACACAGCGGCGCCGCCGCAGGCATCGTAATAGCGCTTGCCGCTGGCATCAATGATGAAGCTGCCCTCGCCCTGGACAGCCACGGGAGGGGTAGGGAGCAGGGGAGTGCGGTGCAGAATGTTGGTCATGGTGGGGAGAGGCGAAACGAAGGGTGGCGTAGCGCCGAAACGGAGCGAGAACGGTATCGTCTGGCCATTATAGATCAAATGATCTTGCAATATTAAAAAATGGATCATATGATCTAACAATGGTCTGCGTCGCGCCTCCACCTCCTGTTCTCATGGCCGTCGATCGAGTGCGCTGGCACAGCAGCTTATCCACATTTATCAGGCGAGGAATCATGCATTGCTTCAATCGACATTATTTCGGCAAGTTGCTGGCTCCAGTTCTAGGCGGCCTGCTGGCGTTGGGTTGTACGCCTGCGCATGCCTGGCCTGACCAGCCCATACGTATCATCGTTCCCTTCTCGGCGGGCGGTACGACCGATCTGCTTGGGCGTCTGCTGGCAGAAGGCATCAGCGGCGAGCTCGGGCAAAGCGTCGTCGTCGAAAACAAGGGTGGTGCGGGGGGCAATATAGGCGCCACGGAGGTCGCGCGGGCCAAGCCTGACGGCTACACCTTGATGATGGGCACGCCGGGCCCGCTGGCCATCAATCCGCTGGTATACAAAGACATCGCCTTCGCACCGGAGCGCGACTTTGCGCCTGTGGCCTATATTGCAGATGTTGCCAATGTGATCCTGAGTAACCCGAAAACGGGCTTCAAGACGGTGGGAGATCTGCTTGCCGCCGCCAAGGCGGCGCCAGATGCGCTCAACTGGGGGTCGCCTGGCGTGGGCAGCACCGGCCATTTGATGCTCGAGATGCTCAAGCAAAAAACGGGGGCCAAGATCACGCACATCCCATACAAGGGCGCCAGCCAAGCTGCCAACGATCTGCTTTCCGGCCAGATTCAACTTTCGGGCGATAACCTGCCTACTGCGCTGGCCATGATCAACTCGGGCAAGCTGGTCGCGCTGGGGGTGACAAGCGCAAAACCCTCGGCAGCGGCTCCTGAAATACCCGCAGTGGCAGAAACCGTGCCAGGTTATGCCCTGACTTCATGGTTTGTACTGATGGCGCCGGCGGGTACGCCGGAAGCGGTGATCAGCAAACTGAACGAGGCGGTCAATCACTGGCTGGCTCAGCCCGCCAGCCGCGAGCGTCTGCAGCGCTTGGCGGCCCAGCCGGTGGGTGGTACGCCAGCCGACCTGGGCAAGCACCTCACTGCGGAGCGGGCTAAGTATCGCGCGCTGATCGAGGCCGCGGGCATCGGCACGCGCTGAGTCCATGGGGCGTGCACTGGTGGCTAATAGCAAGAAAAAGCGGCTGGCCGTCGCCCGCTTTTGGTACGAAGGCAATGCGTTCAGCCCCGTGCCGAGCCGGTTCGATGACGTACGTCGCCGCGAATGGACACAAGGCGTCGAGGCATTGGCGGCCGCGCGCGACACGGCGACCGAACTCGCAGCCGTCGAGTATTTTGCGCGTACGCGCCCGGATTGGGATGTCACTGTATTGCGTTGCGCGTCAGCCATGCCCGCCGGCCCGATGGAAGATGATGTTTTCGATACCCTCAAGCGGGAAATCATCCAAGGTCTCGCTGGGGGGCGCTGGGATGCCATTTACTTGTCCTTGCACGGTGCCGCGATAACCGCCACCCGGCAGTCGCCGGATATCGAACTGCTGCAGGCGGTCAGGGCGTCGGCGCCTGGTGTGCCGGTGGGCGCCAGCTTTGACCTGCACGCCAATATCGGCCCACGTCACGCGCCGTTGTTGGATGTCACCGCTGGCTATCGTACTTATCCCCATATCGACATGCGGGAGGCGGCGGAGCGTGTCCTCGATGGCTTGGTTGGCATGGTCGAGCAGGGGCGCCGCTTCAGTGTCAAGGTGTTCAAGCCAGGTTTGATTCTGCCCAGCTTTAACATGCGTACTGAGGCGGGGCCGATGAAAACGCTGCAGGATGAGGCTGCCGGGTTGCGTGGCGGCGCTATCGCGGATGCCATTGTATTTGGCGGGTTCCCCTATGCGGATTCGTACGACACTGGGGCTTCTGTTGTGTTGGTCACGGACACAGGTTCGGCGCGGTATGAAGCTGCGTCGCAAGCGGCGGCCGACGTCCTGCTGAACACCATGCGCCGCCTAGCGCCCGAGTTCCAGGTCAGCCTGCCTACGCCCAGGGAGGCGCTGGACATGATCGTGGCGCGTGCCCGTACCGAGCTGGGGCTGTTCGCCATCACCGATCCCGCCGACAACCCCTTATCGGGCGGCACCAACGATACGCCGGCACTTTTTGCCGCCATGCTGCAAACCCCTTCGCTGCCGCCCTCGGTGTTTGCCTGTTTCACGGCGCCTGATGTCGTCGAACAGGCGCATGCGGGCGGTGTTGGTTCGGAGCATGATGCGATTCTGGGAGCGCGCCACAGCAGCGCGTTCGGCGCGCCGGTGGCGGCGCGCATGCGTGTGGTGAGGTTAACAGCGGGCGAGTTTGTGAACGAAGGGCCCATGGAACATGGCGTGCTTTCCCGCTGCGGCCGCACCGCCTTGCTGGAAGTGTGTGATCGTCCCGAAATCCAGGTCATTGTGAGCGAGGCGGTCGCGCCAACGCATGATCCGGGCCTGTTTACCCTGCACGGCATCGATTTGGGCCAGGTTCGCCTGCTGTGCGCAAAAGCAAAAAATCACTTTCGCGCTGCGTTTGGGCAGCGCTGCGTATCGATTATCGATGTGGATGCGCCCGGCCCTGCGGCATTGAATCTTGATTTGCTGCCTTTTAAGAATGCGGCGCCTGCACGTGAGGGCGCCGCTACATGAAGGTGTTTTGATGCGCCCCATGAGCAAGAGATCGCCCGCAGGCCGCTTTTCATAAAAATGCACCCGCGCTGGGCAAGCCCCGAAGGCGTATACGCGATAATGGGTGCGTTCTCGCAGCTGCATGCCGCTGCTGCGTGTTTTTCCGGTGATTCATGCAAAAGCGTTTGATGCCGTCAATGATGGCCCTGCAATGTTTCGAGGCCGTGGCTCGCCACATGAGTATTACGCGCGCCGCTGAAGAGCTGCATCTCACGCAAAGCGCGATCAGCAAGCAGATCACGCAGCTCGAAGCCTTGCTGCGCCAGCCGCTGTTCCTGCGCGTGCGCCGCAGGCTGCAGCTCACGCCGGCGGGTGCGCTGTATCAGGAAGAGGTCAGGAAGATCCTCAACCAGGTCGACATGTCCTCGCGCTACATCCTGACCTACGGCAGCGAAACCCAAGTACTCACTATCGGCACGCAGCCTACCTTCGGTGCGCGTTGGCTGATCCCGCGCCTTCAGGCTTTCATCGCTGCGCACCCCGACATCCAGTTGCGGGTGCGCAGCGAAACACAGCCTTTTGATTTGATGCACTCGCGTATAGATGTTTCGCTGTACTTCGGCCACGGCACGCTGCCGGGGGCTGAATGCCTGCCCTTGTTCGAGGCCGATGTTGTGCCGCTTTGCGCACCCGGCTTCCTGCCGGGCGACAAGGCCAGCAGCCTGGAGCATCTGAGCGAACAGGTGCTGATACAGTGCGCAACGCGCCCAGAGGCCTGGCACGACTACTTCTCGCACCAGAAGTTCTTGTCTGATCGCAGCTACCAAGGGCCCACCTTTGACACATTGAGCATGTGCATGCGCGCGGCCGCAGCCGGTTGCGGCATTGCGGCGGTGCCGCGCATGCTGGCCGAGCACGAGCTGAAGACGGGTGAGTTGGTGATTCCGTGGGCCTACGTGCAGCCCAGCGACGGCGCCTACTATGTGGCCTACGCCGAGCATGCCGCCCAGGTACCCAAGATCCGGCAGTTCGTGGCCTGGGTGCGGGGCGAAGCGGCTGGGGGCGATGCGCCTGCGGCAAAGCGGATGCGGAACATGAAAATTCGGAATGAATAGGGCGATTTTTTTCAATTGCCCATTGCCGGGCGACATGCTTTGATTGAGGCCGTTTTTTCAATCCTGAAGCATGTGTCATGAATCCTGAATACGTCAGCCCCGACCAGATCCGCGCCTGGTTCTCCCGTGCCATGTCCGACATGTACAAGTCGGAAGTTCCGCTTTACGGCACACTGCTTGACCTGGTGGCCGAAGTAAACGCTGCCACACTTGCTGGCGATGCTGCGCTGGCGGGCCAACTTGCCCGCACCGGCGAAATCGAACGTCTGGATATCGAACGCCATGGCGCCATCCGCCTGGGCACGCCCGAAGAGCTGGCAACCATGCGTCGCGTGTTCGCCGTGATGGGTATGACGCCCGTGGGATATTACGACCTTACCCCCGCCGGCGTGCCGGTGCATTCCACCGCCTTCCGCGCCACGCATGAGGCTTCGCTGCAGGTCAGCCCGTTCCGCGTGTTTACGTCTTTGCTGCGGCTGGAACTGATTGCCGACGAAGCGCTGCGCGAGAAGGCTGCGCGGCTGCTGGCCGCGCGCAATATCTTCACCGACCGTGTGCTGGCGCTGACCACGCAGTTCGAAGCGCAGGGCGGGTTGGGCGAAGCGGCCGCGCGCGAGTTTGTGTCCGAAGCCTTGCATACTTTCCGCTGGCATGGCGACTCCATGGCCAGCCTGGACGACTACCACGATCTGCACAATCAGCATCGCCTGATTGCCGATGTGGTGGCCTTCAAGGGCCCGCACATCAACCACCTGACGCCGCGCACGCTGGATATCGATGAGGCCCAGGCCGAGATGCCGCGCCGGGGCATCGACGCCAAGGCCGTGGTCGAAGGCCCGCCGCGTCGCAGCTGCCCGATTCTGTTGCGCCAGACCAGCTTCAAGGCATTGGCCGAGCAAGTATGGTTCAGCGATGGTAAGGGCGGCCGCGCTGTGGGCAGCCATACGGCGCGATTCGGCGAGATCGAACAGCGCGGCGCGGCGCTCACCCGCAAGGGGCGCGCACTATACGACCGCTTGCTCGACGCCGCACGGCAGCGCACCGGTGCCGCGCCCACCGACAGCAATGCCGCTGAGTACATGCGCAATCTGCAGGAGGCCTTTGCGGCGTTTCCAGATAGCTACGACGAACTGCGCCAGCAGGGCCTTGCCTACTTCCGGTATTTCCTGACGGAAAAAGGCCACGCTTACGCGGGCCCCGCGCCCGACGACGACACCGATGTGGAAGGGCTGATCGCCGACGGCTATCTGCGCGCCGAACCGCTGGTGTACGAAGATTTTCTGCCCGTCAGCGCCGCCGGTATTTTCCAGTCCAACCTCGGCGATGGCGCACAGGCCAACTATGCGTTGGATGCCAGCCAGATCGCCTTCGAGCAGGCCTTGGGCGCGCCCGTGCAGGACGAGCTTGCGCTGTACGAAGCCAGCCAGGCGCGTTCGCTGCAGGTTTGTCTGCAAGCGCTGCGCGAGCAGGGCACAGTGGAAGCGTAAGTGGCCGATGGCCGCCCGCCTGTTTCGGGTGGGTGAGCCAGCCTGCGCAAGCCGAACATAGATTCTGCGTGTGGAAGGGCGGTTTATAGGCGCGGCCTGTTTCTTGGGGTAGTGTGTTAGCGGATACCCAGGAATTTATGGCTCTGCACCGACAGCCGCCACTGCGGATGGGCAAGGCAGTAGGCGATGGCCAAATCGGTATTCTGGATACGCGTGGGGCCGTCCATGGGTTGCAGCAGCAGGTGGTCAAATTGCAGGGCGTCCAGATCCAGGTCGCCTGGCAATAGGCCCGGCTGCGGAAAAACCAACTTCAGTTCGTCGCCACGCTTTTGCACCAACGGCGCGCCCGCTTTCGGGCTGACACAGAGCCAGTCTATGCCCGCTGGCGCCGCAACGGTGCCATTGGTTTCCACGGCGATGCGGAATTGCCTCGCGTGCAAGGCATCGATCAGTGGGGCATCCAGTTGCAGCAGAGGCTCGCCGCCTGTCGCCACCACCAAGCGGTGGGCCGCATCATCCGCAGGCCACAGCGATGCAATCGCGTCGGCCAGTGCGTCGGCCGAGCGGTACTTGCCGCCCAGTGTGCCATCCGTGCCCACAAAATCGGTATCGCAGAATCTACAGGCTGCGTCGGCGCGGTCCGCCTCGCGCCCCGTCCATAGGTTGCAGCCGGAAAATCGGCAGAACACAGCCGGCTTGCCGATCTGCAGGCCTTCGCCCTGCAGCGTATGAAAAATCTCTTTGACCGCGTATGTCATGGCGTTACACCGGCAGCGCCGGGCCCGAAAGATCCAAGCCGATCACCGAACCACCGCCTTGCGAGCCGAACATGTCGACCCGCGCCAGTTGGGGGATGTCCTGCCTAACATCGTGCAGAATCCAGCGTGCGATGGATGCGGTGCCGCTGTCGCCCAGTTCGGGGCGTTCGTACAGTGGATGATGGTCCAGTGCCTTGAACACCGGCGCAAAGATCGCCTTCACGTCTCCGAAATCCACCGTCCAGCCCATCACTGCATCCAGCGGCGCATGCAGATGCAGCCGGAGAGTATAGGTATCGCCATGAATGGCGTGACGCGGATCGCCTTCGGGCGCCTGCTTGAACTGCACCGCTGAATCGATGCTGAAGTCCTTCCAGATGCGGTAGTGGCTGCCGTCGAAACTGGCGCCGCACGAAGCGGTTTCGTACACCGACACCCATTGCAGCGACGGCAGGCCGGGCTTGAGCCGCGCCCACAGCCAGGACGAGAGCATTTCGCTGGTGGGGTTGGACAGCCCCTCGATATCGTTCAGGCAGTGGTATTCCAGTTGCGCGGCCAACGGCGCCCACATAGCGTCCAGGTCTTCGTGGCTCGCACGAACTGTGCTGGGGCCGCCATCTTGCGCAACCTGGATCATCACTTCAAAGCCATGGCCGTGCATGCGGCCGCATTTATGGCCTGCCGGCACGTTTGGCAGTTGGTGTGCGGCCAGAAAGCGGTAGCGACGCCAGAGATGTGCACGGCCGTCTTCGCCTATGCCGGCGCCTTGGGACGGCGTACTCCATACCGCGACGCGGGCCGCTTGGACATCCAGCCTGGCCCTGATCCAGCGCGCGATGTTTTCATCGCTGGGGTCGGGTATCGAATCGTTCAACACGCAGTAAGTCAGCAGATCCGTGCAGGCAGCCATCTGGCGGCCCAATACGCCTTCTTCGGCGCCCGGATAGGGGGCCTGGCCTTCGGCCAGGCGTGCAAACGCCGTGGCGACAAAACCGTGGCCATGCGTGGCATGCATGCGGTGATCGCGGGGCAGCGCATTGAGATGCCGTGCCGCTTCGAAGCGGCCGCTGGCAACGGTGAGCAGTGATTCGTGTTGCATGGATGGTAGAAGCGGATGATGCCTGGGCGGCGCGGGCTGCGTGCGGCCCGATGTATTGTGCGCCGCAAAATCGATGACGAGCGGGGTATCGGCCGATTGCCGCCCCGTGCCATACGGCACGGCACAAGGAGGGACGAAAGGGCGTTATTTTAGTTCAGAATGACGGATTGCCGAGGGCCGGGCACAGGAGGGGGCGCCGAAGCCATGCCGTATTCCGCCGCCTGATGCCATAATAAGCATTCTGGCCCGCTGTTGGCGGCCGCGCATTCCAGCCCTATCAATGTGAATCACTTGTACAGGAAGGTCCCGTGAGCAGTATTCTCTTCTCGCCCCTGACACTGGGGCAGCACACTTTGCCGAACCGCATCATCGTGTCCCCAATGTGCCAGTACTCGGCCAATGATGGCTGCGCCAGCCCTTGGCACTTCAAGCATCTGGGCATGCTGGCCGGCTCGGGCGCGGGGCTCGTCGTGGTCGAGGCCACAGCCGTCGAGCGCATCGGCCGCATCTCCCATCATTGCCTGGGCCTATACAACGACGCCAATGAGCAGGCCCTGGCCAGCGTCATTGCGTTCTGCCGCACTGCAGGTGCGGCCAAGTTCGCCATCCAGCTCGGTCATGCCGGCCGTAAAGGCTCCAGCCAGGTGCCCTGGGAAGGCGGCGCCCGCCTGGGCGAGGATGCGGATCCCTGGATTACCGTGGCGCCATCTGCTACACACGATGGTACGGCCCGCGCCTGTACCACGGATGATCTGGCGCGCATCAAGAAAGCCTTTATAGACGCCGCACGGCGCGCCGTGCGCATAGGCTTCGACATCATCGAGCTGCACGCTGCGCATGGCTATTTGCTGCATCAGTTCCTGTCGCCGCTGTCCAATCAGCGTACTGACGAATACGGAGGCTCGTTGGCCAACCGCATGCGCTTCCCCCTCGAAGTGTTCGAGGCCATGAAGGACGACTTGCCCGCGCACGTGGCACTCGGCGTGCGTATCACTGGCACAGACTGGCTCGAAGGCGGTATCACGCCCGACGAAGCCGCCGCGTTCGGCATGGAGCTCGAAGCGCTTGGCTGCGCCTTCCTTGACGTCACCAGCGGTGGCGTCGCGCCCGCCAAGATCCCGGTGGGGCCTGGCTATCAGGTTCCCTGCGCCAGTCACGTCAAACGGGCAGTCGGCATCCCTGTCTGGGCTGTGGGCATGATCGTCGCTCCGCAGCAGGCCGAAGATATCGTGGCTTCGGGCGATGCCGACGCCGTTGCCATGGCCCGCGCCTTCCTTGACAACCCTCACTGGCCGTACGAGGCGGCGCGCGTGCTGGGCGGCGATGTTGCCTACCCCGCACAGTATGCCCGCGCGAACCCATCTTTGTGGCCCGGGGCGCGGCTGAAGGACGCAGAAGCAGTGGGCGGGTAAGCCCCGCACGTTGTTTGCGAGGGGCCGCGAGGCCTCCAATACGGCCGGCGGCGGGCCGCGCTTGCCCTGTGGGGCAGCGAAACGGCGTACTGTGCCAGCCGGCGCGGTCAGCGCAACATGAACGACATTGCCGACAGGCAGTTCAGCGTACGGACAACGGCCTCCATGCTGTCGCAGCCGAAGGCCAGCGTATTGGCGCGGGTACGCTCCAGCGCCGGCCATTGGCAGAATAAATCCGCCTGGCCCGGCGCCTGGGTTTCTACTTCACAACGAAAGCGCGGGCCTGACGCAGCCTCTGCGATGGCATAAGGGCACAGGCCTGGGCTTGTCGAGACGGCGCGGGCGGCTGCTTCGTATATAAGCGCACAGGCGCGCGCCGGCGCCAGCGACGTACACGTGGCATTTCCCTGTGCCTGCTTGGTTTCCACGTATTGCGCACCGGGGAAGTGGTCCAGCGTTTCGTCCAGGAAGACATCATCGCCACATAATAGAGCCACCGGTACGTTCATTTCGCCGGCCAGTGCGCCGTACAGCAACGCTTCGTTTAGTACGATGCCGTTGACCGCAACACGGCGGAACGCGAAGCTGTTGATGGTATGGGCCAGCACGCCTCGCGTACCGGCGCCGGAATGATAGCCGACCATGAATACCGCATCGCACCTTTGCTCCAAGCCTGCCATCATACCTAGGTAGCGGGGCTTGCCAGTCACCATGCAAGCGCGCGGGTCCAGGCGGTCCAGCAGCAGATTACGGAAACCCCCATGTGAATCATTCACCAGCACTTCTGTTGCACCGCCTTCGAACGCGCCGCGTATGGCCGCGTCGGCCTCGGCCGTCATCCACGCGCGTGCGCGTTCGTACTCGGGATTGCCGGGTCGAACCTGCTCGGCATGCGTGACCCCGGCCACGCCTTCGATATCGACGGAAACAAGAATTTTCATGCAAGTACCTCGCGCCAGTCGGGCATGAGTTCGGTGATGGTGCGGCGGCGATGGCCATCGCGGCCGATAACAGATTCGGCGGCCCAGAGGGCATTCACAATTGCCTGCTCGGTTGCTTCAGCGGCAGCTTCGAACAGCGGGTCCAACTGTGTTTCGTGCAGCATGGCGACCGCAGGCATGGCCTGCGCCGCATGAAAGGGGATGCGGTACGCGGTGCTGAACGCCAGCGCGATATCGCCGCTGCCGTGACCATACACCGAGCCGGTGCGTGCCAGCCCGGCAGCCGCGCGCATGGACAGGCGCCGCAGTTGACGCGTATCGAGTGGGGCGTCGGCGGCCAGCACGATAATGATGGAGCCTTGGTCTACCTGGTCTTGCTGGCCGGATGCCTCGCGTTGCAGCAGCATCTGCCCCAGTGCTTTACCGCGCACGGTCAGGTTGGCGAGCCGGCCAAAATTGGCCAGCACCAGCGCGCCCACAGTATGGCGTGCACCCGGGCCGATATCCGCCACACGCGACGCGGAGCCGATGCCGCCCTTGACCCCGAAGCACGACATGCCGCGCCCCGCGCCCACCGAACCCTGCAAGAAGCGTGTCGATGTGTCGGCGCATGCAAGGCGATAATCTGCCTCGCATACCGCGAAGGCTTGAATGTCGTTGAGATAGCCGTCATTGCATTCCAGCACAAGTGGATTTGCGGTGGGCCATTCGCGGCCGATGTCGGGGTGTTCGGCGATTGCCTGGCGCAACTGCGCGGTGGCGATTCCCCCTACCGAGAATGTATTGGTGAGTGCGATCGGGGTTTCGATCACGCCCAGCTCTTCCATCTGTAGCAAGCCTACACTTTTACCGAAGCCGTTGATAACGGTTGCCGCGGCCGGCGTGCGTTCGAGGAAAGCATCGCCGTCGTGCGGATGAATGACCGTGACGCCCGTCTGGACGCGCTCACGGGCCAGGGTTGCATGCCCGACGCGCACGCCGCGTACATCGGTGATCAGATTGAGCGGGCCCGATGGCAGGCGGCCGGTAACAGGTGCGTCGAGTTGTGAAGTTTGCTGCATGTCTTGCTTTGAGGCTCTGTGCGCCCGTCAGCGCTTCAGCGTGGCGGTTGGGAAGTACAAGGCGGGCGTAAGTGTTGGCGGCGTTGACACGGCGTGGGGCGCTGTGATCCGGATGTTTCCGACCGGTTCAGCGGTCGATCTTGGGATCCAGCGCATCGCGCAGGCCGTCACCCAGCAGGTTGAAGGCTAGCACCGTCAGGAAGATAGCCAGTGCCGGAAATATTGCCACATGCGGCGCAAGCAGCATGTCTGAGCGCGCAGCATTGAGCATGGCGCCCCATTCGGGTGTGGGCGGTTGGGCGCCCATGCCCAGGAAGGACAGGCTGGCGGCGGTAATGATGGACGTGCCGATGCGCATGGTGCCATACACCACAATCGGCGAAATTGTACCGGGCAGGATGTGGCGGAAGATAATGACGCGGTCTGGCGCGCCGATGCTGCGCATGGCCTCGATATACGTCATATTCTTCAGCGCCAGTGTGCTGCCGCGCACCAGGCGCGCGAAAGCGGGCACACTGAAAATCGCCACGGCAATGATCACGTTCACCATGCTGGAGCCCAGTACGGCAACCACGCCGATAGCCAGCAATATACCCGGAAAGGCCAGCAGTACATCGGAAATGCGCATGGTGATGCGGTCCCACCAGCCTTCGTAGTAGCCTGCCAGCAGGCCCAGCACCGTGCCGACGAGCGCGCCCAGCGCCACCGACACAAAACCGGCCGACAGCGAGATGCGCGCGCCCATCAGTACGCGGCTGAAGATGTCCCGACCCAGCGAATCAACGCCCATCCAATGTGCCCACGAGGGCGGGCTGTTCAGGGCATCGTAGTCGAAGTAGTTCTCGGCATCATAAGGCGCTACCCAGGGCGCGATCACGGCCAGAAGCACAAGGAATACGACGAATATCCCCGCCAACACGGCGAGCTTCTGTTTGCGGAACTTGCGCGAGAACTCCCGCATGGGCGTGCGTACGGGTGCATTGCGTTCGGGTGGCGGAGCCAGTTCGGCTGATGTGGCTTGCGTCATGGCGGTTGCCTACTTGTAGCGAATCGTGGGGTTGATCAGGCCGTACAGAACGTCCACGATCAGGTTGATCAGTATAAACTCCAGCGAAAACAGCAGAATCAGTCCCTGGATCACCGGATAGTCGCGCATATTGACCGCGTCGATCAGCAGGCTGCCCATGCCCGGCCAGGCAAACACCGCCTCGACCACAATAGAGCCGCCCAGCAAGAAACCGAACTGCAGGCCCATCATGGTGACCACCGGGATGAGCGCGTTGCGGAAGGTATGTTTGACGACCACAACGCGCTCGGCCAAGCCTTTAGCCCGCGCCGTACGGACGTAGTCTTCCTGCATCACTTCAATAAATGCTGCGCGGGTAAAACGGGCCATCACGGCGGCAACCCCGGCACCAAGGGTAATGGACGGCAGCACATAGTGCAGCCAGGTATCGGCGCCTACAGTGGGAAACCACCCCAACTGCACAGAAAACAGTTCGATCAGCACCATGCCCAGCGCAAAGGCAGGGAACGAAATACCGGATACGGCCGCCGTCATGCCGGCTCGGTCGGGCAGGCGGTTGCGCCATACGGCGGACACCACACCGATGACCAGGCCGAACACGACAGACCACGCCATGCTCGTGAGTGTGAGCAAGAAGGTTGGCATGAAGCGCTCGGAGATTTCGACCGAAACAGGGCGTTTGGTGCGAAGTGAATCCCCCAAATCACCCTGAAGCAGATGGCTGACGTAGCGCACGAACTGCTGTGGCAGTGGAAGATCCAGCCCCAGCTCGTGCCTTACGACTTCGACAGTGGCCTGGTCGGCCTCGGGGCCGGCAGCCAGGCGCGCCGGGTCGCCCGGCAAGAGGTGTACGAACATGAACACCACCACTGCGACCAGCAGTAGCGTGGGTATCATGCCGAATAAGCGTTTGACGATGTATGTGAACATGAGCTGCTGCGGCCCAGCGGGCGTATCCGCGCATGCGTGCGCGCACGCCGGGCCTTCTATGTTGCCGGTCAGGGGGTGAGGTCGACGTCCTTGAACAGGAAGGAGCCGTCAGGCATGACCACAAAGCCGGACAGTTTCTTGCTCTGCGCCGACAGCAGTTTGATCGTGGTCAGGAAGGCCCAAGGGGCGTCCTTCCAGATCTGCTCCTGCGCATCGGCATACAGCGCGGTCTTCTTGGTTTCATCAGTGGTGAGCAATGCGTCGGCAATATCTTTGTCGACCTGCTTGTTCGAATAGTAGGCCGTATTGTTGAACACAGGCGCCCATGCGCTGGTTGCCAGCAGCGGGCGCAGCGCCCAATCGGCTTCGCCGGTAGATGCCGACCAGCCTGCGTAGTACATGCGCACTGGCGCGGTCTTAGGGTCTTGCGCCTGCTGTACGCGTTGCACACGCTGGCCCGATTCAAGCAACTCTACCGATGCCTTGATGCCGACTTGTCCAAGCTGCTGCTGCAGGAACTGCACTACTTTTGCCGATGTGCCGTCGTTGTATGCGGACCAGAGCGTGGTGGAAAAGCCATCGGCATAGCCTGCTTCTTTCAGCAATGCTTTGGCTTTCTTGGGATCATAGGGCCATGGCTCCATCTTCTTGGCGTATTTCACGCCCTGGGGCACCACGCCTTCCGAGGGGAAAGCATAGCCGGCGAAAGCTACCTTCGCGAGCGCATCTTTGTTGATCGCGTAGTTCACGGCCTGGCGCACGCGCACGTCGTCGAACGGCTTCTGGAGCATGTTCATTGAAATGTAGCGCGCAATGATGGACGGCGCGGCGACGACTTCAAGCTTGTCGTTTTTCTCGAGCAGCTTGGCCTGCTCGAAGGGTAGTGGGAAGGCGAATTGCGCCTCGCCCGTCTGTACCATCGCGGCACGCGTGTTGTTATCTGTAACGGTGCGGAAGGTCAGCGTGTCGATCTTGGGATAGCCCTTCTGCCAGTACCCGTCGAACTTCTTCACCCTCAGGTACTCGGCCGGCTTCCACTCGGCAAACTGAAAGGGGCCGGTGCCGGTGGGGTGGAAGGTGATGTCTTTGCCCCATTTTTTCAGCGCGGTGGGCGAGATGATCATGGCTGACGGGTGGGCGAGCGCGTTGATGAATGCGGAGAACGGCTCCTTCAGCGTAATCTTGACGGTATGCGGGGCGACGACCTCAACCTTGTCAATGCGGCTGAACTGGTTGTAGCGCGCCAGGCCGTTGGACTTGTCCAGTACGCGCTCGAGGTTCGCTTTTACGGCATCGGCATTGAAGTCTGTGCCGTCCTGGAACTTCACGCCTTCACGCAGCTTGAAGGTGTACACCAGGCCGTCGGCGCTGGCGTCGTAGCCGGTCGCCAGCAGTGGCTGCACTTGAAGCTTGTCGTCGAACGCGAACAAGCCTTCATAGTAGCTCTTGCCAACCGCCTGAGCCAGTGTGGAATTGGTGTTGTAGGGGTCGAGTGAATCCAGGGCAATATTGACGGCGATGGTCACGTCTTCGGCCGCCAGGGCGGGAGCGGCCGCCGCCAGCCCGAATGCCAGCCCCAATGCGGCGGTTGTACGCCTGAGCGTGAAACTCTTCATTTCTGTTCCTCCGGATGACTAATAAGATGCACCAGCCTGTGGCTGTGCTACGTAATGGCCCGCACCGACCTGGATCAGCGGAAGAACGATGGGTTCGTCTCCCACGTCACGGACGGGGCTGGGAATTTCTCCCGCAAGCAGCTTGCGGTCCAGGTGGCGGCGGGCCGGATCAGCAATCGGCACCGCGGCCATCAACTTGCGCGTGTAGGGGTGCTGAGGATTCTCGAAAATCGCCCGGCGCGGGCCAATCTCGACAATTTGACCCAGGTACATCACGGCAACACGATGGCTGACACGTTCGACCACAGCCATATCGTGCGAGATAAACAAAAATGCGATGCCCAGTTCTTGTTGCAGATCGATAAGCAGATTAACGATCTGGGCCTGTATCGACACATCCAGGGCAGATACGGATTCGTCCGCGATCACCACTTTGGGGTTGAGGGCCAATGCGCGCGCAATGCAGATGCGCTGGCGCTGGCCGCCGGAAAACTCGTGGGGGTAGCGCTGCGCGGCTTCGCGCGGCAAACCTACTTTGTCCAGCAGCCAGAGCATGCGTTGTTCAGCTTCTTTTGGTGGCATCGTTTTGTGGATCAGCAGCGGCTCGATGATGGAATAGCCGACTGTCAGGCGTGGGTCCAGCGACGCGAACGGGTCTTGGAATATGAACTGTATATTGCGTCGCAAAGACTGCAGTGCCGGCCCTTGCAGCTTGCCTATGTGTTGCCCTTCAAATTCGATCTCGCCGCCTTGTGTCTGCACCAGTCTCAGCAGCGATCGGCCTGTCGTGGATTTGCCGCAGCCCGATTCACCCACCAGGGCAAGGGTTTCGCCAGGATAGAGATCGAAGCTCACTTTCTCGACGGCATGCACGCGACGCGTAACACGGTTGAAAATGCCGGTGCGAATATCGAAGCGGGTGACCAGGTCGCGTACGCGCAAAATGGGTTCGCGGGTGGACGGCGTGGCGGGGGCGTGCTGATCCTGCATCGGCGCATATGAGGCGCGCTGAGGAGCTTGCGTGGATTGGGGGAGGGCGTGCGGCGGGGTAGTGCGCACGGCGTCCTGCACTGCGTGGGCGGCGGCATCAGGCACTGTCTGCGCGCCTTGCGTGTTGTTTGCCGCGGGCTGTGTCGACACCGCTGGAAAGTGCGCCGGCTGGTCAGTGCCTTTCATCGAGCCCAGGCGCGGCACGGCGGCGAGCAGTGCACGAGTGTAGGTATGTACGGGGCGGTCGAAGATCTGTTGCGCCGGCCCTTCTTCCACCTTGTCGCCCCGCAGCATGACCAGTACGCGGTCGGCCACTTCGGCCACCACACCCATGTCGTGCGTGATGAAGATCACGCCCATGTTCATCTCGCGCTGCAACTCGCGGATCAACTGCAGTATCTGGGCCTGTATCGTTACATCCAGTGCGGTGGTCGGCTCATCGGCGATCAGCAGGGCGGGCTTGCAGGCAAGCGCCATGGCGATCATGACGCGTTGGCGCATCCCCCCGGACAGCTGGTGCGGATAGCGGCCCAGTACGTTCTTTGCGTCGGGTATGCGAACCTGATCAAGCATGTGCAGCGCGCGCGCCATGGCGGCGCGCTGGTCCATGCCCTGATGCAGGCGCAGGCTTTCCGCGATTTGTTCACCAACGGTGAATACCGGGTTGAGCGATGTCATTGGTTCCTGGAAGATCATCGCCATATCAGCGCCGCGCACACTGCGCAGCCTCGCGCCCGGTGCGCTGGCCAAGTCCAGCACCTGCCCATTGCGCCGGCGCAGCAGCATTTCGCCGTTCAGGATGCGCCCGCCGCCATAGTGCAGCAAGCGCATCAAGGCCAATGAGGTTACCGATTTACCCGAGCCCGACTCCCCTACGATTGCCAACGTTTCGCCGCGGTCGACGTGAAAGCTCATGTGGTTTACCGCGTCTACCACGCGTTCGGCACTTTTGAACTGCACGCTCAGGTCGGTGACGCGCAGCACACGGTCGGGTTCAAGCTCGGTGGAAATATTATGCGAAGCCGTCATAGGCTTGATTGTCCATTCAAGTGCGCCGCGCTGGTATTGCATTCAAGCGTGGCGCCTAAGTTTCGTTTGTGGGTGCCGCTGTGCATCGCATGCAGTCGTGCTTGACGATGCCCGGTGCTGCCACAGCCCTGCGGCGGGCGCTTAACGATGTATCGCCACAAAAGGTGTCTGGCCCGGCACGATGCTGCCGCGATACATGCCCTCGGTATTGAAAGGCATGGCCACGTTACCGTGCCGGTCGACGGCGATCAGCCCGCCGGCGCCGTCTATGCGCGGCAGCTTCTCGTTGATGACGCGCTCGGTAGCCTGCGCCAGCGTCAGGCCGCCATATCCCATGAGCGCGGATACATCGTAGGCGGCCACGCAACGGATGAATGCCTCGCCCTTGCCCGTGGTGGACACCGCGCAGGTGGCGTTGTTGGCATAGCAGCCCGCGCCGATCACGGGGCTGTCGCCCACGCGCCCGGGCCATTTGTTGGTCATGCCCCCTGTTGAGGTGGCTGCAGCCAAGTTGCCGTGCCCGTCAAGTGCCACGGCCCCAACGGTGCCCAACTTGGTGCCTTCGTCCAGCGGCGCGGCGGGCGTGGCCGCCTGCGCACGGGCGCCGTCGTGGTCCAGCACGATGGATTCAGTGCCGGTGCGACGGGCCGCCTCGAGCTGTTCGCGCCGGGCCTCGGTCGAGAAAAAGGTGGGGGCCACGATCTCCAGGCCGTGCTTGCGCGCCAGCGTCTCGGCCCCTTCACCCACAAAGAAAACGTGCGGGCTGTGCTCCATGACCATGCGCGCGGCCAGTACGGGATTGCGAACGGTGCGCAGATTCGCGACCGCGCCACAATCGAGCGTGCGGCCGTCCATGATCGAGGCATCGAGCTCGTGTTCTTGTGTGCTGGTGAACACCGCACCATAGCCGGCATTGAACAAAGGGCATTCTTCCAGCAGGCGCACCGCTTCGGTGACGGCGTCCAACGCCTGGCCTCCCTCGGCCAGAACGCGGGCGCCACCGGTCAGGATGTCGCGAAGCGCCTCTTCGTACTGCTGGCGCAGCTCGGGTGTGATCTTGGTGCGCGAAATCGCGCCCGCGCCGCCATGTATCGCAAGGACAGGGGTTGTCATTACTTTGATCCTTCATGAAACAGCCACGGCATGACGGATTCCGCAAGCAAAGCGGCCGCCGTGACAGAATGCCTGGACTGGTGCGCTACTGCCGCCGACAAGGCCTCAATCAGCCCCAGCGCTGCTGTCTCTGAGTTGGACAGCAACTGGCGCTGGCTATGCGCGTACAGGCAGATGTCTGCCAGCGGCACGAGCGGCGAGGAGGGTTTGTCTGTCAGTGCCAGTACGGTCACCCCTGCTGCTTTTGCGCTTTTGGCCAGCGTGATCGTATCGGCGAGATACCGGGGGAATGCTATGGCGATGACGAGATCGTGCGCGCGTATACGGGACAACTCGCGGGCGGCATGTGACACGCCCCCCGGGCCCGCCAGCGATTCCACCATGTCGCAATGCAGGCTCAAGCCTCGCTGGAGCAGGCCAGCGAGAAAGCCGCTGGAGCCGAAGCCAATGATGAATACACGCTGTGCGTTGAGCACGGCCTGCACAGCCTTTTCGCATGCTTCTTCGCTGAGCGCCAAACGTGTCAACTCGAAATTGCGCTGGTCTTCATACAGAGAGGCTGCAAAGATATCGGCAGCGCTGGCCGCCTTGCCGCGTTCAAGGCGCAGGCGCTCAACGGGTTCGAGCGCCGCCTCGAAGCCGCGCGCTAGCTCGGCGCGAAACTGTGGGTAGCCGGGCAGGCCCAATGCACGGGCAAAGCGGTTGGCCGTAGCGATAGACACCTTGCACTGCAGTGCGAATTCATCGATCGACATCGTGGCGACCTTGAAGGGATGCGCCAGCACGTAATCCGCCATGCGTCGATGCGAGGCGCTGAGCGCCTGCATAACGCTGGAAATACGTTCGGCGATAGTCGGCGCGGCCTTGCGGCGTGCTGGCGATTTGCTCACAGCGTGTAGTCCGGGAAATAGAGAGGTAGCGCGATCATCGCAATCGGAAAGATAATAAATTTACATGAAAACACTGCGCGTGAAAATAAATATTCATCGGGGTAAACCCAGATGGCGCAGTGGATTGTTATGCAGTGGAAAGCAACGCCCCTGCGCAGACATTCGGGGCGCTGTGTGGAAAACAGCCTGAGGCCGCACATGAACGAGTACGCGCCAGGAGGATATGCGCTTGAGCCTATTCAAGAGCAGCATGGAGGCCCCGCGGGGAAGCGGGGTCAAGTTTCAGAAAGTGCTGGTATTTGATGGATGTGCCTAATCTATTGATAAATAGATGTATTTGGCATCAGCGCACCCCGGTGCTCAGCCCGGACGGGGAGTTATCGCTGCCTTACCAGTTCCTTCAACTCCGGCAGCACCTGCTGTGCTGCGCGTTCGCCTTCTTCAATGGCCACGGCGGCGCGGTGAAAGTCCATCAGGGCCAGGTTGGTCAGGCGCGGGCGGATCAGGACGTCTGCGGGTTCGCCGGCCAGACGGCTGCGGGTGATGCGCACTTGCATGATGTTGAGGCTGATGCTCAGCACGTCGAATATCGACGGCATAGTGGCGGCGGCGGAGGCGGGCCCGCTCTTGAGGCGGCCCAGCCCTAGCGGGAGCTTGTCCAGTACGGATGCGAACGGACTTGGGCTGGGCGCGGGCGGGGGATCCGCGGCGTCGAAATGCCGGCCGACGAGGTCGGCGTTGAGATCCACGGCAATGACGATGTCTGCGCCCATGGCACGGCACAGTGATACCGGTACCGGGTTGACCAGTGCGCCATCGACCATCAGGCGGCCATCCATGAGCGCGGGCGTGAACAGGCCGGGCAGCGCCACCGACGCCCGCACCGCATCCACCATTGAGCCTTCGCGCAGCCACACCTCGCGCCCCGTGACCAGTTCGGTGGCGACGGCCCCGAACGCCTTGGGCAGGGCGGAGATGTCTTTGTCGGAAAAATGGGTGCGGATAAAGGTGAAGAGCTTTTCACCAAGAATCAGGCCGCCACTGACGGTGAAGTCCAGCAGGCCGACCACACCTTGCCAAGTGAGGCTGCGCACCCAGGTTTCCAGCCGCTCGAGCTGACCGTCGGCATACGCAGCGCCCACCAGCGATCCGATCGACGTGCCGCAGACAATGTCGGGCACAATGCCCGCTTCTTCGAGCACCCGGATGATGCCAATATGAGACCAGCCGCGCGCCGATCCGCTGCCCAGTGCGAGCCCGATTTTCGGAGTGTGTGATCTCATGAGCGTATTTCTCCATGGCGTACCGGCCATGCCTTGCGGCAGTGAATACGCGTTATTGTAGTCGCCGGAGAGCGTCTACAGCTTCATGCTTTTGACGATGCGGCCGAACTTCTCTCGTTCGGCTTTGACGAACTGTTCGAAGTCTGCGGTGGGCATCCCGCTGGGCTCGGCGCCCTGGTTCTGAAGCTTGGCCCGCAGGTCAGGCAACTGCAGCACCGCGTGGATGTCTTCCTGGATTTTCCCGACAACGGCGTCGGGCGTGCCTGCGGGCACAAATACACCAAACCATTGCGTCAAATCGAAGGCTTCCATGCCCTTCGTTTCGTCTACGGCGGGCACATCGGGCACGGCGGGGGAGCGGTCTTTGGCGGAGACTGCCAATGGCCGCAGTTTTCCCGACTGGACGTGGGAGTAGCCGATGGGCAGCCCGACGAATCCAATGTCTATCTGATTTGCCAGCAGCGCGGAAATGGAAGGCGCGACACCTTTATAGGGGACGTGCAGCAGGCTGGTACCGCTGAGTTGTTCGAACAGCGCGCCGGCCAGGTGCTGAGGGGTTCCGTTCCCGGACGATGCGTAGCTGACGGCACCAGGATGGGCTTTCGCGTAATCAATGAGTTCGGCGGTCGTCTTGTAAGGCTTGTCGGGATGCGTGACGAGCATAAAAGGCAGTTTGACGGCGAGCGTCACGGGGCGAAGATCCTTTTCGGGGCTGTACGGCATCTTTGGCATGATGTGCTGGCTGATCACAACCTCCGCCGTTGCTGAAAGCATGATTGTGTAGCCGTCCGGCTGAGCATGCGCCACATAAGATGCGCCGATCGTGCCGCTTGCGCCGTCCTTGTTCGATACTACGACAGTTTGGTTCCAGCGCTGGCTCAGTTTTTCGGAAAGCAGGCGTGCGACGGAATCGGTGCCGCCGCCCGCAGTGTAGGGAACGACGATGGTTACGGGTTGGGCGGGCCACGTCTGAGCGGCATAGGTGTGGGCAGTGAGGCTTGCAAGCAGTGCGCCTGCCGCGGCAATGCGTCCGAATTTCATGGTTTGTCTCCAGTGCTGTTGCTTAAAAGATGCTGCGACACGCGCTCGGCAATCATGGCCGATACGCGCATGTTGGATTCCAGGGTCACGCCTGCGATGTGGGGCGTCAGGATAAGATTGGGTGCATCGGCCAGTGCGGAGCCTGCTGGCAACGGCTCGTGGGCATAGACGTCGATGGCGGCGCCGCCCAGGTGCCCGTCTTTGAGGCTTGTCGCCAGCGCGGCCTCATCGACCACGCCGCCGCGCGCGACATTGATCAGGATGGCGCCCGGTTTCATGGCGTTAAGCTGTGTGGCGCCGATAAGGTTCTTTGTGGCGGCGGTGAGCGGAACATGAAGGGACACGACGTCGGCGCCGGCGAGCACGGCGTCAACGCTCGGGCTGCGTACAACCGTATTCAGTGTATCGGCGCGTGCGGCGGGGCTGGGGTCGTACGCCATCACCGTCATGCCCATGGCCTGTGCCAGTTCGGCGGTGCGCCCCCCCACCGAGCCCAGTCCAATGATGCCCAGCGTTTTGCCGCCGATTTCCTGGCCATTGACCAGCGCGTCGCGCGGCCATTGTCCCGCCGCAACTGCACCGGTAACGGTATACGCACGGCGCAGCAGCATCATGGCGCAGCAGATCACATACTCGGCCACCGTGTTTGCGTTGGCGCCCGTTGCGGGAAAGACGGCGATGCCGCGTTCGCCACATGCGGCGGTATCGATATTGTCCAAGCCGACGCCTAGGCGTCCCACAGCCCTCAGCCGATGCGGTTGGCTCAGCAGCGCCTGGTCAACACGTGTGCGGTTGCGCACGATCAGTCCATCCGCGTCATGTATGGCGTGAATCAATGCCTCCCGGTTTTCATGCAACTGCGAGTCGTAATGGACATCGAAGCGTGCGCGCAGTGACTCGACGGCAGCGCTGTCCATGAATTCCGCGATGATGATTTTGTTCATTGAATTCACCCTTCCTGTATAGGCACAAGATAGTTTTTTGCTTCTTCCAAGATTGGCTCAACGCCCAGCCCAGGCAGGTCGGGCAACGTGACCGTGCCATCGACCACCGTGAAGTCGGGAGCCGCGAGCGCGGCGCGCAGGGGATTCGGGTTGGCGTCGATCTCGACATAGCCATCGCCGCCGACAGCCGCTTTCAGGTGCATGGACGCACGCAGCCCGATGCCGGCGCCGAGCCAGTGCGGGCAGAACCACTTGCCGTGTGCGAGGGTGCTGCGGCCCACTTTCAGGCAACCGCTGAAGCCGCCCCATTTACCGATGTCGGGCTGGAGGACGCTTACCCCGCCTGTGGCCATGGCTTCATTGAACGCGGATTCTTCACGCAGGTTTTCGCCCGCCGCAAGGCGCTGCGTGGTGCCATTTGCTAATTGCTGCCAGATTTCCCAGGGCGTATCCGCGGCAACCGGCTCTTCAATCCAGGCAAGGCCATACGGGGCAAGGCGGTCTATCATCACCTTCGCATGGGCGGGGCTCCAGGCTTGATTGGCGTCGGCCATCACTACACCGTCGTGCCCCAAGGCGCTGCGGACAGTGCGGATATTCGACTCGTCCTGGTCGTCGCCGAAACCCACCTTGAGCTTGAACGCCCTGTAACCCTCTTCGCGTTTTTCGTCAACCACGCGCATCGGCGCGTCGGGATTGATGCCCGATGCGTAGACAGCCACTTTGGGTTGCCCCCCTAGCAGCTTCCATAAGGGCTGGTGGGCCCGCTTCGCGAGCAGGTCCCATGCAGCGATGTCGGTTGCCGCGATGACTTGGGCAAGCGGGCCCGGTTCGCCAGCCTGAATGGCCAGAATCCGCGTTTGTGCAGTGAGGGTGTCAAAGCACTGCTCGGGGGATTCCCACCATTTGCCGCACAGGATGGGCGCAATAACGGATAGAAACAAGCGAGCCCGATGCTCCGCACCCACGGCGGGGAAGTTGCACCACACCTCGCCCCAGCCGATGATGCCGTCGGCGTCTGTAAGCCTGACGAGCAAAGCGGGCCGGTTGTGCATGACACCAAATGATGTACGCACCGGCGGCCGTGCAGGTGCACGAAAGACAAAGGCGTCGGCTTTATCGATGCGAAATCTACGGGTCAATTGCTGTGATGCGTCTACCGCCATTTATCCGCCTGCTTATCTGCTGCCAGCGCGCCATGCGACACGCTGATGTATTGATTAAAGGTAAATAAGTATATACTTTATCACGGTATCGGGCGCTACGCTACACGGGGTCGCGATGCAACACATCGCGTGGTGTTACGCCGCGGCGAATCTGGGCGCGCCACATCGCGTCGATAACAGCCAATAAGTTGCGTACACTATCGTGTCGCCGCGGTTGTGCGGGGTTTACAAGCAGGCATGGGTGCAGGCCCGGTTTTCGTCAAACGCATATGAAGTCCAAGAGTCCGAGCGATGCTCGCCCAACGTCCAGTACAGCAACGCCAGATAAAGCTTGGCCGGCGAGTCATATCCCACGCTACGTGGTTATTGCCGATCGCCTGCGCCAGCGGATCGCGTCGGGCGCGTGGCGGGCAGGCACGCTGCTGCCATCGCTGCATGCGCTGGCCGACGAGTTCGCGGTTGCGCGCCCTACGGCGCGGCAGGCCGTGCAAATCCTGGTTCAGGAGGGGCTGCTCAGCAGTCAACGGGGGCAGGGTACGTTTGTGACGCAGGCGGCCACGCCGGTGAAAACAACGCCGCTGGAGACCTCCCTGCAAGCGCTTGCGGCCACCTATCACGGCTTGAAGCCAAAAATCCTGGAGATTGACGAGACGCCGCGACCTTTGCCTTGCGATCCCGACGGCGCGGCAGACTACGTCTATATGCGACGTTTGCATTCCCTGGATGGCCGCCCCTATTGCGTCATCTCGCTATACATTGCACAAGACGTTTTCAATGCCAAACCTGCGCAGTTGCGAACACAGCCCATCATTCCGGTGCTGCTGGCCCTGAAAGGGCTACGCATCAAACAAGCGCATCAGACCCTCAGCATCGCGTCCGCCGATGCCGAGACCGCTGGCCTGCTCGGTATCCCCGCCGGCGCGCCACTTGCAAACATGACACGTGTTTTTCGTTCGCAGAAGGGGAAAATCGTCTATTACGCCGAAGTCAGCTACCGGGGCGATGCGGTGCGCATTGAGATAGACCTCAAACCATAACGGGTGGCTGGCATATTCTGCGATTGATGCTAGACTTGGGCCGTCCTGTATGGACGACGACGCGGGCTTTGTTCGTGCCGCCCGCGGAACCAAACACAATAATCAAGCGGGGGCATCTATGCACTACATCATTCAAATTCTGGCCGCAATCGTGGTGGGCACCGCCTTCGGGGCCTTGCTGGGGCCGCGCAGCAGCAAGCTGTTCTTCGGGTCCATCGTTGCGATCGCACTGGGAGTCGCAGCCATTTTCACCACCGCCTGGCTGCCTCTGGCAGGCGCTGCCGCAGTACTGTTCATCGCTACTGCGCTGCACCGAGATCCGGCGCCTGTGCGCGCCTGACGACGGCGTGGGCTGCGTTGCGGCCCCGCCATATGAACTGCACCCAAAAAGTTGGACGCTGATCCAATCCTTGGGGTGCAGTTCATATGGCGGGGCTTTTTTCAACCTGCGGCGAGCATCCGCCGGAGGTCTTGCGCGACAATCTCCAGTTGCAGGCGGAACGCGTTGGCAAAATCGGGCGTCAGTCGCGACGAGGGATTGACGCGCGAGTACGAGGCAAAGGTGTTCACCTGGATGGCGGGCAGGAAGGGGCGCACCGCGACTTTGTCGGAAAACACTGGCACCAGGTAGGGGTTGACGATGCCGACGCCCAGGTCTTCCGCAGCCATCATGCACAAGGTGGCATAGTATGAGGTCTCGATATAGCTGGGCGGTTTGACGCCAGCCCTTTCAAGACGCGTCCTTAGTTCTGTACCCAATGAGTCGCCTTGGTGCAGATAGAGCAGCGCGTGCTTCTTCAAGTCGCGTACGCGGATGGCCTTTTGTGCCGTGAGCGGGTGGTGCTTGCTCATCACGCATACCGCATTGTCCGTGTGAATGGCTTCGCTGCGGCAGGCGTCATTGTCGAGAGAATTGTTGGTGAACGCGATGTCGTAGAGGCCATGCATAAGGCCCTCCTGTATCTGTGCGCTGCCCAGGGTATCGATGGTGGCATGCACCTGGGGGTGGCGTTGGCGAAACCCGCCTAGCGCGCGAGGCAGTACACCGAGGCCGAGGGTGGGGGTGCAGGCGATGCGCAATACGCCTGTGCCCGAATCCCGCAGCGCCGCCACCGCCTGTTCTATCTTTTCCGCACCCCGGTAATACAACTGCACCGTATCAAAGAGCTGTTGCGCTTCCTGCGTAGGCTGCAGCCTTCCCTTGCGCAAGTGAAACAGTTCCAACCCGGTGGCCTGCTGAGCATGGGCGATCAGCCTGCTGACTGTCGGTTGAGTGGTGTGCAGCATCCGTGCGGCCGCAACCGTCGTGCCGGTGAGCATGATTGCCCGAAATGCTTCGATCTCGTGAAAAGTAAGTGGTCTCGCCATAGCCGGCAGTATATCCCCAGGGTATATCCAGTAAGCATACTATGCGTAAGAAAAAGCATTGGTATGAATTGATAGGCTGGCCGTAGACTGCGTGACTACCTACCACAATTATTCAGGAGACACGGGCAATGAAATGGAAAACAACCTTTGCCGCGCTGGCATTTCTGGTGGCGCCACTTGCTTTCGCAGGGGCCGCCGTTGCGCAGGGTACCGACAGCTTTCCCGACAAGCCAATACGCATCGTGGCGCCGTTCTCGCCGGGCGGTACGGCAGATGTACTGGCGCGAGCGATCGCCAAAGAGCTCAACGATAAATATGGCCAGCCCGTCGTGGTCGAAAACAAGGGTGGATCGGGCGGCAACATTGGTGCAGCGGACGTTGCCAAGGCCAAGCCCGATGGATACACCCTGGTATTGGGGACCATAGGCATACATGCTGCCTATACGCTTTACAAGTCTCTCTCGTACGATCCCGCAAAAGAGCTCCAGCCTGTGGCCATCCTGGGTGGTGTGCCCACTGTGGTTGTCGTGCATCCCAGCGTACCCGTGCACACGCTGGCCGAATTGATCGACTATGCCAAGAAGAACCCAGGCAAGCTGAATGTGGGCTCGGCGGGCGTGGGCTCGTCCACGCATATGGTCAATGAACTGTTTCAGCATGCCGCGGGCGTCAAGTTCACGCATGTTCCCTATCGGGGCAGCTCCATGGCCATGAATGACCTGCTGGCCGGGCAGATCGATCTAATGTTCGAGCTGGTAACCACGGCTGGGCAGATCGTGCAGTCGGGGCGCCTGCGGCCCCTCGCCGTCACCAGCGCTAAGCGCAGCGACGTGCTGCCCGACGTGCCGACGGTGGCGGAGCTGGCCATACCCGCCTTTGAGGGCACCGGGTGGTTCACCATTGCCACGGCATCGAGTGTGCCACGCCCCATCGTCGAAAAACTAAACAAAGACATCGATCTCATCTTGCGCTCGCCCGCAATGCAGAAAACCTGGGCATCGCTGGCGTTGCAGGTGCAAGGCGGGTCGGTTGACGAAGCGCGTGATTTTATTTCCCGGGAGCGCAAGAAGTGGGGCGAGGTCATCCGGGTGGCAAACATTAAGGCAGGCTGATTGCCCTGTTATCCAGGCGCCGTATGCGGCGCCCATCATCAAGGTGTAGAAATGTTCAACGGTATTGTGCTCGAACTTTTGTGGCGGCGGCTGATTTCGATTGTCGACGAAGCGGCCGTGTCGCTGGTGCGGACATCGTTTTCATCGGTTGTGCGCGAGTCTAATGATTTCGCGTGCGTGATCACCGACGCGCAGGGGCGGTCTATCGCCCAGGCGTCTAACAGCATTCCGTCTTTTATCGGTACGGTGCCCCGCACAATCCGGTGCTTTCTGGAGCGATTTCCCGCGGATACGCTTCGGGAAGGCGATATCCTGATCACGAACGATTGTTGGCTGGGCACGGGGCATCTGCCCGATATCAGTGTGGCAAAGCCCATCTTTTTCGGCGGCAAGCTGGTTGCGTTCGCTGGCTCGGTTGCCCATGCGCCCGACATCGGCGGGCGTGTGCGCTCCGCGGATGCGCGCTCGGTGTTCGAAGAGGGCCTGCAGATACCGCCCTTGAAGATCATGGAGGCCGGCCAGATCAACCCCACGCTCGAGGCCGTGCTGCGGCAAAACGTCCGTGTACCCGACCAAGTCATGGGTGACCTGTATGCGCAGTTCACGGGCCTGCACCTGATCGAGCGCCAAGTGTGCGCGTTGATGCGGGAGCGTGGGCTGGATACGCTTGAGAAGCTTTCAGCGGAACTGCGCGCACGCAGCGAGCATGCCATGCGCAAGGCAATTGCCAAAGTGCCCGATGGAACCTATCACGCCGAAGCCATCAGCGACGGCATCGATGCCCCTATCCGCCTGAAGATGGCGCTGACCGTCGCCGGTGATGAAATCTTTATCGACTTTACAGGCTCCGACCCGCAGGTGCAGCGCTCCATTAACGTGTGCCTGGCCTATACCCGTGCGTATACGTCATATGGCGTGAAGGCGGTGCTGTGTCCTGACGTACCCAACAACGAGGGAGCACTGGCGCCGCTGCATATTTCGGCGCCCGAAGGAAGCATTCTCAATTCATTGCCGCCCGCCGCCGGCGGGGCGCGTGCACTCATCGGGCACTTCTTGCCTGCCTTGGTGCTCAGCGCGCTCGCCAAGGTGGTGCCCGCAAAAACGATTGCTGGTGTCGGCTCGCCGTTGTGGTGCGTGAACATGGCGGGCGCATACGATCATGGCAAGCCATATACCAGCCTGTTCTTCCTTAACGGCGGCTATGGCGCCAGCGCCAACCGCGATGGTGTGGAAGTGCTGTCGTGGCCCAGCAATATTTCCTCGACACCGGTTGAAGTCATCGAACAGATGGCGCCGGTGAAGATTCACTACCGGCAGTTCCGCGATATGGACGCACCGAATGGCGCATATCGCGGCGGCGCCGGGCAGGAGCTCCTGCTCGAGAACCTGAGCGCGCAGCCAACCACGATTTCGTTTATGGCCGAACGTACGCGCCCGGAATCCGCTGCGCCTGGCGTAATGGGCGGTTTGCCAGGGATGCACGGCGAAATACGCATTGATGGCGCGCTCGTCAACCCCAAGGTTCAGTACGCCATATCACGCGGCACCAAGGTATTGCTCAAGACGCCGGGTGGCGGTGGCTACGGTAATCCGGCAAACCGCGGCGCTACCTTGCTGGAGAATGATTGTTTGAATGGGTACACGAAATGAGCCAGAAACAGTATGCATTGGGCATTGATATCGGCGGCACATTCACCGACGTAGTGCTGTACGACCAAGACGAAGGCAGCGTGTTCAGCCATAAAGAGCTGACCACACCTGATGAGCCTACGACAGGCGCTTTGCGTGGCGTGCAGGTGCTGCTGGCGCGCGAAGGCGTGACGGGTGACCAGATCTCGCGCGTTGTTCACGCAACCACGCTGTTTACCAATGCGCTGATCGAGCGGCGCGGCGCTAAAACAGGGCTGATCACGACCAAGGGTTTTCGCGACACGTTGGAGATGCGCCGCGAGTTCAAGTACGACCTGTACGACTTGTTCATCGAGCTGCCTTCGCCATTGGTGCCGCGCGCCCTGCGTATGGAGGTTCAAGAGCGCATGCGTCCTAACGGTGAAGTTGATACACCGCTCGACGAGGAAGGCGTCCTGCGCGCGGCCAGAGCGCTGGTGGAGCAGGGCGCGGCGTCAATCGCTATTGTGTTTCTGCACGCATACGCCAACGGTGCGCATGAGCGGCGGGCGCGTGAACTGATCGAGGCTGCATACCCCGGTCTGTATGTTTCTGTGTCATGCGAAGTGGCACCCCAAATACGGGAATATGAACGCACGTCCACTACGGCTGCCAATGCATACGTTCGGCCGATCGCCGATCGTTATCTGGCGAGCATGGTCGAGCGCCTGGCACAGATTTCCGTACGATGCCCCTTTCTGATGATGCTGTCCAACGGCGGCTTGACGCACGTGGATGAAGCCCGACGCTTTCCCATTCAATTGCTCGAATCGGGGCCGGCGGCGGGCGCTATTGCCGCCGCATACTTCAGCAAACGTTCGGGCATAAACAGCGTGCTGGCGTTCGACATGGGGGGCACCACAGCCAAGATGAGTATCGTGCGAGACAATGCGCCGCTGATCGCCCACCAGTTTGAAGCCGGCCGCGAGAAGCGTTTTGCCGCGGGCAGCGGCTTGCCTATCAACATCTCCACGGTTGAGCTGATCGAAATCGGCGCCGGCGGCGGCAGCATTGCACACCTGGACAGCCTTGGGCTGCTCAAGGTCGGGCCGCAGAGCGCCAGCTCCAAGCCAGGCCCGGCGTGCTATGCGCGCGGTGGTACGCGGCCAACCGTCACCGATGCCAATCTTTTGCTGGGCCATCTCGATCCGGAATCGTTTGCGGGCGGCACCATGCGGCTGAGCACAGAGGCTGCGGACACCGCCATGCACACGGTAAGCGTTGGCCTGGGGATGGACGAAGACAGCGTGAGCGCGGGTATCCTGGCAGTCGTTAATGAAAACATGGCCGCCGCCGCACGCGTGCACGTTGCCGAGCGGGGGTTCGATGTTCCTGCGTTTTCGCTGCTGGTGACGGGCGGGGGCGGGCCGCTGCATGGTTGCGATGTGGCGCGCCGTCTGGGCATACGGCGGATGATTTGTCCGCCGGGCGCGGGTGTAGCCTCCGCCATTGGCCTGCTGATGGCGCCAGCGCGCGTAGATCGCTCAGCGACGATGGGGCGCGCCCTGGAGAAGGTTGGCCATGAAGAGCTCGAGTCTGCGTTCGCGGCGCTGGAGCGCGATGCAGCCACGGTGATGGCGGAAACGCTGAGCCCCGGCACACCTTATACCCTCGTACGGTCGGCCGACATCTGCTTTGCGGGCCAGGGGTTCGAGGTCATCACGCGTCTGCCCGACGGCCCCTATGGTCCCGAGACTGCTGCGCAGATCCGCAGTGCATTCGCTGAAGGCTATCGCCAGGTGTTCGGCCAAGTGCCGCCCGTCCAGTCCATTGAGATCGTCAATCTGCGCCTGACTGCCCAGGAAACCCGCGTATATCGTCCGCTGTCGCTGGATGTCTCGGGCAAACATGCATGGGTGCCGCGCCAGAGCTGCCGCGACGTCTGGAGCGAGCCCTTGCAGGCCTTTGTCAGTGCGCCCGTCCTATCCCGCGATGCCATGACGACTGGCCAGGTGCTGCATGGCCCCGTGATCGTGGAGGACGCCTCGTCCACGCTCGTTGTTCCCGCGGATGCGAGTGTCATGAGCGACGCGGCCGGCAACTTGATCATCGATCTGGGCACGGCGTTCGATGCGCATGCCGACGCCGCGGTCGAACTGGAGGCATGAGCAGGTGATCTGAACCGGTAGGCTGAACGGGGCGCGTGCCCCGCAGCCCACAGCCTCACAGCCCCGCAGCCCCACAGCCTCACAGCCCCGCAGCCCCACAGCCTCACAGCCCCACAGCCCCACAGCCCCACAGCCCCACAGCCCCACAGCCCCACAGCCCCACAGCCCCACAGCCCCACAGCGAGTGCGTGCTGCATCAGCCGTGCTGATGTCAGTATTTCCCATGGGCAATATAAGCAATGTTATAACATTGCATTCTTGGCCATGCACAAGACTGTTCAAGTGCAAGAGAAAGGGGAAATCGTGCTTCGATGCATAAAAACACGCGAAAAAGCCGTACTGGTTGCGGCGGTGCTGGGGGTGGGGGCGCACGGCGCGGCAACGGCGCAGCCAGCGGACGATGCAGCGCCCACCCTGGCACCCATTGTGGTCACAGCCACATCCGGCGAGCGCGCGTTGCGCGATGCGCCTGCAAGCATCTCGGTTGTCGAGGGCGATACATTGCGCGAACGCCCGGTACGCAATCTGGCCGATGCCCTGGAAGGGGAGCCTGGTGTGGGGCTGGCGGGCATAGGCATGGGGCGCCGCGGCGTGTCCATACGGGGCATGCGGCCTGATCATAGTTTGTTTTTAGTGGACGGCATGCGCATCAGCAATTCATCGTCGGCCGTTGCGCACTCCGACTTCGAGCTCGGCTGGGTGCCCGCGGTCGCGATCGAACGCATCGAAGTCGTTCGCGGGCCGATGTCGTCGCTCTACGGTTCCGAGGCACTTGGCGGCGTCGTCAATGTGATCACGCGGGCACCCACAGATACATGGCGCGGTGAGTTGTCCAGCTTTGGCGCCTGGCCGGAGCACAGCCGCGGCGGCGACCTGCGCACCGCCGGGGCATACGTGAGCGGCCCGCTGCTTCCGGGCGTACTTGGCATGAGCCTATGGGGCCAGTTTCAGCACCAGGACGCAATGGTGTCCGCCCAGAACCCCAGGCGTACGTCCATGGGCGAACAAGAGGCGTTCAACGGAAACATGGCCTTGACATGGACGCCTGATGCCCAGCAGCGCATCGATCTTTCCTACGGGGCGGGCAAAGAAAACCGCTGGCGCGATACGATGGGTGCGGGTCGCTACCCGCGATACTATCGTTCCGAGGAAGACCTTCGGCGTACGCGGCTTGCGCTGTCGCACGAGGGGAAATGGGGCTGGGGCGACAGCCGCGTGCGCGTGTATCGCACCACGCTCTCGCGCGACAGCGCACGTACCCAAGGCGCGCCCGTATGGGGGTCGCATCGTTTTGTGGATACTGTGGGCGATGCGCAGGTGGCGTTTTCTCCCTTGGCCGGCCACCGTTTCACGCTGGGCGGCGAAGTACGCGGCGAACATCTCGAAGACCCAACGGTCAATCATCGCGGCAAGGCCAGCCAAACGCACTTTGCCGCTTTCATTCAAGACGAAATCGTACTGGGCGACCAATGGGAACTTGTGCTGGGCAGCCGGTTTGACCGGCATTCGGCGTTTGGCTGGGAAGCCAGCCCGCGCGCCTACCTGCTTTACCACGCCACAGACGCCCTGACACTCAAAGGCGGGGTGGGCGGCGGCTTCAAGGCACCCACCCTGAAGCAGCTTTCGCCCGAGTATGAAGCGATCATCGCTGGCGGCCGTTTCACCATCGTCGGCAACCCAGACCTGAAACCCGAAAAGAACCTATCGTTCGAAGCCGGGGTCGACTACGAAGAAGGCATATGGTCCGCCCGCGCCACGGCGTTTCAGAACGATATTACCAACCTGATCCAGGCCGCGTGCATCGTGGGCTGCACGGGTCGCCCTGGTGCGCTCTGGACCTACCAAAATGTCCACAAAGCACGCATTCGCGGCGTTGAGCTGGGAGGCGGCGTCGAATTGCCTTGGAGCATGGCGCTGGATGCCAACTATACCTATCTCGATGCGAAGGACCGTACGACGGACGAGCGTCTCATTGGCCGTTCGCGCCATGCGGCCAATGCCACGCTCAAGTGGGCGCCCCTCGCGAAGCTGACTGCCTCTGTACGCGTCAACTATGTTGGCCCCCAAAAGACGTCCTCAGGCAGCGGGCGGCAGGGCGGTTACAGCTTCGTATCCGCCTATGGCGATTATGCGCTGAGTAAACATGTCAACCTGAGACTTGGCGTCGAAAACATCGGCGACGTGCGGCTCGCTGATGATTCCGACGAATACGCTTATGCGAATCCTGGGCGGCGTTATGTCGCGGGCCTGCAGGCGAGGTTCTGATTCATGCGCTGCATTGCATTGATCATCGCCGCGCTCACTATGCTGCTGGCTGCGGCGCCGGCGCACGCATCGTCGCCAGGCACGCCGCTGACAATTCGCGTACTCACCAGCGGCTTTGTATTGCCGGCCAAGTTTCGGGCGCTGCAGCCGGTAGCCGGGCGTGCGGGTGTGCACCTTGAGCATATCGATGTGGAGGCCGAGGCCGTGAAGCCCGAGCAGTGGCTGTTGGGTGCGGACTTTCTCGTACTCGATGTTCCACGCCCCAGCGACCGCGCCCGTGTCGAAGCCGCGCTGGGCGCAGCCTTGCAGTCATCAAATACACCCTGGCTCGCGATAGGCGGTGGCACGCCAGCCTGGGGTGGGCTCACCAGCAGTCAGGCGCGGCTGCTGATCGGCTATTACGCGGCCGGCGGCGCTGCCAATATGGCCGAGTTCTTCAGGGCAGTTAGTGCGCGGCCAGCGGGAGACGATCTGTTTGCGTTCCCCCCGCCACAGCGTTTACCGGCCGTGGGCTTTTACCACCCTGGCGCGTCGCAGGTTTTCGATACGCTGGGCGCCTATCTTGCCTGGGGCCAGGCGCGCTGGCGAGCGCCCGCTGGGCGTGTCGGCATCGTTATTCATAGCGGGGCGGTTGCAGACATGCAGACGGCGGTCGTCGATGCGCTGGTCGCCCGCATCGAGCAGCAGGGCCTGCTGCCCATTGTGTTCTGGTTCAACGGCGCTGATCCGCGCGGGCTGAGGGCGGTCGCGGAACCTGGTCGCTTCGATGTGCTGATCAACCTTACACATATGGTGAACGGGCAGGCGCGTAAGGCCGAGTTCGCCGAACTCGATATTCCTGTCATCCAGACGGTCGGTTTTCGTAGTGGCGGGCAGCAGGCATGGCGGGATGCCGCGTCGGGCATGCCTGCCCGCACTGCCGCCGTGCTTATGGCGGGCCCCGAAGGCTGGGGCATGATGGATCCGTTGGTGCTGAGCGTTGTCGAAAACGGCGCGCAGCTACCGTTGCCGGGCCAGGTCGACGCGCTGGCGGGCAAGGCCAAGGCGCTCGTCAGCCTGCGCCGCAAACCTGCCGCAGAAAAACAGCTTGCCCTCCTGTTCTGGAATTATCCCGCAGGCGAGAAAAACCTGTCGGCCTCACATCTGAATGTGCCCGCCAGTATCCAGGTCATCACTGCAAAGCTGGCTCAGGCGGGTTATGTGGTAACGGCTGTCGGCGAGCAAGAGATGATCGCTGCCGGCCAGGCCATGTTGGGTGCGCTATATGGTTCAGTGTCGCTGGAAGACCTGCTGGCACGCGATCTGGCAGAAGCCTTCCCGGTGCGGCGCTATACGCACTGGCTGAAAAGCCTGGCGCCGGCCAGGCGCCATGCTTATGCGCATGGCGGCGACCCGGCTGCGCATTGGGCCGTGCGTACCGTGGATGGCGAGCCTTGCTTCATCATCCCGCGCCTTAAGCGCGGCAAGCTGGTGATCATGCCGCAAATGCCACGCGGGCGCACGCCCAGTGCGCACTATCACGATACCAAGGCGCCTCCCGACCATCTGTACATGGCGGCCTACTTGTACGTACGGGAGCACGCGGACGCGATCGTGCACTTAGGCACGCACGGCACACAGGAATGGCTGCCCGGCAAGGATCGCGGGTTGGCCGCTGACGACGATCCCTTCCTGGCCGTGGGCGACGTGCCGGTGTTCTACCCATACATTCAAGACAATGTGGGTGAAGCCCTGCAGGCGCGTCGGCGCGGGCGGGCTGTCACAGTCAGCCACCAGACGCCGCCGTTCGCTCCGTCAGGGCTGTACGACGAGCTGCGCGATATCCATCACCTGGTGCACGAGTACACGCAGCTCGACGAAGGCGCGGCACGCCGCAAAACCGGCGCAGCACTGGCGGAAGCGGCTATTTCGGCCGGTATGGAGGCCGATCTGGGTTGGGCGGCGCAGGATGTGCGCCGGGATATCGACGGTTTCTTGCCTGTCCTGCACGACCATCTGCATGAGCTGGCGCGCACGGCCATGCCGTTGGGCTTGCACACCTTCGGGCAGGCCGCCTCGCCGGCGCATCGGCTTGCAACCATCGTCCAGCAGTTGGGCAAGCCGTTCTACGACGCTGTCGGCGCACAGGCCGACGAACTGTTCGCAACGGATTTCAAGGCATTGGAACAGACGGCGCCTTTCGGGACGCTTCAGGCACATCTGCACCCTGCCGAAACGGAAGCGGGCGGCACCGACGCTGGGCGCCCGGATGCGGGTGCAATGCCGCCGGGGAAGCTGGCCCCCTTTATTGCGCGCGCCCGTGCGCTGGACGCGGCGCTCGCCGCACCCAACGAAATCGAGGCGCTGCTTGCCGGTCTGGAAGGGCGTTTCGTACCGCCAGGGGCGGGCGGGGATCCCGTGCGAAATCTGGATGTGCGCAGCGGCAGAAACCTGTATGCCTTCGAGCCCGATCATCTCCCCACCCGAGCGGCATTCGACGCGGGGCGCGAAGCCTTCGATCAATTGATCCAGGCTTTTCGCGGCGATCATGACGGCGCCTGGCCCGAAAAGCTGGCCTTCAGCCTGTGGTCGTCCGAAGCCGTGCGCCATTTGGGCGTCACCGAGGCACAAGTGCTGCATGCATTAGGCTTGCGCCCTGTGTGGGAACCCAGCGGCCGCGTGCGCGCGCTGGAGATCATTCCCGCGCGCGAGCTTGGACGCCCTCGCGTGGACGTGGTGGTGCAGGTCACCGGGGTGTATCGCGACCAGTCCGATGGCTTCATGCGGCTGCTGGCCGACGCCATTGAGCGCATTGCCGCGCTGGACGAGGCAGGCAACCCCGTTGCTGCCAACAGTGCGCGCATTGCCGCCGCCCTGGGTGCGCAAGGCATGGACGCCGGGCAGGCCGCCGAGCTCGCCCGGTTGCGCATCTTCGGCAACGCACCGGGTGCTTATGGTACCGGTGTGCCCGATCTCGCCTTGCGCTCCACCGAATGGCAGGACGATGCGGAGCTGGCCAAACGCTTTCTGGATAGCGCGCAGTTTGGGTTCGGCGTGCGGCATTGGGGCGTTGCACCCCAGGCCGCAAACCTTTTTGCGGAGCAACTGAAAGGCGCACAGGCGGCGGTTCTGGCGCGATCTTCCAATCTGCACGGGGTGTTGTCCAGCGACCATCCGTTCGAGTTCCTGGGCGGGCTGTCAGCGGCCATACGCCATGTCAGCGGCGAACGTGCGGCGCTGTATGTATCGGATCTGCGCAAGGGCACGCCCGCCACAGCAACGCTGTCGCGATTTCTGTCGAACGAACTGCGCGTGCGGTATCTGAATCCCCATTGGATACAAGGCATGCAGGCGGAGGGCTATGCCGGCACCTTGACCATGCTGAACACCGCCAACAATCTGTTCGGCTGGCAGGTGATGGATCCCGCAACCGTGCGCAGCGATCAATGGCAGGCCATGTTCGATGTTTATGTAGACGACAAGCGGAAGCTGGACATGAACGCCTATTTCGAACGGCACAATCCTACCGCGCAGGCTCAGATCATTGAACGCATGGCCGAGGCGATACGGAAAGGTTATTGGGATGCGCCCGCCGAAACGCGCCAGCGGCTTGCGGCGCGTTGGCGAGAACTCGAAACCGAGCACGGTGTGAACACCGGTGCGCAGATCACCAAAGACAGCATCGCCGCGATGGCGGCAGGGTACGGCATGGCGGCGCCGGATATGCCGGCGTCTTCGGCGGATGCCGCGGATGCGCCGGCGTTGATCGAGCCCGACCATCCTGCGGACGCTGCCGAGGACGGCTCCGCGGCCAAGCAGGTTCAGGGCCTGGCGCTAGAGCCTGTAGCTCAATCAGCCGAAGCCGCCGATACTGGGCAGACGCTGGCGCTGCTGCTTGGCCTGCTGGGCCTGGCAGTGCTGGGCGGCTGCCTGCAATGGCGCGGCAATACGCTGCGCGCGCCGATTCGATGAACCATCATTATCAAGCGTGAGAGAACAATGCATGAATTTGAAGCGGGTCTTTACGACCTTTCCCACCTTTTCCTATTTCCTGTGCAGCTGCTGATCGCTGCTTCGCTTGCATATGCCAGCGTTGCCCTAGGTATGTTTCTGGTAGAGCTTTTCCAGCGCGCGCGCGGCAGTTACTGCCCTATGCTGGCAATCACGCCGGCTGTGCAAAGCCCCGATCTGGAGCTGCGCATCATGAAAAAGCTGGAAGGGCTGCGCATCGTGTCGCGCACCTCGCCCATGCTGGGGTTGGTCGCCACCATGATCCCGATGGGGCCAGCCCTGCTGGCGCTGGGCGAAGGCCGTGCGGCGGCCGTTGGCGAAAACCTCGTCGTCGCGTTTTCCGCAGTCATCCTTGCGCTGGTCAGCGCCAGCATCACCTATTTCATCCTCATCATTCGCCGGCGTTGGCTGCTGGAAGAGCTGCGCGCGGCGGAACGCAGCGGGAGCCAGCCCTGATGCGCTTTCTAGACCACGAAGACGCCGACGACCCCATTCTTTCCGTCGTCAACCTGATCGATCTCTTTCTTGTCGTTATCGGCATACTGATGATCGTCATCGCCACCAACCCGCTCAATCCCTACTCGTCCGCCAAAGTCACCGTCATCGAAAACCCCGGTGAACCCGATATGCGCATCACCATCAAAGAAGGCCGGGAGCTCACCCGTTACGAAGCCAGCGGGCAGATCGGCCAGGGCCACGGGACACGCGCCGGCACCACCTACCGGCTGGACGACGGGCGGATGATCTATGTGCCCGAAAGCAAAAAGGAAAAAGGAGATGGGAAGCCGGCCCGAACCGGGGATGGTGCCTAGCCGACCCCCATGGAACCCATGCACAAGCGGGTTACGCGAGGTGGCCCGCCAGAACATCCGCTCGTCCCGCTGCGACCGCGCGGCAAGCGTCTGTGTCCGCGCGGATTACATCGCCGTCGATGACGGGGGAGAACAGTGCCCGTCCATATGGATTCTGCTTGAGGGCTTCGAGTACTGCGGGTGCGCGCTGGGCGTCGAGCAACGCTTGAACAGGCACACGCCCTTGTTGGAGTTGGATGCTGGGCGTGCCGTCTTCCATATTCTTCGTCTCCCGCCGATTGTGTAATGCGGGGATTCTACCGAAAGCCGCAGACCCGAGAGACGGGAGGGCACGGCCCTCTGCCCATGAGGGGCGCCATGCATCAGTGTCTGCGCATCGATACATTCGAGCTGAGGAAAACGGGACTTTCTCACTTGTATTGACTTATGTTAATGCAAGAAATAGAATTTGCCGTTCGCAAGGAATCCGCACATGAGCACAACCCTGAACCGAAACGCGCAGAAGGCGCTTTATCTGCAGTTGGCTGAGAAGCTAATGGACGACATCGCGTCCAAGCGGCTGCTGCCTTTGGAGAAGCTGCCGTCCGAATACGAACTGACCCAGCTTTTCGACGTCAGCCGCGTCACGGTCAGGCAAGCGCTGCGCCTGTTGGCCGATCGTGGGCTGGTAGTCAGCCGCCAGGGCAAAGGTGTTTTTGTTTCGGGGCCCCAGGTCAGCCAGGATCTGAACGCGCTGCGCGGCTTCTATGACAGCCTGATCGCCCAAGGCCACACACCCGAAACAGAGGTGATCGATTTCACCCTGTCGGGTGCCGCGAACCCAAACCGCGAGACCCTGTTTCGCGGCTATAGCGAGGTGGCGGCGTTTACGCGTGTCTATCGCGTCAGCGATGCGGTTGTCGCAGTCGCGGAAGCAGCTGTTTCGTGCTTTGGCAAAACAATATCCAGGCAGATGATCGAGACGTATCCCGTTTATACGCTGCTGCATGACGTTATACACCGCAAGGTCGAGCGCGCCACAACGTCTATTCGCGCCGCCCAGGCGCCGCCCCGCATCGCCGAGCTCATGGGTTTGGGCGACGAAAGCATGGCACTGCAAATGGATCGAACGTCGTTCGACAGCGACGGCATTGTTCTGGAACAGACACGCTTCCATATCCAGCCCGAGATTTTTGCGTTTGAGTTGAACGTATCGGGCCCGATGCAAATCGCTCCATCGCTACGCAAGGTGGAGTAACCAACCTCTGAGAGGAGACTCAACGCAATGCGCACACTACAACACATCAAGCGCGTCGTCCTGTCTGCCGCTTTCGCGGCACCGTTTTTCATATCCCCCTGTGCCAGTGCCGCTTACCCCGAACAGGCCGTCAAGATTATCGTCGGGTTTCCCGCTGGCGGCGCAACCGATGTCATCGCCCGCATTCTGGGGGCCGAGTTGTCAAAGATATGGGGCCAGACCGTCGTGGTGGAAAACCGTACGGGGGCGGGCGGCAATATCGCAGCCGGTTACGTGGCGAAGGCGAATGGCGATGGCTATACGCTGCTAATGGGCTCACCGGCCGAAACAGTCGTCAATCCCCTTCTGTATCCCGAGATGCAGTACAACGCGCAGAAGGATCTGGCGCCTGTGTCTCAGGCCGGCAGTGCGCCATTGCTGCTGGTTGCCCACCCTTCCGTTCCCGCCACCGATGCACAGGGGCTGATTCACTACATCAAGCAGAACAACGGAAAAGTCTCTTATGCCTCGTCCGGAACGGGCGGCCCCCAGCACCTGGCGGGGGAACTGTTCAAGCTGATGACGCAAACAAATGTCCTGCATGTGCCTTATAAGGGCGGCGCACCGGCAATTACCGATCTGGTTGGCGGCCAGGTGCAGATTTTTTTCGCGGGGCTGCCGCCCGCCCTGCCGTTCGTCAAATCCGGCAAGGCGAAAGCGCTGGCGGTTACCACCCAATCCAGATCCGAACTCGTGCCCGATATTCCATCGTTGGATGAAAGTGGCCTTAAAGGCTTCGATATCCAAAATTGGCAGGGCATCTTTGCGCCCGCAGGCACATCGCGGGCCATCATCGGGAAGATCTCAGCAGATATCCGCACCGCCCTCAGCGGCGAGGCAGTCAAAGCATCACTCGCGAATCAGGGCATCTCGGCGGCACCCAGCAGCCCCGAGGGCTTCAAGCTGTTTGTCGACAACGAACGCCGTAAATACGCCGACATCATCAAAGCGGCACATGTCTCAGTTAAATAAGTGTCAGGACGCAGCGTGCTCCGGCAAGGAGCCACAAGGATAAGCATGAAACTGAACCAGGAAGAGCTCGCCATGCTCAATGGCGAAAAAGGCAAAGCGGTGCAGGAGGCAATCAAGTTCCAGATAGAGGTCGGGAAGTTCTTCAATGCCGAACGCTTTGTGCCGATCACCAACGCGCATGTCATGGGCGACATTGAAGTCATGGGCGACGGCGGTTTGGACATGATGACGCGCATCGCTGAAGAGGGCGCGAAATGCGCCGTGCCGTCCACCAGCAACGCGCGCTGTATGCATTTCAGCGACGAGCCTGCCTTGCTGCCCGACGAGGCCGAGGAAAACAAGGAACGCAAGCTGGTGATTCAGTTGCGCAAGATGGATATCAATACTACGGACACCTGCATCAACTATCAGACCGTGTATCAGCCCAAGCTGGGCGAGCACGTGGCCTGGGGAGATACCGGCACCGTCATCTACGCCAATTCGGTGTTCGGGGCACGCACCAACTTCGAAGCGGGGAAATCCAGTTTCGCGGCCGCGCTGACCGGCCGCACCCCCGCTTACGGTTTTCATCTGGACGAGATGCGGCGCGGAAACATACTGGTCAATGTAGATGCGCCAATGGAGGACCTGGCGGATTGGGGCTCGTTAGGGAAAATCGTCGGCCACCCCAATCAAGACTATTTCGCCGTGCCCGTGTTCGATGGCATTAAGGTTACGCCGCCGCCCGATGCGCTCAAGCATCTGGGGGCGTCCCTTGCCAGCTATGGTTCCATGGCCATGTTCCATATGGTCGGCGTCACCCCCGAAGCGCCCACCGCCGAGCAGGCGCTGGGCGGAAACACGCCGCGCAGCATCATCACCGTTAGCGAGAAAGACATTCAAGACGTCTACGATGCCTATCGCTATGTCGATGCGCGCAAGAACATCGTCGTGTTTTCGGGGCCGCAGCAATCGCTCTTTGAGATGCAGACGCTGGCGAAACTGTTCGAGGGGCGCACCGTGGCGCCCGATATGACGGTGGTGGTTACCACCAACCACGCAGTCTATAGCGACGCCAAACGGCTGGGGTATGTTGATACCCTGGAGAAGGCCGGCGTAACGCTGCTCCAGGGTGTCTGCTTCTATATCCTGCAGCGTCTTACGCAGATCAGGGAGGAAAACGAATGGGCTAACCTGGTTTCCAACTCCGCCAAGATCGTCAACACCATCACCGCCCATCGATTCAACACGGTACTGCGCCGCACCGCCGAGTGCGTTGACATTGCCTGTACGGGAGACCTGAAGTGAGCACTATCGTACATGTGGACCGCGCATGGGGCCCCACCGTGACCGGCCAGGTTCTCGTCATGCGCGAGGGTTTCAGCCCTCGCTACGATCTGGATCGTGTGACCGGCATTATTTCCCGCATTGGTCATAGCGTCGAAGGCGAGTCGGTCAAGGGGAAAATCCTGGTGATCCCAACCTCAAAAGGCGGTGTAGCCGGCGGCTGGGCGTTCTTCGACCTGCTGCACAAAGGCATTGCACCGCTGGCGCTCGTGTTCGGAAAGCTCAACCCCGTTATGGTGCAGGGTGCGGTGCTGGCCAATATGCCCATCACAGAGGGCTGGGACAAAGACCTTGTGCAGCTGCTCAAGACAGGAGACACGATCACGATTGATCCGGAAGGCAGGCGGATCAGTGTTGCCTAGCGGGGTGCCAAGGCTGGCGCAACGCCGCTAAAAGCAAACCGAAAAGGGCGGCGCTGCGTGGTGAGCCCATGTGGGCCGGGCTAGCACGACGGAAGCCGGCGCTGCGTCAATGCCGTCCGGCTTCATGCTGGCTTTGACAGGCTGTGCAGCGAATCGCGGTAGGCAGGGCGAACAGGCGCTCGCGGGCGATGGGCTGGCCGCAGGTGATGCATAAGCCATACAGGCCTTCCTGCATGCGGGCCTGGGCGGCTTCAATCTGTGCGAGGGTTTGCAGATCGAGTTTCAGTTCTCCATGGCGAACTTCATGCAGCCGCAGCTCTTCGGCTTCGTCGGCCATTGGGCCGACGTCCTGGTCGCCATCTGCCTGGTCCTGCGCGAACTCTGCGTTCGCTGCATCGACTTCGGCCTGTGCCTGCCGCTTGAGTGCGGCAAGCTGGTTTGCCAATGCCTGGAGATCCGCTTTGGAAAGATGACCCATACAATCCTCGCATTCGAGTTGATGACTGCACAACCTCTATTGTAGAACCCAAGTCGCGTCAGGTGTCGTGGCGGTATCCGAACGGTTGAGTTGGATCAACGCGGCGTATTGCCGCCCGGCGGCCGTTGATGGCAGGTTTGATGCCATACAGGATTAGGCGTGCCCTGTGCGGCGAATTGCTGCGCCCGGCGTGGCGCGCGCCAGACGCCGCCGCCGATGCCAGCCTGCGGTTGGACAGCGTACCAGAACCATCGCCCGTCTTCATCCTGCGCCAGCCAGTTCCACCCTGGCGGTGCGTCAGACCAATCCGGGGCGGCCGGCGTTGCGAAGGTGTCGGTAACATTCATGCGGAAAGTTTACCGCGTCGCGGATAAAATCCGACGAGACCTCTGGTTCGCCGGCGTTTTCTGTCGGCAGCCATTGTCCGCAGCGATTGTTGGCGGCCAGCGCCTCTTGCCGGTGCATAACGATGCCGGCGGGCCGTGGGCCACCATAAAACATAACGATTATCGGAGACGGCTATGGAAAACAGGAAACAGGACGAGGAAAACGGCGCGGTAGCCTGCGCGGCATTGGCGTTGGCGCCGATTGCCCGCGTGGGCGATCCCATTACCGCGATTGATACGCCCGCACTCGTTCTGGACATGGACGCCTTCGAGGCGAACGTGCAAACGATGCAGGCATGGGCCGCGCGGCATGGCGTTGCGCTGCGGCCGCATGCCAAGGCGCACCGCTGCCCGGAGCTTTCGCGGCGCCAGCTTGCGGCAGGCGCGGTGGGTGTCTGCTGCCAAAAAGTGTCCGAGGTCATCCCGTTTATTGCGGCTGGTGTGCAAGACATCCACGTCAGCAATGAAGTCGTGGGCGCCGACAAGCTGGCGTTGTTGACCCGTCTGGCCGGGCAGGCTCGAATCACGGTATGCGTCGATCACCCTGACGCCGCGCGCGCATTGTCGGAAGCGCTGGCCCAGCAGGGTAACACCATGGGTGTCCTGGTTGAAGTCGATATCGGGCAACGACGCTGCGGGCTGCAGACGCCGGAGGGGCTGGTTGCGCTTGCACGCCTCGTCCAAGATCTGCCCCAGATACATTTCGCGGGTATACAGGCATACCAAGGGGGGCTGCAGCATATCCGCGGCGTCGAATCGCGCAGGGCATCCTGGCAGGATGCCTTGGCGCGCGTACGCGCCTATCTGGCGGCGCTCGAACAGGCCGGCATCGCCTGCCCCATTGTGACGGGCGGCGGCACCGGCTCCGCCGTGTTCGACGTGGCCAGCGGCGTCTTCACCGAGATTCAGCCAGGCACCTATGCCTTCATGGATGCCGACTACGGTGCGATCGGCTGGACCGATGCGCTGTCGTTTCGCAACAGCCTGTTTCTGCTGGCCACGGTGATGAGCCTTCCTTCGGAGGATCGTGCAGTGGTTGATGCCGGTCTGAAGTCCACGACGGCCGAAAGCGGCATGCCGGGTGTAGCCGGCCGCCCTGGCGTACGCTGCGTCGCCGTCAACGACGAACACAGCATGCTGCAGATCGACGAAGGTGCGCAGGGCCCCGCGCTGGGCGACAAAATCCGCTTGATTCCGGGCCATTGCGACCCCACCTTCAATCTGCATGACAGCGTCGTTGCCGTGCGGAACGGGCGCGTGGAAGCCGTATGGCCGATCAGCGCGCGGGGGATGAGTCGCTGATTCAAAATCAGCCTCCACATCCAGTGTTCGTTACAGTGCCCGCAACTCAGCCTTTCAGCGTGTCCAATAGCTTGTAGTACGCGATCATGGCATGCACGCCGACCATGTGAAATGCATGCAAGGGGATGCGTTTGAGCGGTGTCGCCGGATAGGGCAGCCCTTCGATCGAGCCGTGGATGCAGGCGCTGGCGAGTATTTTCCCCATCATGGTGCCCAGTGCCACGCCGCGGCCGTTATAGCCCAGGGCCGTAAACACGTTGGGCGCAAGTTGGTGTAGATGTGGGACGTGATCCGCTGTCATGGCGACACGTCCCGCCCATCGATAGGGGAACTCTACATTCTGAAGGACGGGGTACAGGCGCCGTGCCATGGCGGTAAGGCGTTGAGCGTCCTGGCTGGTCGGGCGGGCGCGGAAGGGGCCTCGTGTGCCGAATATGAATCGGCCGCTTGCGTCGCGGCGAAAGTAACTGACCAGATTGCGCATATCGGCGACAGCAGGCACACCCGCCAGCACGCCGCGCCTCAACGGCTCGGTCAGCGGTTCGGTGGCGATCTGCATGGAGTAAACCGGTACGAGCGATTCGCGCAGCCCGGGCCAGAGTCCGGTCGTATAGCCGTTGGTGGCGATAAGCAGCATATCGCAGAGCACGGAGCCGTGGTCGGTGTCCACCTGCCATAGCGGCCCCTCGCGGCTGATCCGCGTGGCAGGAGAGTATGAATATAGCTGTGCGCCAGCGGCATGGGCCGCGCGCGCCAGGCCTTGTGCGTAGCTCAGTGGCTGCACGGTTCCCGCATTATTGAAGTACAGGCCCGTATGGTATTGCGGTGTGCCCGTCGCGGCCGCGAGGCGCGCCGCATTCCAGAGTTCGACGGGTGCGCCCCGAGACTGCCACTGACGAAATCGGGCCTCCAGTGTTGATGCACCGCTCCGCGTGTCGGCAACCTGTACCCAGCCTTGCTCGGGCTCGCATTGGATGTCGTAGCGGCGGATGTAATCGAAGACCGTGTCGGCGGTCGCGCCGATCATGCGAAGCATGGTTTGCCCCAATGTATCGCCATAGCTTGCGATCAGCCGGTCGGGGTCGTATTTGAACGCAGGGATTACCTGGCCGCCATTGCGGCCGGATGCGCCAAAGCCCGGTTCTCGAGCGTCCAGCACAATCGTGTCGCGCTGGTTTTCGGCCAGTGTGATTGCGGCCGACAGACCTGTGTAGCCGCCGCCGATTATCGCCACATGAGCGCGCTTGCGGCCACGCAGTGTCGGAAAGCTGCAATGCTCGGTCGAAGTGGCCTGCCATAGCGACGTCCGGAAGCTGTCGTGTTCGTCGCTCACAAACGCGGGAGGCGTGCTTGTCATCATGGCTGCGGATCGGCTGCATAGCCGTTCAGTGTGTCCCATTGCCGCATATCGGGCGTGCGGCGTGAAACGGGGCCCCAGCCGCCGCCGCCGGCGCTTTCCAGGCGAATGATGTCGCCGCGCTTGACCGGCAGGGCAATCTCCTTGGTGCTGAGCGGCCGGGTCGCCCCGTCGGCCGTCTGAAGGCTGGATCTTGCCGGCCTTCCACTGCCCCCCCCTTGGGCTCCCCAGGGTGCTGTGTCGGAACCACCCTGCTGAAAGAATACGCTCACGATCAGGTTATCGCACAGCAGCTCGTATTCTCTGCGCATGGCCAGGCCACCCCGCGATTGCCCCTGACCGCCGGAATCCGCGATCAGCTCCGAGCGTCGCACGCGGACGGGGCTGATGGTTTCCAGGATCTCCGCCGACAATACGCCACAGTTTCCGCCATGGGTATCCACGGCGGACAGGCCATCGCCACCCGCGTGACCTCCCATGCCACCGCCGATGATGTCGTGGACGATGAAGTAGCGCGGCTTGCCATTTTGCGCCAAGGTGGCCTTGCGCGTGTCCAGCCCGCCGGCACGAAACGTCGGAAATGAAATATGACATCCCGCCGCCGTGTGGTCGGGCAGCACATCCGCCATGGCTTTCAGCACGGATTCGGCAACGGCTTGTTGCGCGAAATGCCGGTTGCCCACCGCGGCGGGGCGCCACGGGTTCAGGAATGAGCCCTCGGGCACCTCAATGTCGACAGCGCGGTTGCAGCCACCGTTCGCGGGTGTATCCATCCCCGTCATGCAGCGCAGCGCATAAAGCGTCATGGAGTAGGTTGATGCCAAAGGGCAGTTCAAGGCGTTGCGGCGCTGTGCATCGCTGCCGGTGTAATCAACGCGTATCCGGTCTCCCTGTACGGTAACCGCAACCTGGATGTTGATTGGCGTTGGTCCGGATACATCGTCTTCGATCAAAATGCTTGCGTTGTACACGCCATCGGGTATGCGGCTGATGGCGTTGCGCATGAAGCGCTCCCCGTAGTCGAGAATCTCATTCATCAGATGGCTGAATCGATCCGCGCCGTACTTGGCCACCAGAGCGTGCAGCCGCTTTTCCCCCGTGCGGCAACCCGCGATCTGGGCGATCAGGTCGCCTGAGCATGCCCGTGGGTTGCGCACATTGCCGGATATGAAACGAAACACGGTGTCGTTCTGTATGCCTTCCTTGACCAGATGCATTGGCGTGAAAATCAGCCCCTCCGCAAAAACCTCGAGGTTATCCGGGGCCGTCGTGCTAGGCAGCTTGCCGCCGATGTCCACGTGGTGCGCGACCGTGGCGGTGATGGCGACAATCTGGCCTTCATGGAACACGGGGCTCATCAGCACGATATCCGGCGTGTGGGTGCAGCCCCGGTAAGGGTCGTTGCAGATCAGCACGTCGCCCTGGCGCCATGTGTGCAGGGGGATTTCTTTGGTGATGCCCAGGAACGCGTACGAAAGAACCCCGAGCTGCGCTGGGATGGTTTCCGCCTGGGCGAGCAGCTCGCCCTGAGGCGACAGCAGGGCACAGGAGTAATCCAGCATGTCCCAAATGATGGGCGAAAACGCCGACCTGCGAAGCGATGCCGACATTTCTTCCGCGATGGAGATGAGCTGGTACTGAAATACGTCGCGATCAATGATGTTGCCAAGCATGTGGTGTCAGCCTTGTGTGGAGTGTCTGGAAACGCGCAGCAATCCGCCTGCGTCTGTATAGCCGTGCTGTCCGGGCAGCAGAAGGATGGTTGTATCGGCCTGCGTAATGACAGCTGGGCCGTCGATGCGCTGATTCAACCCTAGCGTGTGGCGGGCATAGATTTCCGCATTGCAATAGCCCATTTCCGGGCCCAGGTATAGCCGGCGATGGGTCAGGGGCATTCCCGCGCAGGCGGGCGGTTTGCGTTCTTCTGTATCGGGGCGATCTATCATGCCGACGGCTTCCAGTCGAACATTGACGACTTCGCAAGGCATGGTGATATCTGAAAATCCATATGCCTGCTCATGCTGCCGCACAAAGCGCCGCACCATGTCCTCGCTGTTCCAGGAAGACGCTTGGCCCGCAACGGGTGCGGCCATGGACGTGGATGCGGCAGGCATGGCAGAGGGGTTGGGCGTGATGGGCACAACCAGTTCATGTACTTGCCCGATATGCCGCATGTCTGCCGAAAACTGGAAGATCCGGCGGTCGGTGGGCACACCGTCGCGGTCAAATGCCGCTTCGGCCTGGCGCGTCAGTGCATCGAGAGCCGATTGGATGTCTGCGGCGTCAATGTTGTCGATCTCGCGGGCGTAGGCACTCTGGAAGTGATACTTGATGTCGCTGAGCAACAGCCCCGACGCTGAGAAAACGCCCGGGCGCGCGGGGATCACGATCTCGCGCATATCCAGTTCCTCCATCAGAAAGGGTGCGAAGAGCGAACCCGCACCGCCGAAGGACAACAGCGAAAAGGCGCGGACATCGAAACCCTTCTCGACAGAAAGACTGCGTATGGCCTGCGCCATCTGGGCGTTGGCGATTGCGACCATGCCGAAGGCGGCTTCCTCCACCGATATGCCGAGTTTGTCCGCAATCTCCGTTTTGATGGCGGTGCCGGCTCGCTCTTGGTCCAGCGCAAGCCCATTGGGCAAACGCATGTCCTTATCAAGCAGGCCCATCACCAAGGCTGCGTCGCTCAGTGTGGGAAGTGTGCCGCCCTGGCCATAGCATGCGGGCCCCGGCACTGAACCCGCCGACTCGGGGCCCACGCGGATAGCGCCGCCCAGATCCACGCTGCCTATGGAGCCGCCACCCGCGGAAATGGTGGAGATGTCCAGCGCGTTCATCCGTATGATCTCGCCCGCCACGTTTCGCTCTGTGGCGGTCATGGCGCGTCCCTCCGCAATCAGCGAGAAGTCTGCCGATGTGCCGCCCATATCGAAGGTAATGATGTTGGGAATATGGTTGCGCTGACTAATCGACAGCGCTGCGACAACCCCGCCCGCAGGCCCGGACAGCAGCATGTTGATGGGTTGCCGGCGCGCGGTTTCAGTCGTGGCAACCCCACCATCGCTGCGCATGAGCAGCAGGGGGGCGGTCATGCCTATGCGCGGCAGCGCGGCCTGCAGATCCAGTAGATAGCGGTCCACGATGGGGCCGACGTACGCGGAGGTGACGGTGGTGTTGGTGCGGGGATACTCCTGCGCTTGCGGATTGATGGCTGAACTTTTGTACACCGTCAGCTCGGGGCGCAGTGCATGTATGGCGGCGGCCAGGCGATCCTCATGCGCAGGATTCAAATGACTGAACAGGAAGCTGATGGCCACCGCCTCGGGCTCCAGGGCGCAGATCCGCCGCGCCGCAGCGGTGGCCTGTGCATCGGACAGCTCGCGGACGACTTGTCCGAAGGCATCCATGCGCTCGTCCACTTCCACGACCTGCGCGCGTGGCGCAAGTGGGACCGGCTTGCCGTGCTTGAGCGAATAAGGAAAGGGGCGGCGCTGCGTGCCGATTTCAAGTACATCGCTGAAGCCTTGCGTGGTGGCCAGGATGACGCGGGCTCCTGAGCGTGTGAGCCACGCGTTGGTCGCGATGGTGAAGCCATGCACAAACACGTCGATGTCCGCAGGCAGGATGCCCGCCTTTTCCGAGATGTGTTGAATGCCGCTGATAATCGCCTGGCTGGAGCCTGGCGTCGACAAAACCTTGTCCGCGTAGATACGGTTTTGTCTTCCGTCGGCCAGAATTATGTCTGTAAACGTGCCGCCAACATCCGCAGAGATCGAGATCATGCTTTACTTCCTGCTTCGGGTCAGATAATCGTAATGGCTGAAAATACGGGTGCCGCTAGGCATGGTGGATCTGGTCATAGGGTGCTAGGCCGCCGAACACGCCAACGGGTATGTTTGCGAGCTTCTTGTTGTAGACCGTCATATAGATGCCTTCATTGGTCCAGACAAAGGGCAGGTCGGTGGTGACCTGCCGCTGGAATTCCCGGTAGATTGCCTTGCGCGCTTCCAGATCCGCTTCAGAGGCGGCCTGGCGCAGCCACGCATCGACTTTTTCGTTGACATAGCCTTCGGTGTTGGTCCAAACCTGCTGCTTGATGTTCGAAGACAGGAACGACCTGTCCACACCGACCACCGGGTCGGACCAATTGAATGTGGAGTTCATGGTCATCTGGTAATCCCAGGCGCCGATGCGTTTGGCCCAGCTTGCAAAGTCGGCACTTTTGCGCAGGGAGATGTCCAGCCCGATCTTGCGCAACTGGGGTTTCAGATAATCGGCCACCAGTATCGTGCTGTCCGGCTCGAAGGTGGGTATGTCTAGTGTGAAGCGCGCCCGTATGCCTTGTGCATCCGGGCGCAGGCCCGCCTGGTCGAGCAGAGTTTTGGCCTTTTCCAGATCGTAGCCATAGAGGGTGACGGCTTCTTCGTCGTAGTAGGCGTTGTGGCTGTGGAAGGGGCCATGCAGGGGATTTGACATGCCGCGATGCAGGCGTTCGGTAATGAACTGCTTATCGATGGCATGCGCGATGGCCTGCCTGACCCGGAGGTCGTCCAGCGGCTTGACGCGCAGGTTGAACTCCAGATAGTTCACGGGCCCGATTGCGCTGTAGCCTTCAGGGGTAACGATCAGGTCTTTGTTCGACTTGAGCCGAATGAGATCTGACACGCGAAGAAAGGAGAATGGCAGATAATCTATCTCTCCTTTTTCCAGCATCAGCGTTTTATTCAGGGAGTCCTCGCTCAGGCTGAAGGCGAGTTGCTCGAAGTACGGTTTGCCTCGGAAAAAGTTGTCGGCGCGCACCATGCGCAACTGATTCGAACGCTGCCACTCGACAAACTTGTATGGCCCTGAGCCGACAGGGTTGTCGTTTGCCGGGTTCTCGCGCAACGGGCCTGCATGTGGGCCGTACACGTGCTCTGGAAGAATAGGGGTCAGCGGCGGCGTCAGCAGGCTGAACAGGCCGGTGAACGGTCGCTTCAGCCGTATTTCCACCGTACGCGGATCGGGCGCGGCCACGCTGTCCAGTATCGCCTTGTAGGTGACGGACATCAACGGGTGATGCTCTTTGACCGCGTTGATGGAGAAGACGATGTCTTTGGCAGTAACAGGCCGCCCATCATGGAAACTCGCGTTATCGACAAGAGAGAAGCGATACAGGCGCCCATCGCTGGAAACCTCCCATGACTTCGCCAGGTAGGGTACCGGCTTGAAATGGCCGTCCATCAGCACCAGTCCGGCAAAAAGCTGTGAACCCGGCATGGCTGTTACGTTTCCCGACTGTACGGCGGGGTTCAGCGTGCGTGGATTCTGGCATCCGACGGTAAGAAGGGCCTTGGATGACGCCGCCGGGGCGGCAAGTGTCAGGCCAGGTAGAGATGCCGCCGCGGCCAGGCTTGCGGCTTGGCCCATAAACGTTCTTCTGCTGCAATGCATATCGATAGCTCCTTGTTGGCTATGTGATTACGAATGCTCGGAGGTTTGCTGCGTGAGGAGCGCCTGACTGCGGGCGCGGCGATAGAGCCACCAGCCGTACTGCGGTGGCCAAACGTGGTTATAGAATTCAGGGCCGCCCAACGCGACCGCTGCCTGTAACGGCCAATGCGGGTTGTAGAGCGCCTCCCTGGCCAACATCACCAGATCGGCCTGCTCATTCTCAAGTATGTGTTCCGCCTGCGCGGGCTCGGTGATCAAGCCGACCGCCATGGTGGGCAGGCCGGGGTTTTCCTTGCGGACCCTTTCCGCATAGGAAACCTGGAACATCGGCGGGCGCGCGGTAACCTGCGCCGTGGAAAATCGCCCGATCCCGCCTGAAGAACAATCGATAAGGTCGACGCCGCACCGGCGCAGTTCGGCAGCAAGAACAACGGTGTCTTCGATCGTCCAGCCGTCGCGCTCCGCGCCGTCCACGCACGACAAGCGGAAGAAAAGAGGCTTGTGATCGGGCCAGTTGCGCCGGCAGGCGCGCGCGATCTCCAGCGCCAGGCGCATCCGGCCGGGGCGGTCGCCGCCGTAGCGGCCGTCCATGTCGTTGCCTAGCGGAGAATAAAAGGAGTGAATCAGATAGCCATGCGCCGCGTGCACTTCCAGGATATCGAAATCGGCCTGCGCACACCGCCGCGCGGCGGATGCAAATGCTTCCACAATGGCAGGGATCTCATCCTCTCGGATCTTTGCGGGAGGCAGCCAGCCGGGGTTCTTCAGCACGGCCGATGGCGCGATAGGTGTCCAGGGATGTTCGCCCTTGGCAAACTGCGTCGGCCCCAGCATGCCGTACCCTTCCCAGGGGCGCTGGCGGCAGGCTTTGGGGCCTGTATGCAGCAACTGTGCCGCAGGCGATGCGCCGAGTGCGCGCAGGCTGCCTGCAAGACGACGAAGGTTAGGCACGAACTCATCCGACCAGACCCCCAGGTCGCCATAAGTATTGCGGCCGCGCTGCTCAACACACAGGCCTTCCGTAAACACGGTCCCGAAGCCGCCGACGGCATACTTCGCCAGATGCTGGAAATGCCAGTCCGTCAGATGGCCGTTCTCGCCAACATACATCTGCATTGGGCCGAGAACCAAACGATTCTTGAGACGGATATCCCGCAGGCGCAGCGGTTCGAATAATCTCGGGGAAGGCAATTCTGCCTGGTACATGGGGGATTCCTCTGGTAGCATCAAATCAGCAGGGCCGTTCAAATACCGCATTCCTGTGCGCGGTTTTTAATGCCTGTTGTTGATGCTCAGTCTAGGAATCGCGCACACCCCAGTCCAATCGTCATTTCTGATTGTGCGGATCACCATTCCTGATGTTGACGCGTTGCTCGCCAAGACGCGCTGCGATCGGGTCGTGGCCCGCGTTCGATGGTCACCAACGCAACGCCATGCAATTCAGTCAAATCAAAACCTTTGTTACGGTTGCCCGCCTCGGCCATCTCACCAAAGCGGCGGGGCTGTTGAATCTCACGCAGCCCGCTGTGAGCGGGCAATTGAAAAGCCTGGAAGACGAGCTGAACGTGAAGCTGCTTGATCGGACGCCAGGCGGAATGGTTCCGACGCAAGCTGGCCGCGCATTGCTGCCGCGAGCAGAGAAAATCCTGGCCTCGATCGACGAATTCCGCATCGCCGCAGAGACGCTTCAGTCCACGCTATCGGGGCAACTGCGCATCGGTGTCATCATGATTGATCCCGACTACTTGCGGTTGGGGCAGATCATAGCGCGGATGACTGCCCTGCATGCGGATGTTGGGGTGGATCTGGAGGTGTGCGGGGTGCAGCGATGCATTGCCGGTGTGGAAAATGGCACCCTGGACGGTGCTTTCTTTGCCGGGGAGAGCCCGCACGGGATCCTTGATGTATTGAAACTGGTGACGCTTCAGTATCGTATCGTTGCGCCGGCTTCGTGGGCGCACCTGCTCGAGAACGTGAGCTGGAGCAACCTCGGTTTGATGCCCTGGATACGCGCACCCAAGCCGAGCGCACACCACGCAATGGTTGCGGGCATCTTTCGCCATGCAAGCATCGAGCCGATGCGCATCCTCGAGGTCGACCATGAGTCGGTCATTATGTCCTTGGTGCGGGCAGGCGTGGGGCTAAGCGTAATAAGAGAGGATCTGGCCCGCTCCGCCGCCGCGCGCGGGGAGGTCATCGTCTGTGAGTTCGCGCAGGCCGTGCCGTTGCCGCTTTCCTTCATATTTCGCGGCGACAAGCGGCACGATCCTTGCCTGAAGGCCTGGGTCAATGTTTTGCAGGCTGTGTGGGCGGGCGATATGGCAGCCCGACAAGATGTCATCCCAGTCGGGTAAGCGCCGGCTACGCTCGGGATTCTTCTGAACTGATTAGCCCCGCTGTCAAAGCCCCCCGCAAGCAGGGCCGCCAGGTTGAGAAACGGATGTCCCGGGCGCGCGTAGGGCTGGGATGCGCGCCTGGGTGTTCTGCCGTTCGCTTACTTCTGAAGCGACAGCCCCGTCTCTTTTACGAACTTGTCCCAGCGCTTATATTGCTCGACCGCATACCGGTCTACCGTCGGCCCGTCAGTGGCCATTACTTCGAAGCCCAGGTCGGTGAGCCTCTTCTTGACGGATGGGTCGTTCAGCGCTGCCTGGAAGCCTTTGGTCAGAGTGTTGGCGATCTCGTCGGGGATGCCCGCAGGCGCAAAAATACCAATCCAGGAATAGGCTTCAAAATTGGGATAGCCCGACTCCTGCACAGTAGGTACGTTCGGTAGATCGGGCAGGCGCTTGGCACCCGTGACGGCGAGCGGCTTGATGTCGCCCGACGCGATATGCGATTTTTGCGCCGCGTAACTCAGAAAAGTGATATTGGAGACATTGCCCAACAACGCCTGGATGACGGGGCCCCCGCCGCCGTACGGAATATGCAGCAGGCTGATGCCGGCGTCGCGTTTCAGGTCTTCGGCCGCAAGGTGGTTGAGCGAGCCGGCGCCGGTGGATGCGTAGTTGTACTTGTCGGGCGCTTTTTTCACCTCGGCAATAAACTCTTTGAGATTGTTGCCCGGGGTGTTCTTGGATGCGCCGATGACCAGCGGGAAGCGCAGCGCAAAGGTGATGCCCCGGAAATCCTTGAAGGTATCGTAGGGTAGGGGGCGGATAATGGGGTTGATGGAATGGCTGTCGAAGCTGACCAGCAGCGTGTTGCCGTCGGGCCGCGAGCGCGCCACGTACTGACTCGCAACCTGTGTGGCCGCGCCGGGCTTGTTTTCGACAATGACGTTGCGGTTCAGCACTTCGGCCAGTTTGGGCTGGATAATGCGCGATGCGATATCTGTGCTGCCGCCGGGCGGGAAAGGCACCACGAGCTTGATGGGCGGCTCGTCCGCCGCCGCGGCCGACGGGGCCAACGCGGCGGCGAGCGCCAACAGGCTGCCTGCGGCCGCATGTAGCAGCCCGGTGTGCGCACGGCGCGCGGTATATGTGAAGTGCATGGTTTGTCTCCTCCTGTTTTTATCTGGGATCAGCCCATCCATTGGCTGACGGGTACAGCGGTGTCTTGTAGCTGCTGAGAGATCACGTTGATCAGCACGGGGCCGTCGTATGCAAGCGCTGCCTTTATTGTTTGATCCAGGTCGGCCGGGTTGGCTACTGTATAGGCTTTGATGCCGAACGCTTCCGCGACGCGCGCATGGTCGGTCTGGCTGAAGTCGACAGAGAAGTAACGCTCATCATAGCCGGCTTTCTGGCTGGCTTTGATCCACCCGAATACTGAGTTCGAGAACACAATCATCTTCAATGGGATGCGGCGGCGCGCGATGGTTTCCATTTCGCCGCATGTAAAGCCGAAGCTGCCATCTCCCATTACCGATACGACTGTGGCGTTGGGCCGGCCGACTGCTGCGCCGATCCCGGCCGACATGGCAAAGCCCAGCGCGCCGTGCGCGCGGTTGGTGATGAAATGCCGGCCTGCCTGGGGGGCGTTGAAGTACGCCGAGAAGTAGGGGCAGGGCGTGCCGGGGTCGGCCACGACGATTGCTTCAGCGGGCAGCAGTCGGTTTAGTGCGTCGAGGACACGTTCGGGCTTGATCGGGGTGCTGTCGGACCGCGCCAGTTCCACAAAACGCGCAAACTTTTCGGCGCGCGCATGAGCGACGATGGCGTAGCCATCCACCGCATCGGAAGGACGTTCGGCCAGGCGATCAACCATCGCCTGGTTCAGTGCGGTAAGCGTTAGCAATGCATCGCCCACCAGGCCGACGTCTGTCCGGTAGTTTGCGCCCACCACCATGGGATCGGTGTCCAGGTGGAGGATGGTCGTGTCCGCGTCCGGGAAGCGCCAGTGTTCCGTCGTGGTTGAGCCTGCCCGGCAGCCAATGAACAGGACCAGATCTGCCTGCTTGACCACATCGCGCGTGGCCATGACGCCGCCGTTGGACCCGACGACGCCCGCGTTCAGCGGATGCAGGTCGGCCAGGCTACCCTTGCCGCTGACAGTCGTGCAGACCGGCGCCTTGAGCGCTGTCGCCAGGGCTTCCAATTGCTCGCAGGCCGAAGACAGAACAACCCCGCCTCCGCAGATGATCACCGGCGCGCGCGCGGCAAGCAGTTTGTCGGCTGCTCGTTCCACGTCTGCGGGCGCCGCGCAATTGCGCATGGCCGGGAAGGTGGCGTGCTCGGGCTGGGCCCAGATATCGCGCGGGTCGACGTCTTGCTTCTGCACATCGTAGGGGAGGCAGATATGGGCTGCGCCCGGCTTGCCAGTGGTCATGGCGCGGAATGCGCCCCGCACCGCGCCGGGCACTTGGCTGGCCAGGTCAATGGTGGTGTTCCACTTGGTAAGCGGCCGATACAGTGACTGCTGGTCGAGTTCCGTCAGGGGGTATTTTCCGCGGGAGCTGACAGACACATCTGATGTGATACCCAGTACGGCCACCGACGACTCGTTGGCTTCGACCAGCCCGGGCAGCAGATAGGTGGCGCCGCCGCCGCTCGGGCCTTCGCACACGCCGACCTTGCCGGTAACACGCGCATAGCCGTCGGCCATGTAGCCCGCGCTGCGCTCGTCGCGCGTGAGGATGTGATCAATGCCGTGATCCAGACGCGCCAGAGCGTCGTAGAACGGTAGGCTGGTATCGCCGCACAAGCCAAAAATATGCTTCACGCCATAGAGCTGCAGCATCTTTACCATGGCCTCGGCGCCGTTTGTCTTGGACATGTCGCCCATCTCCCCACTATTGAGTTGAGTATTTAATTTAGTATACTTAAATGTATGCTGGAAATACAGCGGTACGTGAAAATGGGATAATCCGCATGCCTGAGCGGCACGCATACCCAGCCTTGCCGTGCCTTGACGACGGCGGCTGACGTCAACCTTTGTTTCCCTATCTATGCAAGCTAGAACCATCTCCCGGGCACGCGGCAAGCGTGGTGAAGAAGTCCTGGATCGCCTGCGCGACATGGCAATTTTTTATGATCTGAAGCCGGGCGAGAAGCTGAACGAGGCTGAGCTGGCCCAGCAACTGGGGGTCAGCAGAACGCCGGTGCGCGAGGCGCTGATGGCCTTGGCCTACGAAGGTTTTCTGGATGAGTCGGGGCGCGGCTATGTGCGGCGCCGGCTGGATGTGCGTGAAATGAAAGACCTGTACGAGTTGCGCCTGGGCCTGGAAAAAGAATGTTGCCGCTACGCCGTCGAACGTGCCAGCGACGCACAAATCGCCGAACTTGCAGACTACCTCGCTCACAGCCGCGCGGTGCCTTCGTCAGAGCCGGTCGCAAGGCTGGTCGGGTTGGATGAGGGGTTTCATCTGCGGTTGGCTCAGATGAGCGGTAATGCAGAGTTGGAAAGAATGATGGTCTGGCTTAATCGACGTATCCGCTTCATGCGCTGGATTTCAATGGACGCCGGCGTACGCGCGTCCACGCAAGGGCAGCACCAGGCACTGCTCGACGCGTTGGCCAGGCGGGATGCGGCGGCCATGGAAGCGCTCATCACCGCGCACATCTCTTTGCGGCAGGATCAAATCGTGGCCGCTGTCACCAAGGGGCTGGCAAAGATTTATCTGTAATCTGCAGCGCACGGCGGCAATCGGCCGCCGCCGCATGCGGTGATCGATTCTTTATACGTGCGGGTCGAATACCTGCAGCCGTCCGTCGCGATGGCGCACGGTGGCTTGCGCGATGCGCGCCTGCGCAAGGTCGGGTCGAAGGCGTATATGCAGCGCGAGATTGGGCAGTTGGATGATATAGCCGTCTTCTGCCGCGACTGCGTTGCCGTTTGCCAATCGGGCAAGCACCTGCGCGGCTTGGGCATCCGGTGCGTCCACGATAATGCGGGCCAGCGATTGCGCGCCGTTCGGGTGGTTCATGACCTCTGGATACCAGACGTATTCTGGCGTGAGGTGCTGACAGAAGTACACGCGCAGCCCCGCCACTGGTTGCACCGCAAAGCGCAGCGTATCAAAGCGCACCACCCCGGCGGTGCGCCCCGGCGCGGGGCGCTCAAGGCGCTGCACCTCTCCTGGCGTGAACCCATCGTCGAGCAGCCGCAGCCGGGTGGCGGCGGCATCGGCCATCCTGAACACCAGAGCGTCCAGGCCTAGCGGTTGCGCGGCGATTTCCTTGCGTTCAGGCGGCTTGCCTGGTGGCCATCCCAGCAACTCGATGTAGCTGGTGTCCAGCGTGATCAGGTGATTCATCGACCCCAGATTGTGCACGGCCAGTTCGGTGAGGTGGTAGCCGTCGCGCGCCAGCAGCGGTGCGCGATCTTGCAGCTGGTCGCGCATGATGACGACCAGGTGATCGAAGGCAAGGGGCATGTGGGACATGGATGGTATCGCGTTCATCGGTGGTTGCGGATTATTCTACGCAACTTTATGGAGACGGTGCCACGCCTGTGGGCCGCTGCTACGATTGCCGTTTACTCCCCGATACGAACGATGCCACGCCATCGCGAAACGCAGCGCTGCCGTACACGTGCTCGATCAAGTCTTCATCCCGCAGGCTTTGCTCGGCGACGATGCGCCGCAGGCTTTCCTTGGCCGCCTGCTGGGTAACGGGCGAGAGCGCGGCCAGCCTGCGGGCCAGATCGAACGCGGCCGACGTCAACGCCTGCGGGTCGCAAGCCTGGTAGACATAGCCGCAATCCAGCGCCTCCTGTGCTGTGATGTACTCGGCCAGCAGCAGCATTTTCTTGACGCGCGGCACGCCCAGCGCAGCCGCCAGCCGCGCGATGTTGCGTGAAGACAGTGTGTTGGAGAGCGTTTTGGCAATCGGCGCCCCGAATTTCGACGCAGCGCTGCAGAGGCGGAAATCACAGGCCGTGGCGAGCGCCAGACCGCCGCCCACCGCCCAGCCGTCGATCACGGCTACGGTAGGCACGGCGATGCGTTCGACCGCATCGATGACACGCTCCACGAACGCTTCGTAGCGCAGCCCCTGGCTGCCGGCCGTAAAGTCGCTGAAGTAGGAGATGTCTGTGCCCGAGATGAACGACTTTCCGCCTGCGCCGCGAAACAGGATGCATCGCAGACCCGCATCGCCGGAACAGGCGCCGATCAGCCGCAGCATGTCTTCGTACATGCTCAGCGTCATGGCGTTGTGGCGCTCGGGCCTGTCGATGAGGATCTCGGCAATGCCCGCCTCGTGCCTGATCAGCTTTACGTTGTCGCTCATGATGCCGCCTGCCCGCGTTGTGCCGGGGCGTGCGGCTTGCCCGCCTCGATTTCGGCAATGATCTCGGCGTTGTGCTCGCCCAGCAGCGGCGGGTGACGGCGCACTTGCTGCGGCGTGCCCAGCATTTTCACCGGGAAGCCGATGTTCCTGACCTTGCCTTCGATGGGATGATCGATGTCCATGCTCATGCGGCGGTGCGTGCCATGTTCGCCCTCGAAGGCTTCAGGGTAGCTCAGGATGGGGCCCGCGGGAATGCCCGCCGCCAGCATCAGGTCTATCCACTGCGCGCTGTCGCGCTTGGCGAATTCGCGTTCGAGTTCCTCAATCATGGCCTCGCGGTTCTTGAGCCGCAGCGGAATCGTGCCGTAGTCGGGGTGGTCGGTAAGGTCGGGGCGTTGCAGCAGCTCGCACAACCGCGTCCACAGCTTCTGGTTGGTTGCGCCCATCACAAAATAGCGGTCGCGCGCTTTCACGGCCTGGTACGGGGCGCTCATCTTGTTGCTGGTGCCCAGTTGGGCAGGCGGGACGCCGGTGCCCCAGTATTCGGACATGTCCCAGATGGAAAACGCCATGGCGGCATCGAAGAGCGAGGCGTCGATGTGCTGACCCTCGCCCGATTTCTGCGCCCCAATGTATGCGGAAAGCAAGCCGTACACGGCAAACAGGGCACAGCCGATGTCGGCCACGGGTACGCCCGCCTTAACCGGCTTCTCCCCCTTGTAGCCGGTGACGCTCATGATGCCGGACATGGCTTGGGCCATCAGGTCGAAGCCAGGCCGTTCCGCCCATGGGCCGCTCTGGCCGAAACCGGAGATGCTGACGTAGATGATCTTGGGGTTGATAGCCTTGATGGTTTCATAATCGATGCCCATGCGCTTGACCGCGCCGGGGCGGTAGTTTTCGACCATGACATCCGCCGTCCTGGCCAGGTCGTAGAAAAATGCGCGGCCTTCTTCGCTCTTCAAGTCCAGCGTCACCGAACGCTTGTTGCGGTTCATGTTGAGGAAGCCCATGCTGTCGGGCCCCTTCATCTTGAACCCCATTGCGCCCCGCGTTTGGTCGCCTGTGGGCGGTTCAACCTTGATCACGTCGGCACCCATGTCCGCCAGCAGCATGCAGGCAAAGGGTCCAGCCATCACCTGGCTGACATCAAGCACGCGTATGCCCTGTAAAGGCAGGTTGTGTGTGTTTTTCATAAACTCCTCTCCGGTGAGCCCGCCGATGCGTGGCAGGCCTGGTTCAACGCGCTACACGAGCACGGGGCGCGGGTGCTGGCCATGGGCTTCCAGCGTCGGCCCGGATGCCGGCGGCACGAACCACCTTGGCGTATTTATTGCGCTGGGCGGTCAGCATGGTGGCGGCGCCCGCCAGAAAACACACCGCTTCATGATGTCTCCCGCTGCTTTGTTATGGTTGATGGAGGCCATTCTTTATCGTGCGGCGTGCGGGGGCAAGGATGCGTCGAGTGTGTCTGGTTTCGCATTCTGCGAAACCAGAGCGCAACAATGTAGAGAGAGGCCTCTATTGAGGGGACAGAAGGATGTCGAGCACGTTCCGCATGGCGACAGGCTGGGCCTCGCTGTCTATGGCCGACAGCACATAGTGGCGCTCCGGCCAAGCGGCGTCGAGCGTGGCGCTGGCAATGGCTGCATCCTGGCGGAACGCGTGCAGGACGTCCGGCGGCATCAGGCCCACGCCCAGCCCTTCGCGCACCAGCGCCAGCATTGTGTCGAAACCGCTGACCACGAATCGCGCTTCGAACATGCGGCCGCGGCTGCGGTAGACACGCTGGACTGCGGAGAGGATGGCAGACCCCTTGCCCAGCGCGATAAGCGGAGCGGCCAGCACGTCATCCAGCGGTACGGGGCAGGCAGGAAACGTGAAATGTGCCCGGCTGTATACGAGCACTAAGCTGTCACTGCGATAATCGCTGCGCTGGAGCGGCAGAAAGCCGCTGGTTCGTTCGTAGATGCCGATGTCGATCACCCGATCGCGCAGCAGCTGCTGCACAATCTTGCTGTTTTCTTCGATGACGTGAACGGTGATACCGGGATACTGCCGGTGGATGCGAGCGATATCCTTGGCAAGGAATTGCATCACCACCGTCTTGGGCGCGCCGATGACGATGCGCCCGTTCAGGCCCTGACTGATGGCGTCCGCATCGTCCTTCAGGCGCAGGATCAGACTGTCGAGCTGGCGAATGTGCCGTAGCAGCATGCGACCGGATTCCGTCACCTTGGTGCCGTGCGGGACGCGCTGAAAAATGCGGGTGCCGCATTGTTGCTCGAGTTCGCTTACGCGGCGCGAGGCGGCCGCCACAGCAAGATTGAGCTTGTCGGCCGCACGCGAAATACTGCCTTCTTCGGCAATGGCCAAAACAAGCTGGATTGTAATAGCGTCTATTTTCACGGCTGGCGAAGCGGTAATGGGCCTCAGAACGACCGATTGTAGCCGCCGCGTCTGTGTTCTCGGCACCAGGGCGGCAGAAAAGAGGGGGCGGCCCGAGCTGCGCAGGCGAGGCCCCGCCCCTTGCATTGGGATGCTGCCAGGCAAAGCGCTTGGCGCTGTTCAGTCCGCATGCTATATGTCTCGAACTGCAACAATAAGAAGAGGTAGGCCATGCAACGTAGAACTCTGCTAGCCGGAACCGCGGGCGGCATTATTGCGGCGGCCTTGCCGGCGTGGGCCCGCGCGGACGCGGGCACTCCGGGCGCCATCGAACAGGCGCTGCAACACTTCGGGGCCATCACGGCAAATACGGCGGTCTGTCTGCGAATCCAGCGCCAGGGCGGCGCTGCTCGCCAGTACGCCCATCAGGCCGATCAACCGCTGTTCGTCGGCAGTGCGGTCAAAACATTCATTCTTGCGCAGTACCTAAAAGAGGTTGAAGCGGGCAGGCAATCGGAAGACATGCAGGTCGGCATAGGTCCTGAGGTATGGTCGCCAGGCAGCCCTGTCTTCATCAAGCTGCAGGGCACAACGGCCGCAAAAAGCGTGCTTGAGGCTATGATCTCGCACAGTGACAATACGGCCACCGATGCGGCGCTCAAGGCCGTGGGGCCCGATAGCGTGCGCGCGCTGATCCAGCAGTCGGGGCTGCGTGCGACACGTATCCCTGACTCGACCCGCATATTGTTCTCATATCTCGCGGGCGCGCCAGACGGTACGGATTTGGGTTGGCAAGGCATGGAGCAACTGCAGGCCGGCCATTATCCAGGGGCGCCGCGCTCGCCAATGAACGAGCGCCAGACCATGCAAAGCACCGCCGCTGAAATGGCGCAGTGGTACGAGCAAGTGCTCGCGGGAAAGGTATTTCGCGAGGCAGGCACCTTGGCTGAATTCAAGCGAATTTCGGCCATGGCGGATGCCATGCCGATGATGGTGCCGCCAGATATCATGGCTTACGGCAAGGGCGGCAGCATTGATTGGGAAGGCTTCCATTGCTTTTGTGGTGCGGGCCAGATGGTACAGCCCACGCAGCGCACCAGTTTCTGCTTCATCGTGAACTGGCAGGGGCCCGACGAAAGCGTACCCAAGATGTTCACGATGTTCGCGGAACGTTCCCGCGCCGTGCTGGCATTGGTGGCGGGGCAGTCGAACCCCGCCGCGTGACGGCGTATTGACGTTGCCCGCCAGCCATGTGGTGTGATTGTGGCGGGGCCGGGCATCCTTCGGGATGCGCGGTTGCCCGCACCAGCATCAATGCGCGAGGTCGATCGGCTTCCACCCCTGATGGTTGAAGTGTTCCCCGTACGCATTAAGGGACTGCGCGATTTTCAGCAGGCCTGCAGGCCGTGGATGGCCGGCCTCTTTGCCGCGCACGGTTTCAATGCCCTGTGAGATGTGGCCTAGCACGATGTGCAGTTGCGCGTCGGCCTCGGGTTTCAGGTGACAGTTCTGTACGATATACGTGAACTGCCCGGATACCGCCTCGGCCAGGGCGTCGTATTCTGCGTCGGTCAGTGAATTGGCATGCGCCTTGGGCAGGGCGCCCGACACCTGTTCGTGGATGGCGTTCATCCCTTTGCGCAGCGGAGCGTCGGTTTCCCACTTCTGCCCGGCATTCAGTTGCAGCGGCGTTTGCGTGCCTTGGGCATGGTCGTGCGCAGCCTCTGGCGCGGCAAACGCGCTGAGCGATACTACGGAAAGCGGGAAAGACAGGGCCACGGCAATGGCGAGTTGTTTGATGCGGTTCATGGTGTACTCCTGAAGAGAAGGCATATGCTTCACAAGATTGTGTTTGCCGGAATGCATAGTGCGTTGCGGTGAATCCATAGTAGGAGTATCGCGGCGGCAAAAAATTGACGGTGGTCAATCGGCGGCACGCGATCCAATGCCCAGGAGCAACCATGCACAGAAGCAGATCAGGCCTGCATCATCATGACGACGCGCACGCGGGAGCGGGGGCGCACTCAAAGGCGCTTTGCGTTTCGCTCGTCCCCATTTTCAACCATCTGCCCGAAGACGAACTCGAGAATGTGGCGGCCTGCGCCCACATGCGCACCCTGGAGAAAGACGCCTTCATCCATCGCGCCGGCATGCCTGCCGATCAGTTGTTCATCGTGCACGCAGGGCGTGTCAAGGTGTACAGGCTGGCCGAAACCGGCAAAGAGCAACTCGTGCGCATGCTGGGGCCGGGCGATTTCCTGGGCGAACTGAATCTGTTCAACGATGGCTGCCACGAATCTTACGCGCAGGCGACCGAGACATCACAGATATGCTCGATTGCGCAACGGGATCTGCGCGAGCTGCTATTGCGGTATCCGGCCATCGGCCTGCATGTGATGGCCGAACTGGCGCACCGTCTGGGTTCCACCGAAAAACAGGCCGCCGCCATCGGCACTGAGTCCATCGACACACGGCTGGGGCGCTATCTGCTCAAGTTGGCGGCAGCGTCCGGCAGCAACGCTATCCATCTGCCATTCAGTCATCGCGACCTGGCCTCCTACCTGGGCATTACCCCCGAAACACTGAGCCGGCGGCTGACAGCGTTCGAGGTTGAAGGCTGGATCAAACGCTCCGGGCCCCGAAACATCGTCCTGCTCCTGCCAGATCGTATGCCTGGGGCCGCCTGAGCGAATAGGGCAAGGCAAATCCGCATCCTTGTCGAGCAAAGCCCGCACAACGCCGTCGACAAGGCGAGGCAGCGCGCTCTTTGTTCGATGTGTTGCTCATATTTACTCAGTTTAAATTGAAACAAAATCTATAGAATTCCTCGCCAATGAGTCAGCGCCTACGTTGCTGGCCAGCGAATGGAGTCCAGGATGATGCGCAGGCGATCCGGATGCGCTGGCGGGGGTGCTGGCCACTCCATCAGAGGCGGAGCGGGTATCGATGACGTGCGGCAAAGTGAAGTGGCTGGGTGCGTTCGCCTATGTAATGGCGACAGCCGCTTTCCCAGTGAGTGCTCAGGTGCTTCCCGACGCGGGGCGCATCACGCAAGAATTATCCCCTCCGCGCGAGGCGCCCAGGCGGGCTGTCAACATAGATGTCCAAGCACCTGTAGCCGCGCCTGCGGAGTCAGGTGGTGCAGTGGTACAGCTGGCATCGGTGTCCTTTAGCGGCAATACATTGTTCACCGGCGAGGTGCTCTCGGCGGTACTAGGCCATCTGCGCGGCCGCACTATGGATTTCTCGGAGCTGCAAGGCCTAGCCGGGCAGATCACGGGTTTCTATCGAAAGCGGGGCTATCCCTTCGCGTACGCTTATCTGCCCCAACAAAAACTGGAGGGTGGTCAGCTTCGCATCGCTATTATCGAAGGGCGCTACGGCGAGGTGGCTGCACGCGGCGAAGCGGGGCTTGCGGTCCAGGCGCAACCATATCTAGGCGCGCTCAAGCCCGGTGAGGTCATTGCGCTGACTTCGCTGGAGCGTTCGCTGCTGCTGCTATCCGATCTTCCTGGCGTGCGCACTCAACCGATTATCCGGCCGGGCGCCGCCGCGGGCACGGGGGACCTTGATGTGGACATCGGGCGTGCGGCCCGCTATATGGGCGATGTAGGCCTGGACAACTACGGTAATTATTATTCGGGCCAGGTGCGCGGCCGTGCAGGGCTGAGTGTGAACAGCCCCTTTATGCTAGGTGATCGCATCGACATCGCGGCCGTTTATACGCAGGAAAATCTATGGATGGGCAGCCTCGCGTACAGCGTCCCGCTGGGCAGCGAAGGCATGCGGGGCTACGTCTCGCATACGCAGACGCACTACCAACTGGCTCATGGCTTCGAAGGCAACGCAGGCCTGGCACGCATTGGCAGTGCGGGGCTGGGCTATGCGATTGTGCGTTCACGGATGGCAAACCTTTCGGTGCGCGGCGACTTACAGTACAAGCGCTTTTACAACAGTTTTTTTGACGGAGCCCTCAGCGAAAAATATCACTCCGTCACGCTGCCCTTGGTGTTGTCTTTCGATCGGCGCGACACCTTGGGCGGCGGCGGGATCACCTACGGCGCGCTGACGTGGGCATATGGAGACCTTTACAAAGACGACCCGGTGCGCGAGGGAGGCTTCAACAAGCTGAGCCTGGACTTGATGCGTCTGCAGGCGCTGCCAGGTGGCTTTACGTTGTTTGGGCGTTTCAGCGGCCAGCTTGCCAATAACAATCTGGATAGCTCCGAGAAGATGTTCCTGGGCGGCCCGTTGGGTGTGCGCGCCTATCCGCTGGGTGAAGCAGGTGGCGACGAAGGCTGGTTGGTCCAGCTCGAGCTGCGTTATCGGCAAGGGAGAGTAGAGCCGTATGTGTTTTATGACCATGGCCGTGTCAAGGCGGATGCCAGGCCGAGCCAGGTTGCCATGCCTGCGGCCGATCAGACGCGCGCCGGCGTGGGTGCTGGTGTGCGCGTGGACAGCGGCCTCTGGAGCCTGAATGCCGCAGTGGCTTGGCGTACTAATGGAGGGGCGCCTGGCTCGGACACCCATTCCGATCCCAAACCGCGCCTTTGGCTGGCTGTAGCCCGCAAGTTTTGAATTTCCCGGCCTGATCCGTGTGCGCAGTGGCGCCACTCAAACCAGGATTGATTGTTTGATGCATACAAAACCTATTTATCAGTTGATCTGCAATGGCGCGATGTGCGCCCCGCAAACCGCCGCGTGGCAGGGAGAAACGGCGAACGGGCGCATGCGTGCAGTGGCGCGGCATCGTCTACAGCCCAAGGTCTTTGCGCATACAGCGTTGGTGGGGGCCACCTTTGGAGCGTGGGTGGGTCTGGCAACGGCCAGCGGCCTGCCGCAGGGCGGTGGTATTGTGGCGGGGCAGGGCGTGATCAACCAGTCAGGCGCCACCATGACCGTCACGCAAACCAGCGGCAAGTTGGTTGCAGATTGGCAGTCGTTCAACATCGCCCAGGGCAACATCGTGAACTTTGTTCAACCGTCCAGCAGCGCGGCAGTCCTGAATCGGGTGCTGGGTGCGGACATATCGGTGATACAGGGCAGCCTGACTTCCAATGGCCAAGTGTTTCTGGTGAACCCGAATGGGGTGCTGTTCACGCCCAGCGCGCAAGTCAATGTGGGCGGGCTCGTGGCATCGACGCTGCTCATCAACAAGGAAGATTTTCTTGCCGGTAGGTATCAGTTCCAGGGTGCGGGAGGCGGCAGCATTGTCAATCAGGGGGAGCTTTCCGCCTCCGACGGCGGCACGGTGGCACTCATCGCCGCCAGGATCATCAACCAAGGGAGTGTGAAGGCGCCTTCGGGCAACGTGCTCATGGGAGCAGGTAGTCGGGTGTTGCTGGATCTTGGAGGGGTCGTCAAACTCAGTGTGCAGCAAGGCGCCATCGATGCGCTCGTGGAGCAGGGCGGCGCAATCCGGGCCGATGGCGGGCTGGTGTACCTGACCGCCAAGGCAGTGGGCGATCTGACGAGCACTGTTATCAATCATACCGGCGTCACCGAGGCGCGTACCCTGGCCACCGGCGAAAAAGGCCGGATCCTCCTGATCGGGGGCTTGGAGCGCGACCGCATTTCGGTGGCTGGCACGCTGGATGCCAGTGCTCCCAACGGAGGCGATGGCGGCTTTATTGAGACCAGCGCCGCCGCTGTGCGAATTACCGATGATTTGCGCGCCACAACGCGGGCGCCGCGCGGCACGATTGGCCAGTGGTTGATCGACCCCACCGATTTCATCGTTGCTGCCAGTGGCGGCGACATGACGGGCGCGTCTTTGAGTAACCTGCTGGCCGATAGCTCGGTCGAGATTTCAAGTATTTCAGGATCCAGTGGCACCGGGGGGGATGTCTTCATCAAAGACCCGATCACCTGGAACAGCGGCACGACACTGACGCTGAGCGCCCAGCGAGACATCCGCATCAGCGCGGACATCACCGCCCAGCACGCCTATGGGAAGCTGAGTCTGTGGTATGGATTGGGGGCGCCCGCAGTCGGCAACCCCGCGTCCTACTATCTTGCGAACGGCGCAAAGGTAAACCTGCAGGCGGGCCAGAATTTCTACACCAAAGTTGGCAGCGATGGTGCTTTGCAGGGCTGGAAGGTAATCACGGCTTTGGGCTCCCAGGGCAGCGCGACGAGCACCGATCTGCAGGGGATGCAAGGAGGCCTGTCGACGCGCTATGTATTGGGCGCCGACATTGATGCGACGGCCACTACGGCATGGAATGGCGGACAGGGCTTTATGCCTGTCGGCAGCCAGGCGGCGGCGTTTATCGGCAGCTTCGACGGCCTGGGCCATGTCATCAGCAATCTGACAATCAATCGGGCCGGTACCAATGTGGGGTTGTTCGGTTACGTGAACAGTGCCAGTACCACGCTGGGTAATGTCGGGCTGGTTAACGCATCGATCACGTTGAACCCCGCGGGGCAAATGGTAGCCACTGGCGTCCTGGCGGGTTGGGTGCTTGATGGCTCGGTACGCGACGCCTATTCTACGGGCTCGGTAAGCGGCGGCAATTATGTTGGCGGCCTGGTTGGATGGTTAGGGACAGGCGCGCGCTCAACCGTGGGCACTGTTGTTCGTACCTATTCAGAGGCGACGGTGCGTGGCGCCCGTGACCTCGGCGGCTTGGTGGGGCTGAACTTCAACCATGCTATTTCGCAGTCGTTTGCCACAGGGGCGGTGACAGGGTCTGGCAATTATGTGGGTGGTCTGGTGGGCCGCATATACTACACATCTATCACTGACGCCTACGCAACCGGCGCGGTGACTGCGGCGCCGAGCAGCGTCGCGTATGGCACCGGCGGCTTGGTGGGGCTCAGCTTCTACACCACGCTGGCCCGCACTTACGCCGCCGGCGGCACGTTGCAGGGTAACCAGCCCGGTGGGCTGGTGGGGCAAATCGTTGGCGGCTCAGTCTCCAGCAGCTTCTGGGACATGCAATCCAGCGGTGTGGAGACGTCCGGGGGTGGCGCCGGCGTGGTCGGCAAATCCACCGCCGATATGCGAACGCTCGCGACATACGCCGGATGGAGCATGTCCAGCGCCGGGGGCGACCACACGACTTGGCGCATGTACGAAGGCAGTGCCACGCCTTTGTTGCGCAGCTTTCTGACACCGATAGCGCTGAGCGGCGCGCCACGGTCAGTGCCCGTCGTTAAGGTATACGACGGTACGGCCACCATGGCGACGATTGTGCCTGGCATTGTGTGGACACGCGATGGCGTGCCTTTTGCACCCGATGCGAGCCTGCTACTGGGCGATACCATTCGGCTCGCCAGCAAGGATGTCGGCCTGTATAACGCGTCATTCGACGGAAATTATTCGCGCCATACTGGTTATGACATAGCTGTGAATGTGGCGGATCCGGCCATGGTCCAGATTCAGCCCAGGCCGCTGAGCATCTCGGGCAGCTACGCGCTGCCCAAAATAGCGGATGGCTCGACGTTCGCGTTGGTTTTCCCGGGTGTGCTGAGTGGCTTGCTTGGCAGCGAAACACTTGGGGTGAGTGCGTCGGGCGTGTTCGATAGCCCGATTGCTGGTGTGCGTCGCGTAACGGCCCACTATACGCTGACGGATGGCGCCAACGGCGGGCTTGCCGGCAACTATTTTCTGCCTGGCGGGCAGATATTAAGCGGCATTATCACGCCCTCGATGCAGCCGCCTGTGACACCACCGGTGGCCTCGCCGGTCGTACCCTCGTCGCCGTCCCTAATCTCGGCGCCGGCAACGAGCCCACGCGCCGCAGGTGCTGCATCCCCCGGCATTGACGGCGCCATGACAGACGTGTCGGTGCTTGCGGATATTCCGCTTGGGTTGGGCACAGGTGTCAGGATGGCGCAGAACGTCGTTTCAAGCACCGACGCTTATCCCACCGGCATGAATCCCGGTCTAGGCGCGACCGTATCCGCTACTGACTATGCATTCAGTGGCGTGGCCATCAACCTGCCGTTGTCGGGGCAACTGACTGCAATGCCCGTCGGCGCAAATGTACTCCTTGCGACAAGTGACGTTCCCTCTAACGTAAATGTCGAGCAGCCTTCTGCATCGGGCACTAAGCCAGGGGATTAAGCGGCACCCGCTGCCGTCCTTTACACAAACCTGCCCATGCCCACGGAAGCCCACAAGCGGTGGGTAGTGGCGAAGCCATCCGTTTTGCCGCTATGCTGTAGCCCTGTATCGCCGATGGAGCAATGAATGATCGCCTGTATAAGCAGGGTTTTCGCCGTCCTGGTTCTGGGGGCGGCCGTGCTCGCCACGACTGGGTGCCAGAAAGAGGAAGGGCCGGCTGAAAAAGCAGGCAAAGAAATAGACAAGGCCATGACCGAGGCGGGCAAGCAGATGCAGGCCGCCGAAAGCAAGCTGCGCGAGGCATTTAAATAAGGCCTATGCGCCGTGCCGTGTCGGCCGCTTGCGTTATCGCCTGATGACGGCAACATAGTGGCGGCGGTGCGCCGCGGATAAACGATGAGACACGACCTGACTGACCTGCGGCTATTCATCAATGTGGGCGACGCGCTGAATCTGACGCGTGCGGCAGAGCGCACCTTTTTGTCGCTGCCGGCGGCGAGCGCGCGCATCAGAAATATGGAAGAGGCGTTCAACACGCGCTTGCTTGAGCGCCATGCATCAGGCGTGACGCTTACGCCCGCTGGCGAGGTCTTGCTCAAGCATGCCCACGCTGTGTTTCATCAACTCGAATGCCTGAACGCAGACCTGCAGCCGTATTCCAGGGGCATCAAGGGCAGGCTGCGGTTGTTGGCCAACACCACGGCCACGAACTCCTTCCTGGCCGATGCGATGTCCACGTTTCTTGCAGAGAATCCCGATGTCGATATCGAACTCGAGGAAAAATCCTCAGGTGATATCGTCCTTGCCGTCCGTGCTTCCACCGCCGACCTCGGTATCGTGGCCGGCAACGTCGACGTCGAAGGGCTTGATGTGATGCCGCTGTTCCGCGACGAACTCACCATCGTTACGTCGCTCGGTCATCCGCTGGCAAAACTGGCGTCTGCGCGATTCATCGATGTCGTTGACGCGTATCAGTTTGTCGGCATTCATCGCAGCAGCGCTATCCAGAGCTTTCTGGAAGATATTGCCACGCGCATGGGCAAACGCCTGTATCAGCGTGTTTACGTTGGCAGCTTTGAGGCGGTGTGTCGCATGGTGGAGGCGGGCGTGGGCATTGCCGTGGTACCGCGTGCCTGCGCCGTGCGCTATAGCCGTCCGCAAGGTTTGCATATTGTCCGGCTGCAGGATGCCTGGGCGCAGCGTGACCGCCTGCTTTGCCGCCAGCGGGGGCGCGACTTGCCGCACTTTGTCGAAGACTTCATCAACCACGTACTGGCCGCTGCGCGGGAGGCTGGTACGGCATGATACCGCTGCATACTGGCCGCGAACCGGGTTGCGTGACTGCGCAACCGCATCGTCGAGGCTTCAGTTTTGCTTAGGCCGGGGTTTGGATGTTCCTAAGCAACAGCCTTCCGAAATAAGACAAAATGCTTGTTGAGTCCAAGCTGAAAATTCTTATTCCTGAAGGAGCCGCGCAATGGCGCATGCGTATCGACATATTACGTTCAGTTATGAAGGAGGCGTGGGGCGCATCACGCTGAACCGCCCGGATACGCTGAACAGCTTCACGCAGATCATGCATGAAGACATCCGTGCCGCGTTGGGTTTTCTGGAAGGCCGCGACGACTTGCGCGGGCTGATCATTACGGGCACGGGCCGCGGGTTCTGCGCGGGGCAGGATCTCTCCGAGCGCAAGCCTCTGTCGGGCACCGAAAAGCGCGACCTCTCGTTGGGCATTGAGCAGAACTACAAGCCGCTTGTGCTGCGCCTGAGGGCGCTGCCGGCGCCCGTGATATGCGTGGTCAATGGCGTGGCGGCAGGCGCGGGCGCCAGCGTTGCATTGGCGTGCGACGTGGTCTATGCGGTGAAATCGGCGCGCTTCGTCCAGGCGTTTGCGCGTATCGGTCTGGTGCCGGACGCGGGCGGCACCTATTTCTGGCCTCGGCTGGTTGGCATGCCGCGCGCCATGGGCGCGGCGCTGTTTGCCGAGCCGGTCTCGGCCGAGCAAGCTGAAAAGTGGGGTTTGATCTGGCGTTGTATCGAAGATGGCGAACTGGAACAGACCTTGGCCGCGACCCACGAACGCCTGGCGCAGGGCCCCACGCGGGCTTATGCGGGCACTAAGCAAGCGCTTTACGCCACCTATGAAAACTCGCTGGAAGCGCAGATTGACCTGGAGCGTGATCTGCAGAAAACGATGGGCTACACCGACGACTATCAGGAAGGCATGCGGGCATTCGCGGAGAAGCGCCCCCCTGCGTTCCGCGGCCGCTGACGCCGGCCGCTGGATCAGTCTTGCACTGGTTCGGCATGCGCAGATAGTGAAACCAAAAAACATCAAATGGAGAAGACACATGAAATTGAAAGCCACATTGCTGTGCTCGCTTGTGCTGCTTGCGGGCGGCCCCGCCATGGCAGCCTGGCCCGATAAACCGATTACCCTAATCGTGCCCGCCGCACCCGGCGGCACGACGGATATCGCCGCACGTATCGTGGGCGAGAAGATGGCCGAAGACCTTGGCCAGAACGTTGTGGTCGAGAACAAGGCCGGTGCGGCCGGCATTATTGGTTCGCAGGCGCTGGTGCGCGCAAAGGCCGATGGTTATACGCTAATCATGGGTAACATTGGCCCCAACGCGATCAACTACAGCTTGTATAAGTCGCTGCCGTACAAGAAAGAAGACTTCAAGGCGATCACGCTTGTCATTTCGGTGCCCAACGTGTTGGTCGTCAACAAAGAAACTCCCGTCAACTCCGTCAAGGAACTCGTCCAGTATGTGAAGAGCGATGCCGCTCACCGCACGTTTGGCTCCTCTGGAAAAGGCCAGTCTCCGCATATGTCCGCGGAAATGTTCATGCAGCGCACTGGCCTGACGGCTGAGCATGTTCCCTATAAGGGTGCAGGTCCCGCTGTAACAGGCCTGCTCGGCAATCAGTACACCTTCATGATCGACAACTTGCCTAGTTCTCTGCCCTCTATCAAGGCAGGCAAGTTCAAGGCGCTTGCCGTTACCAGCGATCATCGTGTTGATGAGTTGCCTAACGTCCCAACCATGAAAGAGGCGGGCGTAGACAACATGGTTGTCACGGCATGGTTTGGTCTGTTTGCGCCAGCGGGTACACCGGACGACGTCATCGATCGCCTTTACCAAGCAGCCCACAAGGCGCTTGAGAGCGCGGACGTCAAAACTCGTTTTGCGGGCATGGGTGGTAAAGCAGGTGGCATTACGCCCGTACAGTTCCAAGCCTTTGTCGAGAGGCAGCAGCAAGACTGGACGGAGCTTGTGAAGGCCGCGAACCTGAAGATTGATTGAATATGATCAATAAAATCCTCTCCTCGCAGGCTGAAGCCTTGCAATCCATACCTGACGGAGCATCCGTGCTTGTCGGCGGGTTTGGCGACGCGGGCGTTCCGTTCGAACTGCTCGACACGCTGCGCCAGTTGGGCACGCGCGACCTGACCATCATCGCAAATAACGCAGGCACCTTCGATGTCGGTATTGCTGGGTTGATCAAGAACCGCCAGGTCAGCAAGCTTATTTGTTCGCACCCGCGCCCACCTAATTCGGAGGCATTTGCGGCGGCGTACAGGGCAGGGGAGCTCGAACTGGAGTGCGTACCGCAAGGTACCTTGGCGGAACGGCTGCGTGCCGCGGGCGCCGGCCTGGGGCCCTTTTTCACGCCGACAGGGTACGGCACTCGCCTGGCCGAGGGCAAGGAGCAGCGGGTGGTGAACGGCGTGGGCTACGTGCTCGAGCAACCGCTGCATGGCGACTTTGCCTTGATACGCGGGCATCTAGGCGATCGTTGGGGCAATCTTACTTATCGTTGGGCCGCGCGCAACTTCAATCCCGTTATGTGTACGGCGGCGCGTCATACCATTGTCCAAGTTGACGAGATCGTCGAACTCGGCGCGCTCCATCCCGAGCAGGTCATGACGCAGGGGATCTTCGTTCAGGCTGTCGTTCTTGCAGGAGTACACCATGCATAATCAGCACACTGCATTTGACGGATCGGGCGGCAACGGCCGCGCGGCAGCCGCTTTGGTCACGGCCGGCAGCACGGGTGCGGACGTGTCCGATCACGATACAAGCTACCAAGCGCTGAACCGCGACCAGATCGCCAAACTGGTTGCCGATAGCCTGCCCGATGGTGCATACATCAACCTTGGCATAGGTATGCCGACCAAGGTGGGCGACTATCTGCCGTCAGACCGCGAATTTGTACTGCATAGCGAAAACGGCATCCTCGGGATGGGCAGCGCAGCAAGTGGCGATAGCGCGGATCCCGACCTCATCAACGCCAGCCGGGTACCGGTTTCGCTGTTGAAGGGTGCGTCCATTACCGAGCACACCAATTCATTCGCCATGATGCGCGGTGGGCATCTCGACTACTCTATTCTTGGAGGTTTCCAAGTCGCCGCCAACGGCGATCTGGCCAATTGGATGACAGATGCCGATAACGCCATTCCTGCCGTGGGGGGCGCCATGGACCTCGTCGTCGGCGCCAAGCATCTGATCGTGATGATGGAACATACGACGCGCGAGGGGCAGCCTAAGTTGCTGGCGCAGTGCACGTATCCCGTGACGGGGCTGGGCGTGGTGGACTGGGTGTATACCGACCTGGCCGTCCTGCAGCCGCGTGACGGCGTGTTCGATGTATACGCCATGGTCGACGGCCTGAGCATGGATGTACTGCAAGGTAGAACTGACGCTCCTCTAGCGGTGGGATCACCCAGAATCATTAAATTGGATGAAAAAGGCCTGCCTTACTATGAAACGTGAAATGCCGGCCGGCCCCCCGGGGTGACCGCCAATAAAGCACCTACGCACACAACATAAAGCAGGCAAGGATGCTGAACAGGAAAAAATTGCCGACCGCATAGTTTGGCGCGCCGGGCGCAACGCCCAACGCCCAACGCCCAACGCCCAACGCCGTCATCCAGAGGCTGAGCGACGCTTTCAACCGCGCGACACGAGATCCGGAGATCAAGAAGCAGCTCAATGGTTACGGGTACGAGATCGAGGGAACCACACCGCCGGTGTTGACCACGCACATTCATGATGAGATCCGGAAATGAAAGGTGGCTGTGGAAAAATCCGGCGCCAACGTGCAGTAAGCCTTCCGGCGGGGCCAGCATTACAATCTCCGTTCATGCCATATACGAGGAAGACATTACGATGACTCAGCCATCCGTAGCCATAATCGACGATTACCAAAATGTCGCGCTGACGATGGCCGACTGGGGCACCGTGGCGCGCCATGCACGGATCCAGGTTTTTACGCAGGCGTGGCAAGACGAAGACGATCTCGTCCGCCAACTCGAGCCGTTCGAGATCATCTCCCTCATCCGCGAGCGTACGGCGTTTCCAGAGCGAGTGCTGGTGCGTTTGCCCAGGCTCAAGCTCATCTCCATGACGGGCGCGCGTACCACGACACTAGACATCGCGGCATGCACGCGGCTGGGTATTCCGGTGGCGGTGACGGGCGGCTCTCCCTCCCATGCCGCCGCGGAAATGGCGGTGGCACTCATACTCGCGTGCGCGCGCGGCCTGCCCCAGGGAGAGCGCGCCATGCGCACAGGAGGCTGGCAGAACGGCGTACCCATGGGTATCGAGCTAGAAGGCAAACAGTTGGGTATTGTTGGCTTGGGTAAGCTGGGCAGTCGTGTTGCACGCGTGGGGCAGGCGCTGGGCATGGACATAGTGGCCTGGAGCCAGAACCTTACCCCTGACCGCGCGGCAGACCTGGGCGTGCGCCGTGTCGAAAAAGACGAGCTCTTCTCTACGTCTGATGTGGTCTCCGTGCACCTTACCTTATCTCCGCGTACCGAAGGTATCATCGGCGCACATGAGCTGGGCCTGATGAAGCAGGGCGCTATCATCGTCAACACAGCCCGCGGCCCGCTGGTCGACGAAGCCGCACTGCTGCAGGCGCTCGGTGCGGGGCGCATTGTTGCCGGCCTGGATGTCTACGACATCGAACCGCTGCCTGTCGACCATCCGCTGCGCACACTGCCCAACGTCGTCCTATCTCCACACCTGGGCTACGTCGTTGCCAGCTCCTTCGAACACTTCTTTCGCGAAAGCGCCCGAAACATCGCCACCTTTTTGGAAGGCGGCACCCCCAAGTTGATGAACCCAGAAGTCATGGCAGGGCGCATCGCCGGCGAGCGTTAATGGGGTGGCGGGGCCGCGCCACTACTTCGTTCCCCGATCCTGAGGTTGCCGTAGCGGCTGCTTCGCGCATCCCGATAACCTGTTGTAACCAGGCTCCAATGAAGCAAGGCAAACTTAAAAAAACCCTCGCCTCGTGCCCTTGCGGCGACACCGCCAGCTACGAAGCCTGCTGCGGCCGCTGGCACCACGGCCCGCGGCATTTGATGGCGCCGGATGCGCAAACCCTGATGCGCTCCCGCTATACAGCCTTCGTGCTGGATGAGCTGCAATATCTGCTGGATACCTGGCATGTGAGCACGCGCCCGCAAACCTTGGACGGTAATGCGCCCGGCGTAAAGTGGCTGGGCCTGACAGTGCGCAACGCTCGCGCGCAGGACGCTGACCACGCCACCGTCGAGTTTGTGGCGCGGTCGCGCCACAACGGGCACGCCGTTCGCCTGCACGAAATCAGCCGTTTCGTGCGTGAAAACGGGCGCTGGTTTTATCTGGATGGCCAGTTTGTGCAGAAAGCGTAATGCGCTTGCTGCCGCAACCCCAATCGCCAACAAAGCAATGCTAACCAGGCAATGTTACGGTCCAAAAAACACCATCCTTCAGTAAATCTGCTAATCTTTCATCGCCTTCTCAATACTGAGGCATCTGTTCATTGCTTTTTAAAGGGAGCGTGCTCATGGCCGGTAAGTTCGAGATTTATAAAGACAAAGGTGGCGAATACCGATTCAGGTTGAAAGCCAGCAACGGGCAAACAATTCTTGCCAGCGAAGGCTACAAAGCTAAGGCGTCCTGTACCAGCGGCATCGAGTCCGTCAAAACCAACGCCGGCAATGATGCGCGCTATCAGCGCAAGCAATCACAATCCGGCAAGTTCATGTTCAATCTCATGGCCACCAACGGCCAAGTCATCGGCACCAGCGAGCACTACGACTCCGAAGCCACGCGTGAGGGCGGCATCGAGTCGGTCAAAAAACATGCGCCGCAGGCCTCGGTGGACGATACGTCATCCTGATACGCGTCCCGCGAAAGCGGGGCTGTGCACCACCACACTCAATGAAGCCATCCGTGCTGACGCGGGGCCGCTCGACCAGGGCGGCAACGCAGTATTGCGAAACCATTAGTCTCTTGGTTGATAATTAATATTAATAAGAATAATTCGCAATTGCATCAAAAGTGATAAACTTGCCGCCTTTAATGCCTAACGTAAATAGGGAGAAGGTCATGGCAAGGAAGGCCAGCAGAGGGCAGCGCAATCGACGCGCGGGTGTGGTGGTATTGTTCAGCGCGAGTGTTGCCGCAGCGCCTGTGGTGGCGCAAACGGGCGCCGCAGGTGGCCCCGTTGCCAAGCTATCGAACGTCACGGTGAAAGGCAGCGCCATCGATACCACGCTGCAGCACCTCGAAGCGCCTGTCGATGGCGGCGCGTTAGGCAGCCGCAAGCAGCTTGAAACGCCGTTTTCCACCACCATCGTCACCAGCGAAGACATGTCGCGCCGCCAGGTTGGCAAGCTGGGCGACGTGTTTGGGCTGGACGCCTCTGCGTCTGACAACAGCAGTCAAAGCGGTGCCTGGGCCAACTACCTTTCGGTTCGCGGGCTGGTGATCGATTGGCAAAACGGCTATCGCATCGATGGCAAGCCCTTCATCAGCTTTGGCACCACCATGCCGTACGAGCAACTGGAAAGCGTACAACTATTGAAAGGCGCTACCGGCTTTCTGTATGGTTATGCCGCACCGGGCGGGCTGGTCAACTACATTACGCGCAAGCCCACCAATGAGCCGGTGCGCGATGTAACTCTGGGGTACAAGTCCAACAACGTCTGGCGGGAAAGCGTGGATATCGGCGGCCGTGCGGGCAATGAAGGCGGGTTTGGCTACCGGCTGAATGCCACGCATGAAGAAGGCGAGACCTATAACAAGGGCGGCCTGTACCGTGATGCCGTATCGCTGGCGTTGGATGCACGGCTGTCTGAACGTCTTACCTGGGATATGCAAACGCTTTACCAAAAGCGCAAGGCAAATTCCATGGATACCACTATTAAAACAAGCGGGCTGACGGGCAGCCAACTGCCAGACCCGATCAGAAACGACAGCCGCAGGCTGGTGGGCCAGGGCACTTATGCCGACAATGAACTGCGCTACTTCTCCACCGGCCTGAAATATGCGCTGGCCCCAGACTGGAAGGCCAGCACCTACTTCAGCCATGCCACCACCCGCACACGCCGCAATGAGCAAGTCATTGCGCTGAAAGACGCGGCAGGCAACTACGATGATTTCCGTTCCGACTACGGCGAGTACTACCAGTTCAACGCCTGGCAGGCCCAGATCGAAGGGCGCTTCAATACCGGTGCTATCCGGCACGATATCGTGGCGGGCCTGTCGGGGCAAACGCAGCACAATGATTATGCCGGGGCATGGGTCTACAAACAGGTAGGTACTGGCACCCTCTGGCAACAGAACCACAACAGCTACTTCAGCCAGGGCACGATGGATCGCGGCCTGGGCATGTACCGCGCTGTTGAAATCGAACAGCAGGCCGCTTACCTTAGCGATACGATAAAGTTCTCGGATCACTGGTCGCTGCTGGCGGGGCTGCGCTATACCAATTATCGCCAAAAGGGCTTCCAGGCCACGGGCCAGATGGACAGCAGCTACAAGAAAAACGGCGTCGTGACGCCAACGGTTGCGCTGATGTACAACCTGTCTCCGCGCACCATGTTCTACGGCAGCTACATCGAGTCACTCGAGCCGGGCAAGGCAGTGCCTAACTATTATGCCAATGCCAACGCCTTGCTCGATCCGCTCAAGAGCCGGCAATACGAGTTGGGCCTCAAGACCGAGCAGGATGGCTGGGCCGCCACGGCAGCGCTGTTCCGCATAGAGAAGGCGGCAGAGTTCACCAATGCCGGCAATGCCCTGGTGCGGGATGGCGAGGCTATATATCAAGGTGTGGAAGCAGGTGCTTCGGTAGAGCTGGGCAGCAACTGGATCGTGGGCGGCAACGTGATGCTGCTGGGTTCCGAATACCGAAAGGGCTTGGCCAATATTGGCCAACGCGTGGCCGGCTCGCCGCGCTTCGTTGCCGCGTTGCAGGTGGGCTACGATGTGCCGCAACTGCCTGGCTTGCAGCTTTTTGCGGATGCCAAGTACACGGGGGCGACGCCTCTGCGTCCTGCCAATGATATCGATGTCGATGGCTACACGATATTCAATGTGGGCGCTAACTACGAAACGCAGATCAACGGCTATGACACCACCTTCCGTCTGGCGGTGAACAACCTTGCCAACAAGAAGTACTGGATGTATCAATATGCCGATTACATCAAGGCGGGAGATCCACGCACAGTCAACCTGAGCGCGACGTTCAGGTTCTAAGCAAGGCGGGCGCAGCAAGGCAGCGGCATCGCAGGCCCAGTGCGCGATTGCGTTTGGTGATGTATTCGACAAAAGCGCGGATCCGCGATGGCAACTGCTTCTGGCTCACAGATAGCGGCTGCCATCGTTGGGGATACTGCGGCAGGTGCCGATCAGGTGAGATTGGCTTTGTCCAGGCCAAACGCCTTGTCGGCCGAGTCGGGTGTTGTGCGAAAGGCAACGCCCACGCGGTTCCATCCATTGATGATGCCAAAGTATTCATTGGATCGTTCAATTTCGATCTTCGCTCGGCCAGGCTGAACACTGAACTTGGATTCATCGTCGACAGCCCCAACCTTGCCAAGACTATCAGCGAAATATTCCTGGACAAGGTGCCCAAAACTGCCTATGAAGTGTGGTTATCGGAGGATGGCGGCCTGTATTGGTTGGAACACAAGGATGGCCAAGTCGTACGCCACGATAGTGAGCCCGGGGCCAGCATCTGGCGACGGATGCTAGTTGCGGTGCTATCGCATTTACCGATTGAATGGTTGTTGTGAGGCGATGTGTCGTCATGCATGCGGGGTTGCAACATGCGTGACGGTATTCAGCCCAATCAGCCCTTCTTACGGGCTTCGAAGAATTCCCGCATATAGTTGCCGGGCTCGTCGCTTTCGAATGCCTGGCCGAAATGCCCGATGCTGTCGCGGGTGGCTTTCTGCAGGTACGGGGCTTCCCAGTCGATTAGCAGTTCTTTCTGCTTGCGCATGCCGGTTTCGCCATGCGATGCCAGCTCGGCGGCAAAGTCCGCCACGATGGCAGCCATCTCGTCGGTGTCGCCGATTTCGTTGAGCAGCCCCCATGCCATCGCGGTGGACGCGTCGATGGCGCGGCCCGAGAGCATCAGCCAGCGTGCGCGGCCTTCACCGATCAACCGTGCCAGCAAGGCGCCCTGTATTACAGAGGGGATGCCGATCTTCACTTCTGGCATCGTGAATTGCGCGTCGTGGGTGGCATAACGCATATCGCAGCACGCGGCGAGTTCCAGACCGACGCCGATGCACCAGCCTTGGATGTGGGCGATGGTGGCACGGGGGAACAGGCGCACGGCTTCGCACAGTTCATAGAGCGCGGTAATGAAGGTGCGCGCGGATGCGGGATCCAGCGCCTGCATTTCCTTGATGTCGGCGCCGCCCACAAAGGTTTTTACCCCAGTGCCGCGTATGACCAGCACTCGGACGCGGCTGTCTTCGGCGAGCGCGCGCAGCGCCTGTGTCAGCTCCCGGGCAACCCGGCTGCTAATGATGTTGAGCGGGCCGCCGTTGTTGATGATAAGCGTTGCAACGCCGTGCTTATCGATTGTGATCATTTCCATGTGTCGTTCTCCTGTTCAGGCCGGCTTGGTGCGGCCGTCGTGTATGACGCTGTCGTTCAGCAATGCCTGTATACGGGCGTCTTCCACGCCCCAGTCGGCCAGCGCCTGGACGGTGTGTTGTCCCTTGATCGGTGGTTCGCTGTGGGCGCGATCCACATTCTTGTTGATCGCCCGGTAAACCGTGCCGGTTTGCGAATGCCGGTAATGGGGCAGAAAGCCGATGGCCTCCAAATGCGGGTCCTCGACCAGATCGGGCACCGTATTGACGGTCGTGCAAGGGATGTCTGCCGAGCCAAGCGTGGCGATCCAATCAGCGGTTGTTCGGCTTGCGATGACACCTTCGAGGTAGGTGTAGATCAGGTCGTAATGGCCTGCGCGGCCGGCTGCGGTCGTGAAACGCGTGTCGCTCAGTTTGTCCGTATCACCCGTCAGCGTCAGAAAACTCTGCCAATGCTTGTCGTTGTAGACCAGCACAGCGACGTAGCCGTCCAGGGTTCGATATGGACGCCGGTAGCGCGTCATGAGCCGGGAATAATATGGCGCGCCATGCTCGGCATCGAAGGTGAGCCCGCCCAGATGGTCAGACAGCGTAAATTCCGCCAGCGTCTCGAACATCGATACATTGAGATAACCGCCTTCGCCGGTGCGCTGGCGGTGAAAAAGCTGCGCCACGATCCGATGTGCGGCCGCCGTGCCGGTGTAGCGGTCGGCGATCAGCGCGGGCAGGTAAGCTGGCGCTTCGCCGGTGTGTTCCGCATACAGCGCGGGCACGCCTGTCTGTGCCTGGATGATGTCGTCGAATGCGGGCCGCCCCGCATAAGGGCCGTCTTCGGCATAGCCGGTGAGGGCGGCATAAATCATGTCGGGCCGCCGCGCCCGAACCGATTCGTAATCCAGCCCCAACCTGCGTATGGCGTCTTCTCGGATATTGTGGACGAAGACATCGCACTGCCCGGCCAGCTCGCGCACCAGCGCGGCGCCATCGGGGTGCTTAAGATCAATGACGGCGGACTGTTTGTGATGGTTGACATGCAGAAACATGGCACCCATGCCTGGGTCGCGACGCGCGCCCGCATGCCGCATGATATCGCCTGCGGGCGGCTCGACCTTGAGGATATCGGCGCCGTATTGCCCCAGTATCTGGGTGCAGGCCGGCCCCATGATGACTGAGGTCAGATCCAGCACCCGTATACCGGCCAATGGCAGCGCAGCAGACGTGCGGGCCATTATTGGGCCTCGATCCCGGCCGCCTTGACGCGTGCCGTCCAGACGTCTTTTTGCTGCTGCGTGAACTGCGCATGCTCGGCGACGGAGTTGGGTGCTACTTGCATGCCCAGGCCCTTGAAGCGTTCGACGACATCGGGGCTGGCCAGTATCTGCGCCACCTCTTTGTTGATGAGCGCTACCACGTCCTCAGGTGTGCCGGCCGGCGCGGCCAGCCCCACCCATACGGTGATGTTGAGTTTGTAGCCCAGCTCATCCAGCGTGGGAACATTGGGAAAATCGTTGAGGCGGGCATCGGATGATGCTGCAATACCGCGCAGTTGCCCATTCTTGATCAGTGCGGTGACAACCGACAGGTCGCCGAACAGATAATCGATATGCCCGCCCAGCAGATCAGTGATTGCCTGCGGCTGACTCTTGTAAGCGATGCGGTTGTCGGTGAGCCCCGCTTCCAGGTTGAAGGTGGCGCCCGCAGTCTGTGCGGAGGCCGAGCCATAGCCATAGTTCAGCCCACCGGCTTTTGATGTTTTGACCAAGTCGGCGACGGAGTTGATTTTGCTGTTGCCATTCACTACCAGCATCATCGGGATCGTGGCGATGCGGATGACATGTGTGAAGTCGGTAACGGGATCGTACGGCAGGTTCTTGAACAAGGCAGGTGTCGCCGAGTGCGTGGAGCTGCTGGTCAGGATAAAGGTATAGCCGTCATTCTTGGCCCTTGCGACTTCGCGCGACCCAATGGTGCCCGACGCGCCTGCCTTGTTGTCAACCACGACGGGTGTCTGAAGACGGGCGCTAAGTTTCTCCGCCACGATGCGCGCGGTAGTGTCGCTGGCGCTGCCGGTGGAGAAAGGCACGATGATCTTGATGGGATGGGAGGGGTAGGCGGGCGCGGCGGAAGAGGCCGCCGTGGGGATAAGTGCCAGCGCCGCGGCGAAACCGGCAAGCATGCGTGTGAGCATTTGTGTCTCCAGCTATTGTTGGGGGATGAGTGAAAAATTCTAGGCGGTGTAGTTATTCCAAACAAACGAATAATTATCATCAATAAAGTCTTTTATGGAATGAATATTCGGTCACGCCAGACGAGGGCAGGGTTGGCTGGCAGGGCTGCGTGGGTCACGGGAGCTCCGACCGGGGCCGTGACTGGCCTGCCGCAGGGGCGTGGCCGAGCCTGTATTGCGCTTGCGGCTCAGGTTGCAACGGCGGGCGCTGTGGCTGCTTCAGTAATGCCTGGTGGTTCGGCGCCGTAGCTCAGGTTCTGGGGGTGGGGCCGTCCGAATGCGCGGCCTTCCGTCTGGAAAGATAGGCCAGCAGCTCGTCCTGGAAAACCCGCGCCGCCATGGATGGCATGGCAGGGTAGCGCAATACGAGCGAAATCGGGTGGCGATAACCATTCGCCCCCGAGATGACACGCGTCGCAATGCCGAGCTGCTGTGCGAACTCACACACATAGCCCGGGATCACGGTAATGCCCATACCCCTGCGCACCATGGACAATGCAGTGGTGAGCATATTGGTCTGAATGGTGGACGGCTGTTTGATTGGATACACCGACATCAGTGTATCCACCGCCCGCCGTACGCTATAGCCTTGATGCAGCGCGATATGGGCATAGTGCACCACGTCGGGCCATTGCACGCGCCGCTTTGCCGCCAGAGGGTGGTCGGCGGGGCAGGCTACGAACATGCGGTCGCGGAATACTTCGCGCACCATCAGCTTTTCGTTATTGATGTTGGACGAAACCAGCCCCATATCGGCTTGCCCATTCAGTACCGCCGCGATGGTCTGGTCTGTGGTGGTTTCAAGCAAGTTCAGCTTGACCCGCGGATAGCGGGCGTGAAAATCGGCCAGCACATCACCAATGAGCCCTTGCATCATCATGGGTGATGCCGCGACATTGATCGAGCCGCTTTCCAGATTGCGCAGATTCGACAGGCTGCGCTCGGCGGAAAGCAGCGAGCCGAGAATTTCCCGCGCGTGTGCATACAGCACATCCGCGCCGTCGCAAGGCTCTACGTGCCGGGTTGAGCGTTCGAACAAAGGCAGGCCGAACTCTTTCTCGAGTTCAGCGCACAGCTTGCTGACCGCCGATTGCGTCAGATGCAGCGCCTGCGCAGCCTTGGTGAAGCTGCGCAACTCGTAAACCGTGCAAAAAGCGCGCAGTTGCTTGAGGGTGAGGTTCATGCGGGACTGAAGGGGTGTAATGCGGCGAGCGTAGCACGCCTTTCCCATTCGTGACGAGCAGGTTCCGGGCGAGCGATTGGCACTCGCTACATGCAGATGAGTTCAATGAACGTGTGCTAGCCGTTCCTAGGGAATCCCCTAGCTAGGCATGCTCGGCGTCACTTCGATACGATCTGAAAATTACATAAATATGAAAATTTCAGAAAAATGAAGTTTTCAGGCGGGCTAAGAAATGGCAGGCAGACAACCTACGGAAGCGAAACTCTTGCACACCAACGCTTTCATCGATTTTTGGCTTGGCCAGCGGCTAAGGGAGTTGCGCAAAGCGCAGAATCTTTCTCTGAGTCAGCTCGCGGCCGCGTGCGGTATGTCGGTTGGCTTGCTGAGCCAGATCGAGCGCGGGCTCAGTGCAGTGTCGCTGAAGAATCTGAGATCCTTGGCGCGCGAACTGAATGTATCCGTCAACTCGCTTCTCGAGAATTTCGAACGAAGCGAGGATGAGCTGGGGGGATGGATCGCACGCAAAAAAAATCACACACGCCTGCAGATGAGCGACCGAAAGATCATCAAAGAGATCATCTCTCCCCCGCAGGCGAGCGCCATTGAGCTGTATCGCGCACGCATCAAACCAGGCGGATCCTCGGGCGAAGAGTTGTTTGTCACGGCTCGCGGCACCATGGTTGGCACGGTACTGGAGGGTGTGCTGGAGCTGTGGATTGAAAAAAGCACAGTTCTATTGGCGGCGGGAGACAGTTTTTGCTATTCCAGCGAGATGCCCCGGCGCTGGCGCAATCCGAGCAACGAAGACACAGTCGTCCTCTGGGCAATATCAAAATAATCGTTTCGCCTATGCAGCGAACGTTCGATTCGTTTTTAGCGAAGTTGACAATCAGTACTGCAGGAAGCTCCTGCAGCTGAATTAAAAGGGAGACAGTATGAAACTCAAAACAGTTATCGCCGGTTTTGCGGCATCGCTCATCCTTGCGGCCAATGTGCACGCGGCAAGCGAACCAGTAATCAAAGTGGGCTCCACGCCCACGGGCGTGCCATTCACTTTCCTCGATACGAAAACCAACACGATCGAAGGAATTATGGTCGATCTGGTTAAAGCGGTTGGCAAGGAAGTGGGCTTTTCAGTACAGATCGAGCCTATGCAGTTCAGTGCACTGATCGGCTCTTTGAATTCCAAACGCATCGACATTATCGCGGCGGCCATGCTCACAACCCCCGAGCGGCAGAAGGTTGTCAGTTTCACCAACCCGGTCATGGCCTATGGAGAAGCCTTGCTGGTTCCTAAAACCGATGGGAAGTCATATCACAGCTTCGCCGACATGAAGGGGATGAATATCGGCATACAGGTGGGCACGAGCTATATCGCGCCTGCCGAGAAAAGCGGCGCTTTCTCTGAAATCAAGCTGTACGAAACGTCCACGGATCTGATGCGGGATGTGAATAATAAACGCATTCAGGCGGGTTTGATGGATTACCCCATCGCGGTTGCCGCCATAAATGACGGACGCGCCCCGGAAATGCGGATCGTCAAAAGCTATAAGTCCGTGATTGTGAGGGATCTGGGTCTGATTACGCGGCATGAAAACACTGAACTGCTGGAGAAGATGAACAAGGCAATCGACAAACTCAAGGCCGATGGCACCGTCGATAAGATTCTCGTGAAGTGGGGTCTTGATCCGCAGCAGCGCAAATAGCGAACGGTTGACGAGTTTTATATGTATCGGATGCGGTTTCAATCCAGTTCGGAATCGAAGTGGCATCTGATACACGATTTGCGGATGGAACGTTTATGACCGAGCTTTTCGATAAGATTGTTCAGTACATGCCTGCGCTGTTGAAAGGCGTGGAGCTGACTATCATTGTTACCCTGGGATCCCTGCTTTTATCGACAGTTTTGGGAATGTTTTGGGCGCTATTGCGGGCCTCCAATATCAATATATTGGTTAAAGGCAGTGAGTGGGCAATCAATCTGCTCAGAGGCATTCCCATAATCGTTCTGCTGTTTTATATCTACTTCGTCATGCCGGATATCGGCATCTCGCTTACCGCAGTGCAGGCAGGCATTATTGGACTCGGCATTGCCTATTCCGCCTATCAATCGGAAAACTTCCGGGCCGGTATAGAGGCTATTGATCGGGGGCAAATCGAAGCTGCGATGGCGATGGGCATGGGTTGGGGTACGACGATGCGGCGTGTCGTCCTGCCGCAAGCCTTTCGTATTGTGCTGCCACCGTACGGCAACACAATGATCATGATGCTGAAAGACTCTTCGCAGGCCTCAACCATAACGGTGGCCGAACTTGCAATGCAGGGGAAGCTGGTGGCGCTGTCGACGTTCGATAATACGACGGTTTTTACCATGGTTGCGCTCATGTACTTGGCCATGTGTCTCCCGCTGATCATGATTGTCAAATATCTCGAGAAAAGGAGTGCGCGGGCATGATAAAGATTGAGAACATGCGCAAGAGTTATGGCACACATGAGGTTTTGAAGGGGATCAATGCCGAGGTGGCAAAAGGCGAGGTCGTTTGCATTATCGGCCCGTCAGGGTCAGGTAAATCGACGATCCTGCGCTGTATTAATGGCCTTGAATCCTACCAAAGCGGGTCCATTACTGTTGACGGCCAGAAAGTCGACAACAAGTCGAAGTCCATCACCGCGTTGAGAACCGAAGTGGCGATGGTATTTCAGCGGTTCAATCTGTTTCCACATCGAACCGCCCTCGAGAACATCACCGAAGGCCCCATCTATGTGAAGAAGGAGCCGGCCGCCGAAGCGCTCACGCATGGGCGGGAGCTGCTGGAGAAAGTGGGTCTGGCCGACAAAGCGGATTTTTATCCTCATCAATTGTCAGGCGGACAACAGCAGCGTGTGGCAATAGCGCGGGCGCTGGCCATGCGGCCCAAAGCCATCTTGTTCGATGAACCGACATCTGCCCTGGATCCGGAGCTGGTGGGCGATGTACTGCATGTGATGATTTCGCTGGCAAAGGCCGGCATGACAATGGTGGTTGTCACGCACGAGATGGGTTTTGCCAAGGAAGTCGCGGATCGGGTCATTTTTGTGGACGGTGGTGTCATCGTCGAACAAGGGCCCGCCAATGAAGTTCTTAATCACCCGTCGAACCCTAGAACTCAGGATTTTCTGCATCGGGTTCTGAACCCGATCTGAAGGAGAAAGGTACCTTGTTTCCCTCTGAACGTTTTCCGCTTACTCCTTCTCTCTGGGCGGCCACCGCAGTTGCGCCGCCCCAAGCCGAATCATTGAACGATGCGGTGTCCGCAGATGTGGCAATCATTGGCGCAGGCTACGCGGGGTTGAGCACGGCACTGCATTTGGCCCAGCGCGGCATCAAAGTAATTGTTCTGGAAGCCAGAGAGATCGGGTTTGGCGCTTCAGGCCGAAACGGCGGTCAGGTCGTTCCTGGGTTGAAGCTTGATCCGGACGAGATCGTTCAGCTGTATGGACGCGAGCATAGCGAAAAGCTGCTGGATTTTTCAGTCGGGACAGCCGATACGGTTTTCGACATGATCGACCGTCACAGCATGCAGGTTCCATATACGCGCAGCGGCTGGATTCAGCCGGCCCACAACACGAAGGCGTTGGAGACGGTGCGGCGCAGAGCTGAGCAGTGGGAGAGATTAGGCGTATCGGTATCTTGCCTGGACCGCGCGCAAACCGCTGCGTTGATCGGCAGTGATACGTATCTTGGGGGCTGGATCAATCGGCGCGGCGGCTGCGTTCAGCCTCTCAGCTATACGAGGGAGCTTGCCCGTGCCGCCATCGCGGCGGGCGCGAGCATTTATACCGACTCACCGGTGGAAAGTTTGTCATTCGATCGATCAAACTGGACACTGCGTATCGGTCAGGGTGGTTCCGTCAAGGCGGCGCGCGTGGTGGTCTGCGCCAATGCCTATAGCGACGGCCTCTATAAGGGCCTGAAGGAGTCGATCATCGACGCCAATACGTTCCAGGTTGCCACCGAGCCGCTGCCCGACAGTCTTGCAGCATCGATATTTCCCGAGGGGCATGTTGCATCAGATACCCGAAATTTGCTGCTTTATTTTCGCAAGGATCACACGGGCAGATTCCTGATGGGCGGCCGCGGGCCGTTCCGTGAGCCCAGGAGCGCCGCTGACTGGGCGCACTTGAAGACAGCGATCGCCAAGCTTTTCCCGCAATTGGCCGGTGTCCAGTATCAGTATCACTGGTGTGGGCGCGTGGCAGTCACGCGCGATTACATGCCGCATTTGCATACGCCAGCGCCGGGTCTTCTGATCAATATTGGCTGCCAGGGCCGGGGCATTGGTTTGCAGACCAGCATGGGTATCGCAATGGCAGAGTATCTGGCCACAGGTGATGAACAGGCGCTGCCGCTCCCCGTCACGCGTGTCAAGCCTTTGCCTTTGTATGCATTGCGCAGGCTATATGTGAGTGCGTTGATCTCGTGGTACAGATTTTGCGACGAACGGGCGTGATTGCGGCGATGATGGGGGGGCGGGGCGCACCCTCTCCGGCCCTTAGGGCCGGAGAAGTCTTTTTGTGCCAATTTCCCGATGCAAGGCCCGCCATGAGTACCCGGTTTGCGCACATTGATCGCAATGCGCCAACCGGGCTGGGCCGTGTCACGGTATCAATAGATTCTGAACAAGCCGGCCGCACCCATGCCGCCGCCGACACACATCGTGACGACTGCCCATTTGGCGCCGCGGCGCTTTCCTTCGAGCAGAATATGACCGGTGAGCCGTGCTCCCGTGACGCCGAAGGGGTGGCCCAGAGAGATTGACCCTCCATTCACGTTCAGGCGTTCCATCGGAATACCAAGCTTGCGCTGGCAATAGAGCGCTTGCGAAGCAAAGGCCTCGTTCAGTTCCCACAGGTCGATGTCATCGACCTTTAAGTTGTGGCGCTCGAGCAAACGGGGTACGGCATAAACGGGGCCGATACCCATTTCATCCGGTGCGCAGCCGGCGACCGCCATACCTACAAAGGCCCCGAGAGGCTCAAGGTTCGCGCGCTCCGCATCGCGGGCGTCCATCAGGACACACGCTGCGGCACCGTCGGCCAACTGCGAGGCATTGCCCGCGGTGACAAACTGGCCCGCACCCATGACGGGGGCCAGGCTGGCCAAGCCTTCAGCGGTCGTGGATGGCCTGTTGCAGTTGTCCGCACTGACCGTGGCCTCTTTGCGGGCGGTGGTGCCCGTGGCCTTGTCGGTAACCTCCATCGTGGCCAGAACGGGGATGATCTCGTTGTCGTAGCGTCCCGTTTGTTGTGCGGCGGCGGTCAACTGCTGGCTGCGAAGCGCGAATGCGTCCTGATCTTCACGGGTGATGCCATAGCGTTGCGCCACGATATCGGCGGTTGCGATCATTGGCATGTAGAGCTCAGGAATCTCGGCCTTGAGCCAATCATCGATCCCGCTCACACCGTCGTCGCGTGTGCGCAGCAAGGAACAGCTTTCCACACCTCCAGCAACAACGACGCCGGATTGGCCCATCACCACACGCGCGGCGGCGTCGGCGACAGCCTGCAGGCCTGAAGCACAAAAACGGTTAACGGTGGCGCCGGCCACGCTCAGCGGCAGGCCTGCACGAATTGCCGCCTGGCGTGCGACGTTGCGTCCGGTCGCGCCTTCCGGGTAACCGCAACCCAGAACAACGTCCTCGATACTGGAAGGATCCACGCCGGCTCGCTCCACAGCGGCGCGAATGGCATACGAGGCGAGGGTAGGGCCTTGGGTGATGTTGAACTCGCCGCGCCGCGCCTTGGTCAGTGGCGTGCGTGCAGTGGAGACAATGACTGCTTCTCGTTTCATGGATGCTCTCTCAGTTGGATTGATTCAGGCTGCCAAAGGTGGAACCCTCACGCGCAAGGCGGCGCAAGAGTTCGGCGGGCGCCCAGAAGTGGGGATCTTCTTTTGCATAGGACTCAAGATCGGCCAGGATGGCGGGCAGGCCGATGTCATCGGCGTACTTCATCGGGCCGCCACGCCAGCGCGGAAACCCGTAGCCATTGATCAAGACCGTGTCGATGTCAGCGGGGCAGCGTGCAATACCATCATCCAGGACCTTCGCGGCTTCATTGATCAACGCGGCCATATAGCGCCGCACGATTTCTTCGTCGGTGAAAGCGCGGGCCACAATGCCGCGCGCAGCGCGCTCGTCGTCGATCAGAGCCAGAACCTCCGGATCAGGCCGGCCCTTCTGGCCGCGTTCGGGATACAGGTAGTAGCCCCTTCCCGTCTTCTGGCCGAACCATCCCTTTTCGCACAGCCGGTCGGCCACGCGCACGTAGCGCGCTTCGGGTGGGCGCGTTGCCGCCTTCCGTTTGCGTGTGGCCCAGCCAATGTCGCCCCCCGTCAGATCGGCGGTACGGAAGGGGCCCATGGCGTAGCCAAACTGTTCCAGTGCCTGGTCGATCTGGTAGGGTGAGGCGCCATCCTCCATCATGTGCGTTGCGGCTTCGCGATACACATAAAGAACGCGGTTGCCGATGAAGCCATCACAGACACCCGCGCGCACCGGCACCTTGTCCAACCGGCGCGCCAGCGCGAAAGAGGTGGCTACAACGTCGTCGGCAACGCGCGCGGGAACCACAATCTCCAGCAGCTTCATGATGTTGGCGGGCGAGAAAAAGTGCAGGCCAATGACATCCTGCGGTCGTGATGTGCTCGCGGCAAGCAGGTCAATGTCCAGATACGAGGTATTCGTGGCCAGAATGGCACCCGGGTGGCAGACGCGATCCAGCTCGGCGAACACCTGTTTCTTGACGTCCATGTCTTCGAAGACGGCTTCGATGACAAGATCGACCTCCGCCAGCATTGCGTAGTCGGTAGCGGTGCTCAGCCGTGAAAGACGTTCATCGCGTACTGCCGCTTGTATGCGGCCGCGCTCGACTTGGCGTCGATAGATGTTCTCGATGCGGTCCTGGCCGGCTTGCAGTGACGCGTTGTCGCGTTCGATCAGCGTTACATCCATGCCCGCATCCAGCATCGCCACGGCGATGCCGGCGCCCATGGTGCCACCGCCTATGACGCCGGCGCGCTGTACTTGACGGCCGGCCCCACCCGGCACTTTGGCAGCGTGTTTTTCCGCGAAGAACGCATGCGTGAGCCCCCGGTGCTCCGTGCTGTTTGTGCATTGCTGGAACGCCTGCCGCTCGAATCGCAGCCCTTCCTCCAGCGGCATTTCGATGGCGGCCTGTACACAATCCAACAGCAGGCGTTGGGCGGGCAGCACATGATGCTTGGCATCCAGGCGCTGGCGCTGTGCCATCACGACTTCCAGGTTCGCACGACGGGAAGCTTCGTCGATCGAGGGCTCAGGCGGCAATGCGGAACACAGCGCCGCCGCGCGCTCCTGGGCGGCGTCGAGCAGCGCGGCTTCGTCGCAGATTGCATCCAACAGGCCGAGCTTCAGCGCCGTTTCGGCGTTGATGATGCGGCCTTCCATCATCAGGGACAAGGCAGGCTCGACGCCGATCAGGCGTGGAAGACGCTGCGTGCCGCCTCCGCCTGGCAATAACCCTAGTTTCACTTCGGGCAGGCCCAAGCGCGTCCCGGGTGCGGCGAGGCGAGCATGCGCGGCCAGCGCTAATTCCAGGCCGCCGCCAAGCGCTATGCCTTTCATTGCGGCCACGATGGGTTTGCGGCTCGCAGCAATGCGCCGTGCGACATCGCCGGTCCACGGTGATTGCCGTGGCCGATCAAACTCGCGGATATCGGCGCCGGCACAGAAAACCTCGTGATCGCCATACAGGACAATGGCTTTGACGGAATCCTGCTGTTCAGCCATGGCCAGCGCGTCGTCAGCTTGACGACGCAGCGTGTGATCAAGCGCGTTCAGGGGTGGATGACTCAAGCGCAGAAACAGGATGCCATCGTGGATGGCGGAATGCACATGACTCGGTTCAATGGTAGACATGGAAACACTCAACAATCAGTCTTCGATGCGAAGGGGGCGTTGGCAACAAGGGATAGGTGATCGTCCTGCGAGCCGAAACTTGCGTCGCAGCACAACAGCTTGCGGTAATAGTGTCCGATGGGATACTCGTACGCCATGCCCATGCCACCGTGCAACTGGATCGCCTGGCCGCCGACATGTCGCGCACTGCGCCCCACGGTGAGCTTGGCCAGGCTGAGATCGCGGCACGCCTCGGGGTCGCCCGCGGCGGCGGCGTCCGCGCGGATGGCGGCAAGCAGTGTCATGGATCGTGCACGCTCAGTTGCGATCAGCATGTCTACGTAACGATGCTGCAGGGCCTGCTGCGCCGCCAATGGCTTGCCGAACTGGCTGCGCTCGTGCAGATAATCCCGGCAGATTTGCAAAGCTTTGTCCATGGCGCCCAGCGCTTCGGCGCAGCTAGCCGCCAGACCCCGATACACTGCGCGCAATAGAAGAGATTCCGCGCGCGATGCGTCGGCCAGGCAGGCGACTGCGGCAACGTTGTCAAAAGCCAGGTCGGCGCTATGGCTGCCATCGGCTAACGGGGCACCTTGACGGGTCAGGCCATCGCTGTGTGCATCGATCAACAACAGCACGATGCCGTCTTCATGTCGTGCAGACACAATCAGCCAGTCAGCGTGCGCGCCGTTGTCCACCAGAATCTTGTGTCCGGAAACGCGCCAGGTTGAGCCGTCCTGTACAGCACGAGTTTCGATGCGCAATGGTGCAAAGCCTTGATCGCTTTCGGCCCATGCCAGGGCTAGGCTGGCGTCGCCCGCGATGGCGGCTTGCAACGCATGTGCGGCCGCCGGTTCGCCAGCCAGCAAAGGCGCGCCGAGTACGGCAGTGGACAGCAAGGGTTCTGTATTGAGCGCGGCGCCCGCCCCTTCCATCAGCAACATGGCTTCCTGCGGCCCCAATCCCAGCCCACCGTCGCTTTCGGGCACGGTCAGACCCAGCCAGCCGAGCTCTCCCATCGCTTTCCACGCCGTGGCGTCGGGCCGCTGCTGCCGCCCGAGGCGGTCGAGGTGGCGTTCAAACGCATAGGCGCTTGAGAAGTAGTCGAACACGCTTGCGCGTATCATCTCCTGTTCATCGGAGAGTGTCAGGTTCATGGCATATCCTCGCTTAATTCTGGAAGCGGCTCTTGACGATCACGTTCTTCTGAATCTCCGAGCTGCCGCCGTAGATCGTGGCCACCCTGTTGAACAGATGGTCGCCAAGTAGACCGTGGGCAGTGTCGTCGCCGAGCGGCGACTGTGTGTAGCGGCCGGTATACACCATCGCATAACGGCCAGCCATGTCTACGAGGAGCTCTGTGAGGGCCTGACAAATCTCAGAGCCTTCGATTTTCAACATGGAAGAGTCGGCAATATCGAAGCCTGCGCCGGGGCGGTATGCGGCCAAGGCGCGCAGTTCGGTCAACTCAAGGGCTCGCAGGCGTGCTTCGATTTCGCACAGGCGGTGGCGGTACAAAGGGTTGTCGATAGGGCGGCTTCCGTCAACGCGGGGATGAGAGGCAAGGCGTTGAGCGCGCGCCAGTTGCATGCGCGACCGACCGACACGTGCAATCATTGCCCGTTCATGGCCCAGGAGAAACTTGGCATATGTCCAGCCCTCGCCTTCCTTGCCTACGAGCCCCGACTTTGGCACACGCACATCGTTAAAGAACACTTCGCAGATGCTGGCGCCCTCATCAATCGTGCGTACCGGGCGCACCTCGATGCCTGGGCTCTTCATGTCCAGAAGCAGGAAAGATATACCCTCCTGCGGCTTGCCGGTGTCGATTGTGCGTGCGAGGCAGAACATCATGTCCGCAAAGCGCCCGTGCGTCGTCCAGGCTTTCTGCCCATTGAGTAGATAATGGTCGCCACAGTCCACGGCACGCGTGCGCAGCGATGCAAGGTCAGAGCCGGCGTTGGGCTCTGAGAAGCCCTGGCACCACCACGTATCTGAACTAAGGATGTCCGGTAGATACTGTTTCTTCTGCTCGTCTGATCCGAAGGTATAGATCACCGGCCCAACCATGGAGATGCCAAACGGAATGGTTTCAGGCGCGCATTGCAGGGCGAGTTCATGGAGGAACACACGCTGCTTACCCAGGCTCCAGCCTGTACCGCCGAACTGTACCGGCCAGGCGGGCGCAATCCATCCTTTACGGTGCAGATGTTTTTGCCAGTCGACATACTCCTGCTTCTCGAGCTTTTCGCCGTACAGGACTTTGCGGCGCACCGTCTCAGGCAGATGTGCTTGTGCGAACGCTCGTACTTCTTGGCGGAACTCGAGCTCTTCCGGCGTTACTTCAAGATCCATGATGATGTTTGCTTTGCTGAAGGTTTAAATCGGCTATATGTTCAAATCGGCTGTATGGGGAAGGCTGCCTTGATATGTATTGGCACATCGGGTAGAAACTCGGCTGCTACGTCGTTGACCGTGCTGGGGATGTCTTCCAGGCGCGCAAGCACATCCTTTTTAGGGCCAGCTACAGCCAGGGCCATCAGCCCGGCATGAACGCCAGCTCCTGGGTCGGTGACCAGCGCAAACGAAAAAGATGCACGGTTGGCGCTTTGAAGCCGATGTGAGTACACGAAGCCCGCTTGACGCGCCTTGTCAACGATATCCAGAACCTGCCTCAAGGAACTGACCGGCGATGGATGCTCGCCTCGTGCCAGGCAAGCGTTGGCGATGGCGCACACATCATCATCGGGGAGCTGTGCCAGCAGGGCATAGCCCATGCCAGTATCGATCAATGGGCGAACCACACCAATCGGTACCTGGCTCTTTCGGTCTTTGGGCGCATACAGAACGTGTGCATACTGTACGTAACGGCCACTGCGCTGACCAAGGACAATCGTCAAACCAAGCCGTTCTTCCAGTGCGCGCATCGCCAGGCGCAAATTGCTGTGCGGCAGTGCCAGATCGTGCACCCAGCCTCCAAGCATATTCAGCCGGAGGCTGGGCATATAAGTGCCGTTGTCTGGGTTATGGCATAGGTAGCCCATACGCATCAGTGTTTGCACCAGCATCCAGGCACTGGACTGAGGATAGTCGCTCGCCCGCACAATCTCCGCCAACGTAACCGGGCGGCCCAGCTGCTCGAGCAGCTCCAGGAGCTCGAGCACGCGCTGCGCCGATTTGACGGCACGCGTACCCAGGTCACGTGGGCCATCTTTGATGGTCGGGTCTGGCAGCTCGAGCGGGCGGAGGGAACGGGACATGGCGCCTGTAAATCAGTCGGTGCGGATGTTGGCCGATTTCGCCAAGTCCGCCCAACGTTCGATGTCAGCATGGAAGAACTCGGTGAACGAAGCGGAATCGCTGCCTACTGGATCAAGGTTCATGCCGACCAGCTTGGCGCGTACGTCGGGTGCGGCGACAGCATCAGCGACCTGCTTGGCCATGGCCTGAACGATGGGCTGGGAAGTGCCCTTGGCGGCGAACAGGCCGAACCATGCGCCTAAATTGAAGCCAGCATAACCGAGCTCTTGCATTGTGGGGATATTCGGCAGGGATGCCATGCGCTTCTCGCCGGTTACGGCCAAGACAGTCACACGATTGGAGTTTAGATGCGGCAAGGCCGAGCCTATATCGGGAAAAGCATAAGCGACAACGCCCGCCAAAAGGTCGGTCATCATAGGCGCAGCCCCTTTGTATGGAATGTGCTGCGCACTGCTGCCCGTGGTTTGGCTGAACTGCGCGCCCAGGAAATGACCAGTGGAGCCGTTTCCGTAAGAGCCGTAGCTGTGCTTCTGCGGGTTTTCCTTCAAAGCTTTGATCAACGCCTCGACGGAATTTGCCTTGATGACATTTGGATTGATGGCGAGAACATTAGACGACCTCGCAACGAGAGAAACCGGTATGAAATCACGCTTTGCGTCGTACGGCAGCTTGACCGTCGTCGTGGCCGGGAGCTGAGACATCGTGGTGAAGCCCAGCATGAACGTGTAGCCGTCAGTGCCGGCATTTAACAGTGCATTGCTGCCGATGACGCCAGTGCCGCCGGGGCGGTTTTCTACAACGATAGGTTGCTTGAGCACGTCACCAATGTGCTTGGCCAACAGCCTTGCCACGGTGTCTGCGCCGCCGCCCGCCGAACTCGGCACGATAAAGCGGATCGGTTGCGACGGCCAGTCGCTGCCCGACGCTGAAGCTGGCACGCTATGCGTCAAGGCCAGTGCCGCGGCTGCGGCAATAAATTGTCTGCGTGCAATAAGGGCCACGTCTCTCTCCTGTATGAAAATGAATATATTCTCTAGACGTTTTGCGTGTGTTCCGCGAGCGCTAGATCCATGACAGCTTTGCGCAGAATCTTTCCGTTGCTCGCCGTAGGAAGCTGCGCAAGTACAACAACTCTTTGTGGCCGTTTGTAGGGAGCAAGCCTTTGGCGCACTGAATCCAGCAGCGCTTCAGTCTGAATTGACACACCTTCCTCGGCTTCAATGAACGCGACGATTTGCTCGTCTCCGTTCTGAGGTACGCCAACGACGCACGATTGGCGCACCTCAGGCAGTGCGTTGATCACGGCTTCAACCTCACTTGGATACACATTGAAGCCGGATCTTATGATTAGATCCTTGATACGCCCCATAACGAACAGAGCACCATCCGGGGCCTCGCATAAAAGATCACCGGTTCGCAGCCAGCCGTTCTCGTCTAGCACCTCGGCTGTCTGTTGAGGCGCTTTGTAATAGCCCTTCATCACATTTGGGCCGCGCACAAGCAGTTCGCCAATCTGGCCGTGCGGCAGGGTTTGCCCTTGCTTATCAACAATGCGCGATTGCATGCCCGGAATTAGGTAGCCCACGCTAAGATCATCGCGACGCTGCCTGTACGGTACCGCGCTGACCGTGGGGGAAGCCTCGGTAAGCCCGTATCCGTTATTGATCGGCTCGCCGAAGATGGCCTCGATGCGCCCCTTCAACGAAGGGTCCAAAGGCGCGCCGCCACAGTGCAGCAGCCGTATCTGTGGCGCCACGATGCGAGTCCCTTGATCATGAGCCTGCAGCAGACGCAAGTACATGGCAGGTACGCCGTGCAGCATCGTAACGCCATCGGCTAAAGCCGTAATCGCGTGTGCAATATCAAAACGGCTGGTCAACTGCAGTGTGGCACCTGCGCCCAAGGCGGCCAGCGCCACTGTGCTCAGGCCATATACGTGTGCCACAGGCAGCGCCGAATACACGCGATCAGAGGGCTTTGTGCCGCGCGCGTTGCGCGCTACCGCCGACGAGTGGCCAAGGTTCGCATGCGTCAACATGACGCCCTTGGGTGTGCCGGTGGTGCCGCTGGTATAGATCAATACGGCTACCTGCTCCGCCGAATTTGCGTGTGTCGGTTCAGCGATCACATTCGGATCCGCGTCGGTACATGAAAACCGCAGTCCGGCGATCTGTTCTTCGCGGGCGCCATGGCGTGTGCCATGATCACGTGCATCCTTTGACAAGCCGCTGGTGGCCAGTGACAGCCTGGGTTGGCAATGGGCCTTAATGGTGTCCACCTCCATCCCTGTCATGCGGGCATTGACGACGACCGCCCAGGCGTCCAGGAGACTACAGGCAAAGATGGCGGCCAATTGCGTCGTACCGCTTTCGCCGATGACGAGCAAACGGTCTCCGGCGCGCAGACCGCGGTCCCGAAGCAAGTCGGCCATGGCGCGGACAGCGTTGTCGAGCGCCTCATACGTCCAGATACCCTCGTCGGTGATCAGGGCGGTTTGGTGAGCAAGGTGGGAAACATGCCGGCTGACGAGCTGGTGGATGCGGAAATCAGGATCAGGTAGGTCGATGGACATGAGGAAACGGCGGGCTGCTCGCTGCGGTTACTGGTGCAGGTCATCATAGGTATGAAGCCCTTCCATTTCCATCACATATGTGAATTGTTTGCCTCCGATATGCGCTGGCGCGCAATGCCACCGAGGTGCCGCAAACCGGACGGCGTCAATCCAGCGATAATCCTGCGCGGTCGATGACCGCCTTCCATTTCGTGCGGTCGGCGGCGATCAGTTCGCCGAATTTTTCGGGCGTCATGGGGATAGCTTCATAGCCGTGTTCCGCGAGATTCTTGCGGACGTCCGGCATGTTCAGGATGGCGGTTATCTCTTTGTTCAAATAACGGACAATCTCGGTCGGTGTTTTAGCGGGAACCACAATGCCGTGCCAGTTTTGCACCTCATAACCCGTTACGGTTTCTGCGACAACAGGTTCGGAAGGGTGTTGGGGCGAGCGCTCTGCAGACGTGGTGGCAAGCGCGCGCAGGCGGTTGGCTGCGATCAGTGGTTGGCTGGGCTTCTGGCCTCCGAAATTGAAGTCGACCTCGCCCGACACAATGGCATTGGTTGCACCTGACGAGCCTTTGTAAGGGATGTGCGTGGCCGAAATACCTGTCATCGCGACAAACAGCTCGCTGGCCAGATGCGCAGCGGAGCCCGCGCCGGCTGTCGAATAGGTAAGCCCATGTTCGGCGCGCTTGCCCTGTTCGATCAGTTGCTCGACCGTCTGGATGCTGGATGCCGGATTGACCACCAGCACCAGGGGCGCACGCACCATCGCTGTGACTGGAGCGAAATCCTTTTCGGGCTCATAAGACAGCTTCTTGTAAAGAACCGGGTTGATGGACAGTGTGCCCACATGGCCCGCAAACAGGGTGTAGCCGTCAGGTTCGGCGCGGGCGGCATGGCTGGCCCCTATGCTGCCGCCCGCACCGGGCTTGTTTTCGATGACAATACTCTGCCCGGTTCGTTCGGTCAGTTTTTCGCCGATCAGTCTGGCGACAAAATCCGTGGAGCCGCCGGGCGTGAAGGGAACGATCAGCTTGATCGTTCGGTTGGGATATGCCTGCGCGGCATGTGTGTCCAGGCTGTTCAAGGCCAGAAAAGAACTCGCCAGGGCGAGGGCCAGCATAATAGGGTTGCGCATGTCTTCTCCTGATAATTGCTTGCGGCGCCGAGTTGAGCGGGGCGCGTTAAAGTCCGAGCATTGTCCGGGTTTGGGCGGCAGTCGCCACGGGTCTGCCCAGCGCCTTGCACAGATCGGCGATGCGTTGAACCAGATATGCGTTGCCAGGTGCTTGCCGGCTGCCGTCCACATCGAGCACAGAGTCTTCAAAACCAACTCGCACGTGGCCCCCCAACGCAATCGCCAAGGCGCTCAATTCAAGCTGATAGCGGCCACCTTTGGCGCACCACCAATAGGCGCCCTGCGGCAGGCGGGCAGCCAGATTCATGAGCTTGCGCGCGCCGGCCTCGAAGCTATCGGGTGCGCCCAATATCAGGCCAAAGCAGTAGGGTTTTTGCACAGCGCCCGCATCGATCAAGGCGAGCGCGGTCTCGAGCATGGCCTCGTTATAGACGCTCATCTCTGGAATGGCGCCGCTGGCAGCGACCTTCGCGGCCATGGCGTCCAATGCAGCCTTGGCGTGCGCGATATCGGGGCCTTCCAGTCGCAGCGGCAGCGAGACCATCTCGGGCTGCAGCGACAGCGGCGCCACAGCCTGCTCCACGGTGAATCCGCGCGTGCCCAGGGACAGTTGCAGCACGGTCTCGGCGCGCGCCCGGACGCGGATCACGATCTCGCGAAACGTGTCTACATCGTGGGCAGGGGATTCATCGGGCGCGCGCGCATGCAGGTGTGCAATCGCGGCGCCGGCCTGAAGGCATTCCGCCACCGTGTCGGCGATGCTCTCAGGCGAGATGGGAACCTGCGGGTGGTCGGCGGTGCGCACGCGCGCGCCATTTGGGGCGACGGTGATGATGACGGGGCTATGGCTTACGCGCATGGGCGGGCTCGGTTTGCGTGTTTATGATGATGCGGCGCGCGGTTGCGTCGCCGTGCGTGGTGCGGACGTGTGCCGCATCGGTGTCGGGCAGCGGGCTTCTCATGTGAGGATGAGCGGCCAGCCAATACCGCAAATAGCCGCTGGTTCCACCTTGTTCGATGATGGGCTGCAGCACCGGCGGCATGCCCTGACAGGCGCGTACTGCGCCGGTACTGACGTTGGAGACCAGACCGCTGGCGTAGTCCACCTCGAGAATATCCCCCGTTTTCGCGAAGGTGTCGGGATCGGCCAGGCCCGTGATCACTGGCAGGCCCTGCGCCACCGCGCGCCGCATAGCCTTGAACGGCATGGACGCACAGACAATGCCCAGCTGCAGCGCCGCCATGGCGATAAAACCCTGCACATGCGTCTTGCCGCACGCGAACTGTTTGCCGCCCAGTATGATGTCGCCAGGTGCGACGCGGCTGGCAAAACCGGCGTCCAGGGTGGCGAACAAATGCGGTATCAAGACGTCGGGCCGTGTTTCGCGGCCTATCGCCAGGCTGAAGGGGATGAAGCCTTCATCCAGCGGTATATCGTCGCCAAAAACATGGCATGTGCCGCGCCGACGCAAAGGGTGATCCATGGCGGTTCCTTATTGTTGCGTGGGGTGAGCGGCGGCGACAACGCCACAGATCGCGGACGCCGCCACCGTCAAAGGGCTTGCGAGATAGGCCTGGCCGTCAGGCGAGCCGAAGCGCCCGGCGTGATTTGTCGCGGCTGTCGAAATGGACACTTCGCCAGGACCCAGGGGCGCCATGAGGCCGCCCGCGCAGGGGCCACAGCCTGCGGGCAGAAGGACAGCGCCCGCTTCCTGAAATATCTGTTGCAGCCCATCGCGGGCCATGCGCGCCGCAGTGGAGACGGTGCCTGGTGTCACGAAAAGACGCACGCCCGGCGCCACCCGCTTGCCTTTCAATACGGATGCGGCAGCGGCGAAGTCTTCATACATGCCGGAGCCGCAAGCGCCAAGAAACGCATGATCTATACGCAGGCCCGCCACGCTTTGCAGGGTTGCTGCGCGTTCGGGCCCGCCGGGCAGTGCGACCTGGGCCGTGATACTGGAAAGATCCAGGTCTATCGTATGTGCGTAGGCGGCATCCATGTCGCTGAACACGGCGCCTGCCGTGCCAGCGGGCGGTGGAAACGCCACATTCGCCACCCCGATTTCAGTGATCGAATTGCAGAGGGCGACGCGGGCGGCCAGATCGAGCTCGGACAAGCCAGGCCCGGCGAATTCGATGACCCGGTAATCAGGCGAGACGCCCCATAGGCCGCTCGACAGACCGCTTGCCAGCACAAAGCCTACGTCGCGCGGGTGTACCCCTGCCTGGAGCTCGCCGTGGACATTCACACGTATGGTTTCAGGCACTTCGATCCACAGCGTCCCGGTGGCCAGGACAGTGCTGATCTCGGGCCCCGCGCCGAACGCCAGGGCACCCAGCGCACCAAAATTGGTGCAGTGCATGTCGTAAGCGAACAGAAACATGCCGGGGCGAACCAGCCCTTGCTCGATGGGAAACAGGTGCCCATGCCCCCCTTGGCCCACGTCGTAGAAATGCCCCACCTGCCATTGACGGGCGATGTCCCGGATTCGCGCGCCGCGGGCGGCCGCTTGCGGCGAGCCATACAGAACCTCGTGATCGGTGACGAACATCACTTTTTCGGGCGACGCAATACGTCTGTAGCCCAGCTTGTCGAGTTCGCGAAAGGCAGTTTCGACATAGCCGTCATGGATGATGACCAGCTCCGGCACAGGGTGCAGTACATCGCCGGGCTGCACGTAGCGCTTGCCTGCAGCCCGGGCGAGCACTTTCTGCGTAAGGGTTTGCTGGCCTGGATTCATACTGCTGCCTTGCGTACGAGCGTGGGGCTTGTAGCCGGAGGTGTCGTGGGCGTGCCTGGATCGGCAAACCCGGTACTGCGCAGCCGATGCAGTGCGACCGCCTTGCCGTGCTCGTTGTGCAGCACAATGGCTGCCTGCGCCGCCTCGGGCGAGCGGTTGCGTATGGCGCGCAGCAACGCACGCAGCTCTGTCGCGCTTTCTTGCGGCCGATTGGGCATGGTGAGCGACGAAGACCACAGAAAACTGAGGCGAGCATTGAGTTGCCGCAGGTATGTACCGATTGCCGCGTTGTGCGACCCCTGCGTCAGGACTTCGAAAAACACACTCTTGGCCGACCTGATCTTGTCGGGTGTTTCCGATTTGAGCGCCGCCTCGAAGTTTTCGAGACAGTCCTCCAGTGCCTGGATATCTTCTTCTGTGCCATAGAGCGCGAATCGCTTGACTGCGACGCATTCTATGGCCAGCCGAACTTCCCAGAGCTCAAGCACCTCTTCAGCCGATATGACCCGCACCGATGGCCCGCGGTTAGGGACAATGTCGATCAGGCATTCTGCCTCGAGTTGGCGTAGCGCTTCGCGGATGGAGGGGCGGCTGACGCCGAAGCGTTCGCAAAGTTCGCGCTCTACCAGCCGTTCGCCGGGTTTGAACCTGCCTTCGGTGATGGCGGCGCGCAATTGATGCACTAATTGCTGCCGCACCGGCAGGGTGTCTGGATCTGCGTCCGTAAGGTTTTTAGTGTCCATGCGGCAAATTGTCTGACAACTAATAATTTAAGTCAAAGCAAAAGTAGACAAAACAAGAAACGCAGGAGAATAAAATAAATATTGTCAGGCAATTGAGGCGATCGCCGCCTTAGTTAGCAGCCAGCAGCCAGCAGCCAGCGGCTTGTGGCGGTTGTGCGATCCAGTGCACGCAGGATGCTTGCAAGTTTCTTGACGGCAGGCTCCATTTCTCCCGGTGTATGGGCGGCAAAGCCCATCAGGAAGCCGGCTCTATGCTTACCGGTGCCGGTGCCGGGAGAACGGGTATGCAAATCCGTCAGGCCCAGCAAGTCTATGCCTGCCCGGTGCGCCATTGCCACCGCTTCGCCTTCCGCAATGGCACGGATAAGGAGGCAAGGCATCTGCATGCCGCCCGCAGGGATTCGGGGTTCCAGAAAATCTGGCAGATATTTGCGTACCAGCCTGGCCAGTACATCGCGCCGCTCCGCGTAAACGGCGCGCATGGTGCGTACGTGGGCGCCAAAATGCCCGCCTTCCAGGAAGCGCGCCAGCGTCAGTTGGGGGATGGGGGCGCTGTGCCCGTCCAGCAGGGTGCGCGCCACCGTCATGGGGGCGACGAGCTGCGGCGGTAAAACCATATAGCCGATGCGCAGGCCCGGGAACAACGACTTGGTAAAGGTGCCGATGTAGATCGTGCGCTCGTGTGGATCGAGCCCCTGCACGCAGGCGGTGGGCTTGCCGGCATAATGGAACTCGCTGTCATAGTCATCTTCGATGATCCACGCTTGCTCCCGCTGCGCCCATTCTATGATGGCCAGGCGCCGATCCAGCGCGAGCGTCGCACCGGTCGGGAACTGGTGAGAGGGTGTCAGGAACACGGCCTTGGCGGGCTGCGATCCATGCAGGTGCTCCACGTTCATTCCGTCGCCATCCAGCGGCACCGGCACGCATTCCAGGCCCGCCGCGTCGAACGCCTTGCGGGCACCCTGATACACGGGATCTTCAAGGAAAATACGCTCGCCGGCGTCCAGCAGCACATTCGCGCATAAGGTCAATGCCTGCTGCGAGCTGGTCAGCACCAGCACGCGATCATGCGTGGCGCGCGCACCGCGTTCCAGGTTGACGTAATCGGCGATGGCCCGCCGCAGCGGCTCCATGCCTTGAGGCGGGCTGTGCAGCAAGGCTTGCGTACCGTATTGTTTGAGCACCTGGCGCTGCAAGCGCTCCCAAGTGTGCAACGGGAAATTGCGCGTTTCGGGCACGCCGGGCGCAAAGGCGCGCGGCGCCAGGAAGTCGCGCACCCCTCCGCTTGCAAACATTGCGTCGCCGCGCCGGCTCAGGCGCGGTGCGGGTTTGCGCACGGCGGGGCGCCGCACCAGGCCGCGTCCTGGCAGGCGCTGTATCTGCGCAGAGACAAAACTGCCGCTGCCGACGCGCCGCTCAATGAAGCCCTCGGCGTGCAATTGGCTGTAGGCAGTTTCTATTGTGTCGCGCGAGACGCCCAGTGATAGCGCCAGCGCGCGTGACGCCGGCAGCGGGCGCCCGACGCCGAGCGTGCCGTCCAGGATCAGTTGCCGTACCGCGCGCTGTATGCGCACATGCAGTGGCAGTGCGCTGTACGCGGGATCGGTAATCCAAGCTTTGACGGATTCGAGTTGCGCGTGCTTGAACAATTGGTCTGGGTGCCTTACTAAAAGTGGTGGGGTTTGTCGTGCCATTAAAGACATATAACTGAGACACCCACCCCGGTCAATCACCTTTTTCAGAGGCAGTGCGAGCGTCATGTCATCCGCCCAGTCACTTTCGTCCCTTCGCATGAGCGATCTCACCCATCCCGTCGTGGCAGGCCTGATCTCGGTCATCGTCAACTATGGCGGCACCTTTATCCTGGTGTTCCAGGCGGCCAGGGTGGCGGGCCTAAGCCCGGCGTTGACCGCCTCGTGGGTGTGGTCGATTTCAATTGGCGTGGGTGTGACGGGCCTGTTTCTCAGCTGGGTGGCCCGTGAGCCCATCATCACAGCCTGGTCTACGCCAGCCGCCGCTTTTCTTGTGACGGCGTTGGCAACGACGCCGTATGAGGAAGCGGTGGGTGCGTATCTGATTTCTGCCGCCGCGTTTGTGGCGCTTGGGCTGTCGGGTTACTTCGAGAAAGTCATCCGGCTGATTCCGCCCGGCGTGGCGGCTGGCCTGCTGGCGGGCATTTTGCTGCAATTCGGCATTCAAGCCTTTGGCGGCATGAACGTGGATCCTGCACTGGCGGGGCTGTTGATCGTGGCCTATGTCGTGCTCAAGCGCGTGACGGCCCGCTATGCTGTCGTTGGCATTCTGGTGCTGGGGCTGGCGCTCCTGCTGTTGCAGCGTCGCGTCGATCTGTCTGGGTTGTCGCTGGAGTTCGCCGCGCCGGTGTTTACCATGCCGGCATTCTCGCTCAACGCCTTGCTCAGCGTTGCGCTGCCCTTGTTCCTGATCACGCTGACGGGCCAATACATGCCCGGCATGCTGGTATTGCGCAACGACGGATTCAGAACCAGCGCCAATCCCATTGTGACCGTCACCGGTCTGGGCTCGTTGCTGATGGCACCGTTTGGATCACACGCCTTTAATATCGCCGCCATTACAGCAGCCATCGCCACCGGCCGGGAGGCGCACGAAGACCCTTCCAAGCGCTGGATCGCCGGCGTTGCCGCAGGCGTGTGCTACATCTTTGTCGGTGTGTTCGGGGTAACGCTGGCTGCGGTATTCATGGCTTTCCCGGCCACCTTCATCACCACGCTTGCAGGCCTGGCGCTGTTGGGGACCATAGGCGGGAGTCTCGCCAGTGCGCTTGCCGATGCAAAGACCCGCGAAGCTTCGCTAATCACCTTTCTCGCCGCTGCGGCCAATATCACGCTGCTGGGCATAGGTGGCGCGTTCTGGGGGCTGCTCATCGGTTTGCTTTCTTACGCGGTGCTCAATGGCCGGCTGCCCAGGCAATATCAGCAGGGCCAGCCAGTGGACGCCGCCGGCATCCCGGCTGCCGTCAGGAAGGGGTGAATCATGTCCGCACCAAGCTACACCCCTGTTCACCACGATCGCCACGGCCTTTATCCGCAAGCGCTTACCGTTGAAGATTTTCGGCGCAATATCGCCGCCGTGAACGCGCGCATTGCCGCCGCGTGCCAGCGCGTCGATCGCGACCCAGCCAGCGTGCGGCTGCTGCCTGTCAGCAAGACTAAACCCCAAGCCAGCCTGCGCCTTGCTTACGCGGCGGGCTGTCGTGTCCTGGGCGAAAACAAAGTGCAGGAAGCCTTTGGGAAATGGGAAACCATGCAGGACTTGGCAGATCTGCGCTGGTCGGTGATCGGCCACCTGCAAACCAACAAAGCCAAGTTGGTGGCGCGCTTTGCCAGTGAGTTTCAGGCGCTGGACAGCCTGCGTGTGGCGGAGGCACTGGATCGACGCCTGCAGTCCGAAGGGCGGTCCCTCGATGTATTCGTTCAGGTCAACACATCCGGCGAGGCCAGCAAATACGGCCTGGCGCCCGAAGATGTGGGCGCCCTTATCCGGCAACTGCCAGCCTATTCTGCATTGCGCGTGCGTGGGTTGATGACGCTGGCGCTGTTTTCCGCGCAAGCCGAGCGTGTGCGGCAATGCTTCATCCTGTTGCGCGAGCTGCGCGACACGCTGCGGCAGAGCGCGCCGGTTGGCATCGACCTGGCCGAGCTGTCCATGGGGATGTCGGGGGATTATGAGATTGCCATCGAGGAGGGCGCGACTGTCGTGCGCGTGGGACAGGCTATCTTCGGCGCCCGTGCTCTGCCAGACGCCTACTATTGGCCGGCAGACCATCCTGGCGTCTGACAAGTGTCGGCGTGTTTTGGCAGGCTTCGACCGGCAGCTATCGCCGGTAACGGAAGGGGTGTTCAGCAAGAAAGCCGAGGCTGAGCTGGAGCGCCAAGGATATTTTTGCTCGCTGCTTGCGTCGCCGTATTAACCACACAGCGCTCTGGCGGCGCCGATTGCCAGCGGTGCGAACTTTCGCGCAAAGCCTTCGGGTTCCCATTCGGAGCAGGATCCTGCGATATGCACGGCGCCCACCGGCCGGCCGTCATGATCGAGGATCGCACTGCCCAGCGCGATTTCGCCCAAGAGGCTTTCTTCCACAGCTAATGCATAGCTGCGCGTTCGCGCTTCGGCAATTTTTTCGCGCAGCTGATCGGGATCGGTAATGGATTTAGGTGTGAGCCGTACTAGTGAGGAGCGGCGGATGATGTCATCCGCATCCGCAGGACTAAGGCTGGCCAGAATCGATCGCCCGCCGGAGGTGATGAACGTGGGCATACGGCGCCCGACCAAGGTTGAATAGTAGGACTGCCGTTTGGTTTGCCTGCGCAACGCGTAAATAATCGACAAATCATCGAAAAGGCTCAGGTCCACCCGCTCTCCGCACTCTTCCTGCAAGGCCGTCAAGATAGGCGTCGCACGCTCGATCAACGGATGGCTGCGCAGAAAGTCGAATGTGCGATCCAGGCATTTGCTGCCAGGCAGATAGCCGCGGCCGTTCGCGCCGCGCTCAAGGTATCCCAGCGCGACGAGTGTGTGCGCAACGCGCTGCGCCGCGCTGCGGTCCAATGAGGAATACGTGGCCAGTTCATTGAGGCTTAAGGGCCCCGGTTTAGTGGAGAACGCTTCAAGCAGCGCGAATCCCTTGGCCAGAGAACGGACAAACAGTTTGTTTTTATCGTCACCGGTAGAAGAGTGCATGTGTGTCCTTGTGTTCAGCTACATAATGCGAGAGTATATTAATCTTTCGATAAGTAAGTATTAAATAGCAATACTCAAAGGCGTTTTTCATCAACGGCTTTCCTTGAGCACTTGTCAACAAGTCGCTTCCATTGAGCCGGTTGTTGGCGGCGCACGTGCTTGGCCAGGCAACATAAATCATCGCTGTGCGGGGCGCTGGGCAGCGTTTTTATTATTGAAGAATAGGCACAACAGCCTTGGAGATAGTCTATGCGACGATTTGAGGATCGGGTGGCCGTCGTGACCGGCGCAGCGTCGGGCTTGGGGCGGGATATCGCGATAAGCCTGTGTCGAGAAGGGGCCGCGCAAGTCGTCCTGATGGATATCAACCCCCAAGGGCTTGCCGAAACGGCGGAGTTGGCGGGTTCCGCATCGCGCATCAGTATCTGCGATGTATCCGATCCGGGTTCAGTGGCCACAGCCTGGCAAGCGCTGCAACTTTCCGACGGCTTGGATGTGCTCGTTACTGCCGCCGGCACCATTGGCACTTCCGCCGATATTGAGCACTGCGCACCAGCCGATTGGGATCGTCTATTTGCCATTAACGTACGCGGCACGTATCTGGCCGTCCAGCAGGCACTGCCTTACCTGCGTATCAGATCAGGCTGCATCGTGACAATGGGCTCAACGGCAGGGTTGGTGGGCAGTCGTGCACTGGGGCCATACTCGGCCAGCAAAGGCGCGATTACCACGATGACGCGCAGCCTTGCACTTGCACACGCGGCCGACGGCATACGGGTCAATTGCGTCTGTCCCGGCTCAATCAATACGCCCATGCTGCAAGCGACATTCGACGCGGCGGGCGATGCGGCGGCGGTTGAAGCCCGCAAGGCGGCGTATTTGGCACGCTACCCCATGGGGCGCTTTGGCGAGGCGCACGAGGTTGCCGAAGCCGTATTGTTTCTGGCCAGTTCAAGTGCGTCATACATGACCGGCGTCATGCTGCCGGTGGATGGGGGCGTGCTGGCATGAGATTTGATCAATGCAATGTCATCATTACGGGGGCGAATAGCGGCATCGGCTTGGCGGCGGTAAAACGTTTCCTCAGCGAGGGTGCCCGCATTCTCGCGGTCGATGTCAACGTCGCCGCATTGGGCCAGCTTCCGGTCGAAAGCCTCAAGATTGATCTTTCCGCGGTCGACGCACCGGCCCGCATTGCCGGCAAGGCCGCCGAGCTTTTTGATAATGTCGATGCGCTGATCAATAACGCGGGCATAGGTGGCGCCCGCACGCTGGCGCTGAGTGACGATGCCTTTATCGACCGCGTTCTCGATGTCAACCTGCGAGCCGTTATGCGGCTTACGCGCGACGTACTGCCGTTGTTGCGCAAGCCCGGCGCCAGCATTGTCAACGTTACATCGGTTTACGGCGAAACAGGCTACCCCGGCTCGGCGCCTTACGCTGCTTCCAAAGGCGCCATCTCCCAATTGACACGCCAGTTGGCGGCCGACCTGGCGCCTGAAGGGATCCGTGTCAACGGTATTGCGCCCGGTGTGATTCGGACAGCAATGACCGAAGCGCGCCTGGATAGCGATGCGTCATACTGGGCGGCGATGGTAGAGGCCACGCCCTTGGGGCGAGTCGGCGCACCGGAGGAGGTCGCCTCGGTCATCGCCTTTCTCTGCTCCCCGGATGCCAGTTATGTGGTCGGGCAAATCATCCCGGTGGACGGAGGCTGGTTGGATTGCCGTACGCGTCCCGCTATAGCCGCCGCTGAGCCGTCGATCAAATCAAGATAAAAAGGGCGAGATCTTTTGCGCGGCGACGCTGCTGTCGTCTCGTTGAGAGCGCCAGGCATGGGCAAGCTCTTGGCCCGTCGCATACCAAACACCCGGGAATGTTCGCGTATACGCGATGAATTGCCGCAGTAGTTCAATCCGTGATGGACGACCGATGGCCTGTGGATGCATCACCAGCGTGAATAAGCCGCCCCATTTATAGATTTCGCGGAACTCGGCACACCAGATTTCCAGAATGTGGCTGTTGGTGAAAATAGGCCGGTGCGCCTTGATGGACGACAGCATGAAAGGCGCGTCGTCCAGACTCCAGTGCCAAGGCAATTCGACGGGGCCGATGCGCCCGTCAGGCAAGACGTGATCATAGGGATTGATATCATCCATCAATGAGCTGTCGTAGAGGAATCCATAATCGGTGAGCAGCTTGATGATGTTGGGTGAGGTCTCGCCGGCCGGCGACCGGTAGCCCAAGGGGCGGACGCCCACATGGCGCTGCAGCGACTCGAGCCCCTTGACGAGCTCTTCAAGCTCCTCTTCGGGTTTGTCGGGATCCACCCATTTATGCAGGTAGCCATGATGGCCCACTTCGTGGCCGTTCGCCAGGATCTGTTCGACGCGCTCAGTGCGGTGCTCGGCCACCCAGCCAGGCACGAAGAATGTGCCGCGCAGGCCTTCTTCTCGCAGCAACTCCAGCACTTTGAGCACACCCACTTTGGCGCCGTAAGTGCCTTGCGAAAGCGTGCCGGGCCGCTTCATGTTCTCGGGGTCGCGTGATATCCAGTTGGTTTCCGCGTCGAAATCAAAAGTGAACTGGACGGCGCACTGTGCACCGCCCGGCCAATGTATGGAAGACATTGCAAATACTCCAGGCGAAAGGGTGGAGTGAAGTGAGAGGAAGTGATAAAGACTTAGCGGTGTGAACGATAGGCGGCTGGCCGCGCTGAGGCGCGCAGCCAGCGCGAACATCAGGCCTTCCAGCGCATTTCGTCCCAGGGCCCAAGCGGCCCCCAGACCGTGGATGGCACATTCACCAGATTGGCGTCATAGATGGTGAACAAGGGTTCTTCGTTCGTCCAGATCAGCGGAAGCTCGTTCGTTACGATCTTCTGGAACTCGCCATACAGTTCCTTGCGCTTGTTGAAATCCTGCTCGCGCCCGGCGGCGGCCAGGATCTCATCAACACGGGGGTTGCTGTAACCCTCTGTGTTGGAATAGATGACGCCTTTCTTTTGGTTTGTGCTTAGATAGGCGCGATTCACCCCGATGACTGGATCCGGGTAATTCCACATGCCGTTCATCGTCAGGTCGTATTCCCAATTGCTGACGCGTGTGCTCCAGGTGGGGAAGTCGGGGTTGGCGCGCAATTCGATATTGATGCCTACTTTACGCAACTGTGCTTTCAGGTATTGAGCCACCGGTTCCTGGCTGTTGACGTTGACGTCGGGCAGCCATTCGAGCGTCAGCGACACCCGGGAACCATCGGCCTTTCGTGCAAGGCCTGCCGCATCCAGCAGTGCGTTGGCCTTTTCAATGTCATACGCGTAAATCGTCAGATCGTCTTTACTGTAAAAGACATTGGACTTGGTCAGCGGGCCGTCCATGCGTTTCGCTTTGCCGGCCAGGAGCTTGTTGGCGATAAAGTCCTTGTCCATGGCGTGAGCAATGGCCTGCCGCACTCGCACGTCGTTGAGCGGCGTCTTGCGATGATTGATTTCCAGGTAGTTGGTCGCGCCCAGTGCTTCGTAGCCGTCACTCGTGACGCGGATTTTCGGATTGCTCTCAAGGCGCCCAAGATCGCGCACGCGCACGCCGGCAAACGGCAGGTAATTGATCTCCCCGCGCTCCATACTGATCAGGCTATTGATCGAATCCTTGTTGATGCGGAAAATCAGCCGGTCGAGATACGGGCGGTTTTCACGGAAAAACCGAGGATTCCTTTCCATGATGATGTGTTGGCCGGCCTTGAACTCCACCAGCTTGAACGGCCCCGACCCAACCGCTGCGGTATTGGCCGGGTGGCCCTGTATCGGCGCTGTTGAGTAAACGTGCTTGGGCAAAATGGGCAGCAGCAAAGGCGACAATGCCGCCGGCAGCGCAGGCTGTGGATAGTCCAGGCGCAAGATCACCGTATGGGCGTCGGGCGTTTCAACCTTACCCACGGCCTTGAACATAGAACTGCCAAACGGATGATTGGCTTTTACGATGTCCAGCGAGAAAGCTACATCTTCAGACGTGATCGGCTTGCCATCATGAAATACCGCGCCTTCCACCAGTTTGAACGAATATACCAAGCCGTCGTCCGACACCGTCCACGACTTCGCAAGATAGGGATGAGGCTGAAACTTGTCGTCCATTTGCAGCAGGCCGGCGAACAATTGAACCCCCGGCACCCCCGTTGCCTGCCCGGATTGAATCGCCGGGTTGAGGTGGCGCACCGTTGTGTGGCCGATAACCAACGTACCCGTCTGGGCTTGCGCATAAGCGTCGCGCATCGGCAGACCGCTCAGGGCCAGCACGGCGGACGCACCCGTCGCATTCAAAAACCGGCGTCGATTGATCGAGAGATCTGAAAAGTACTTCATGGTTTGTCTCGCTTGTTATGTGCGTCATGCACGATGTTTTAGTTGCCTAGGTATTGCTATGCAATACCTATATATCGCCAAAAATCACTATGCGAGAACGATCATCGAAAGTCAAGAAAATCTTGAAGGCACGTTGTCACCCACCATCTCCAGACGGTCTTGTCGCAGCTTGTTGGCAAACTCGGGGTAGGTTTCCGAGAGTTCCTCCATGACTCGTGTGCGCAGTAGTTCCAAGGTATCGGGATCCGGAAGCGGCGTTTGGGCGGGAGTGTCGGCATGCGAGAACGCGAACCCCGTCGCCTGCTTTATGCTGCTCAGGTCATGGCCGGGGTGCAGGCTTTCCAGCACGAAGCCTGGCTTGTCTTTGTCGAATCGGAACAAGCATTTGCTGGTCAATAACGCGACGGGGCCTCCGGTTCTGTATGTGGCGCTGTCGCTGATGCCTGGCGCACTGATGAAGTCGACCTGGTCAACGAGCACCCTTGGTGTGTGTTCTTCGCGAAAAAGGATGACGCGAGGAACCACGAAATAGAGATAGGCGGAGCCAAAGGATCCAGGCCACCGCACGCTTGAACGCGGATAATCGCCTGTTCCGACGAGATTGATGTTGCCCTGCCCATCGATCTGGCCGCCTCCCAGGAAGAAGGCATCGATACGGCCCTGGGCAGCGCAATCGAAGAGCTCCATGCCGCCGTTGGTAAAAAGTTGTGCTTGACGGAGCCCAGGATGGAAATGCGTACTGGTGGGGCGCCTCTTTTCTCTTCGAGTGCGCGCAGGAGCATGGCACCCGCCGCAGGCATTGGGGAAGAGGCGCCGACTGCCACATGACGCACACCCTGAAGCAGCCTGGAAATCGTATAGATCAGCAGCTCTCGATCAAGTGTTGCGTTCATTCAGCAGCCTCCAACTGGCGAGACTTTATGTACTCGGCAAACCCTTCCGCGGTTTTGGCCGCCTTTGCGTATCGCAGGATCTCCGCAGTGTCTGTCGCGTACTCGCCCCATAGCCCATAAGGCCACGCACCCTTTGGCGCCACTGCAATGGCGTTGATATACAGCGCAGGCAGCGTGCCTGCGGCATTGAGTTCGGACTCGAGCAGGTTCTCGTCGACAATCTTCTCGACGGTCACGAGCGTCTGGGAAGACGCATAGGCCATCAGCGCGAGTTCACGTCGTCTGCCAATCCAGACGTTGCCGTATCGGTCTGCTTTTGGCGCATGGAAAATAGCAATATCGGGCTTGATGGCGGGCACCAGAACGATATCGTCCTGGTCTTGGGAAAAGGGGTTTTGAATCACACGCCAGTCGTCGCGATACTTGAGGATGTCGGTGCCGATCAGGCCGCGCATGGGCATGAACGGAAGCCCCCTTTGCGCCGCCAGAAAAGCCGCATGCACGGCTGGGCAGGTTGCGTCACGAACCTTGATCGTTCCGTCTTTGACCGCCTGGTTGAAGCGCGGTGCCCCGCCTGCTTCTCCCAGGGTGACGGCACTGGTCTCGACTGAGCTCACCAGCCCGGCACCGACCAGCAGGTCGACCTGCATGCCGCCCGTCGGTACGCAAACAAGATTCAGATTGCCTGCGCCGTGCGCTATCAATGGCCGGTTCATTGCCATCGAAACCCCACCGTAATCAACGGGCAGCGCCAGGCGCATGCCTGACTTGACGTAGCGCGCCATCGTGTTCAGGTCAGTCGGCATTCCCCTTTCCCCTTCGTTTGAATACTGCCGTGCCGCATTCAGTGACGCTGCGGTTCGAACCTATACCAACACACGGACGCTACTGATACTGTCCGTCGGTGTTTGTCAAACTTTAGCGAGGCTGGCGCTCGTGCCAGGTGCGCAGGGCCTCCAGCGTATTTTTTACGTGATAATCGGGCTCCATCGCCGTATATTCATAGATGACTTCGCCAGTAGGTGAAATGACGTACGACATTCGCGTGGCGCGGCCGGGGCGCGTTCCCAACGCTGCGTCGTAGGCGCGGATCACCTTGCCGCTCGTGTCGGCGCCAACGGCGAATTTGCTGCCGCATGGGCCGAGAGAGAATGCTTTCAGTGTGTCGATATCGTCTGCTGATATGCCGATTACCGTTGCCCCTAGGGCTTTGTAATCGTCAATGGCTTCGGCGAACGTGTGTGCTTCGATCGTGCAGCCTTTAGTAAAAGCAGCAGGGTAAAAATAAAGCACGACAGGGCCCTTTTGCAGGGCTTGCTTCATCGAGAAGTCGAATGTCTCTCCCGCCAGGGCGATCTGGAGGGCAAAGTGGGGAGCGGGTGCGCCGACGGCCAGCGCCGCATGCGCTGCTGGCGTCCATACGGCCGAAATGACCGCGGCGGCGGCGAAGGCCGCGGAAAGCCCTATGAGCGAGCGTCTCATCAACAATCTCCGGGTGCACGAGGAACATCCATCCATCTAGCGTAGATAGATTTGGCCCGGGCTGCAAGCATCGATACGTTCAGAGATGGCTCTATTCTTTCGCATGCGAAAGTTGGGAGATCAATAGACGCGATACGTTGTTTGCTAGGTTTCTGTGCGCGGATGAATATGGTTTAGTGTCTGTAGCGCCAGCGTCGAATGCGCATAGGCGGCCCCTGCACGCATCTCGGCGGCTACCCATATGGCTTCCATGATTTGCGCCTCGCTCGCGCCGGCCCGCACCGCGCCTTCTGTGTGGCCCTTGATGCAATAAGGGCACTGCGTGACGTGCGCGACGGCCACCGCGATCAACTGCTTGGTTCGCGCGTCCAGTGCACCCGGTGCAAACACTGCCTTGCTGAACGCCTTGAAAGCAGCCAGCGGCTCTGGCGCGAGCTCCGCGCGTTTGCGGGCCAAGTCTGCGGTGATATCGGGATACATGGCTTTATCCATAATGGGGCTCCTTGAAGCGTAGGGTTTCGACCATCATAGATCTGCCACGCCAATTCTCGGCCAACGCCTGCGTTACCTTCGTGGCTACTTGCCTGGCGCCAACTGCAAAACGCTGGTCATAGCCACGCGCGTACCTTCGTTTTGTAAGCCGCATAGTCGGCGCCGAACTTTTCCATCAGGGCGCGCTCTTCCGGCCGGATCTGGTAGCGCTGGATATATACGGGAAACGCGAACGCAAAAATCAGCGACCACACATTGCCCAGGTAAAAGCCCCATCCGATCAACAGCAGCAGGCTTCCAAGATACATAGGGTTGCGCGTCACGCGATAGACGCCGGATGTCACCAGCGCCGTTGCCGCCCCGGGTGTTCTAGGGTCGGGCGTGGTGTGCGCGCGCTTGAACGCCAGAATGCCCGCCACGCCAAAGAGAATGCCTGCTGCGGCAAACACGATCGCTGCCCACGTGTTGTGCAGCGCGGCGAACGCGAAGCGGGGCAGGAGAACAGAAAGCAGCCACATCGCCAGCGCCGTCGCCAACATGATGAATGGCGGAGGGATGGCCAATTCGAGGGACTTCATATCTGCCTCCTGCAAATACTTCCGGCGTCGACCGGAACGGTGGCTTCAATCGTACCCGGAATCCGTGTCCGCCAGCGTCTTTTGATCAAGATGCCTCCGGAGCACGTCTAGATATTCGCGCCGCCATCGACGAGCAGACTTGCCCCCGTGATGGCGCGAGCAGCATCGCTGCACAGATACAGCGCCAGCGACGCAACTTCGTCGGGGCGGTTGAAGTCCGGAATAGCCCGCAGCAGGCGCTGTGGCGCGGCGTGCGGGCCGTCGGCAGGATTCATGTCGGTGTCAGTCGAGCCGGGCTGGATAATGTTCACAGTAATGCCGCGCGGCCCCAGTTCACGTGCGACGGCCTTCGTCAGCCCCCACACGGCTGCTTTGCTCATGGCATACACGCTGAGGCCGGGGTCGGGTACGCGCTCGGCGAGGTTGCTGCCGATGCTGATGATGCGGCCGCCGTTCTCCATCGTCTGCGCTGCGCGTTGCATGGCCGCGAACACCGCCTTCGTATTGATGGCCATCTGCTCGTCGTATTCGCCGAGAGAGAAGGTTTCAATCGGTTTGGCCTCGAAGACACCTGCGTTGTTGACCAGGATATCGAACTTGCCCCAACGCGCTTTTACGTCAGAGATTACCTGCTGCACGTGTTCGCCGTTTCGTGAATCAACGCGCACGGGCCAGATGTCCACGGATTCCGGCGCAGTGCCCAGGTTCGTCAGTTCATTCTTCAGTTGCCGTACCAGCTGTTCCGCAGCATCTGCGGAGTTGTGATACGTGAACGCAACGCTTGCTCCGTTCAGGGCGAGCTCGCGGACAATCGCTGCACCGATGCCTCGGGCCCCGCCCGTGACCAACGCGACCTTGTTCTTCATGGTGTTCATGGTTTCTCCGTTTCGTTGTGAGTGGTTAGCGCGCCACCGGGCACGCAGCGGTGCCCAGTGATGAGGTGTCTGCCTCGTGTGAAGTAAGGGATGGCGCCGGCTTGACGCGCAGGCCTATCAACATGACGGCGCCGAGCAACACGCATGCACCAAAAGCAAAGACATCGCTGGTATCGCCCAGGCTCAAGATCAGCCCGCCAGCCGCTGCGCCCGATGCAATGGAGGCATTGATGGCTGCAACCAGAAGCCCGCCCGCACTTTCTGCTTCATCGGGAACAGTCTGCGCAACCCATTGAGACTACGTGCCCGGTACGGTTCCGAAGGCCAGCCCCCAAAGGTGATCGACAGGGCACGCGCCAAGTGTGCAGCAAGCACAAGCCGCATGACGATGGCCGTTGACATCGCCCAGAATCCGCCGAGCCCGATGCCAAGCAACACACGGCCAGCCAGCAGGAATGAAAAATTGGGGGCGAACGCGACCAATAGATTCGCGATGATGAGAAGGACTGAGAAGCTCAGCAAGACACGGCGCCGATCCAGGCGGCTCGTGATGCCCGGCACCAGCAAGCTGGCGGTAAACCCCAGCACTGCGGTGGTGGAGACTGCCTGCCCGGCAAGGCTCTCGGAAATATGCAGGTCGGCCGCCATGGGCGTGAGCAGGCTGACGGGCAGGAATTCGGCGGTGACGAGGGCGAACACGCCCAGCATCATGGATATGACGGCGCCCCAAAGCGGCTTGCTGTCAGGTGGCGCGTGGGCATTATCTGTGGGTGTAGAGATCATATTGCGTCCTGGATAAGGTTCTAGTGATCGAAGTCAGGCATCAGGTTAAACTCGCATGAACGGACAATCTATGACGTTAAGTACGAAATGTTTGATCATTCGTCTGCCATTTCAGAAGCAGCACAAACCAATGGCGCCGCCAGCGACGTCGTCAGCGAGCTGCTGGCCGGCATGCGCCTGCGGGGCCTGGATTACCAGCGCCTGCAGATCACGCCGCCGTTCGGGGTTAGTTACGGCGAAGATCCTGCAAAGGCTCAATTCCATTTCATTGCACAAGGCAGCGTCTACCTATACGGGCCTGACAAGGCGCTTTACCACCTGGGGCCAGGAGATGCCGTTCTGCTGCCCCGTGGGGGCACGCACGCCCTGGTGTCCCAGCTCGATGTTGAATGCCGGCTGATCGCGCAACTGCCGGGCAGCGTCATCTGTGAAGCAGTCAAGGACATCGTGGTATGTTGCCCGGACATGCGCCAGGAAGATCGCGTGGTTGTATTCAGCGGTGCCATGGCATTTGAACTGGGCTCCATGAATTCCCTGGTCAGCCTGATGCCAGCGGTTCTGCACGCGAGTACGCTGCTCGAGCGCAACCCCGAAATACTGCCGATTCTCGAAGCCATGGAGCGCGAGACCCGAACCGCGCGGGCAGGTTTCGCCGGAATCCTCACGCACCTGGCGGAAGTGGTCTCGGCATCCATCGTGCGCGGGTGGGTGGAAAGCGGGTGCGGCGATGCGGGCGGCTGGATCGGGGCCCTGCGCGATCCGCGTCTGGCCAGGGTGATAGCGGCGGTGCATCGGGATCCCGGTCGCGACTGGACTGTCGAAAATATGGCTGCGCAGATGGGCAGCTCCCGGTCTGTATTCGCCGAGCGATTCCAGGCAGTCACCGGTATTACGCCGTTGCGCTACGTCACCGAGCTTCGCATGCGTATGGCAATGCAGTGGATGGTCCGTGACCGGTTATCCATTGAGCTAGTGGCCGAGCGTCTGGGTTATGGGTCCCAGGCCGCCTTCAGTCGGGCATTCAAGCGGGTAACCGGGCAGTCGCCAGGTGCGGTGCGCGCAGGCAGGGAGATCGAAAAGGCGGTGACCAAAACCGGCAAGCAGCTTCAGGCTGCCGGAAACAAAGTGCGCAAGGCATACAAGTAAAGCGTGCACACCCGACGGCTGTATCGTGCCGTGATTTCCCGGCGCCACTTTGCCGCAGCCTATTATTGGCTTGTTTGATTCCGCTGATGCCCTACAGCCACCGCCCGATCACGGGTGCCATTAACCCCAGCCCCATCGCAATCAGCAGCACAAACGCGATTCGCCTCATTGCCTCGGACGAGAACGGCGGCGGATAGCGCTTTCCGGCCACCGTGGCCACGGCCACCAAGGGCAGGCAGACGGCGCTGAGAATGATCTCCTGCGCGTACAGCTGGCCCTGTATGGCCACAAACAAGCTGCGCGATCCGGCTATTACAGCATTCAGGAAAATCAGCGCCGTGCGAATCTGCGCCAGTGTCATAGGCTGGCGGTACAGTTGGAAAATAAGCGGCGGCCCCGGAATCCCGAACATGCCGCCGATCACCCCGCCCAGGAAACCGTACCAGGAAAACGATAGCAGGCCGGATACCTCGGGGACCGGGCGTGGCCGCCAGGCGAAGTTCAGGCCGCCGTAGACAATGACCAGGCCCAGCAATACCTGGATCACATCGGCGGCTTCGCTGCTGAGGTAATCCAAAAGCACGACCCCCAATACGCTCGCCGGCAACACAGCCAGAGTCATCATGCCGGTGGCCCGCCACGGCACATGATGAAGATTGCCTCGCAGGGCAAACCCGCTGTTCATCAATGTGACGATGCTGACCACGCTGGCGAGCGTGGCCACCGAGAGGATGCCCGCGCCGCTGGCCAGGCCCATGATGATCATCGCCAGGCCGAAGCCCGTTACGGTGTGGAAGTAGACCGCGGCGATGACTACCAGGGCAAATGGCAGTAGGGCGGATAGACCGGGGGCCATAGCTCCTATCGTGTCGGGATTAGTCCCAATGACAGCCAGGGAATGAACGCGATCATGAGCCAGGCGATCACCAGGCCGCCCAGGTACAGCATGGCTGAAGGGACAATGCGCATATAGGGTATGCCGGTAATGCCGCTGGCCACAAAGAGGTTCAGGCCGAACGGCGGCGAGATAAACCCGATCGCCGCGCCCACCAGGAAGATCACAGAAAAATGCACTGGGTCTACACCCATGGCCACCGCGATGGGCGCCAGGATGGGTGCAAAAATCACCGTTACCGGCAGGCTTTCAAGGATGCATCCGGCTGCCATCACGATAGCCATGCAGACCAGCAGCACGATTACCGGACTTTGTCCGAACAGCGAAATGAACTCCGCAACCGTTTGGCTGACGCCCAACAGTCCGAACACCTGCTGCATCACAATGGATACGGCGATCATGGGCGCCAGCATCCCGGTCAACTGCCCCGATCGCAACAGCACATCCGGTAGTTCCCGCCACTTGATCTCGCGCGTGACGAACAGGCCGGCGAACAGGCAGAAACCTACAGTGATAGCCGCGGCCTCGGTCGGCGAAAATATGCCCGAATAGATGCCGTAGATCACAATGAAGACGGCAAAAAACCCCAGGTAAGCCCGGCGCGCCGTGCGCCATACATTGCCCATGTCCAGCGGTGTTTTCTGCCCCATGTCATCGCGCCGACAGCGCCACCAGCACACCGCCATCATGGCTATTACCATGAGGCAGCCCGGCAGGATGCCGGCAATGAACAAGTCTGAAATCGACAGGTTCATGATGAAGCCATAGACAATAAAGATGATCGAGGGTGGGATGATAATTCCGACCGTTCCCCCCGCTGCCGCTGTGGCAGCGGCGAACTTGGGGTGATAACCGTCTTTTACCAACAGCGGATGCATAATGCCGCCGATGGTGGCAGTCGTGGCAGCATTGGACCCGGAGATCGCCGCAAATAGCCCGCACGACCCGATTGTGGCCAGCCCTAGCCCGCCATGCATCCAGCTCAGGCACGCGTGTGCGAAGTTGGCAAGGCGCCTGGCGATGCCGGCTGCCGCGATCAGGTCGCCCGTCAAGATGAACAGCGGCAGCGCCAGCAAGCCAAAGAAGTTCAGTCCTTCGAAAAGCGTGACGCCTATGTTGGCAAGGGTGAAATCTATGGCCAGCGACGCGCCCACCACCCAAAAGCCCAACACCAGGAATATCGGCACGCCAAGTAGGAACAGGCCGACGACGCCTGCGGTGATAAGGGTAAGCAGCAAACTCGTATCCATGGCATTCCCTCAGACTGTACTGCTGCCGACGCTTTGAATGTCGACAATGAATGGTTCGTTGCGGCGATAACGTCCAACGTCCGCGGCCAGATTCTGCAGGGCGCGGAACATCAGGAGCACCCAGGCCACTGGCGTGGCGCAATAGAACCACCATTGCATGAGATTGTCGGTACCCTGCACGATGGAGAAGTTGTTATAGGCCAGCATGGTCTGCTCCGTGGTGTAGTACACCACCAGCACGCCGAAAACCAGCCAGAGCAGGGCGTCCAGCCACATGCACGCAAACTGTGCCCGATACGACATGCGAACGCGAAACTCGTTGAAGCACAAGTGTGAACGTCGCCTCACGTTATATGAGCAGCCTATCCACGTCACCCACAAGAAGAGATAGATGGGAATCGAGCCGCTCCAGGGGATCTGCGTGCTGAACAGATAGCGTTGCGCCACCGCAAACACGATGATGCCCGCCATGGTGGAGTAGGCGACGAGGATGAAGGCGCGCTCCACGTTACGATCCAGCCAACGCAATATGGAAATCATCGGTGTCATTGGTCAATCCTTTCTGAAGCATTGCGCCGTGTATGCCGGTGGCCGTATCGCCCCTAGCCCTTGCGTGACCGCAGCGGCGAGGGGCGATGGCGGGCTTCTGCGCGCAACATCAATGGAGGGGTGGCCCCGCCATGGCCGCCGCAGAAAAATGGGAGCGTGGCGGCGATAGCGGTACCCGTGTGTTGGCTCAAGCCGCTTCCCACCATTTGCGCGGCTTGACGCTCTCCACAGTGGCGTCCAGGGGAATCTCGCGCGCAATCTTGTAGATCTCCTGGTAGGTGTCAGCACCGCCTTGCATCTTGCTGAGCCGCTCGCGCCATTGTTCCCACGGCTTGGGGTTGAACTCCGGCGAGCAAGCCTGTTCTGCCTTCTTGATTTCTTCCGGCGGCAGCACGGCGACACGCACCTTGTTCTTTCCGAACAGGGTTTCGGGCCCGGGGGCAGGGGTGGCGCCCACAACCTCCACCAGCGCCCGCTCATTCTCGCGTTGCGTGTATTGCTGCGCGGCGTAGGCTGTTTCCATGACAACGTCCTGGAGCTCAGGCGGCAGCTTCTCGAACGTCTTGTTGTTCATGGCTGTGTGCTCTGTGCCGCAGAAAAAACGCAAGTCGACAGCCTGCGACAGTACGGGCGAAAGGCCGCCATATCCCGCTGCGCCCATCCACGTTTCTGCGCCGTCGATCAGGCCAGACTTCAAGCCATCCACCGTTTCTTCCCACGCCAGCGGCACGGGTCCCAGGTCCATCAGTTCCATGGCGATGCGCCCCAGCTGCGTGCCGGTGACGCGGTTCTTGGTGCCGGCAAGTTCGGATACTTTCGAGACGGTCGGCTTATTGGCGAACTTGGATCCCATCATCAGGCCGCGCAGTTCGCAGTGCGTGAAGAGGAACTGAACGTTATGCAGGCGTCGGAGCGGCTCGCGCAGCAAGGCTTCGCTTTTCGGGTGATAGAAGAAATAGTGCTGCGATGCCCGGCTGGGGAACATGTAGGCAAAATCCAGCACGTTGTAGTAGGGTGCTGCGCCGGCGGAGTTCTGCGTGCTGGCGGTGAACATGTCCACAATACCTTGCTGCGTTTTCTTCACGCAATCGAGCTGGTTGCAGATCTGGTTGCTGCCGATGAAGTCAACGCGGATCGCGCCGTCGCTGCGTTTCTCCAGCTCGCGCGCAAACCACAACTGGCCCGATTCCTGGATCTTCAGGTTCTCTTCATTGAACCCCGCGGCACCCATCTTGAAGTTGTACTTGGCCGTGCCGTTGCGGCCCTTGGCTGTCTGTGCCGCCGCCTGCCCCACGCCTTCCAAGGTAAGCGGGCCGAACATGCCGACCGCGCCAAGCAAGGTTGAGCTCAGGCCATAGCGGCCCGCAATTCGCATGAAACCACGGCGATCCAAAGGTGTCTTCGTTGTCATGTCTTGTCTCCATTATTGGCTGTCTCCAGCCGGTCGACTACTGCCGCCTTTTTTCGCGTATAAGATGCGCCGCCTTCTCGGCCATCATGATCACCGGCGCATTGGTATTGCCCGATACGAGCGTGGGCATGGAAGAGGCATCGATCACGCGAAGGCTCTTCATGCCGCGTACCCGAAGTTCAGCATCGAGTACAGCCATGGCATCCCCGTCGGGGCCCATGCGGCATGTTCCAGTGGGATGAAAAATCGTGGCGCCCGTATCGCGCGCAAACGCCAGCAAATCTTCATCGGTTTCAGCTTCCGGGCCCGGCTTGACCTCGCGCTTGACGTAAGGCTGCATGGACCTGGATCGTGCAATCTGCCTGGCTGCCTTAATGGCCGCTACCGTAGTACGGCGATCGAGGTCGGTGTCCAGGTAGTTGGGCTGGATCTCCGGCGTAACAAGGGGATCCACCGATTTGATACGCACATGGCCCCGCGACTCCGGCCGCAGTTGGCACACCGAAAACGTAAAGCCGGAGTAATCATGGACCTTGCCGCCCGCCATGTCGGCCGACAAGGTTGCTACGTGAAACTGAATATCGGGTGTTGCCGCATCAGGCAAGGCGCGCATGAAACAGCCCCCCTGATTGATGCCCACAGCCAGCGGGCCTTCGCGCCGTACAAGCCATTGCATGCCCATGCGTATGCGGCCCAGAAGGCTGTTGAGCGCGTCGTTGGTGGTGATCGGCCGTGTGCACTCGAAACCCAGACGTATCTGCAAATGATCCTGCAGGTTCTCACCTACGCCGGGCAGGTTGGCTACGACCGGGATGCCATGCGATTGCAGCAAGCCCGCAGGGCCTATACCCGAGAGCTGAAGCAACTGCGGTGAATAGATTGCCCCCGCCGAAAGCAGCACCTCGCCGCCATCGTTGATCTCGGCGCTGCGCGCTTCACCGGCTTGCAGATAATTTATGCCTGCCGCCCGGGCGCCATCCATGATCAGACTGGTCGCCGCGGCGTTACTGCACACGACGAGGTTCCGGCGGCCGCGCGCAGGCCGAAGATAAGCCGTGGCTGTACTGCAACGCAGGCCTTTATGCGTCGTCAACTGATAATAGCCGGCACCTTCCTGCGTCTTGCCATTGAAGTCTGTCGTGCGCGGAACGCCAACCTCGTGCGCACCTTTCAGGAACGCTTCGATCAGCTCATCCTGATGGTGGATGTCGGATACCCTGAGCGGGCCTTTGTCGCCGTGGAACGGCGAGGCGCCCCGCTCATTCGACTCGGAGCTGATGAAATAGGGCAACACATCGTCATAGCTCCACCCAGCGTTGCCCTGCGCGGCCCAATGATCGTAATCTTGCCGCTGGCCGCGGATATAGATAAGCCCGTTGATAGCGCTGGACCCACCCAGCGTTTTACCGCGCGGCCAATAGATGCGGCGGCCATTCATATTCGGATCGGGATCGGTGTATAGGCACCAGTTGTACTTTTTGCTCCACATCGTCTTGCCATACCCGATCGGCAAGTGCAGCCAGATCGAGTGATCGGGAGGGCCGGCTTCGAGCAGCAACACGCGCACCGACGGATCTTCGCTGAGCCGGGCGGCCAGTACACACCCGGCTGATCCGGCACCCACAACGATGTAGTCATACCGTCTAGTCATGTGCTGCCTTCCCGGAGAGGAGATGGATCGTTTTAAAATGGAACGATTCGTTCTGATATGATCTTATGGTATAGATCCCGCCGGGCAGTAACAAGGCATAATCCGTTGGTTTTCCTTAGGATTTTCCCGTGAATTCTGTTCCGAATTTTGAAGATCAAAGCGAAAATTCCGAAATCTCTGGCGGCGCGCCAGCCCGTGCCTTGCGGATCATCGACTTGGTCTCTGCGTACGGTGGCGCCATGACTCTGGCCGAGATCGCCGACGCACTGTCCTTGCCCAAAGGTACCGCCCACCGGCTTTGTACGCTGCTCGTTTCGCTCGGATATCTGATGCGCGATGTCGACGAACGCAGCTACGCCGTTGGCAAATCGCTGCGACGCCTCGCGCTCAATACACTGAAGCATCGGTCCGTGCAGAGCTTGCGCCACGATATCCTCGTCGAGCTTGTCAGGCAGGTCGGTGAAACGTGCAACTTCACGACGCTGGATGGCACACAGGTCGTGTATCTGGATCGCGTCGAAGGCCAGTGGCCGCTGCGGCTTATTTTCGATGTCGGTTCCCACGTGCCGCTGCATTGCACTGCCAGCGGCAAACTCCTGTTGGCGCATATGCGTGCCGGCGAAGCGGCCCGCATTCTGCCCTACCTGAAGCTTGAAGCCTGTACCCCCAGCACCATTACTTGCCTTATGGCGCTTGAGCGCGAATGCAGGAAGATCCGCGAACAAGGCTATTCTACTGATCGCGAAGAGTTCATTGCTGGTATGGTTGCCGTCGCGGTGCCGGTGCACGACACCCGGGGCGAAGTACAGGCGGTTATTGCCATGCACGCGCCCACGGCGCGTATGTCTATAGAGCGTGCAATCGAGTTGCTGCCTTATCTAAACAAGGCAGCGCGGGATATGAAGGGTGTGCTTTGATGGGGCTTTCACGGCATAACAGTACCGCAGCAAGTCAGTCACCCTGTATTTCGCCATTCAGCGTGCAGTCACATTGTGGTCATTTCGCCCGTAGCTTTGTGGCAGTGTCGCACCTGTTCTTCTCAAAGCTCGTCAGTGTCGGAGCTCATCCAGCGATGCAGGCCCTTGACCCAGGTTTCCGCAGGCAGGCCTAATGTGGCGCGGATCTCTGTGGCGCGTGTGTGCAGATCGTCAAAGTCCACGGAAGGCGGCTGCTTGAAGGCGATGGCCACCATGTTGCTGTCGTGGACCTCGGGCAGCCATGCGACGGCGTCGAAAGACTGCTCCATGAGCTGGATGTGATGCAGATGTTCGGGCCAGTCGCAATACAAATTTACGGTCATCATTCCGCCGATGGTCAGGCAGTTGGCGCACGCGGCATAAAAACTGGCCGTGCTCAGCAGTGGCCCCCGGGCCGGCGCATCGTACAAATCGACCTGCAGGATGTCGATGGTGCGGCGCCGGGAAAAGTCTGTCACATAATCCCGGGCGTCCATATTCAGAATGTGCAGGCGCTCGTCGTCTGGCGGGAGTGCGAAGTGCGTGCGGCACGCGTCGATCACATCCCCGCTGAGCTCCACAGCAGTAACCCTGGCCGGCGCCAACCGGTGGTAACAGAACTTCGTGAGCGCTGCAGTGCCTAAGCCGAGCTGCACGATATGGGCGGCTTCCCGGCGAAAGAGCAGCCACATCATCATTTGCTGGACATATTCCAGTTCGATATCGATGGGGCGGTCAACGCGCATCGCGCCCTGCACGGCCAGCGTTCCGAAATGCAATGTGCGTACGCCGTCGGTTTCAAGAATATTGAGCATGGAATTTTGAGTGGGCGTGGATAAATGGAATTATCGCCAATGGAGGGATAGTTTTTTGTTTCAATGCAGCGATGTGGTGTGCTGTATAACACGGTTAAACTAAACCGGTCGTTTTCCGCATTACAGTGTCGTACTTCTATTGATCCACGCTCCAATCCCCAACGACCTTCCCCCCGTTCTCGCGGGCCCCATACTGCGCCGCCTTGAGCCGAACCGTCTCGTGCTGTGGCTCGTTGGCAGTGCGCCGCTGAGCCTTACTTTGCTGTTGGAACCAGCCGGTGCGCCAGCGCAACGCCTGGTGCTCGACGCGACAAGCTGCCGTGTGATTCCTGTGGGCCGCCATGCATATGTGCATTTCATCGATGTCAGCCCTGTCGAGCCGCTGCCTCAAGACGCGGTGATCGAGTACGACGTGATGGTGGCCGGCAGTGACGGCACTGAAGCCCCAATCGCACATTGGGCGCCGCATCTGCTGCATGACGGCACGGCGCGGCCCAGCCTCGTGTTGCGCAGCCGCGCCGACAATATCTTGTTCGGTTCTTGTCGCAAGCCGCACCACCCCGCGCACGACGGGCTCGCATATGCCGACGGCCTGCTCGCAGGCAACAGTAACCGCGCAGAGGCGCGGCCTGCCATGCTCATCATGTGCGGCGACCAGGTCTATGCCGACGACGTGGCCGGGCCAATGCTCGCGGCCATCCATGCGCTTATACGACGCCTCGGCCTGTATGGCGAATGCCTGGAAGGCGCCGTCGTCGCAGACAGCGAGGAACTCTATGCCCATCCCGCTGGCTACTACCGGCGCGAAGATTTGCTGCCTGCGTTCAAATCCAACGAGGCGCTGCGCGAGCGTTTTTTCGGTGGGGTTGAGAAGCCTGTCTTCACGACAGCCAACGCACATAACCACCTCGTGACGCTGGCTGAAGTGTTGGCTATCTATATGCTGGCGTGGTCTCCGGTGCCGTGGCAACTTATTGGCGACGTGGCAATGCCGACGCTCGATGCGGAACATATGCGGCGCTGGCAACGGGAGGCCAATGCGCTGGACGGATTCGTGGCCGAACTGCCGCGTGCGGCGCGCCTGCTTGCACATGTGCAAACATTGATGATTTTTGACGATCACGACATTACGGACGACTGGAACCTATCGGCCAAGTGGGAAGCGACCGCATACGAGCATCCATTCTCGCGCCGCATCGTAGGCAATGCCCTGATCGCGTACATGCTATGCCAGGGCTGGGGAAACCGTCCCGATGCATTCGGTGCGGTGCTTGATGACATGGCGGCCCTCGCGGCACGGCCCGACGCACAAGGCAGGCTTGATGCGCAGGCACAAGACGCATTGATCGGCCGCTTACTATCGTTCAGGCAATGGGATTACGTGCTGCGTACCCAGCCAACTGTCATCGTGCTCGATACGCGCACGCGTCGTTGGCGCAGCCGCCGGCTGCCCAGCAGGCCGTCGGGGCTGATGGACTGGGAATCGCTTACCGAGCTGCAACACGAGTTGCTCGATGAAAAGTCTGCCGTCATCGTGTCACCGACGCCCATGTTCGGCGTCAAACTAATCGAAGTCATACAGCGTATATGTGCGTTCGCCGGCCACGCACTTACTGTCGACGCCGAAAACTGGATGGCGCATCGCGGCGCGGCCAGCGTCATGCTCAACATCTTCCGGCACTCCCGCACGCCCGGCAATTATGTTGTCTTGTCCGGCGATGTGCATTACTCCTTTGCCTACGACGTGCAAATTCGCGGCCGCGATCGCACGCCGCATATCTGGCAGATCACAAGCAGCGGCATCAAAAACGAGTTCCCACGCCGGCTGCTCGACTGGCTGGATCGCCTCAACCGTTGGCTGTATTCACCACGCTCGCCCTTGAATTGGTTTACCCAGCGCCGCGAACTTGCGATCAAGCCGCGCTTGCCCGACCAGCGCCGCAGCGGTGAACGCGTTTGGAATGGCGCAGGCATCGGCCAGCTATGGCTCGACGACCAAGGTCGCCCAGCACGGATTGTGCAGCACAATGCGGACGGGCGGGCGTCTACCGAGTTTCTTGCAGCGGATGATGCCGCGTCGGCTGCCACGACGATCGGGCGGCCGAAACCAAGCGCTTGAATGCTTGAGGAGCACGGCTCCTTATTGGTCGGCAGGCGCGGTTTGCCCACGGGGCTGTGAGATCCAGTTGGCGGCACTGCCTGGCCAGAGAACATGGGCTTAGCCGGGAAGCGCCCAGGCTGGATTCCATGCCACTTCCCACAGGTGGCCGTCCGGATCCTGGAAATAGCCAGCATAGCCACCCCAAAAGGTCTTTTGTGCTGGTTTCACAATCCTCGCGCCAGCATCCGCCGCCTGCTGCATCACACTATCCACTTCGGCAGTTGACGCTACATTGTGCGCCAGGCTGAACGCTGTGCCGGCAGGTTTCCCGGGGGGCAATCCGGCATCCTTCTCCAAGCTGCTTCGCGGAAAAAGGGCTAGTCTCAGATTCGATTCCAGCTCGAAAAACGCCACCGCGCCGTCCTCGAACTCTTGGCCGACAATGCCTTCGGTAGGGAGGCCCAGGCCGTCGCGGTAGAAGCGGAGCGAACGTTCCAGGTTTTGGACGGCCAGGGTGATCAAGGAAATTCTGGGTTTCATTTGAGTCTCCGAGTAATGCACTGGATGCTTGATTGCATATGCCGCGCCATGAGCTCGGCAACCCAGTCCATAAACACGCGCAGCTTCGCGCTTACATGGCGGTTCGGGCGGAATGCAAGGTACATCGGCATGGGCTGCAGGCTCCAATCCTGGAACAACTGCACCAACGCCCCGTCTTCAATGTGTCCCTTGGCCATGTAGGCCGGCATCCACAGCACTCCCATCCCGGCCAAGCCCGCGGCAAGATAGGCGTTACCGTCATCAACCGCGAGGGCATAGCGGCCTTGTATGGTCAGGATTTCGCCGTCGCGGTGCAATGTGCGCGGCAGCACACGCTGTGTACGTCCCCCGCCAAAGCTGACGATGCGATGATGGGAGCCTTCGAGCGCATGTGGATGGGTGGGCACGCCTGCCATCGCCAAGTAAGCAGGCGCTGCATACACGCCCATGCGAAGGTCGCCGACATGGCGCGCCACCAGCGATGGGTTGGTGACTTCGCCGCCTCGCACCACGCAATCCACATTCTCGTCGATTAGATCCACGACTCGGTCGCTGACCCCCAAATGCAACTCGATATCCGGATATCGGGCATGAAAATCGGGTAGGGCGGGTACGAGAATCAGGGTGGCAAAGGGGCTGGGTACATCCACCCGTAGTCTGCCTCGGGCCGACATTGAGGCGCTGGACAGGCTGGTCTCCGCATCCTCCATATCAGCCAGAAGCTTTTGCACCCGTTCATAATAAACAGCGCCGTCGGCGGTAACGTTTACCTTACGGGTGGTGCGGTTCAGCAGCTTGACACGCAGGCGCGCTTCCAGTTGCTGAACCAGCTGCGTCACGCTGGTGCGGCTCATGTGCAGTGTCTCGGCGGCCTTGGTAAAGCTTCCGGTTTCCACGACGCGGGCGAATGCTTGCATTGCATCGAAACGGTCCATCGATACTCCAGGCGGTTTGATTGTTTGCGTTTTGCAAACAATGTTGAGTGCGATTGCCAGTTTATCGTCCACGCCCGGATCATTAAAGTTCTCTTCATGATCAATTTCGGCCGAAGCAGGCCGCCCAAGAATGGAGATGCTTCAATGACAACACGCAAGGTCGTTTTCCCACATGGTCGTCAGGATTTGTACGAGCGAAATCGCTATTCGCCCGCCGTTCGCGCCAACGGTTTCTTGTTTGTGTCCGGGCAGGTCGGCAGTCTGGATGACGGCTCCCCGGAGCAAGGACTGGAAAAACAGGTTCGTCAGGCGTTCGATAACTTGAATGGTATTTTGGCTGCCGCAGGCTGCAGCTTCGACGACGTGGTCGATGTGACGGTGTTCATGGTCGACCCACAATCGACATTCGAGACGATCTGGGGCGTGGTGCCCGATTATTGGGGGCAGGCCCCGCACCCCACATTGACGGCGGTGGGCGTGACATGGCTGTATGGCTTTGACTTTGAGATCAAGGTGATTGCGAAATTACCGGAGGCTGCGGCTTCGGGCTCGTAATCTAGCTTCGGGCGTGCATCGGCGCATTGCGGAGCGCCCTGCTCATGTAATAGGCCGGGCCGGTATATGTTGACAGCAAGGCCTGTTGTGGCTGCGATAGATTTTCTACCACGCGATAGCCGTGCCGCTGCCAGAACCTCACCGAATTCTGTACGGAAATCAGCGCGGAAAATGGGTAACCCTGACCTTCAGCATAACGGATTGCCTCATGAATCAAAGCTTGCCCCATCCCTGCCCCGTTTGCCGCAGAGGCGACCGCCAAGTCATGCAAATACAGGCAGTCTGGATTGGCTGCACACTGAAAATTCGCCCCCAACGCTGTCAACGAGCCCAGCCGTGAAGGGTAGGTCACCAGATAAGCCTGTACGCCTTCTTTATTTTGCGCTACCCAGGCAGTATCCGGCGCCGTCGTCAGACGTGCTGCAATCACTGTCGCTTCTTCAATGACGTCGTCGCTATAGGCATCAGCCTGGATAGCCAATACCGCATCGATATCAGTAGTGGCCATTGATCTGATTACGAACATAAATCCATAACATTTTAAAACCCGACGCAGTGCTCGCCATGAAGCCCGCCATGCGAGCGCATGCAACAGAGACTGCAAACCGTTAACAACCAAGCCCTGCCAGCTGACGGGCCTTGATTAATGACCCCCTCACAGTAACCCGGCAAGACTGGATAAGCAAAACGCCCTGGTCGCCGTCTGTCGTGCGAGCAATTATGAAGTCAATCTGAGCCACTACGCGCGTGGGTGTTCAGCACTGTTGCTAAATTGGTTGGTGTTAGACGAACAAAGCTGTATAACCGAAACAGCGAGCTATATGGTGGAATGGAACGGATACTCATGGGTACGGCCATCGAACGCCTGGCGTGATGCGTTCTAAAGCCAATAGGAAGATTTATCGTTATGACAGACACGATCAGCGTTTCTGAGCGGAGCCGTGTCATGTCGCTGGTCAAGGCAAAAAACACGCGTCCTGAGATACTTGTTCGGCGACTTGTGCATGGTGCTGGCTATCGTTATCGCCTGCACGGAGCAAAACTGCCCGGCAAGCCGGACCTTGTGTTTGCCGGTAGACGCAAGGTGATCTTTGTGCATGGATGCTTCTGGCATCGACACGATAATTGCGTGTTGGCGCGGATGCCTAAATCCAATAAGGATTTTTGGGCGACCAAGCTGGAAAGAAACAAGGCTCGGGATTTCGCCAATTGCCACAGGCTTCAGGAAATGGGTTGGGAGACGATGGTGATCTGGGAGTGCGAACTACGAGATATGGATGCGCTTTTGCGACGGGTTGTTCATTTCCTTGGCCCGCGGGGTAGGGCGCTGCCTATGCCTCGATGAACTGCCCCGACAAACAGGCGGGCGGCGTTCTCAAATAGGTGGCTGCGTCCTGTGCGATCTGCGCCGGTGTTTCTGGGCGTTCCGCGAGATTCATGGCCCAGGCACGGCCGGGATGCAAGACATCCCAGCGTGGCCGCATGCCGGCGTGCCTGCCCTTGCCAGGGTTGTGATTGCCGAAGCCATCGATTAGAGAATTCCAGACGGGGGTGAAGCGGGCGATGATGAGCGACTCGCCCAGGGGTATCCAGATGTCATCCACCACCAGAAAGCGGCAATGAAAATCTTTGATATCCAGGTTTTCGGCTGCCTTGACGCTGTCGGCGTGCTCCCTGAGCCGTTTGTACAGCACTTTGCCGGAAGGCAACTCGAGGCTGGCGCCCATGCGGGCGCCGGCGGGCACCGCCTTGCCGACGTAGATCGGCCAAAGAAATTTGTCGTCACGGTTGAATCGGGCCACGGATTGGTAGGCCTCGAAGTTGCCGGTGTAGTAGATAGCGTAGATTCCCGCGCCCTCGAAGGAGGCGACCTCGCCCAGAGGACGGGGCTCTTTGGTGAGTAGCGCTTCGGCGACGCTCGCGCCAAGATTCTTCTTGTCCAGCGGGTTGAATGGAATGACCTTGGCTGTCACGCGCTCATCCTTCTATTGCTTCTTTGTGTTTTTTCAAGGGTGCGCAGCTCGGCCAGCGCCAGTTGCTCCGCCACGCTGCAGGCCACGCGCTGCGCGAGCAGAACCGGCACGGCGTTGCCCAATTGGCGCATGGTTTCGGTCCAACTGCCATGAAAGCGGAATCCATCGGGGAAAGTCTGGATGCGGGCGCTTTCACGCACCGTGAAATATCGGACCGAGCCGTCGTCGTTAACCAGCATATTCTCGCCGCCAGGCACGCCATGATCGCCGGCTTTCAATGTCTTGGCCGGTAGATCAAAGGGGCTGCCGGTGTGGCCGGGGTAGCTGCGCGCACCCGCCTGGAACACATGATTGGGCACCCGCGCCGCCGCGCGCGAGCGCGGGTCGGGCAACCCCTGGATGGCGTCTCGGACCGTGCGCCAGGCGAGCGTGTCGAAGAGCGCTGTCTGGCGCAGCTTGGCCACCCGGTTTGCCAATTTTTGGGGAACGGGCGGCATGCGCATGCCGTGTCGCTTCCAGTAGGCGCCGGTTATCCATTGGTCGCGCAGCAGTGCGTCATAGCTGTGAGTGGGCGCCGGAAAGGACCATTCAATGCCCAGATCGTCTCGAAAGCCGATGATGAAGACCCGCTCACGCTTCTGGGGGACGCCGTAATCGGCCGCGTTAACCAGCGTGGGCACCACGTTGTAGGTGAGCCCACGGCCCTTGCGCCTGCCCGACGTTTTCTCAACCTGGAGGCGGGCAAGGTGCTCGGACCAGTCTTCGTTTTTCAGCGGAGGAACTTCGGGGAACTCCAGTTGGAGCTGAATGTAGCTGAAATAATTGGCGAAGGAGGCGCGCGTCAACCCCTTCACGTTCTCGACGATGAAGGCCTTGGGCTTGAGTTGCCGGATGATCTCGACTGTTGCGGGAAACATATCGCGGTTGTCGGCATGGGCCTTGTGCTTGCCACCGATGGAAAAGGGCTGGCATGGGGGGCCGCCGGCCAGCAGATCAATGCCCGGCGGCACGGAGCTCCAATCGAAAGCTCGCACGTCGCCTTCGTGCAGCACCCAGTTGGCCAGCAGGGGGTAGCCGCGATTTTGGTTCTCGCGCACGGTGTCGCAGGCCCATTTGTCCCATTCGACCACGGCGAGATGGGTGAAGCCCGCGATCTCGCAGCCCATGGCCAGCCCGCCCGCGCCAGCGAATAGCTCCACCGATTTCATACCGCACCCTCCCGTGATAGAAAGACTGTATGTAAAAACAGTATTCTATCAGAACCTTAGTTGCCGGACCACACCGCGTTTCCTGGGCGCATCCGTATCGAGCCGTTAGTATAGTCATGCCTGCGGCGGCGTCGCGGAAAAGTTTCAAATGCGTCTACGCGCGCCGCTCGCAAGGCGGAACTAGGCAGGTGGTGGGCTGCTATTTTGATAATTCCGCCTATACACCTCTTCCCCCATGGCCTGCACTTGCTGGTCGATCAGCGCCCTGAACGGAATCAGCAGGCGCTCGAACCCGCCGGCGGGTTCGAGTATGGACAAACTTCGGGCGATGGCTTCGATGGTCGAGACTGCCGCCGGCTCACGGGTTTTGCGTATCCGATACTCGGAAGGCTTACCGGCGGGTAGGCTGAAGCGCGGCAGGGCGCCGAGCACAGGGTTTGCGCGGACAATCTTGCGTGCCTTGCGCCATGTGCCATCGGGCACGATCAGCAGCGACGGTTGGGTCTGAGTTGCAGGCACGGTCGCCTCGATCGGGTGCCCTTCTTTTGCCGGGAACAAAAGAACAGCGCGCGTCGCTGATGCAATGATGGCCTCCAACTGAGGAAAGTGCTCTCCAACAAGTATCTGCGCATTGGCCAGCCCCGACACTGCCAGGCGGGCGGTGTTCAAACGATGGCTCGCTTCATCTGTATGCTGCAGAACCAAGACACGCGTGCGGTTGGACATTCGGCTCATACATGCGCACAGGCAATGAGAGGCAGGTCGCCGGCAATGCGCGCAGCGAAGACGGGGTGTTTTCTTCAGTTCCGACATGCGCACTATTTTACAAAACCTTGCTACCACGCTGCCGCGTTCGCGTACTGGTGCGAGGATGGCCCCATTGTTGGGTGCCAGTACAGTAATTCGGCGAGCGCCTCGCTGGTGTGCGTGATCTTCTGGTGCCGCCAGCGATTGCGATGAAGAGTATGAGTACTGCGAATTTGGCTGTGTTGGAAAGGCCGCTGTTTTTCATTCGCTGATTCTTGTGGCACTGATACTGCGTTGGTAAATGGCAAACACGCCGGGCGCAGTGCGTTGGATGCTTGCCATATCGCTCGCCAATAGCGATTGCGTCACGAGCCCCTGGATGGTGGCGAGATACAAAACAGCGGCGGCCTGCACATCTAGCTGGGCATCGACCTCGCCTAGCTTCTTTCCCGCATCGAGCAGGCGTTGCAAACGCTCGTTGTACTGGCAGGTCAAAGCCTGCACCAGTCGCTTGGGCAAAGTCTCGCCCACGCGCTGCAGTTCGCCAGAAAGCATTCTTGGAGCACCAGGGTATTCAGATACGAAATCGATATGCGTCATGAACATTGCCGCTAATGCGGCGAGCGGTGACGCCGTACTTTCCGCCGCCCGGTCTATCCGCGCCAGTAAACGCTTTTCGACCCGCGAAACGACTGCCTGGAAGAGGGCGTCTTTGCTTGGGAAATAACGAAAAAACGCACCCCGTGGCAGATCCGTCGGCGCTGCGATGGCAGTATTGGTGATATCGCCAGGGTTCTGGTTACTGGCTAATGCAACGAGCGCTTCCGTACTCGCCGCACGGCATTCATCGGCAGGGAGGTGTTTGGGGTGTACATGCATTGCCTATCCATATCAAAGCAAGTAATCTATTACTAGCTTATCATGTTGCTGACGCTTTGTAAGATGGGGCCGACACCGGGGGCGCTGATGCATCGCAAGTTCGAATCCGCGCCGGCACCATCAGAAATGGAAACCATCTCAATACAAGCATTTCGTTGTTCCAGGAGAACGTCTATGTATTCACGGCTCATGGTGCCGCTTGACGGCAGTTCTACATCCCTTTTGGCTCTAGATCATGCGGCGAACCTGGCGCGTCTGAGCGGTGCCACTGTGGTGCTGCTGCATATTATCGAACCGACCCGCTACAACACGGATTTTGTGCCCCCCAAGGTCTATCTGGAGGACGTTCGGCCTCGTTTTCTTGCAGCCGGACAAGCCTTGTTGGACGACGCTGCGAATCGGTTGCGCCAAGACGGCATTGACACGGAGATGGTGCTGCTTGAAGCCACAGCGGAGCGGATATCAGCGCAAATTGTCCGCCAAACCGAGGAGCGCGGCTGTGACCTGATCATCCTGGGCACCCACGGGCGCCGTGGCGTGGATCGGTTGCTGCTGGGCAGTGATGCGGAGCAGGTGGCGCGCATTGCGCCGGTTCCTGTGATGCTGGTTCGTCAGTCGCGTCACAAAGAACGCATTGAATCAGAAAATCTCTGAGGGGGTACACGCCGGGTTCGGTGAACTCGGCGTACATATAGGTGGCACGCCAACGCAGGCTACGACGCCCTCATGGCCGGAGACGGCGTGAAACGTCGACGTTCAATCGAGTCGTCAGAAGGAGAAGCACTTGGCTTGTGCCGCATGGTGTCGTCTGGTCCTGCTTCTGGCTGTCAGCATGCTGGCCGGCCATACGATATCCCGAGGTTTAACCGTTTAACGCTTGTGGGTCAGTTCAAACTCGGGGCGGTTCATGAGATCGTTTCTCGGACATGCGAACGGAAGGACATGGAATCCGCTTTTGGAGTGAGAAAGCTGCCGCGCCTTAAGCCTCTCTTAATTCTGCCAGTGCATCATCTACAGAAATCACTTCAAGGAGCCCAGCTTGCCTGTTCACCGGATCGCCCATGCGGCGTTGAGTTTGCACTGTTTTGCCATGGGCGCCGCCTGGGCAGGCGGGGGTCTGTTCTCTTCAAGGGAAGAACCCGAGTTTCCTGACCCTGTAGCAGTACTCACGTTGACGCATACGCGGGAACAGGGCGACGAGTATATGGTGCAAGGCCATATGGCAGGCCGCTCGGACGCGGCAGGTGTGTCATGACTGGCATTGGGCCATTCCCTATACAGGTCGTCATCGTCATCGCTGCCGTTGTGCTGGCTTGGCTCACAGCGCGTATCGTCGGCCGGCGCATGCCGGATGTTCGCTACAAAGCGGCGGGGTCAATGATTCTTGACGCCGTGTTCTGGGGTCTCCTGGCGGCTCGTCTGGTCTATATCGTGCAATGGTGGGATGAATACTCGGCCGCGCCCAGGTCCATGATCGCTATTGGCGATGGCGGGTTTACCTGGTGGGCTGGTGTGCTGGCGGCCGTGGCCTATATCTGGTGGCGAACCCGATCGGCGCATGCCTTGCGTCGCCCCGTGCTGACGGGCGTGTTGGCGGGCGTCCTCGTCTGGGCCCTTGCGGCGGGAGGGCTGGCCTTGTTGCTGCGTGCTGTGCCGCCGCTGCCACGTCTGCAGTTGGCAACCCTGGATGAGCACCCCGTTTCGCTGGGCGAATACGCAGGGCGCCCCATCGTGCTCAATCTCTGGGCAAGCTGGTGCCCGCCATGCCGGCGTGAAATGCCAGTGCTGGAGCAGGCTCAGGCGGCGTTTCCAGGCGTCTCGTTCGTTCTGGTGAACCAGGGCGAAAGCGCGCAACAGGCCAAGGCGTTTCTTGAGCGGGAAGGCTTGAGCCTGAGGAATGTTCTGCTCGATCCATCGTCTGGCGCCATGCGCGAAATGCGAACCGGCGGTCTACCCACCACCTTCTTTTTCGATGCCCAGGGGCGCATGGTGGATGTGCACCTGGGCGAGATCACGATGGCCGGCCTCAGGGACAAGATGTCACGCCATTTTTAATCGGAACACCACGTCGGCAATGACGTGGTACTTGTTGCCGCTGATGTTGAAGACTACGCAATTATTTGCCCAGTCGAAGTTGCCGCAAACTCACCCTTACAGGCCATCCTCGACCATCCGTAGCAACCGCAGGCTCAGTGCTTTGCGCACATCAGGCGGTGCACCGCGTAACGGCCCGTCAATAATGAGGAGCGCGAGCCCGTGTACCGCAGACCATGCCAGAAATTCGGCGCCCGGTCGCCTGTCCGCTGCCAGGACGCCGGCATTCGCCAGGGCGTCCAGCGCGTAGTTCAATAGCTCGAAGGGATTCAAGCCTTTGCTAGCCGTACGCGCCGGGTCTGCCGGCGCCTCGAGATCGAAGGCACTGAACGCGAACGCGGTGCGAAACCATCCGGTTTCTGCTTGTGCAAACCCCAAGTATCCACGTCCCACTGCGGCCAGCATGGCGCGGGCGCGTTCGGCCGGGTCGTGTAACGCCTCCGCCTTGTACAGCTCAAGCTCCATCGCGTGCGCCAGCGCGCCCAGTGCTGCGGCGCGTACAGCTTCGAACAAGGCCTGATGACTGGCGAAATGACGGTATGCGGCATTAGGCGCTACCCCTGCACGGCGCGTGACCTCGCGCAGCACTACGGCCTCCGGGCCGCCTTCGCGCGCCAGGGCCAAGCCCGCTTCGACGAGCGCGGCGCGCAGGTCGCCATGGTGATACGTCTTGCGCGATCGGGGCGAAGCGGAGGAGGGCAGATCAGGCGTTTTCAGAGTACGAGGCATTGCTTACAAGAATGTACGTTTTCGATGTGGACATTGTCCATTTTAGTCTTTAGCATATGTGGACGGTGTCCACAAGTGGAGACGCCAGGAGGGATGCAGGCATGCGTCGCGCTCGTGCGATTCGCAGAGCTTGTCGAACCCCGATATCGCTGATAAAGGAGTTACTCATGCATTATGTTGATGGTTTCGTGTTGCCCGTACCGCGCGCTCGTCTGGACGATTACCGGGCAATGGCGCATAAAGCCGGCGAAGTATGGATGGAGTATGGTGCCCTGCAATATTTCGAATGCGTGGGCGATGACGTACCTGTCGGCAAGGTGACGTCGTTTCCCCAGGCGGTGCAACTTAAAGAAGATGAAGTGGCCGTATTCTCATGGATCGTCTACGCTTCGCGTGCGGATCGCGACCGCATCAATGCACTGGTAATGAAAGATCCGCGCGTCGCGTGTACGCCCGAGAACATGCCCTTCGATGGCATGCGTATGTTCTGGGGAGGCTTTACCGGCCTGGTGGAAATGGGCTGGGAGGCCAGCACAGCGGGGGCCTGATGGCGATGCTGATCCTGATGGTGTTCCGGCCGTTTCGTGGAAGAGGTGGTGGGGTGGTGCGAACGCTGCCGGAATATTAGCCGATGAGCGGGAAGCAGGCCCCATCATGCAGACATTTAAGAGATGGGGCCTCGATCTATTTTTGTTAAGGCTTCTTGTACTGAAAATATCTTTCCATTGACGTTTGGTACACCGAAACCATGGAGCCGTGCCGTGTGCATTGCCAGATAGGCCTCAGCGTTCGGGCGGTCTCGGAAAAGATAGATACCGCCGGCTTCGCCAGCGGTTTCGTTTACGGTCCATATTTTCCAGATGAGGCCTGGCTCTTCAGCTATCGAACGAGCCAGGTCTTCCATCGCCGCGGTCATTTCATCGCCCCAGGGGCCGGAATAAGGAAAATCGACTTGAAGGATATAGCTCATGTAACTCTCCGGTTGAACAGCCAAAACCAAACTTAGCATGGATTGCTAGTCAAAAATGATTTCTGGTGGATGCTTGTGCTTGTGCTCAGAGAATAGCGAATAGTTGATGAAGTGTTTGTGAAATGGCCCCAGGCGTTTATGCGGTTTGGTACGTTGTGTCCGCCATCAAGACTGTATGACTTCTAACGCACAAAGGATTTCGCCAAGGCGGCTCAAAAGTGCCCTTAACTCAGTCGGAGCAAATCCCATCTCCAGTCCTAATTGCAGAATTTCGAGCTATTTTGTTTTTAAAGTGTTTAGCTTATCAGTGTCGACGGCGCAGTATGTTGAGTTTGTAGTCATGAGCGATCGGATGTGTAGTCAGTGATCTGAATGGGTAAAATTTCGCACCGACGGCACCTCACAGGGCAAGCTTCATCCCCTCGTGTGAGGCTGTGAATCCAAGTCTTTCATAAAACCGCAAGGCATCCGAACGCTGCTTGTCAGTGCTCAACTGAACCAGGCCGCAGCGCGCCGCCCGCGCCAGGTTTATGGCGTGCTCGAACAGCGCCTGGCCAATGTTTTGTCCCCGGTGCTTTCCGCTTACCCGCACACTTTCAATCTGCGCGCGCAGCATGCCGCCCCTGGAAAGGCCTGGGATCAAGACGAGTTGCAGCATGCCCACCACTTCAGTGTCCTGCACTGCGAGAATAATGGAATTTCCGCGTTGAGCCTGTATTTCCGTGAGCGCTTCCGCGTATGCGGACAGGTGCTGAATGCCGTCGCGCTTTGCGCCTAGCTCGTCATCGGAGAGGAGGGCGGAGATTGCTGGCAGGTCGTTGTGGGTAGCGGGGCGGAAGGAGAGGTTTGGCATCATTTACTTCATTGTATATATGCTGGGCGAACTGAATCGAACCGGGTTTTGAGGAGGCTTCAATTCTTGAGAGAATGGAGTCATGAGCAAGAACAACAAGTTTTCCCC